>CAVOLS010000008.1:0-567955 GCA_963696835.1 uncultured Chitinophagaceae bacterium | reverse complement strand
ACAATGTATTGCTGTTCCTCAGCAATTGTGCTATCGAGCTTGTCCTGGGCCTCTTTTTTAAGTTCCGGAATGGTGGCGTTGTCGGCAACACTTTTATAAGTTGCCTTAGCATTGAAATAATCCTTTTCTTTCAGGTAAATATCACCCAGAAGAATGTAGGCTTTCGCTACCCAGAAATCATAGGATCCGGTAACTTTTATCACCTCAAGCGCCGCCTTTTCAGCCGTAGAAAGCTGGTTAACCGCGAAATAGCAATTAGCGATTTCAAAGCGGGCTTCAGCGCCCCATGCAGATTTATTGATAGCCGACACCTGTTTGAATGCCGCTATGGCTTCCTCAAATTGATTGGATGCCTGCAGCGATTTGCCCAGCACTAAGTGGGCAATGGCCTTATCGTCGGTGCTTATTCCTTTTTTGGTAAGCAGTTCTTTTGCTGTGTTATTGGCTTCAGTGAAATCTTTTGTTTGATAATAACTTCTCACCAAACCCCGCAGCGCTTCCAATTGGTTTTCTGCAGTTGTAGCCAAATCCCGCAATTTTGAAAAGTAAATTTTAGACTTCGCATAATCCTGCAATTCAAAATAATAAATTCTCGCTGCTGCAAAAGCCGCTCTTTCCGCAAAACGGTTGCTGCCCATGTTGACAACCGCCTCATATCCTTTCAGCGCGTTTTGCCAATCTTTAGTTTTTGAATAGCATTCGGCGGAGAAAAAATTAACATCAAGTACATGAGCGCCCTGCGGATATTTTGATAAATAATCATTGAATGCAGGGATGGCGCCGACACAATCGTTATTGGAATATTTTAATTCAGCAGCGGCATACGTTAATGAATCCGCTTCAGAAATACTCATCACCTTCCCGGATTTTCTCATGAAATCAACATAATCATTCGGCCTTCCCATCTCTACATAAATATTTTTCATATTCTCTAATGCTTCATCAGCCTCATTGGATTGCGGATATAGAGAGATCAATTGCTGGTAATCTTTCAATGCCTCGTTGTTGTTGTTCAGGTTATAATTGGAAAGCCCAAGTTTCAAATAAACTTTAGGATATTGACCACTTGCCGATTTAATGTTGAGCACTTTATTCAAATAAGGAATCGCATCCCTGAATTTTTCCTGCAGCATATAAGAATTGGCGATCTGCATATAGGATTCCGCCACCAGGTCGCTTTGCGGATACCGCTGAACCAAAGTATTAAAGGTTTTTATTTTTTCCGCCGGATTATTGATCCCATTGATCAGCGCTACCTGGTATAATGCGTAATCACCCTGCGGCAAAGCGTTATCAATAACGTTTTGATACATGCTCCTGGCAACAGAATAATTCTTCAGCATAAAATTACAATCAGCAACTCTCACATAAGCATCCTGCACAAGAGCAGAAGATTGTGAAGAAGCCGAAGGCGCTACCTGCCTGAAATTCTCAAGCGCCCTTTCGTAATTGGCGGTTTCGAGATAACTATATCCAAGCACATATTTCGCATCAGCGGGATTGGCTTCACCAAGAATGCCTCCCGTTTGCAGATAGGCATTTAGGTACTTAACCGCATCATCATAACGGGAAAGCCTATACGCAATTTCTCCTTTCCAGAAATTTGCAAAAGGCAAGACAGCGCCCGCATTCGGATCACGGATTATTTTTGATAAAAGATCATCCGCCTCATTCAGTTTCTGATCATTAATATATTCTGTCGCCCTTCCAAATAGTATTTTGGGATAAATCCGCATCATAGTAGGCGTGGGTTTATCAAAAGATTGATACAGGGCTAGCGCATCTGAATAACTGTTCGTGTTCGCCAGTAAATTAATCAAAATCTCTTTTGCCTCATTGGCATAAACCGAGGTTGGGTACAAGTCCAGGAATTTATTCATTGAACTCATCGCTACATCCTGGTAACCTAATTCATAAGAAAGTTTCGCATAATTAAATCTTGAAATTTCCTGTTGCAGCCTGTTGCTGCTATTGCCAGCACTGTATTGAAACGCATTTCTTGCGTTTGCTTTTTGATTGGTTCTCAGATAGAGGTCACCCAAAAGATACATGGAATTTTGCCCAAGAGAATCTTTCTCGTTACTCAATTGTTTAAAACCTTCGATCGCCTTGTTTACCTGGTTGGCATCATAGTAGCAATAACTCAATTCATACATCACTTCCCTGGAAACCTTTTCACTTTGGTTCACATAAGCCTCCAATAAAGGAAGCGCCTTTTGAAATTGTTTTTTGTCAAAATAGATTTGCCCGATCAGCAGGTTCAGATCCTTGCGGTAATAAACATCGTTTTGTGCGATAGCGTTTTCACCATAGCGGAGCGCCTCATCTTTTTTGCCCTGGAAATAATAGATCTGCGTGATGTAATAAGGCACTAAACCCTTGTATTTGGGAATAGATTCGACGTTTTTAAATGAACTCAGCGCCTCATTGTACTCCTTATCGCGGTAACTTAAAAAACCATAATAGTAATTGGCGTCATAATAATATTTGTTGGTTTTGAGCTGATGAATTTCGTTGAACAAAGGTTTGGCTTTATCAAACTGGCTAGTATTAAAAAACGAATAAGCCAGTTCAAATTTCGCATCGGCGATTTCATCATTGCTCAGATTGTCATATCCTGCCCTTTCATAAAAAATAACGGCACGTGCATAATCATTTTTAATAAAATAATACCGGGCCAAATGGAAGCTCATCATTTGCTGGCGCGGTTCATTATTGGCAGATTCAACAAAAAGTTTGGCCGAGGCCTCAGCGCTTTCCTGGTTCAGTTTAAGTCCGCACACAATATAGTAATACTCAATATCCTGGTTCAGATACGCATGGCTGCTTTGGGTGTTTTCCGGATATTTATCCTGCAAAGATTTTAATAGCGGATAAGCGAGGCTATACTCTCCCTGAATAAAAAATTCTTTGGCTTGCTTAAAGTTTTTTTCAGGGTCTGTTACATTAAAATTCGGCTGGGAAAAAACAGGGAACGACAGCAGTATAAAAGTAATGGGAAGCAGGAAACGATTCATCAATTATGATTTTATCAATAAATAATCAAAACGCGAAAAAAATTCTTCGCAAAAGTACAAACACCATTCCACTAATCTGGTTTGATGCAAATTTTATGGAAAAGCCAAAAACGCTTTAAATTGCGCAAATCTTTGTTAATACAATTGTAAAAAATATTTTATGAAAAGATTTTTGTCGGTTAAGCATTCTGCCGGAGCCTTTAATTTCGGTATGCTTGTTTTAAGAGTCGTTTTAGGTTTATTGCTGATGAATCATGGTTATAACAAACTGGTTCAGTTCGGTACGCTCCGCTTGAAGTTTATGAATTTTCTAAATCTTGGTTCCACTACCTCCCTTTCTCTCATTATTTTCGCAGAATTCCTTTGTGGATTTTTGCTGATTCTTGGATTGTTCACACGATTTGCCTGCATTCCCATCATCATCGGAATGTGTGTTGTTGTTTTTGTTGCTTCCCATGGAAACATTTTTACCGACGGGGAAAGAGGCACTATGTATTTAGCCGCTGCCATCACCCTTCTATTTTGCGGTCCCGGAAGAGTGAGCGTTGATGGAATGATTGGGAAATAGGTGCAGGAGGTGACAGAGGTTTAAACTTAAGAGCTGATACCTCACCTATTGAAAACAATATTTCTGAAATATCATTATCTAAGTTAGAAAAATTGTCAGAAATACTGGAATGTTCTACGATTATATTCTCCTCTATAAAGAACGAAAATTCAATTACTTGAATCAAATTACCGGATTCAAATGTATCGCTCTGGCGCAGGTCTCCTGACCTGTGCTTGAGGGTTACTTAAAAATATCCAATACTTGATTGGTGGACTGGCATATCCCTTCATGAGAAACTTAAAGATTTTGAAGTAGAACTTGAGGATACCATCCCAACCGACATTGCTTATGACATCCTTCGGCGTAAAATCTGTTTTAATAGAGTGTATTGACTCCTTTAGTCTTAGTCCCTGGAATTTTTGCACACCAGCAAACGAACCTTTTATCAACTTTTTTATAAAATAAATGAGGGATATAAAAGACATTTTTCTTTTATATCCCCCCATAAAAAAGTTACACGTAAATTTTAAGAAAATTTAGATTGTTGAATGAAACATTAAAATCCTTCAGCTTCTGCCAGCTTCCCGGATGTTTTCAGTTTTACTACTTTTGATTTGGCCGGTTTTACTGCCTCACAAACTTCGGCTTTACTAAAACGCTGTGCGCTCCATACATAATCAAGTACGATTTTCTCGCCGGTTTCATATCCCTGTTCTATCATAAAATCCCATGAGCCTTCGCGATTCAGGTCACTGGCAATTTTTGAAGCCTGTTTCGGGAAAGCGACCCATAACTTGGTATCCTCATGCAAGGCGGGGCAAAGTTCGGCGTAAATACTTCTTAACTGTTTTGAATTGAGAGCAAATACGAGCGCGAAATCCACTTTACGGATTTTCAGAAGCTGTGTTACATTCTTGGAAAATGAAAGTTTTGAAAATTGCTTTTCGATTGTAGATGGAAGCCCTTGTATTAACAGATTTTTTTCATCCTCTAATTGCAATTTTTCAAACAAGGTTTGAGACATAAGTGAAGCAATATTTATAAGATTAAAAAAGGTCTATGAATTCCTGCATTGCAAAATTCTCAAAAGCATTGGCCTTAAAAAATAACGAAATGCAGTTTAGACAGGTGCAAAAGTACGAAAAAAAACCGGTTTGGCCATAAAAAACCCTGCAACATTGAATTGCAGGGCTTTCTAAAACAATTTGTGGGTTTTATTTCGAATTAACAGGTGTGTAATATTTCAGCGCTTCCGGCATGTCGCTTTTAATTTTTTCTATCCTTTTTGAATCTAAAGGGTGATCACTTAAAATTTCAGGAGTGGAAGAACCAGAATTCAATTTAGCCATTCTTTCCCAGAAAGGAACTGCTTCCTGTGGATTATATCCGGCCATGGCGGCGAAAATCAAACCATAATGATCGGCTTCATATTCCTGTTTGCGCGAATTGGGCAGCAGAACTCCTACCTGTGCGGACGGTGCAAAAATCGCATTGAAAACATTATTTGCCTGGCTATTTCCTGAAGTAAACACATCTCCTACCACTCCTACTCCCTGGGCGACCAAAGCCTGGCTGATTCGTTCCTGGCCATGATGGGCAACGGCATGTGTTATTTCGTGACCCAATACAATGGCGAGCGCTGCTTCATTTTGGGTTACACCAAGCAAGCCGGTATAAACAACCACTTTTCCTCCGGGCATACACCATGCATTTACTTCCTTATTGTCCACCAGATTAAATTCCCAATTGTAACCATCCAGCTGATTGGATAGTCCTTTGTCTTTATAATATTTGGTAATAGCCGATGCAATCCTCGAACCGACGCGTTTAACCATCTCTGCGTCTTTATTGCCGCTGCTGTTAACCACCTTATTTTGTGAAAGAAAGGTCTTGTACTGACTAACCGCTTCCTGCTGCAAGGAAGCTTCCGACACCAGCGAAAGCTGGCTCCTGCCCGTGATGGCGTTCGTGGTGCATGCAATCACAAAAAGGCTCAAGCCTATAAAAAGTAGAAGATATTTTTTCATAACGATATTCAATTTTTGTATGAATAAACAATTGGTGTACCAAAAATAAATTGTGTTGCTGGAATTAAGATGAAAAGCTTCGACAAACCGGTTGCATGGGAATGCAAATAAAGCTATAATTCTTTACGCCGTGATTTCCTGCGATCGCGGTGTTTAAGGATCGGAACGCGCCCTTCATTTCCTTTTATCAACCGGCTGATATTTTTTTGATGAGTCAGAACAACAAGGCAGGCAACGGCAACGGCGAAAACCCGGTAAAAAACCTCCTTCTCATTATAGATCCATAAAACGCAGATTGGCAAAGCCACGCCGGCAAGAATGGAACTTAAAGAAACATATCGCGTTAAATAAAGAACCAACAAAAAAACGCCCACACAATTAAGCGCCACAATTGGCTGGATGGCGAGAACCATTCCGAACAAAGTAGCCACTCCCTTTCCGCCTCTGAAACCTGCCCATATCGGGTAAATATGCCCAATAACGGCTGCCAGGCCGAGGCCGATCATGAGGTTTGTGCGGTCCAACTCATTAGTGAGGTAATAAGGCAATAAATTATAAAGCGCCACAGCCAGAATTCCTTTGAGCATATCGCCCACCATAACAATGGTTCCGAACTTAGATCCCAGCACCCTGAAAGTGTTGGTAGCACCCATGTTGCCGCTTCCGTATTCACGGATGTCAATATTGAAAAAAGCTTTGCTAACGATTAATGCGGTAGGAATAGAACCAATAAAATAGGCGATAATAATTAAAATAAACTCTTTCATATTTATATCAGGCAATCATATAGGAGTGACAAATATAACATTTAATCTTTCCGGCAATCAGATAATTTTCATAAAATTCGCTTTATATTTTGGCGAACAATATGGCCAGCCAGTCATCTTTTTTCAAAACCATTTTTTTAACAAAACCTTTTTCTGAAAAAGTCTTTTCCATTTCTATTTCATTGGCCGATAAAAAACCGGAGGCCAATAATAACGAGCCCGTTTTCAGCAGTTCCGAAATAGAATCGGAAGATTGCGTTAAAACGTTCAGGTTGATGTTGGCGGTAATAATATCAACGGGTGGAATGCCTGAAAGACTGTCCTTTTGTTCTATAGCAATATGCGTGCAACCATTTGCCTTAACGTTCTCAATGGCGTTATTGATGCTCCATGTGTCGTAATCAATTGCCATGACGCTTGCAGCACCGCATTTTTCAGCAAGAATGGCCAGTACGCCCGTTCCTGTGCCAAAATCAAGCACAGTTTTACCAATGAAATCTACTTCGGCCATCAGTTCAATCATCAGGAAAGTAGTGGGATGATGACCGGTTCCAAAACTCATTTTTGGCGTGATGATCAGTTCATGTTTTACGTGTTGGATGGGTTTGTGAAAATCTGCCCGGATGGCTGCGAAATTGTTGATGATTACGGGTTGCAATTCACTCTCCCATTGCAAATTCCAATTCTCATCCCTGATCACCTGTTTTTTGAAATGGGTACTCAGGCCTGCGGTTTCCTCCAATTTTTTTTCATCGAAATCCGTTTCAAGTATGTAAGCGATTACATCATTTCCTTCCTGCTCAAAAGCATAGAATTTGATTTCAGACAAATTAGCAATCAGTATTTCTGCTTGCTCTACCGATGGTGTTTCTATTTCTATCCTTATAAAATTATTCATAAAAAAAAGCCTGCATTTCTACAAGCTTTGGTATTAAAAATTATAAAAATTGTTTAATGGTCGTGTTTGGGATGGGAAGAAGCGGGAGCTTCAGGCTTTGGAATCAGGGCTTTGCGGCTTAATTTAAATTTCCCGGTCTTTGGATCTACACCCACCAGCTTCACTTTTACTTTATCGCCTTCATTGAACACATTATCCATGTTTTCAAGACGTTTCCACATGATCTCTGAAATGTGCAGCAATCCTTGCTTCCCTGGTAAAAATTCAACAAAAGCTCCAAACTCTTTTATTCCTTTCACCGTACCTTCATACACATCGCCAATCTCCGGAACGGAAACAATGCTCTTCACCCAGGATACAGCCTGATCGAGGCTTTCTTTATTGGCAGAGAAAATGCTTACTTCACCGGTTTTACCAACTTCTGTAATATTAATCGTGGCGCCGGTAGTTTTTTGAATTTCCTGGATAATCTTTCCACCGGGTCCTATCACTGCACCAATAAATTCTGAATCAATGATCAGTTTTTCCATTCTTGGAGCATGAGGTTTCACGTCTGTTCTATGTTCAGGTATGCAGTTGTACATCGCATCCAGAATATGCATTCTGCCTTTTTTTGCCTGCTCAAGCGCCTTTCTCATCACGTCCATGCTAAGGCCATCTACTTTAATGTCCATTTGCACTCCGCAAATTCCATCACGGGTTCCCGTAACTTTAAAATCCATATCACCCAAATGATCTTCATCACCCAGGATATCAGAAAGGATCGCAAACTGATCTCCTTTAGAAATCAATCCCATAGCAATACCGCTTACATGTTTTTTGAAAGGCACGCCTGCATCCATTAACGCGAGTGAGCCTGCGCAGACAGTAGCCATAGACGAAGATCCATTACTTTCTAAAATATCACTCACCACCCTTACAGTATAAGGATAATCGCTTCCAGGCATGATTTGCTTTAAGGAACGCATTGGCAAGGTTTCCATGTCCCACTTCCCTGCGGCCAACGCCCCGCATCATTTTCACTTCGCCGGTAGAAAAAGGAGGGAAATTATAATGAAGAATAAATTTAGAATAGTCGCTGGTTGCAGCGCTTTCAACTAATAATTCGTCAAGAGGTGTTCCCAAAGTTACGGTTGTCAAAGATTGCGTTTCTCCACGGGTAAATAACGCATTACCATGTGGTGAAGGCAAAAGATCAACTTCCATCGTCAGTGGGCGAATCTCATCAAGATCACGGCCGTCAAGGCGTTTCTTCGTTGAAAGCATCATGTCGCGAACTACATTGTATTGTAATTCTCCAAAATAATATTTAATTAATTTCTTGTCTTCATCAGGTAATTCTTCTCCAAGATGTTCAGTAACATCTTTTAGCAATTGATCAAAGGCATCCTGTCTTTCATGCTTTGCAGAAGCGGCAGATGCAATTGCAAGCATTCTGTCTTTGGCAAAAGCAGATATTTTTTCATTTAATTCTTCGTTGCGGTACGGTTTGGTATAGTCGCGTTTTGCTTTTACGCCTGCTTTATCCCTTAATTGCTCCTGTGCTTTCACCTGAATCTTGATGGCTTCGTGGGCCATTTCAATTGCTTTAATCAGATCTTCTTCCTGGCATTCTTTTCCTTCACCTTCTACCATCATGATATTTTTATCGGTAGCGGCAATTAAAAATTGCAGCTCAGAGTCTGCAAGTTCGGAACGGGTAGGATTAATGATGAATTGACCATTTACTTTTCCGATTCTTACTTCAGAAATAATTTCCTGAATGGGAATATCAGAAACCGCCAAAGCAGCCGAGGCAGCAAGGCAGGCCATTGCATCCGGCATTACTTCCGGATCGCTGGAAATCAATGACACCAACACCTGCACATCACATAAATAATCATCAGGAAAAAGAGGCCTTAAGGCGCGGTCGATTAATCTTGAAGTTAATATTTCATAATCATTCAGGCGTGCTTCTCTCTTAAAGAAAGAACCGGGAATTCTACCTGCAGAAGCAAATTTCTCCTGGTAATCTACCGAAAGAGGAAAAAATGACTGCCCTTCTTTAGGCTCACGGTTTGCAACTACGGTTGCAAGTATTACACAATTACCTAAAGTCACAGTAACAGCGCCATCTGCTTGCCTGGCAAGCTTACCTGTTTCTATTGTAACGATGCGGCCCCCGCCGATATCGAAAGTTACATTTATTGGGTTGGGAGTGTTCATTGTTTATAATTTGTTGTAAAAAAAGTATTCCCAACCGTTTATTCAGTTGGGAATAGCAACAATATCTATTAATAAAATAAAAAATTATTTACGAAGTCCTAACTTTTCAATCAAGGCACGGTAACTTGTAAGATCATGCTTGGTTAGATATGTCAGCAAACTTTTCCTTTTACCCACCATCTGCATTAAACCACGTTGGGTACTGAAATCTTTTTTATTAGTTTTTAGATGACCGGAAATATGGTTGATTTTTTCTGTAAGAATTGCAACCTGAGCTTCAATAGAACCTGTGTTTGTTGTATTCCCGCCAAAATCTGCAAAATACTTTGCTTTGTTTTCTGATGTTAAATAAGACATTTGTATGAAGTAAATTTAATAATTGGCTGCAAATGTAGTTTAAAATTTTGATTTTTTAATTATTCCTGCCGCCTGATGTAATTTTTTTTCTAACTTTTAATATTATAACCCCTATTGGGCTTTTTACCGGTTCATTGCTTTAAGATTTAAAGCATATAAGGCAATAAAAACTAATCCAAAGAAACTGCCGAAAGAGGACATCCCGACAGCCAGGAAATTACTGCCAAATAAATAAAACGGGATGATACCCGCAATGACCACCCCTAAAACATATAAATAAAATCCGCTGCGTTTTAAATGCCACATTAATAAAGCGCCTGACAGCGTAAAGAGAGCTGCTATGAATGCGCCAATCGCTCCTTTGCGCATATTATCCTCCGACATGATCTGGCTGATGGATTTTTTCATTTTTTCGCCTAATTCATTGGAACGCCTCGCTTCCTTAACGGCGGCAGAATCGTTTACATGCACTGAATCGATTCCCGAAGAATCGCGATCCATATGCCTGAACTGGACAAATTCCTTTGTAAATTTTGATGCGGATGTATATGTCCACACCGAATTTAAAATCGCGAAGCCACTGCCAATAAAAGTAAGAATGCAAAGAACAGTTAAAAACGATGGCCGCTGAGTAGGCTCCGTTTCAAAATCCTGCAAGTTAGTTTCCATTTTTTTCTATATTAGATACAATATTACACTTTTGCTGAATCCGAAAAGATTTTTTTATAAAAAAATTGCCGGTGGTAAATTCTAAACAATCTGATTTACCAGCAGGCACACTTTTTTTTGCTTTTTTTTTGAACGCATCTTTTAAAGCAAATCAACTTCTCTGTTATTCATTTTAATTTCGGTATTTTTCAACACCGGCTGCAGGTTTCCAGTCATTATGTGGTTCATAATAATTCCAAAGAAGCGAAGACACTTTCCGGGCAAATTCCCAGGCTTCATTATCAGGCTTCCATTTTTTATCCTTGTTGTTTTTAGTGGCCACATAAAAAACATAATCGCCGTGAGGAGCGTTGACCAGCACGGCCTCGGAGCGTGAAGCATCCACCATTCCCTGTTTCGAAGCAGTCTGAACATAAGGCGGAATTTGGGAAAGGGCATATTCATCCCAGAAAATATGCGTCATGATCCGATACATGATTTCACTTGACGCTCTTGAAACCGCTTTCCCTTCCCGGATCATCACCATCAGTTCCGCCATTTCTTTTGGAGTGGTTTGTCCCCACCCAAACTCTTTCCGGTCGTTTTCGCGTCCCGGTGTTCGTGAATTTACGCGGGTAAACCGGAATCCATTCGCATCAAGCCATTCATTGATTTTAATTCCTCCACCTGCCATTTTTTCACACCAGATGGCGGCTGTATTATCGCTATGAGTAATCATCAGCGTGATCACATCATTCAAATCGACTTTGGTAGAATCTTTGAAAAATTGGATCAGGCCCGAACCGCCGGTTTTCATTGAATCAGCATAAACCAAAGGCTGATGATAGGTAAAGGTTCCGTCCTCAATTTTATTGAATATCCCAACAAGAATCGGGACTTTTACAATGCTTGCTGTTGGGAATATTGTGTCCGCATTGACAGCGGCCTCCTTCCCGGTTTTGAGGTTTCTGACATAGACTCCTGCCGTTCCATGAAATGAATCGACAAGTGCCTGCAGTTGCTTCTCGAGCTTTTTATCTCTTTTGTATTGCGCAGAAACATTGACGTTTAAAAGGAAAACAAAACAGGCGGCAAGAGTTATAAATGGAAAAATCTTTTTCATTAAATATTTTTGTGGAAAAATACGCAAATCAGGAATAATCCCAATTGCAAACAGTTTTCGTTCAAGGATTTCTCCAGCAAACGGGTATTTTTCCCGTTTTTTTCATAATGCTATTGGGCAATTAGTCTAAATAAGGCATCTTTGAAAATGGTGCTCCTATTTTGACAAAAGGTGATTGCCAAACTTGTTTTACTTTTTCTAATTATGCTACTTATATACTTACCAGAAACTTCATCAAGAATTGAATATATTTTTAAATTCCTGTTTAAGCATGAGTGGCAGATAGAATACCGCACGGTCACGGATCTTGCTTCCTTTGAAAATTTTGAGGGACAGAAAATTAATTATTCTTCCTCCTGCCAGGCAGGAGGCTTTTTTATACGGGCAGATACTTTTTTATTTGAAAACAAAATTGAAAAAAAAACAATTACCGTTGAAGAAAAACATGGTACTAAGGTTTTGTTTCCCTCAAAAGATTGTGATCTCGGTTTTGATATTTTCTCTTCTATTTTTTATATGGTGAGCCGTTATGAAGAATATCTGCCTTTCCCGCCTGATCAATATGGAAGGTGTAAAGCATCAGACAGCCTCGCTTTTCAAAATGACTTCCTGCAAAAACCAGTAGTTAATCACTGGATAGAGATTTTTAAAAACCTGTTGAAACAGAAGTTTCCAGGCTTGCAAATAAAAGAAACAACATTTGACGCGATAGCGACCTATGATATCGACATTGCTTATAAATTTAAAGGAAGGGATTTTTTCAGAACTATCGGATCTACCGGTAAAGACTTGCTAAAACTTAATTTCAGCAATATTTCGCATAGGATCAAATCGCTTTTAAACCTGCAAAAAGATCCGTGGGATGTTTACGATTCGCTGCAAGAAACAATCAGGAAAAATGATCTTGATTCCATTTTCTTTTTTTTAATGGCCGATAATTCGCGTTATGACAGGAACCTCAATTACAAAAAACCGTTGATGGCAAATCTTATAAAAAAAGTGGATTCCTTCAGCGAAACGGGCATCCATCCTTCTTTTTTCAGCAGTGAATTTCCTGAAAAAATTGCTATCGAAAAGGATAGACTGGAAAAAATTACCGGAAAAAAAATCACAAAGAGCAGGCAGCATTTTTTAAAGTTCCGTTTGCCCCAAACTTATAATTCGCTGCTGGCCGCAGGAATCACCGAAGATTATTCCATGGCATTTCCGGAAATGAATGGGTTCCGGGCCGGCACTTGCAAACCCTTTTATTTTTATGACCTGGAAAAAGAACAAGTGACGGCATTAAAAATATTTCCGGTTGCCTGCATGGACGCCTCATTTATTTATTATTCAAAATTTTCGCCGGAAAAAAGTCTTGTTGAAATTTTGAACCTGATGAAAGAAGTGAAAAACGTGAACGGCACCTTTATCAGCATCTGGCATAATGACCATCTCGCTGCGGATAAAAACAAAAAATGGAACTCGGTTCATAATAAAGATGCTGCAACAAGCAAAAGCATACCGGAAAAACAATAAACAGCCATGCGCATAATTTTCACTGTCACCAACGAGTTGATTATGATCAAAGGATGATCCGCATTTGCAATAGTTTGCATCAGGCAGGCTATTCAGTAAAATTCGTTGGTTGCGGCAGCAAGAAGACTCGCGACCATTTGAACACAAGATGTACGAAACAAAGAGGGCTTTGCATGTATTTCAAAAAGGGATTTGGATTTTATGCAGAATACAACCTGCGCTTGTTTTTGTATTTATTAGCTTCAAAAACAGATATCTTTTGTTGCATCGACCTCGACACCATGCTTCCGGTTTATTTCACTTCGTGCGTTAAAAAGAAAAATAAGGGTATATGATGCACATGAATATTTCTCTCAGCAAAAAGAAATTATTACCCGGCCAAAAATTTACCGGATCTGGCATTTCATTGAACGCTTTTTTATTCCCAAATTTCCTAATGGATATACTGTGAGTGATGGAATTGCAAAAGAATTTCAGCGCTACCATGTGAACTATGAAACGATCAGAAACGTTCCATTATTGAAACCTTTAAAAGCATGAGCACGCAAAGAAAAAATGCTGTTATACCAGGGAAGCGTAAACGAAGGACAGTGGATTTGAATCTTTGATTCCGGCCATGAAGAATGTCAATGCTTCTTTGTTCATTTATGGGGATGGAAATTTCTTCCGCCAGGCAAAAGAGCTCGTTGAGCAGCATTGCCTGCAAAATAAAGTGTTCTTTAATGGGAAATTCTTACCGGCAGAATTGGACCTGATAACGGCAGAAGCGAGCATAGGAATCAACCTCGTTGAACCTTTCGAAAAAACCCAGCTGTTATCCCTTGCGAATAAATTTTTTGATTACATGCAGAATGGAATCCCCCAACTGACGATGAATTTTCCTGAATATCAAAAGATCAACAATCAATTTCAAGTCGCTTTGCTTATTGAGGATTTAACTATTGAAATGATTTCCCAATCTTTAAACAAGATGTTGGAAGATGAAGAACTTTATTGCAGATTGCAACAAAATTGCCTCAGGGCACGACTGGTGTATAACTGGCAAAACGAAGAAAAAAAACTCATCTCTTTTTATGAACAATTCAAAATAAAAACGCGATAAAACAGCTTACCCTCCATATCGTTTGCCTTGACGTTCCCTACCCTCCTGATTATGGCGGCGTATTCGATTTGTTTTATAAAGTAAAAGCGCTGCATCAAACCGGTGTAAAGATCATCCTGCATTGTTTTGAATACGGCCGCGGTCAGCAGCAGGAGTTAAATAAATATTGCGTAGAAGTTCATTATTACAATAGAACCCATTTTTTCAACGGATTCTTTTCGCGTTTACCCTATATCGTTAGTTCAAGAAAAAACAAGAGGTTAGCAGAAAATCTTTTAAAGGATGAGCATCCTGTTTTGCTGGAAGGAATCCATTGCACTTATTATCTTTATAAGGGGGCTTTAAAAAACAGGAAAGTAGCCGTCAGGCTTCATAACGTCGAGTTTGAATATTACCGGCAACTGTCTCTTTCAACAAAAAATTTCTTTAAAAAAAGTTGGTTTGCTGTGGAAAGCCGCTTGCTGAAAAAATACGAAAAGTGTAATAGCAGGGAAAGCAAAGTTTTTGGCAGTGAATGAAAAAGACAAAGAAACTTATAAATCCCTTTTTAGCGCAAACGATATTGAATTCCTTCCGGTATTTCTTCCCTTTCAGAAAGTTGCATCAATTCCCGGCAAGGGCGATTTTTGTCTTTACCATGGTAATCTTTCAGTAGCAGAAAATGAAAAAGCGGCCCTTTGGCTTTTGGAAGTATTTGAAAACGACTCTACCCCTTTTGTCATTGCCGGAAAAAACCCTTCTATCGAGATTAAAGAGGCATGTTGCGAGGTACCAGAATGTTAAGTTGATTGAAAATCCCGAGCAGGAACAAATGGAGGAACTCATCAAAAACGCACACATCCATTTACTGCCATCCTTCAATTCAACCGGAATAAAAATCAAATTACTGAATGCACTTTTTAATGGAAGATTCATTCTTTCAAACGCCGCATCGCTGGAAGGAACGGGCTTTGAGTCGCTTTGCATCATTGCGGAAACTCAATCGGACTATAAAAGGAAAATTGAAAAATTATTTCAACAATCTTTTTCTGAAAACGAAATAGAAATCAGGAATGAAATTTTGCGATCCACCTACGATAATGAAAAGAACGCCATGGAGCTTATGAAGCTGTTATAGAGGCGTTATCCCAAACCTTGCCTCTTTCTGTCTTGATGGTTCTTGCAGGAAATTTATGGATTACGAGATAATCATGGGTTGCCATTATGATCGCCGTTCCATAATCGCGGCTGATGTTAAAAAGAAGGTGCATAATTTCATCAGAAGTTTCCGGATCAAGATTTCCTGTTGGCTCATCGGCCAAGAATTAATTTCGGTGAATTCAACAAGGCCCGGGCAATATCTATTCTTTGCTGTTCGCCACCACTCATTTCAAAAGGCATTTTAAAACCTTTTGTTTTTAAGCCCACTTTATCCAAGACATCAGCAATTTTTTCATCCATCAGTTTCTCATCTTTCCAGCCGGTAGCCTTCAATACAAACTTCAGATTTTCATTTACATTCCTGTCAGTCAGCAATTGAAAATCCTGGAACACCACGCCGAGGTTCCTGCGCAGGAAAGGAATCTTTCTTCCAATCCAATTCGTTCAGATTATAACCCACCACTGTCGCCTCCCCTTCTTTAAATCCAGATCGCCATAAAGCGTTTTTAAAAGGCTCGATTTTCCTGTTCCGGTTTTCCCAACCAGGTAAACAAATTCACCCCTGTTCACAGCGATATTTACATCGCTAAGAATAAGGGAATCACCCTGGTAAATATTTACATTCCTTAAATCAACGATTGCTTCTGCCATAATTTGCATTGCTGGTTTGTTGAGTGGGTATCAAAAAACGGGGTAAAGTTAGTTTTATAATATTATTTTTTATGAAAGAAATATTATACATCTGTTAAAAAATTTCACACACAATCCCAACAGCGAATCGGCAAAAACTTTCCTGATATTTTTTTTTATTCCCCATAACTAAAAAAATAGTTGTTTAACTAAATTTTTAGTTTAATTTTGTTTCTATTGAAATAAACTCAATACAAAATATGAAGACATTAACCAAAGCCGAAGAGGAAATCATGCAGGTGGTATGGAAACTTGAAAACGCTTTTCTGAGGGAGATCCTTGCAGGATTGCCCCTTCCGAAGCCTCACCAGAACACAGTTGCCACAATAATCAAAATTCTTGTTGAAAAGGAGTTTGTAGGGGTGGAAGTTTTTGGGCGGACGCACAGGTATTATCCCTTAGTGAGTAAAGCCTCGTATTCGAAAGGAAGGGTGAAATCCCTGGTTAAAAAATATTTTGAAGGTTCGTTCAGCAATATTGTCTCAACAATGGTTAAGGAAAACAATTTGAGTATTGAAGAACTTGAACTTTTAGTAAAGCAATTAAAAAAAGGAAAATAATCAACACGTTTTTCGCTGAGGTGAAAAGTTTCCAACAAATAAAATTATTATCATGATAACGTTTGCCTGGTATTTATTGAAAGTCATTATATGCTCTGGCATTTTATGCGGCTATTATTTTTTAGCGCTTCGCAATAAAGTCTACCATAGATGGAATCGCTTTTTTCTTTTGTGTTCTGTTATCCTGGCGCTATTTATTCCGTTGATAAAAATAAACATTCTGGCAAAAGCAGAAGTGAATACAGGATCGGTAATTCAAATCCTTCAAACGATTAGCTACCAGGACGATGTTGTAGTAGAATTGGGCAGGAATTCAGGTTTTCACATCAACAATCAAAACCTTGCCACATCAGTTTATTTCCTGGTTCTGCAGCTTTTTTCATCCTCTTTTTTTTCGCTTTATACAAAATTAAAAAGCTAAAGAAAAAATATCCTGAAACGAAAATTGAAGGAATACGTTTTATTAATACAAGCGCAAAAGGAACTCCCTTTTCTTTTTTCAACTCGATATTCTGGAATAATGCCATTGACCTTCACTCCAAAGCCGGACAACAAATTTTTAATCACGAATTAGCCCATGTAAAAGAAAAACATTCCCACGATAAGCTCTTCTTCAATATAGTGATGATGTTTTTTTGGATAAACCCGTTCTTTTGGATTTTGCGGAGAGAGCTTCACATGATCCATGAATTTATTGCCGATAAGGAAGCGCTGGAAGACAATGATTTGAACGCTTTTGCAGAAATGATCCTGGAGGACTGTCTATCCGGCCCAACGTTTTTCAATCACCAATAACTTTTTCTATTCACCCATAAAACGCAGAATTATGATGCTTGCAAAAAATAAAAACCCGAAAGTAAATTACATGAGCAGGTTGCTGGTTTTACCTGTCGCTGCAATTGTTTTTTTAGCTTTTACCCTCAAGGTAAAATCAACAGATGCAGAAATGCCTTATGCCGGAAAAACTATAACAGTGGTGATAGATGCCGGTCATGGCGGAAACGATAATGGCGCCATTTCATCAAATGGAATTATGGAAAAAACAATAACACTTTCCATCGCAAAAAAAGTCGCAGCTTTAAATTCCAATGATCATATTAAAATTCTGCTTTCGCGACCGAACGATGAGCCCGTCTCTGTTAGAGACAGGGTTCTGTTTGCAAAAGAAAAGGGCGCGGATATTTTTATCTCCGTTCATTTGGATTCGGAACAAGCGAATGAAAAGCATGACAAAAGCGGCTTTTCGGTTCTGATCGACAAAAACAACAACAATCAATTACTTGCTTCAGCATTGATCAATGAATTAAGGAAAACATACGCTACAGAAGATAAAATCGGAACAAGGAAGAACGGCGTTTTGGTGCTCGATCAAAACGTTTGTCCGGCTGCTTTAATACAATTTGGATTTATTACCAATGCTGTCGACGTTGCCTTTATAACCGTTCAGGAAAATCAGGATAAAATTGCCAAGGATATCCTGAAAGCAATCAACAATTATGCTGCAGCATCGCTAAATTATAATTCCGATCTGGTCGCAACGACCGCACCTGCAACGGATACCATTCCATCTATGTTTTTTCAAGGCAAAAAAGTCGTGAGTCTTTTAGTTAGTGAGTCAAAAAATAGCGTAAAAGTCAAATATGCTGACGGTTCCTCAGAAACGATCACAAAAGAGACAGCGAAAAACAGAGGATTTATATTACCTCCGCCGCCGCCTCCAAGGCCTGCTAAGACGCCACCACCGCCACCTCCAGCTGTTAAGGCGCCTCCACCACCTCCGGCCGTTCAGGCGCCACCGCCCCCGCCTCCAACTCCCAAAAACGTTACTGGCACCACCAATTCCACGAATCAAAAAGATAATATTTCCGATAAAATTTTTATTCAGGTAGAAGTTCCGGCAAGTTTTCCCGGAGGCCAGAGTGCATGGTTGAAGTATATAAGCAGAAAATTGTCTGAGGAACAAAATTTACTTACGGAAAAGGATTTTGGAACCTGTGAATTACGATTCATTGTTTCGACAGATGGCTCCATCAGCAATGTGATAGCCACGACCATGAAAGGCACACGACTTGCCGAAGTGGCGATAGAGGCCTTAAGGAAAGGACCTCAGTGGATTCCCGCTGAGCAAAACGGACATACAGTTAATTCGATAAGGACTCTACCTGTTACGTTAAGCGATCCCTCGAAGAAATAAAAAAATAAGATTTCATCAGAGAGTGATTTGTCTCTTGCCGTGGGCTGGACTAATCCGTTGTTACTCTGCATCTGTAATTTACTATTTCAACAAATAAAAAAAGGTTGCGAATCTGCCGGAGAAGCTTTTTCTGCCAGAGCCATACGTTAATTTCAACAGGTTAAAACCCTTTGTTACAACAACATAAACCGATGCTACGCATCTGGCACCATATTCGGCGGCTACCTCCGTTTTTTAGCGCACCTTTTTTCGCAGCCGCATCGTTTTCAGATTTTAATTTATCTTGCATTCTATGCAAATCGTTCAACAAATTCTGTTTATTATTCTTGTAGGTTTCGCCATTTTTCTTTTCACTGTGAAAGCGAAAGAAATCCGCGCCAATATTAAATTGGGGCGCGACGAAGATTTGAGTGATAACAAAAAAGAGCGTTGGAGAAATGTACTCTTGCTGGCTTTAGGCCAAAAGAAAATGTTCCGCTACCCTTTGGTGGGCGTCATGCACTTTGTTATTTACGCCGGATTTGTAATTATTAATATCGAAGTTTTAGAAATAGTTCTTGACGGCGTTTTTGGCACCCACAGGATGTTCGCCGGCCCTCTCGGAAGTTTCTACACTTTTGTCATTGATTTTTTTGAGATCCTCGCAATAGGAGTTTTGCTCGCCTGCGTTATTTTTTTGATCAGGAGAAATGTTTTGAAATTAAAACGTTTCATGAAACATGAGTTAGATGGATGGCCGCGCACGGATGCTAATCTGATCCTGATCACAGAAATTATTTTGATGGGCCTGTTTTTAACTATGAACTCTGCCGATCGGGCATTGCAACTTCAGGGCAATCCCCACTATCTGGATCATGGCAATTTTGTCCTTTCAGGTTTCCTCGCACCGATGCTGGAAAATCTACCGGTAACAACGTTGATTGGCATTGAAAGAACCTGCTGGTGGCTGCATATCGCGGGCATTTTTGCTTTCCTGAATTATCTCCCTTACAGTAAACATTTTCACATTCTGCTCGCTTTTCCAAATGCTTATTTCAAGCCACTTGTCCCAAAGGGCGAAATGGAAAATATGGAAAACGTAGAAAAAGAAGTCCAGTACATGTTCAAGCCAGAACTTGCTCCTGCTAACAGTGAACCACAAACGCAAAAATTCGGTGCCAAAGATATTTTTGATTTAAGCTGGAAAAATTTACTGGATGCATATACATGTACAGAGTGTGGCAGATGTACGGCTGCATGTCCGGCAAATCTCACTGGAAAATTATTGAATCCGAGGAAGATCATGATGGATACGCGTGACAGAATGGAAGAAGTAAGGGAAAACATCAAATCAAACGGGGATTTTAAAGATGATGGAAAAACGTTGCTCCATAATTATATCACTACTGAGGAAATAAGAGCGTGCACTTCCTGCAACGCGTGCGTGGAAGAATGCCCTGTCAGCATCAATCCACTTGATATCATTTTTGAACTTCGCCGCTCGTTGGTTATGGAAGAAAGCAATGCCCCTGCAGAATGGAATGGAATGTTCAGCAATATTGAAAATAACTTTGCTCCCTGGAAATTCAGTCCCGATGAAAGGGATAAATGGACGAAGGAAGTATGAATTAAGAATTAGGAATTAAGAATTAAACAAGATCAAATTCAAACTCCTAAACTTCCTAAACATCAGCAATGGGCGATGCCCATTGCTGGAATATTACGCCCTTTCAGGGCTGGTATTCATGAATTAAGAATTAAGCAAATCTAATTCAACTTTCTAAACTTTCTAATCTAAACTTTCTAAACTTTCTAAACTAAACTTTCTAAAGCTCTACCAGCTTCTTTTTGCATCAAAATTTTCCAGCTCTTTGGCAACGGCATTGAGGAAAGTAGAACCCAAAGCGCCGTCAATAATGCGGTGATCATAACTTAGGGAAATATACATCATGTGCCTGATCGCAATGCTGTCCCCCTGCTCAGTTTCAATAACCACCGGACGTTTTTTTATCGCGCCCACAGCCATGATCGCCACCTGAGGTTGATTAATGATGGGAGTTCCCATGAGGCTTCCGAAAGTTCCTACGTTCGTTAAGGTAAAGGTTCCCCCGGCCGTATCATCTGGCTTCAATTTATTGTTTCTGGCAGCATTGGCAAGCCCGTTAACCTGTTTGGTAAGGCCGGTGAGATTTAACTGATCGGCGTTTTTAATAACGGGCACAATCAAATTGCCGTTAGGCATTGCTGCTGCCATGCCGATGTTCAGGTCTTTTTTCACAATGATCCTGTCACCGTCAACACTGCTGTTTATTAAAGGGTATTTCTTGATACATTTCACAATCGCTTCTACAAATAAAGGAGTAAAAGTAATTTTCTCTCCCTCCCTTTTTTCAAAATCCTTCTTGATTTTTTCACGCCATAAAACAAGGTGTGTAACATCGCATTCAGTAAAGCTGGTGACATGCGCGCTGGTATTCTGGCTGTCGATCATGTGCTTGGCGATCATCTTGCGCATGCGATCCATTTCGATGATTTCTACATTTCCAGAGTAAACAGCGGGAGCATATTCCTCTTTGGGACGATGCACCGGAACTTCATGAACCTCAGTTGCCTGTGCCGGTTCAGCCTGTTTGTGCTTCGGCGCATTCTTTCTTTTTTCCAGGTAGGCCATAATGTCTTTCTTGCTAACCCTTCCGTCCTGGCCTGTGCCTTCTATTTGCTCCAGTTCAGTCATTGAAATGCCTTCGCTCGCGGCAATATTCAATACCAGCGGCGAATAGAAGCGAATGGCGGCTCCGGTTGAATGTTTTTTCTCTTGCGGCTGATAAGGAACTTCTTCCACAAGATTCGCTTCTTCTATATGGGAATTGTTAGTTTCCTTTGGAGAAGCGGGTTGAGCAGCATTTGCGCCAGTATTGATTTTTGCGATTACCGCACCTATCGGCACCACATCATTTTCCTTGAAAAGAATTTCTGAAATCGTGCCCTCAGCAGTTGAAGGCACTTCACTATCAACTTTATCCGTAGCAATATCAAGCACGGTTTCATCCTGAGCCACTTTATCTCCGGGCTTTTTATGCCATTTAAGAATTGTCGCTTCCATGATGCTTTCCCCTAACTTGGGCATTATTAAATCAACCATGCTCATATAACTAATTTAAATTTGATTGAAAATGATGCGCCAAAATTAAGTAAAAAGGCAGGAGAATTGCGAATCAATTACGAATTGCGAATTACATATTATGATGCTCTGTTACTGCCTTCACTCTCAGGAGTGAAAAATCTTAAAAAAGATCCGTTTGCTAGGATTGATTCGTTAGACGGATACCCTTCTTACCAATTACCCAGATTTAGCTTCAGTGAATGGTGATGGTTTCATCCAATTATTTATGCGGCACTCGGCAATGACAGTGACAGTATATGAGTACGTGAAAAAATTATTTTTTTTTGGAAAAAAAAGTCCGTTTGCTGCCTTCGCGCTTCACTTCTTCAATCAAAAAAAACTTTAAAAAAAGTCTGTTTGCTCGCGGTTCATAATCCGTGATTAATTATGAACCCCTATCAGAAAACTGTAAACACCCGGTTAACCTTTACAAATCGCGGAATAAAATAAGAGTTCATTGAAGAAATGATGACGCCGCCGTTCTCGACTGAATTTATAAATTTTATCTGCCCTTTTTTATTTTCAGTTATGATGCCCATATGGCCAACAACGCCGCTTTTCGCATTGTTTCCTGTAAATAAAATAATGTCGCCTCTTCTGCTTTCTTTAATGGAAACTTCCTTGCCACTGTTGGTAAAATCGGAAGAAACCCGCGGAACGGAAATTTTGAAATGATTGAAAACATAATTGATGAAACCGGAACAATCCAATCCTTTTTCTTTTACGGATGAACCATACGTGTATTTTGTACCAAGAAGCGTTTCGGCGAAGCTTACCACCTTGTCTGCTGAAATATTTTTTGTATCGATGGGCCTTGGCGCCACTTTATTTTTAAGGATCACCGTGCTGCGAATTTCTGCAACGTTTTCATCGCCGGGCTTGCTTAATTTCCTGGAACTGCTGCAACCTGTTAAAATCAAAATAGAGATTATGGCTGTAAAAGATAAAAATATTTTCATGGTTATTGGCTAGTCTTTCTTGCAATTCAAAGATGCGTTTATTTGTGAACGATTCGATTTAATTTCCATTTAAATTAAAGATCCGGTAATTTTTACATCACTCGCCTGCCTGATCGGGGCATTAGCAAAATTAGCTTATTTGCTTATTTGCTAGTATTTTCGCAGCGTTTTCAAACACAATTATCAACAACAAATTCATACTTGCATGGCATACGATGTAATAGTTTTAGGTAGCGGCCCGGGCGGCTATCCCGCCGCAATCAGGGCGTCTCAGTTAGGGAAAAAAGTAGCGATTGTAGAACGCGAAAATCTTGGTGGCATTTGCCTCAATTGGGGCTGCATTCCGACAAAGGCTTTATTGAAAAGCGCACAGGTAATGGAATATGCCAAACACGCCGCTGATTATGGAATAGAAGTGAATGATCCAAAACAAAATTTTGGAAACGTAATTGGCAGAAGCCGCGGCGTTGCTGATAAAATGAACAAGGGTGTAACTTTTTTGATGAAGAAGAACAAGATCGATGTGGTGATGGGAACCGGAAAACTGATCTCCGGCAATAAACTGGAAGTAACAGCGGCTGATGGCAACAAGCAAATTCTTGAAGCGAAAAACATTATTATAGCAACTGGGGCGAGAGCAAGAGAATTACCGGCATTAAAATTTGACGGCAAAAAAGTGATCGAATACCGGGCAGCAATGAGTTTGCCCACCCAGCCTAAATCAATGATCGTTGTTGGTTCCGGCGCTATTGGAACCGAGTTTGCCTATTTCTACAACAGCATTGGAACCAAAGTTACCATTGTGGAATTCCTGCCAAGGATTGTTCCTGTTGAAGACGAGGAAATATCCAAAGAACTGGAAAAGAACTTTAAAAAGCAAGGTATTGCCATTATGGTTAATAGTGAAGTAACCAGCGTGGACACCAGCGGAGAAGGTGTTAAGGCAAAAATTAAAACTGCGGAGGGCGAAGTAACTCTCGAAGCAGACGTTGTATTAAGTGCTGTTGGAATCACTGCCAACATAGAAAATATCGGACTTGAAGAAGTGGGCATCGCAACAGACAGGGGAAGAATCCTTGTTGACGCTAACCAGCAAACAAATATCCCGGGAGTTTATGCCATTGGAGATTGCACGCCTCACCAGGCGCTCGCTCACAAGGCCACCAGGGAAGGAATCAATGCCGCTGAACATCTTTCAGGACAAAAGATTGATCATATTGATTACAACAATGTTCCAGGCTGTACTTATTGCACTCCGGAAATCGCATCTGTCGGCTTTACTGAAAAAGCAGCAAAAGAGGCCGGTTATGAAATCAAAGTGGGAAAATTCCCTTTCATGGCTAGCGGAAAAGCGGTTGCGGCGGGTGCTCCGGAAGGATTTGTAAAAGTGATCTACGACGCAAAATATGGCGAATTCCTTGGTTGCCACATGATCGGATATAATGTTACGGAAGTGATCGCCGAAGTGGTTGTAGCCCGCAAACTAGAAACAACTGCTCATGAAATTTTGAATGCCATACATCCGCATCCAACCATCAGTGAAGCAGTAAAAGAAGCTACAGCAGTGGCTTACGGCGAGGCAACAGATATTTAAACCCGATTAAAAAATCAATTTGCTGAAAATAAAATTTTAGGTGAAATAGCCGGTTATTCCGGCTATTTTTTATTTGACCTAATCTTCACTGGTTTATTTTTTTTAAATCATTAAGGAGTTAAGGGCATTAAGAAGCTTAACTAATTTTCACTTCCTGATGGCTCAGTTTTCAAATGCTAAACTCAACTAATCTTCACTTCTTAATGGCTTAACCCGAAATACATGAAAAAAGATTCGTTTGCTGCTCTAAACGATCACATTTCAAACTCCCAAACCGAGCGGTAACTTCCGCGTTTTTCCACATAGCTGATAAAGAAGCTGAAGAAACGATCGCCGCCAATCGTAGTGCTGTCACCAATGACGATCAGTTGCTCTTTAGCTCTTGTTATGGCGACATTCATCCGGCGGTAGTCTTTCAAAAAACCAATCTCTCCTTCCTCATTGCTGCGCACCAGTGAGAGAATGATCACTTCGTGTTCCTGCCCCTGAAAACTGTCGATCGTACTCTTCCTTATTTGCAGGGGCAAAACTTCTTTCGCCGCTGCCACCTGTCCCGAGTAGGGTGAGATGAATGCCGTTTTTAAAGGGTCCAATTCCTCAGCCTGAATGAGTTTTTGCACGATCAGCAGTTCGCCTTCGTTCTGCAAGCTGAGGCCGTTTCCGCCCTGCGTTTCATTATATCCGGAACCTGCCGTATCAATAAAAGTGAGATGAGTACCTGTGTCCCCTAAATGTTCTGCGGTTTTCAGAAGGCCTTTATAAAAATATTCACCAGAAAATCCTGCAATCGATTCTCTCATGCGGTATTGGATATTCAGCAAATAAACATTTTTTAGATTCGCCACCGCCACTTCAAGAATTGAATTATTCAAACCAAGGCCAGCGGCTTCATTGCTCAAAACTGTCGGCGGCAATTGCCAGTGATCGCCAGCCAAAACCACTTTTGGCGCCATCTGGAAAACACACCAGGCAAGGGGTTCAATGCATTGCCCGGCTTCATCAATAATTATGGTTTGAAAAGACAGTTTGTTATCTTTTGCATCATATAAACCGATCGGCGTTCCCAAAACGACGTCTGCTTCTTCAAATAATTTCGCTTCATTGTATGCGCGCAGCCTTTTAATTTCAGCCCGGATATTTTTTACTTCCCTGAATAAAAGGTTCCTCTGCTCCCTCTCAGCCTTACCAAAATTTCTTTTGTATTTCAAGGCCATTCTTCTGAATTCCTCGGCCCTGATCTTCAGCTCTTTGATTTCTTTTTGCTGCTTTGCATTTGATTTCCCTTCTGGTGTATGCATGAAAACCTTTTCATCAATCTTGCTTGTGTTGCCAACGCGCAAAAGGCGCACGCCGTGCGAGAGCAATCCTTTGGCGATATTATCAACGGCGGCGTTTCCAGGAGCAGCTACCCCAACTTTCTCTCCCGATTTTATCAGTTGCATGATAGCCTCAATTAGCGTAGTTGTTTTACCCGTTCCCGGCGGCCCGTGAACGATCGTAACATCTTCGTTTCTGCTAATTGCGGCCACGGCAACTTTCTGGCTGTGGTTTAAATTCTTGTTTACAAAAGTGAGTGAATCAGGAATGGGGAAATCCGAAGGATCTTCCCTTGATATCTCTCCATGCAGCTTTTTAAATAAATCAAGCAACCGTTTATCGTTTTCAAGTTCTTTCAAAACGGTTTTCATGATGGTTGTGGTGCGCTGATCAGGAGCGAGTTTGATGCCTACCCCCTCCTCCTCTATCCAATCGGGAAAATCGGGGGCGAAGAGCCGGAATTCACCACTTTTCCCATCCAAATTGAGGAGAACTCCCTTCACCGGATCTTCTCCTTCATGAAAACATTCTATGGCGGAGCCGTCCTTGAAAAAATTGGTATCCATTGGAAAATTGAGCCGGAAACTTATTTCCGGATAGTCTGCGTAACCAAAATTTTTCCGCGTAATACTAATCGGATGGAGTGCCAAACCTTCTGCCTTCAAGGACTTCAGAGAATGTTGCTGATCGAGGCTGAATCTTTTCACTTGCTCTTTTTCTTCCAGCTCTATGCATTTCAAAAGGGTATCAATATAAGGGTGGGATATTGGCATGTTGTGCAAAAAAAATTTCGGTAAAGTTAATGGAAGTCAGTCAGGCCATCTGAATCTCCACACGACAAAAAAAGATTTATTAGATTTTTCTAATAATAAAAGATACAGCAATTTTCAACTTCCTCTATTTTGTTATTTTTATAAAAATATTTGTTGAACCAATGGCAATTTTTTTTGATTCTTCAGCAGATCCAGGAAGCTCATACTGTCGGTTCAATAGGCATTCATTCTTTTTTTTACATCATGAATACAACTTATGAATAGCAAACAAAAAAAACTTTCGCCGACACAAAAGGAACAACTAGTAAGCACATTAAGAACCCGTTTTGAGAAAAATATGAATCGCCATAAAGGCCTTGAGTGGACTAATTTGCAAGCGAAACTCGAATTCAATTCCGAAAAACTATGGTCCATCAATGAAATGGAAGCGTCCGGTGGTGAACCAGATGTTGTTGCCCAGGATAAAAAGACGGACGAATTCATTTTTTTTGATTGTTCACCGGAAAGTCCGAAGGGTCGTAGAAGTTTTTGCTATGATCGGGAAGCCCTTGATTCCAGGAAAGAAAATAAGCCGAAAAATAATGCTGTGGATGCGGCGGCGGCAATGGGAATTGAGCTTTTGACCGAAGAACAATACCGGGAATTGCAGAAACTCGGGAGAATTTGACTCTGAAAACATCAAGCTGGGTGAAAACACCTGCTGAAGTAAGGAAACTCGGCGGCGCACTATTTTGTGATCGCCGCTTCGGTAGGGTTTTCTTGTACCATAACGGAGCCGAATCTTATTATGCCGCAAGAGGATTTCGAGGGTGTGTAAGGGTGTGAAGTTTGAAATTGATACCGATCAAAAACTAAAAAAGGACAAACCGGAATCAATCCAATTTGTCCTTTTTTTTGTCGGGATGACAAGATTCGAACTTGCGACCCCACGCCCCCCAGACGTGTGCGCTACCGGGCTGCGCTACATCCCGAAAAATTTCTGCAAATAAAAAGAAATTCAGCCAGAAATAAGAATTTTAATTGGATAGGAATGCTAATGGCTCGCCGGTTGGCGAAGAGGCGAACGGGAGCACTTCAAAGAAGCCAGTTAAACCTGAAACACTCCTTCCAGCAAACATACTTTTTTTGATGATTATTTACGGCAAGCAAATGAAGGTACATACACCGCAGTGTAATTCTTAATTCTAATTCATTCTTAATTTCTCTTGTAGCCCTTCTTCACCTGGTCAATAACTTCAAGGAGACCGTTTTCGAAAGCATCATCGCCCAGTTGCCAAAACATAATGCCATTAAGTCCTTTATCCACTACATATTTCGCTTTTAATTCGATGGATTTTTTATCATCATAGGTTGCAAAAAGCTTCTTTGAAGAATTATATATATAGGGCGCTTTCGCCACTTCATCCCAGTGATAAACAAATCCGCTATCGGGTGACAACTGGATGCCAAGGTTTTTGAACGCCACATTTTTTTGATATTTTCCCACCTGATAGAGGCCGTTATCAGAATCCGCAACTTCTTCCCAAACGCGACCATAAAAAGCAACCCCCATCACTATTTTATTTTTAGGAACACCCATATTCAGCAATTCGTTTACTGCCCTGTCGGTTGATAACAATTGGCGTTCAGTCGAGAACAACGGCGTGTGATGGCCCGTGCTGGTATCAAATCCATTCACTAAATCATAGGTCATTAGGTTCACCCGGTTCACCTTTTTCATCACTTTTTTCCACTCAATGGACTCATCAATAAATTGCTTAAAACCGCCTGCGGCGAAGCTGACTTCATATTTTCTGCCCAATGTTCGTCGCAATATTTTAACCAGACTGGTGAAGTTTTTTTTATCTGCAGGTTGAAATTTATGAGATGGGAAACCGGCAATTGCAGGATATTCCCAATCCAGGTCAATACCATCGGAATTAAAGTATTCGTTAAGCTGCTTTACCGATTCAGCGAAAGCTTTCCGGTCTTTTTTGGTAGAAAAAATATCTGAGCAGGTTGCGCAGCCGCCCCATCCTCCTAAAGAAAGCACAACTTTCAATTGCGGGTTGCGTTCCCTCAAAGCCACCAGTTTTTTTATGGTGGCCGAATCACGCGCGTTGTTGATATGCAGTTGGTTTCCTTTTAAATGAGAAAAACTGAAAATGATCTCCGTTAATTTTTCTATTGAAAAGCTGTCCACCTGATCCGGGCCACCTGCATAATAGGCGATAACAGAAAATTGATTGGATTGGCCGTACGTAAATACAGATGTAGTAAAAAGTACTGCTAATAAAAGGTATTTATATCGTTTCATCCTAAACAGTTTTAGGTAAATTAGGATAGTTTTATGAAGATTTTCTGGGTTATTAAAAAGAAAAAACCAGGCCGTTGAAAAAAGTAACAGCCTGGACACCTGTATTATGAAACAAAACTGCTTAATGCAATGCCCACCACAAAGGAGTTCCACCTGTATCCGGCCCGCCTAAAGTTTGGGTGGCTGCTGCCACACCGGAGGGATTTGTGCTTTTTTCATCTGAAGCAAAATTTAACCTTTGTACAAACTTCGTTGTTGAAATTGATCCCCCACTTTTATTAACTACAACAGGAAATAGGATGGGATATCCGGTTCTGCGAAACTCTGCCCACGCCTCTTCTCCGTCAGGATAGATGGCAAGCCATTTCTGGGTAATAATTCGTTCAATTTTTCTGGCTATTGGATCGGCGTCATTCCATGCAATAGTAACCGTACTTAAATAGGGAGAGCCTGCCAACACATCATTCTGTCCGGGTGCGATCGCCTTTGGATCAACATAAGGTTGCTCCGTCAATGTTGCATTGGAAATGTATGCAGGCGCTTTAGAATCAACTCCATATTGAGCAAACGAGGTCCTGATCCCGGTTTCATAGTTTGTTTTTGGATCTCCTGCTCCTGCCCAGCCTTTCACAGCCGCTTCAGCTTTCAAAAACCACGCTTCAGCTGCCACCATCAACTGCATTTTATTGGCAAAATTAACCGGAAGTGAATATCCGCCATACCGCCCAATGGCGTCTATATTGATTCCATTGCGAATGCCAATATATTGTCCGCTGACAGCAGGGTCAGTTGCCGGAATAATATAGAATGGCTCACGAGGATCGTTATAGCCATTAAGATAAGAGGCAAGCGGAGCGCCGGTATTGATATCCCCCCAACTTTTACTAATGGAATTAATGGGATGCATATTGGCGCCAATGTCCACAAAAGCGTTATCAGCATTTGTTGCCAATAAACCTCCTGAACCAGCAGCCAGAGACAATTCGCCCTCGGCCTTGGCTTTGGCCGGATCAATATTTGATATCCTGATCGCCAGCCTGAGTCTCAGGGTATTGGCAAATTTGAGCCAGCTTTGCAGGCTTCCTCCATACACCAAATCGAACTTGCTAAAGGTAGCAGGCTCGCCGCTTTTGATGAGTGCGCCCAGCGTAGCAGTTGCTGAATCAAGGTCATTGAAAAAGGCGTAATAAGCGTCTTTCTGTGAATCATAAGTAACGCTGTTGTCTGCATTGGATTTCCCGTAATGAGTATAGATGATTGGCCCGTAAACGTCGCTTACCCTGTGCATTGCTTCTACCCTTACAATTTTTGCCCAGGCGCGATAACTTGCATATTTGGGATCCGTTGTAGCGTCCAATACGTTCTGCGTTGCTTTCATCACATTGTTGTAGGCATAATCCCAGGGATAGAAATTCCAACCATCCATTAAAAAATAATTCGTGTTGTTGGTATTGTTATTAAAAGGATCAGCAGACATGAAATACCCTGAATACACATCGCCATTCAGGTTTTGCTGTAGCTGGTAGATCCAGTTGGTATTGCTCATAATATATAACTGAGCCTGGTTCATCGGTTCGCCCAAATTTTGAAAATCCACTGATATCTGGTCCTGTGTCAATCCATTTGGATTAGAGTTATAGTCTTTGAAATTTTTGGTGCAGTTGCTAACCAGGAAAGAAACAGCAACCATGTAAATAACTATAACCGGTTTGTTTATTCTGTTCATAATTCAGTTTTTTAATATTTCGTGATAATTAAAAACCCAGTTTAACTGATAGCCCCATGCTTCGAGTTGTTGGAACGCTGAAGGTTTCTATTCCCTGTAGCCCATTATTGGTGGCCATGGATGTTTCAGGGTCGAATGGAGCTTTTTTGGTTACAAAAAACAGGTTCCTGCCAACGAGGGAAACAGTCAGATTATTGATCCATTTGGCGGTTAATGGAACCCGGTATCCTATGGATAATTCCCTCAAGCGAATATTGGTAGCATCATACATGTAGTATTCCCCGATTCCTGCGAGTCCACCCACACCCTGATAGAAGGCTTTGGGATCAAGCGTGGAAACTTTGGTTCCATCTGTTTTTTCTGCATTGATTTTAACCCCTCCGGCATCTCTTGCATCACCTGTGACTTTACTGTCTCCCAGACCATCCAGCACGGATTGTGTCATGCTCATTACCTTTCCACCAAACCTTCCGTCGAAAAGGAAATCAATTGTGAAATTTTTGATAGAAATAGTGTTGCTCCAGCCCAATGTATATTTCGGATTGGGATTACCTAACAGGCCCAGGGTACTATCGCCCAGTGAGGTCACCGTTGCTTTACCAATTGTGGGAGCACCATTTGCATCCACAATTATCGCTCCGTCAGCAGCCCTTTTGAAGAAATGTCCGTAAATATCTCCCCAGGAGCCGCCCTGCTTGATATAGGAAGCATACATTAAATTGCCTATACCTGTCAGGGTAAAATAATCCTGTGAGATTCCCAGGGAAGGGTCGGCAATCGAAAGCACCTTGTTCTTGTTGAAAGCATAATTGATGGTGGTTGTCCAGTTTACAGAAGTAGTTTTCACGGGAGTGGCAAAAACGGACACTTCAATCCCGTTATTCCTGATATTTCCGGAATTCAAAAACCACGTACTGTAATTTCCAGTGGAACCAGGCGTTACGGGAATTTCAATATATTGTCTGTAATTATTGTTGAGGTAATAAGTGAAATCAAAACCTACCCGGTCGTTCAGGAAGCGCCATTCAGTGCCCGCCTCAAAGGAGCGATTATCTTCCGGTTGAAGAAAGGTGCCCGGTTTAGGTCCCTTTATTGTCGCAACAGAACCGTTTTGATTATCAATTGAATATGCCGGAGGATTGGTTGAATAAACAGGAACATCATTACCTACTTTAGCGTAGGAAACGCGCACTTTGCTGAAGCTTATAGCAGTAGGCATTTTGAACATATCGCTCAACACGGCTGTCAAACCTGCTGAATAATAAAAATATCCTTTGTTCTCCACCGGGGTATATGCGAAAGTGGATGACCAGTCGTTTCTTCCGGTTAAGTCGAGGAAGAGATAATCTTTCCAATCAAATTGAAAGGTTCCAAACGCCGCCTGAACTTGCTTGTGCTGATAATTTGGTGTTACTGTCAGTGCGGTCGGAAGGATATTTGCCAGAGAAAAAACGTTTGCAAAACGAAGGCCATCGCCCTGGTTCTTGGTGCCAAAGTTATTTTGGTCCAACGTGCCGTCATTGATGCTTCCGCCAATGGTAGCGCTTAAGCCAAGATCCTGTGTTAATTTTTTATTGGCCGTTAACAATAAATCTCCGTAGAGCTGGGTGTTGATGGCTCTTAAAAATGTGTATCCGCCATTATTGGCTGTTAAAACAATAGAGGTTGTAGCGTAGCTTTTAATATTGATATCATTAATGGTCTTATCAACATTGCCTCTCGCCTGCAAACTGAGCCAGTCGTTTATTTTGTATTTTAAAGAAAGGTTGGTGTAAATCCTGTCAACCACATTATCACTGGTGTTTCGGTTCAATAACCAATAAGGATTTTGCTCAACTTCTGTTCCGGCAAAGGAACTGTCGTAATTATTGTCCCACCAGTTTTGAACTTTCGTGTTCCTTATCGTAGAATTCACTTCATAGGTCTTGTATTTATTAAAATCCAGACCACGTGGAAATTCATATAAGCCTGTGAGTGGATTGTCGTATAATCCGCTCACAGGACGGTTATGCGATTTCTCATGAATGTACAAAGCGTTTAAATCTGCTGTCAGATGGTTATTAAAGAAACTGGTTGTCTGGTGAAAATTCAGGTTATGCTTATCAAGTTTTGAGGTGGGAATGATCCCTTTATTATCAGTAAAGGAATAAGAGAAATAACTCTGGGATTTTTCAGTTCCGCCACTGAGGGAAAGGGCATTGAAAGAAGTAATCCCTGTTTGAAAAAAATCACTGGCAAAATCAGGAGAGTTCACAACAGTTCCCCAACTATCGCGGCTTCCTGGATTTCCTGCAGAAGGACGAACCGTTTGCCCGTATTTGAATTGCAAAGGCTGTTTATACATAGGATTATCAAAAGTAAGTTCTGAAGAAAAGTTCACTCTTGTTGCCCCTGCCTTCCCTTTTTTGGTAGTGATTAATATTACGCCATTCGCCGCCTGGCTTCCATACAAGGCCGCTGCTGAAGCGCCTTTCAACACAGTTACACTTTGAATGTCATCCGGATTAAGATTTGAAATTCCATCTCCGGCATCCAGGCCCACAAACCCAAGTGACTGGCCCCACTCGTCTGCCGGCTGAGCCGGATTCGGATTTGTCATGGGCACGCCGTCAATTACATACAACGGCTGGTTTTCACGGGTGGACTTATTACCACGAATCACTACTCTTGCCGAACCGCCTACACCTGAACTGCTCCGCGTAATATTGACACCAGCAACTCTTCCGGTCAAATTATTGACCAGGTTGGCATCTTTCACGTTAGTAAGTGATTCATTGCCTACCGTTTGAACGGCGTAAGTGAGCGATTTCGCCTGCCGATTGATACCCAAAGCGGTTACCACAACTGTATTCAACTGGGTTGTAGTTGCCACGAGCTCAACGGAAACGGTACTGGCAGTTCCCACAGCAACTTCTTTCATATCAAAACCAACGGATGTAACTATCAAAACATCTTCTGAGTTGGCTTCAATGCTAAAGGAGCCATTGGTATTTGTTGAAGTTCCGCGGTTTTTCCCCTTTACAGTAACGCTTGCCCCGGCAATAGGATTTCCGTTTTGATCCATCACTTTTCCTGTAATTACATCTTCGGGAGCAACAAAAGAAGCGTTTTCATAAACAGGACTTATGTAGCTAAGATTGTGAAGTACCGGCGAATTATTTTCATTTTCCTTACTGGAAATAATGACATAAGTCTTGTCATTTATCTTCTTATAAACAAGCCCCGAATTCAGAAGCATTTTGTCCATGATCTTTTCCAGATCCTGCTTCATATCCCCCACCTTGTTCACGATTTTGTTGTTCAACGTTTCGCTGGAAAACATAAAATAAACTCCCTTTTCCTTGTTGAGTTTTTTCAACTCGTTGATCAATTGCGCTTTTTCACTTTTTTGATCGTTAACGGAATAAGCGGTCATTTTATCCCTGTGGTCACTATTGAAAGTGATAGCATTGTTTTGTGCGTACGCTTTGCTTATGCCAGAAAACAGAAAGAAACTTATAACAAACAAAAGCAGGCGCTTAATTTTTAGACTTCTCATGTTGCGGCTTTTTTATTGATTAATGATTTTATTTTCGATGATAATTAAATGAGGTTCCCGCTTAATGGTGAACTCCTGGGTGGCCTCGAGGGCGTCGAGAAGAACCTGCAGGTTGTCATTAGGCATAATTCCAGTTATGGTCTTTTGCTCTATATTATCTCCGCTTATCCTCACTTCAATTCCATAATGGTCGTGGATCATTCCTGCAACATCAGCGATGTTGGTGTTGTCAAAAACCAGCTTGTTTTGCGTCCAGGCCAGGTAATCGTCTTTTACAATTTTTTTCTTTTCAAGCCCGTTATTGGCGAACTGCACAAAATCCCCGGGTTTCATTATGATATCGTCAAGTCCGTTGCGATGGATCTTTACGCTTCCCTCCTTTAAAATGACACTGCTTTTATCCTCCTCATTAATTACATTAAAAGAAGTCCCCGTAACTTCAATATCGAAGGCATTGGTGTGAACAATAAATTTATCGCGATGGCTTGTTTTTTTCACATGAAAAAACACCTCTCCTTTTACCCAAACCTCACGGGGACTTCCTTCTTTCCAGTTTTTGCCGAGAGTTATATTGCTGTTCGCGTTGAGAATGATTTCAGTGCCATCTGGCAATTTGTCTTTTTTTATCTCACCGTAGTTACTGGCAACTTCTTTGATTTTCGGTTGAGAATAAAATATATAATTCATAGCTACGGCAAGGGAAATAACAACAACGGCCGCGGCTGACCAATATAGAAAACGCCTTCTCATGGGAATGATCTTTCCTTGTTTCTTTTCGTTTATGGATTGACGTAATCTCATTTCAGCCACGTTTAGCGCTTGATCCGTTACAGGACTTTCCTTCATCCGCAGGAGCTTTATAATAGCAGCCGCTTTTTCAGCAACTTCCTTTTTTTCGGGATGTTCGTTTAACAAAGAACTCCATTCAGCCCAGCTTTTTTCATTACCGGTTTGAATGAATGAAACAAAACTTTCGTCGCTGAGGAATTCTTCAACCGTACTGTAATTGTTTACTTTCATAATTTTTACAAACGGAGGTTTTTATTCTTGTAATGATCTCCGCATAATAGTAAGTACCACATACCTTGATTTTGTAATCATGGTTTTTAAAAAATATTTCTCACCAGGAAAAAATTAAGCAGCGGCTATGTTATTGAGCATTAGAAATGCCTTGCAACAGAAGATTGATAAAATGCTTGATTCATTGGGATAGTGGATGAGGAAAAGAAAGAGGAGAAATTTATTTATGCTTCACTTTTAATATCGTTGAATTTTTTCTCTAAATTTTCTGCTACTCATATAATATTAGAAAGCGGGAGGGCATCCCCTCAAAGTTATATAAAGACTTACCGTATCTAATTTAAAGACACAATCCCTGGTGTATTTGCTGCTTTGTCTTTTATTTTTTCATTTTAGTTCAATGGATAGATGAAATAACAAGTAGGTGAAATCATATAAGGTCTCTTAAATTCAAAAAGTATATTTATATTGTGTGTATAATTGAGAAGGCGCCATTCCAAACCATCCTAAAAACTAACGAATCCATATTCTTTTTGGCTCGATCGGACTTTCCTGTTTCAGAAGAAATTTTTATGATAAAAAACGATAATGAAGAGGACATCTTTTTATGGACCCAGTTTAGAGACGGGTGTACGGAATCGTTTATTAAAATCTTCAGAAATTATTACAGCCCGCTCTTTAATTATGGTTGCAAGATGACGGTAAACTCAAGCCTTGCAGAGGATGCCATTCAGGACCTTTTCACTGATCTATGGCATTCTAATGGGAAGGCCAACATTGTTTCGCTAAAAGCCTATCTTTTTAAAGCCTTCAAATTTAAGCTTCTCAAAGCGCTGCAAAAAGCGGGCAAAACCAACTCTTTTCCAGATATTTATCAGGAGCACGATTTTCAATTAAGCCATGAAATGTTCATGATTACCGAAGCCGACAACCTCGAACTTTTTAAAAAAGTGAACGATGCGATCAAGGAACTATCTCCGCGCCAGAAAGAAATTATTTATTTAAAATTTCAGCAAAATCTCAGCTATGAAGAAATAAGTGAGATCATGCACATCAACTACCAGGCCGCCCGCAACCTGCTTTACCAATCCATAAAAGTGTTAAAAAAAATCGTGCTTACTCAGATTGTTTTCCTGATGGCCCAGTTGCCTAAACTATGATTGGACTTATACGATTTTGTTCGCCGGCAAACGGACTTATTTCAAAGATTTATTCAATTCCACGTGATTGCTTGTCTAAATTAGCATTATTGGATTTGAGGATTTACAGATTGCAATTGTTTGAACTATACCTAATGATTGAAGGATTTATTTGATTTTGTCCGCCAGCAAACAAACATATTTCAAAGATTTATTCATTCATTTTACATGCCGCAACAAATGGCAGCTGTAGGCACGACCGATTTTGTAGCATCGGGATTCATCGCGCAATGGTTATGTATTATGGGTTTTACATGATTTTGTCCGCCAGCAAACGGACTCATTTTTAAGAATTATTGTATTCTTTCCAGTTGTATATCCATCCTCATCTAGAGTAAAAATTATCAGCAGCAAACCCGGCAATTCGTCGATGAAATAAATTTTATTCAACTTATCTTCGCGGCTCCTTTTTTTTTTGATCTATCGGTTAAACTCCGTTTTGCCATACTTATTTTAAATAAAAACCATGATTGATTCTTTAGAAAAATTCCCGGTAAAAATTTTTAAGACTCCGAAAGAAGGTTCTGCCTACGTGGCGGGAATTATCGCCGATTTGATTCGCAGTAAAAACGCTGAAGGTAAAAAAGCTGTTATCGGTCTGGCAACCGGCTCAACGCCTAAATCGCTTTATGCTGAACTGGTTCGAATGCACCGTGAAGAGGGTTTGAGTTTTAAAAATGTGATCACTTTTAATTTGGATCAATATTACCCTATGGAAGCCGATGCACTCAACAGCTACCATTATTTCATGAGGAAATATTTGTTTGAACAAACTGATATTGATCCAAAGAATTATTTCTTACCTAATGGAATGATTCCAAAAGAACAAATCAAGGAACATGCGGCAGATTACGAAAGAAAGATCAGGGAAGCCGGCGGAATTGATCTTCAAATCCTCGGCATCGGAAACAACGGCCACATCGGCTTTAACGAACCGGGTTCGCCAGTCTATTCAAAAACAAGGCTCATCACCCTCGACAATAATACGCGTATCGCTAACTCCCATGAATTTGGAAATATCTCCGAGGTTCCACGGATGGCGATTACGATGGGAATTCATACGATAATGGAAGCGCGCCAGATCATATTAATGGCGTGGGGAAAAACAAAAGCGCCTGTTATAAAAAAAGCCGTTGAGGGAAGGCCGACCGAAGAAATTCCTGCATCCCTGCTTCAACACCATGAAAATTGCCTGTTCGTCCTCGACGAATTCGCCGCTTCCGATCTGACACGCTTCAAATCACCGTGGCTAACCGGTGAATGTGAGTGGACGCCGCAAATCATAAAAAACGCGGTTATAGATATGGCACTCCGGCTTAATAAGCCCGTGCTCAGCCTTACCAATCATGATTATAATGAATTTGGTCTTAGCGACTTGCTCGTGGAAAAAGGAGATTCATACGAGATCAATCTTGAAGTGTATTATATGCTCCGCGATTCGATCACCGGATGGCCCGGTGGAAAACCTAATGCGACAATTCCCAATCATCCGGAACGCAGCACACCTTTTCCCAAAAAAGTGCTCATCTTTTCGCCTCATCCCGATGACGACATCATCAGCATGGGCGGAACTTTCATGCGTCTCCATGATCAGGGCCACGATGTGCATGTTGCTTACCAAACGAGCGGAAACATTGCCGTTACGGATGAATTTGTTACCAGGAACCTCGATTTTGCGGTAGGCTTTGAAAAAATATTTCATATTGATAATACGGTGAGTAAGGAAATCTTTGACCAGGCCTCTTCTTTCATCCATCAGAAAAAATCAAGTGAAAAAGACAACCCAGAAATCAGGGAGATCAAAGGGCTGATTCGCCGTGTAGAAGCGCGCGCCACATGCAAATATGTGGGCCTGAAAGATAACCAGATCCATTTCATGAACCTTCCATTCTATGAAACAGGAACGATTGAAAAAAATCCTATGGGCAAAGAAGATGTGGATTTAACGGTGAAGCTGATGCGTGAAATAAAACCCAACCAAATCTTCTGCGCCGGAGATCTCGCTGATCCTCATGGAACCCATAAAGTGTGTCTCGACGTTGTGCTAGCTGCACTCGACGTAATCAAAAAGGAGCCGGGCGGCGAATGGCTGAACGATTGCTATATCTGGCTCTACAAAGGCGCTTGGGAAGAATGGGATATCAATGAAATTGAAATGGCTGTGCCCATGAGCCCCGACCAGGTAAGGAAGAAGCGCTACGGCATCTTCATCCATCAATCACAAAAAGACAGCGTTCCTTTTCAGGGAAGCGATGAACGTGAATTCTGGCAAAGAGCTGAAGAAAGAAATGCGAATACCGCAGAATTATATGCGAAGTTGGGGTTGACCAAATATGCCGCCATGGAAGCATTTGTAAGATTAAAAATTTGAAATTAACATTTAAGGAAGATTTAATATAGGTTTATGCTTTTTGAAGTGATTACCGGATAACTTTGAGGCGAAATGAAAAGGATCCTGGCATTTTTCTTACTACTTTCACACATGAACACTTCCATGTTCCTTCCCCAGGTGGCGGAAGTGGATACTTATGATGCCAACGGTAATCAAAACGACGACATCAACAGTATTGTTGAATATGTCATGGTCTCACTCGGGCTCGATCATCATGCCGACGATGAAGACGATGACAGCGGCCAAAACTTTCACGTTGTAACCTCTTTTCAATATACTTTCCAACCGTTTTTTAATGAAATAAACAAGGAAAATTCCGAGAACCAAAAAAATGAATTCCGGGAATTTTCCCAATCCAAAATCCCCTTTGTCTCTTACGACATCATCGTTCCTCCACCGAAACCTTAATTTCTTTTCCGAAGGCAATCTCTTTGCTTTCATTTCTTCTTGTTTTATAAAAAAATGCACTTTGTCGTTCTCTCGTGCGACCTGGTGTGCATTTTCATATTGATTTATTCCAAAAATAATTTCCAAATGAGATATCTTCTATTTTCATTTGCCTGTATGCTATGCAGTAGAGTTTCCTATGCCCAACCGCCTTCACAACGATTGGAGCAGGACACTTTGACCTTGACGATGCAGCAGGCAGAAGCACTTTTTCTCGCCAAAAATCTCGACCTGGTTGCTCAGAAATACAGCATTGATTCAGCCAGAGCGACGGTTATCACAGCAAGGCTGTTTGAGAATCCCGAATTCTCCTATTCCAATTCATTTTACAACAAAGAAACACGCCGGTTCTTTGATCCGGAAATGAGTGCCCAGGTTTCTCAACTGCTCAAGCTTGCAGGAAAAAGGAACAAATCGATAGCACTCGCAAAGTCGGGCGTGGATATCGCAGGCTTTCAGTTTTATGACCTCATGAGAACCCTTCGTTATGCGCTGCGGAATGATTTTTACAACATATATTTCCTCAGACAATCTTCAAAACTCTATGATCTTGAGATCAGTTCCCTCAAAGAAATGGTCCCCGCTTTTGAAAACCAGGTCCTGAAGGGATTCATGGCCCCAAAGGATCTTTTGCGTATAAAGTCGCAGCTTTATACCCTGCAGGCGGAATACGATGACCTTCAATCCAATATTGACGATGTTCAGAGCGAACTGAAAATTTTAACCCGGTCTGATCCCGGCGTTTACATCGTTCCCATTCCGGACCTGGCCAGCCTGAACCAGCAAGTTGTTTCACAAACCGGTTACCAAACCCTGATTGACTCCGCAATGGCCAATCGTCCGGATTTAAAAGCCCTTAATGCAAACATTATTTTTGGCAAAAATAATTTACGGCTTCAGCAGGCTTATGCCAGGCCGGATCTTACCGTCTTTGCTAATTATGACAGGCTTGGGGGATATGTTCCTGATTACAACTCAATCGGCATCGGTATTCCCCTACCCTTGTTTAACCGAAACCAGGGAAATATCAAAAACGCCAGGATCCAAAACGAGGTAAATAAAGTGGAATACGAAAGCGGCATCGAAAGGGTGAAAAATGAAGTAACTACCAACTATATCACCGCCGCCCGGTCAGAAAAACTGCTGCTGAGCTTTGATCCTGCGTTTGATGCCGACCTGCAACATCTGATAAGAGAGGTGTACCTGCAATTTCAAAAGAAAAACATTACCATGCTTGAATTTTTGGATTTCTATGAATCCTACAAGCAAAATGTTTTGCAGTTGAATAAACTTCGGTTCAATAAAATGAACGCATTGGAACAGCTCAACTTTTCAATCGGGAAAATCCTTTTCAATCCTTAGCAATAAATATTGCCTTAAGACAATGGAATCCTTTGATACGAACAATACATTAAAAATTTAAAAAAATGACAAAAACAACAAGCATCATATTATTTGCAATTTTCACCAGCGCGCTTTTTTTCAGCTGCAAGAACGATCCGGCAAAAGAAGAGCAAAAAGCGAAATTCGTTATTTCGGATTCCCTTTTGAGCACTTTGCGCATTGACAGCGTAATTCAATGCCCTCTTGTAAATTCAATTACTCTTACCGGAAAAGTTTCTTTCAATGAAGACAAAGTGGCCCGGATCTTCCCCATGGTTAGCGGCAACATTACCGGCGTGAATGTTGAACTTGGCGATCATGTTAATCAAGGACAGACATTAGGCATCATCAGAAGCGGCGAAATGGCCGGTTATGGAAGCGATCTTGTGACCGCGAAAACCAATTTGCTGGTTGCAAAGAAAAACCTCGATGCTGCTGAAGACATGTACAAAAGCGGCCTGATGTCTGAGAAAGATTTTATCACTGCCCAGGAAATGTACAAGCAATCAGAATCGCAATTAAAAAGATCTGGCGAGGTATTACAGATCAATGGTGGAAACACGCATGGCGAAGTGGTTCTCAAATCCCCGATCAGCGGTTTTATTGTCGAAAAACAGATCAACAATAACATGTCCATCCGGCCGGATAATACAAACAGTCTGTTCACCATTTCTGACCTGAAAAATGTTTGGGTGCTTGCCAACGTTTATGAATCCAATATCAGCCTGGTGCATCTGGGAGACGAAGCAAATGTTACCACCCTCTCCTATCCCGGAAGGGTTTTTCATGGCAGAATCGACAAGATCCTCAACGTGCTTGATCCCACTAATAAAGTAATGAAGATCAGGGTTGTGCTGCCCAATAACGACTATGCGCTGAAACCGGAAATGTTTACCAGCGTTACCGTATTAAGCAAGACCGACAAACAGTCCCTTTGCGTTCCCGCATCCGCGCTAATTTTTGATAACAGTCAATATTTCGTTTTGGTTTACAGGAGCCAGTCAGACATCAGGATTACCCCAGTGCAACTCATCAGTTCCCATGATGGCAAAAGTTACATTTCCGGAGGGGTGCAGGAAGGTGAAAAAATAATCGGATCCAATGTGGTGCTGATTTACGGGGCGATAAATTCTTAAAAATCAAAAACTCATTCATGTTAAAAATACTCAAATCCGTTATAGCGTTTTCTTTAAAACGAAAATATTTCATTTTGTTTGCCACACTGGCATTGTTAGTCGGGGGCATCATTACTTTTCAAAACATGCCGATTGAGGCCTTTCCGGATGTAACAAATACCGAAGTTTCCATCATCACCCAATGGCCGGGAAGAAGCGCCGAAGAAGTTGAAAAATTCATCACGATTCCCATTGAGATCGCCATGAATCCGGTTCAGAAAAAAACAAGCCTGCGTTCAACGAGTGTTTTTGGATTGTCTTATGTGAAGCTCATTTTTGAAGACAAGGTTACTGATGACCAGGCCCGCATGCAGGTGAACAACCTATTGGCCAACGCCGATCTTCCGCAGGGAATTTCCCCTTCAGTCCAACCACCAACAGGCCCGACAGGAGAAATATACAGATATTCGCTCAGGAGCAAATCCAGGGATGTGAGGGAACTCAAAACCCTGCAGGACTGGGTGGTTGACCGGCAATTGAGATCCGTTCCTGGCGTAGCAGACGTAGTTAGTTTTGGCGGAGAAACAAAAGCGTATGAAATACAGGTGGATCCGGGAAAAATAAGTACACTGGGCATAACCTCGCTCGATGTATACAATGCCGTGACCAAAAGCAACATAAATATTGGTGGCGACGTAATCAATGAAAACAACCAGGCATATGTAGTTCGCGGAATCGGCTTATTGAACGATATCAATGAAATTAAAAACATCATTGTCCAGAATGTAAACGGGATACCGGTTTTGGTGAAGGATATAGCCGATGTGAAACTTTCCAATTTGCCACGGCTGGGCCACGTTGGAAGAACGGACGCGATCGATTCAGGGAAAGTAAGAACCATTATTGATGAGCCGGACATCGTTGAGGCGATTGTACTGATGCGTAAAGGGGAAAATCCCAGCGAGGTGATCAGTTCGCTTAAGGCGAAAATCGACAAAGTAAATAACGATATTTTGCCCGATGACACGAAGATTGTTCCCTATTACAACCGCGAGGATCTAATAACTTATGCCACTGGAACGGTTTTGCATAACCTGGTTGAAGGAATTTTACTGGTAACGCTGATTGTCTCTTTGTTCATGTTCAATTGGCGCACAACGCTGATCGTTTCCATTGTAATTCCATTATCGCTGCTTTTCGCTCTGATTTGCCTGCGACTGATGGGCATGTCGGCAAATCTTTTATCCCTTGGCGCTATCGATTTCGGGATCATTATTGACGGATCAGTCGTAATGGTAGAAGGAATATTTGTAATTCTCGATCAAAGGGCGAAAGGTGTTGGCATGGATCGATTCAATAAGCTGGCAAAGCTCGGATTAATTAAAACCAGTGGGGCCCGATTAGGAAAAGCGATTTTCTTCGCAAAACTCATCATCATCGCCGCCCTCGTACCCATTTTCGCCTTCCAAAAGGTAGAAGGAAAGTTGTTTTCCCCGCTTGCCTATACACTGGGATTTGCACTGCTGGGCGGTTTAATTCTAACCTTGACACTCGTTCCCGTGTTGATCAGCATGCTATTGAGAAAAAACGTGCGGGAGAAACACAACCCGGTTGTACATTGGCTTTCTTCCTTCATGCTCAAAGGGTTTGATTTCAGCGTTAAGCATAAAAACGCCGCCATTATCTCTTCTATGATGATTATTGTAGTTGGCTTGTACTCCTTCAAATTCCTGGGTACGGAATTTTTGCCTGAACTCGATGAAGGATCAATTTGGCTGAGAGTCCAATTGCCTTACAGTGTTTCGCTTGATAAATCAGTTGAGGTATCCAGGCAGGTTCGGGAGAAAATGATCGCTTTTCCACAGGTAAAAAACATTGTTTCACAAACTGGACGGCCTGATGACGGAACGGATGTTACCGGATTTTACAATAACGAATTCGATGTGATCCTATATCCTGAAAAAAGTTGGAAGCCCCGCATATCCAAAGAGGCGCTGATAAAGCAAATGAATGCTAAATTATCCGTAATTCCGGGCGCCGACCTCAATTTCTCCCAACCGATTTCGGATAATATTGAAGAAGCCGTTTCGGGAGTGAAAGGTGCTATTTGCGTGAAAATTTTCGGAGATTCTCTCAACTATATGGAAGACAAAGCCAATGAGGTTTACAATGTTCTCAGCCAGGTGCGGGGGATCACCGATCTGGGAATAATTAAAAACCTCGGGCAGCCAGAACTCGACATCGACCTCGATCAACAAAAGATGGCGCTTTATGGAGTGGCGACCGCAGATGCCAACGCGGTTATTGAAATGGCAATCGGTGGAAAAGCTGCTACGCAATTATATGAAGGAATCAAAAAATTCGATATCCGCCTCCGCATTCCGGAGGAATTCAGGAAGTCGGCCTCCGATATTGGCAACTTGATGGTTCCTACAATGAGCGGCTCCAAAGTTCCGGTAAAAGAAATTGCGACTATCACCTACAAAACCGGTCCCTGTCTGATTTTCCGCGATGACAATGAAAGGTATTCGGCGGTTAAATTTTCAGTAAGGGATCGCGATATGGGTAGCGCGATAAAGGAAGCGCAGCAAAAGATGAAGCACAACGTAAAATTAAAGAACGGATATTCCATGGTCTGGCAGGGAGATTTTGAAAATGAACAACGCGCTACCAGAAGGTTGCAGCAGGTGGTGCCTATCAGCCTACTCCTTATTTTCATTTTGCTTTTCCTGATGTTTGGAAATTTCAAAGACGCGGGACTTGTTTTTCTCAATGTGCCTTTCGCGATTGTCGGCGGCATAGCTGCACTATTTATTACCGGAACAAATTTCAGCATCTCCGCCGGTATTGGCTTTATCGCTCTGTTCGGCATTTGCATCCTCTTTGGCGTTTTAATAATGACTGAAATAAAGCACAATCTGGAACTGACGAAAAATGGCCGTCATCCGACCGTTTTAAGCGCAGTAAGAGCCGGGGTTCATTCAAGGGTGCGGCCTGTTATGATGACGGCTTTCATGGATGCGATAGGACTTTTTCCAGCCGCTATTTCTAATGGCATTGGATCAGAAAGCTCAAAACCACTGGCCCGTGTAATCATCGGTGGCGTACTATGCGCGATGTTTTTTTCTGTATGGATTTTTCCCTTGTTGTTTGCAAGGGCCTATAGGAAATTTGATCTTGGAAAACAAGCTGAAAGCAGTGATGAAACCTTAAATGGATAATTTGAATTTCTTTATTAAACTAGAAAGCTTCCCGTGACATGGGAAGCTTTTTTATTTAAGCATTGCGGTGCATGACCGGGGTAACTGACACAACGCGTACCGAAGGGGCGTAATCTGTTAACATCATAGCCCAGGAACGAAGCTGAATCACTTCCCAACAACCCTGTATTCAACTGCCCCGTTCTGTGTTTCCTCTTTCAAATAAGTTTCATCGGGAGTGACATACATTTTTTCTCCGTTAATGGTGACAATGTGCGAACCGGAAGGCAATTGGCTGATGACATCTCCAATTTGCAAAGAAGATCCCTGTAGGGGATTTTCAGGTTCTCCTCCTGAATTATTCACTTCTCCGTTCTTGCCGACAACTGTAAAAACTTCATTACCCTTTGAATCGCGGTCTGCTTTGTAATAAGTACCGTTCAATTCGTATAATGTTTCCCCGTTAAGGATCACTTTTTTCGCTCCTGCTGGCAGAGAGTACACAGTTGCACCCATTGGCGCGTCAACTACTTCATAGCTGTTGTCATATTGCCGATAATATATACCGTTGTAATAATAGTAAGGGTCGGGACCGATGAAAATCCTGGTATAACCAAAAGGAAGAATAGCTATCCGCAGGCCGAATGGAGGAAACAAGGGTTGATAGTAGCCACCATAGTATCCGTAAAAATATCCGCGATTATAATAATAAGGAATACCGCCAAAGTATATCGAAATGCTGTTTCTGGGTATCACTGTATATCGCGGTCCATACATGAAAACGGGACGACGGTAATAAGTGGCGTGAAAGATATTAGATGAGTGATAATTATTATATCGGTAATTCGGTCCCACATACCTATTATTCGAATAAATGGCTGAAGGCCTGGAATATCTTTGAACAGAAACACTATTATTTCTTTGTGATAACCCTGAAGAACTGTTTGGAAAACTTCTTACCGGCATGCTTCTTCCGCTAAAGCTCGTTGATCTTTCAGCATGTTGAGCAACCCGGGATTCCCTATGCTGCTGGGGGCTTCCCTGATAACTTCTTTGCGCTTTAGCAATAGTGCAAACTCCAGTGAGGAGGCCGGTAAGGATGCACATTTTCATTAAATTTTTCATCTGTGTATTTATTTATTTTTTCAATTTCGCCAATAACCTTCGTCTTATATAAAACTGCAGATCAATGATTATTTTCAGTGCATATTTTTTAAACTGTTTTGGCGGTTCTTTTCTTTTAAACCATTGATTCTAAGACGAATAAAAAGAGTTTTCGTTGGGTAAAAAATAGCTTTTTGACAATAATTTAACACTTCAAATAGCTTAATGCCGCCTGAAACAATAAATTGTAAAAAAAGGTCCGTTTGCTGAAAAACAATGACTTTCATCTTATGTGTTAAATAAAAAATATCTCTTTGGTTGATTCTATACTTAACTTAAATTACACCGCTTATTTTCATATAAACTTCTGCAATGAAAAAAACTTTCCTGGCCGTTTTTATTTCCTTTTTTTCAATTTTATGCGCATGCGCTCAAAATATTGATTCAAATATTTCAAAACTTGCAACTAATTTCGGACAGGAACGCGTGTATTTGCATTACGATAAAAGTGTTTATGCGCCTGGTGAAACCATCTGGTTCAAGGCCTACCTCATGAAAGCGATTTTCCCGGCAGATGAAAGCAAATCGATATATATTGACTTCACCGATGACAAAGGAACACTGCTTTCCCGAAGCGTCGCTCCCATCCTTAAAGGTACTTCTTTGGTCAATTTGATATTCCCGCTACCTTATTCCAGCCAATTCGTTCACGTAAAAGCCTACACGAAATGGATGCTCAATTTTGATTCCGTTTTTTTGTATAACAAAGATATCCGCATCACTTTCCAAAGTCGTCGAACAGTGTCAAAAACTACCATTGTACCGGAAATTACTTTTTTCCCTGAGGGCGGCGATTTCATTGAAGGTGTGAATAATAAAATCGCTTTCAAGGCTAACGATCAATTCGGCAGGCCTGTAAAAATAAAAGGGATTATTCAAAACAATAACGGAAAAACCCTTGACAGCCTGAGGTTCTTCACGATGGTATGGGATATTTTTATTTGAATCCGGGTGCCGGGGAAAGCTTTTCAGCAAAATGGAAGGATGAAAAAGGCGCAGAAAAAGTAACACCATTGCCTTCAGTAATTGCCACGGGGTTTCCCTGCAGGTGGCGTAACAGGAACCAAGCGTATCTTTTTCAATAAGCACTGCACCCGATCTGATAATAAGCTTATCTATCCTCCACCTTGTTGGTACCATGTATCAGCAATCGGTTTTTAAGATCTCCAGAGAGTTAAAAGAAGGAACTACACAAGGAATTATTCCTACACAAGATTTGCCAAGTGGCATTTTGACCATTACAGTCTTTCGATGATAAATGGAATCCCACTTGCCGAACGCATCACCTATATTAACAATGAAGAATATCTTTTTCAACCTGAAATCACAGTGCAGCATTGGGGACTCAATAAACGAGCTAGAAATGAAATTGAAATTTCTGTTCCGGACAGCCTCACTTCCAATTTGTCTGTTGCAGTAACGGATGTAGACATTGATTCGACAGCAGTGACAATATAATTTCCCATCTTTTACTTAACGGAGAACTGAAAGGAAGAGTCAATAATCCTTCGCATTATTTCATAAACAATAGCGATTCCATCAGCACGCAACTCGATCTTGTCATGCTGACCAATGGATGGCGCAGATTTAACTGGGAACAGTTGTCAAAGGTGATATTTCCGAAAATATGATTATCCAAGAGACACCTCTTATCTTTCCATTTCGGGAAAGATCTATGGAGGCACACCTGCTCAATTGCGAGGAGCTGGCTATATTGTTTTGCTTGTTAGTCAGAAAAGAAGTCAAAAACCAGATTTTCATGGTTCCCATAAATGGTGATGGAAGCTTTTAAGATCCATCCCTGATTCTTTTTGATACAGCACGCATCTATTATCAGATTCCCGAAAACTAAAGGACTGGGCGATGTTTCTGTAGAGTTCATGCAGGGCAAGCTACCACCCCTACGCTACAATACGAAAGCCTCCGGAGCTTTTTACAATTATAATTCAGATACTTCCGGAAATTTCAGGCATTTGCAGCTTGCCGATGCAACGGCGCAGGAGTTAAAACTATTTAATGGGAAAGTGCTGGAAACCGTCACAATTAAAAGTAAAACAAAATCGCCCCTGGAGTTGATGGATGAGAAATATACGTCCGGATTATTCACTGGTGGCAATTCAGTTCAATTTGATTTACTAACCGATCCATTCGCTGTTTCCTCTTTCAGTATCTTCAATTACCTGCAGGGAAAAGTTGCAGGCTTGCAAATCAATACAAGCAGCAATCCGCCTACGCTATCCTGGCGTGGCGGCTCTCCGGAATTATTTGTGGATGAAATACAAACCGATGCCGACATGGTTTCCTCCATTCCTGTTTCTGACGTTGCCTATATCAAAGTGCTGCGGCCACCTTTTATGGGCGCAGTTGGCGGGGGCGCGGTGGAGCAATTGCGATATATACGCGCAAGGGAAATGACGTGAAACCTCAACCTGGAAAAGGTTTATCTAATAATCATGGCAAGTGGATATACTGCCATCCGCCAATTTTATTCTCCTGATTATGGAACCTTCAAGCCCGAGAACGAAAAGCAGGATTTGCGCACCACCCTCTATTGGAATCCTGCAAATCCTGACGTCGCCTGGAAAAAGTAAAACCGTGCTATCCTTTTATAACAATGATGTAACCAAATCATTTAAAGTCGTGATTGAAGGCATGACCAAAGATGGCCGTTTGACGCATATTGAACAGATCATGGAATAAACCCGGATAAGAATAAATTTTTGAAAAAAGTCCGTTTGCTGGAAAATTTTTCAACACAACGATCCTTTTTCATTTTCTCATTTAATGAGAACTGCACATCTATCCTATAATAATATCATCCCTTCGGGATTACGTTTTAAACCTCGCTGTTATAAAACAGGCCTTGTATTTTCAAGCCTGAAAGGCTGACATTATTATAGAACTGCACATCTATCGTATAATAATATCATCCCTTCGGGATTGTGTTTTTAAACCTCGCTGTTATAAAACAGGCCCTGTATATTAAGCCTGAAAGGCTGACATTATTATAGAAAAAAAACAATGAAAAATAAAATCCCGAAGGGATATAGAACAGGCCCGGTATTTTCAAGCCTGAAAGGCTGACATTATTACATAATATCATCCCTTCTTGGTTTGCGTTTTTAAAATCTCAAAGGCTGTTATAAAACAGACCCTGTATTTCCAAGCCTGAAAGGCTGACATTATTATAGAAAATCCGCATTTCCCACACCTCATGCGTTGCTTCATAACGGTGATCGCCTACCTCGATTCTGTCCCATTTCCGCATACTGGAAATGGCATCAAGAACTATGATATTTAATTAACCCCTCCATTGGACTTTTGAAAATATTGCCGCACTGCAACCCATAACCGGTGCAAAGATTTTCTACTACTTCCCGGAAGCCATAAGCGATGCCTCCTGTAAAATGTACAGGCAAACGTGCGCTTTCCCGATACCGGATGATATGAGTATAAAAGAAATCGTTTAATCCATCTTCAATAATATTTTCAATCATGTAATGGTTCCGGTTTTCCGCAAGGAAAATAGCAAATGAAGCGAGATAGCGGTTGGGCAAAGGTTTTTTGTAAACCGCATCAAGGATTTCAGCATCTGTGGTAACAAACTTGGCATCAAACCTGGAGCGCAAGTCATCATCAAAAATGTTATATAAAAAATGCTGGATCACCTTTTTGCCGAGGTAAGCCCCGCTTCCTTCATCGCCTAAAATAAAACCAAGCCCGGGGCTGTTTTTGGAAATCCTGCTTCCATTATAATAACAGGAGTTTGATCCGGTTCCAAGAATGCAGGCTATTCCTTTTTCGTTCCCGCAGAGGGCTTTGGCCGCTCCGGAAAGATCATTGTCAACGGTTATGGAAGCACCGGGAAAAATTGCTGAAAAACCTGCTTCACCCATTTAATATTTGCTGGATTTTTACATCCGGTTCCATAAAACGAAACTTCCTCAGGAACATTTTTTTTCAGCAATGGAATTACTTCTTCCGCCATTATTTTTTCCATGCCTTCCTTATTCACAAAATAAGGACTCATTCCCTGCGAAGTAAATATGAAAGGTTTATTATTTTTTAAAAGGCACCACTCAGTTTTGGTGGATCCACTATCAGCAATCAATTTTATTGTTGGCATCGTTTTATCATGTTTATTAATGAAATTTGCACTTCTCAAAAAAAAATAAAAATAGACCAAAGAAGAATATGCGCAATAAAAAATTACAGGTTTGGCTTCCTTTAATCCTGAGTGCCTGCATGGTGGCTGGAATGTTCATCGGTTATAGAATTAAAGGAAACATGCCCAACAGGGGCGTTTTTTTTCTTGAAAAACAAAAACCTGTACAAGAAGTTCTTGACCTCATCAATAAAAAATATGTAGACAATGAAAACGTTGATTCTCTTGGAACATTGGCCATTCAGGCGATCCTGTCAAAACTTGATCCGCACACGGTTTATTTGCCAGCCCAGCAATTGAAAGAAGTGAATGAAGATTTGCAGGGAGTTTTTTTTGGAATAGGCGTTGAATTTAATATCATTAACGACACAACAAATGTTGTAAACGTTTTGCCAAACGGCCCTTCTGACAAAGCAGGATTGAAGTTAGGGGACCAGTTTTTGAAAGTGAATGATTCAGTGATTACAGGAAGCAGTCTCAATGCCGACAAGCTTAAAAAGTTACTTCGTGGAAGCGGTGGCAGCAAAGTGAATGTGCTCGTGCTGAGAAAAGGACAGCAAATAAATGTCACCATCACGCGCGGACCGATTCCCCTTTACAGTTTAGATGCTGCCTACATGATCTCCGACACAGTAGGCTTTATCAGGTTGAATAAATTTTCTGAGACAACGTATAAAGAATTCATGCAGGCGATGATAAAACTGCAAAAAACCGGAATGAAAAGCCTGATCCTGGATCTGCGCGACAATGGTGGGGGCATCTTAACCGAGGCCACACACATCGCTGATGAATTTTTAAGCGGCGACAAATTAATCACCTACACTGAAGGAGCTCATTCCGCAAAAAAAGAATATCGCTGTGACAAGGAAGGCATTTTTGAAACCGGAAAATTAGTGGTTCTTGCCAATGAAGGAACCGCTTCGGCGAGCGAAGTGCTTATCGGCGCTTTGCAGGATTGGGATCGTGCTACCATTGTGGGAAGACGCACATTTGGCAAAGGTTTGGTTCAGGAACAATACGAGTTAAGCGATGGTTCGGGTTTGCGCCTCACGGTAGCCAGATATTACACCCCGCTCGGCAGAAGCATTCAAAAATCCTATTCAAAAGGAAACGCTGATTACAGCAAAGATCTGATCAACAGGTTCAAAAACGGTGAAATGAATTCCGCGGATTCCATCAAACACACCAACGAAAAAGAATTCACGACAAAAGAGGGCAAAACCCTTTATGGCGGGGGCGGAATAACTCCTGATGTTTTTGTTGGATACGACACAACTGCTTTCGATAAAGAAATTATGAGAGCGCTGATTTCAGGCGTCCTAAACCGTTTTGTTTATCTGAATTACCTGCATAATGAACAGCTTTTCACTTCCTTTGGTTCGCCGGAAATATTTGGGCAGAAATATGAAGTAACCCCTGCCTCTCTTGAACATTTCAGGAAATATGCACAGAAAGATTCAATCGATATTAATTTAAACAGCACTGTTGAAAAAGCGCATCTTACCCGGCAGATTAAAGTGCTGACAGCAAGGCAAATTTGGCGCACTGAAGGGTTTTATGAAATCAACAACACCTATGATGAAATGGTAAAAAAAGCATTGGAATTGATGAAAGAAAATAAATAATTACTGCTTTTCCAGAAAATTCAACTCAAGAAAAGTTTTTGTCCTGTTTGTGATCTTAAAGCGGTCGTCGATTCTTTTTCCAATGATCCAGATAATTTTTTTGTCGCTTTCGATAACCCAGATTTTTTCTTTTTCAGCAATGGACAATTTTTGATCAATAAAAAACTTGCTCAGTTTCTTTTTACCAGGACGGCCAGGAGTTATCTGCATTCCAAGCGGATAGAAATAATCACCCGGTTTCCATTTGCGCAATAAAAGGGGAAAGGCGAGATCGCTGGCGTCGATCATTGCCGCATTTTGAGAAGAGGAAATTTTTGGAGATGTATTTTGATGGAATTTCAGTTTTAATTTTCCTTGCTCAAATTCAATTTCTCTATCCCTTTGATCAATTAAAATATGCATTGCTTCCAAAGCATTAACCGGGGCAATGATAAGCCAGTTGCGGTTTTTAATAACTTTATGCGTTGCTGAAGAAACGTATTTACCGCTTTCGCTTTTCAACAAGTTAACAACGTCCTCCGTCTGATGCGCCGTAAATCCAAAATCTTTTATGATCTCGTAAATAATAGTTTTTAATGGTTCGGTTTTCAGCAATTTTAGAACCGGAATATGGATTTCATTTCCGTTTTGCTCCAATAATTTTTTCTTATGCAGTTCAATGGATTGCCGATATAGCATTTCTATTTCAGAAAATCTTTCCAGGTTTTTCAACAAATTTTGTTCTACCTGCGGAAAAACTTTTTCAATAGAAGGAATCAGATGACGCCTAAAATAATTACGTGTGTATTTATCGGAGCTATTAGAAGAATCTTCTGCAAATTCCAGTTTATTTTCTTTTATAAATAATAAGATCTCTTCCCTTTTTGCAAATAATAATGGCCGGATTATTTTTCCCTGCTTTGGCAAAATCCCCAGCAAGCCCCTGATGCCCGTACCTTTGAAGAAATTCATCAATAGCGTTTCAATATTATCGTTCGCATGATGGCCAGTAAGAAGAAATGTTGATTGCAGGTTGTCTGGGGTTTGTCGCCGGTCCTCATCATTCATCAATTCATCAAACCACTCATACCTCAGTTCCCTCGCGGCCACCTGGATGGAAACTTTATTCTGTTGGGCGTAATGATTCGTATCAAATTTTTTTACAAAAACTTTTGCCCCATATTTTTCTCCCAGCTGACGCACAAATTTTTCATCATGGGCGCTCTCCTCTCCCCTGAGTTGGAAATTGCAATGAGCTATTTTAAACTGAAATCCGGCCTGGAAACATAATTCGCATAACACCACCGAATCAGCGCCACCACTAACTGCGAGCAATAAAAAATCATTTTTCTGAAATAGATTTTGTTCCCGGATATATTGTATGAATTCTTTTAATAATGACATTTGATTGTTTAAATATTCAGGACTTTTTTATTTTCCTTCGATACAGTATTCCATTCGGCACTACCCTTCCAATTCATCCTCAAGATCCTCGAAGGCGGCTCTCAATTCTGTATAAGAATGATGATCATTTGCTGTTTCGGCAACTTCCATTCCGCGGACGTAAACCCTGATCGCCTTTTGAGGATCGCCAATTCTTTCGAGCAATTTTCCCAAATGATAATAAGAGCCAATATAAGTAGGTTCCCTTTTTAAAATCTCATTAAACAATTTTCTTGCTTCCTCATCATTGCCGGCTTTTATATATTCCAGCGCCAGGGCATGTTGCAGAAAACTATCTTTGCCCGAGGTTTTCATGTAATCCAAAAGCTTGCTGATTCTATCCATTCAAATAATTTTTTACTTTTTCTTTCCTTAGTATCTTCGCACCTCCAAAAAAAGACTCATAATGAAGATATTGGTTTGCATCAGTAAAACTCCCGACACTACCGCAAAAATAGCTTTCACAGATAACAATACGAAATTTGCCGAGGCCGGGGTTCAATACATTTTAAATCCTTACGACGAATGGTACGCACTGATCAGGGCCATCGAATTAAAAGAAGCCGATCCTGCGACGGTACTGCATTTGATAAATGTTGGCGGCGCAGATTCTGATCCCATAATCAGGAAAGCGTTCGCCCTCGGTGGTGATGAAGGTTTTCGCGTGAACTCAGATAGCCAGGATGGTTATTATATCGCCGCTCAAATTGCGGAGATCGCCAAACAGAATAATTACGACCTTATTTTTACAGGAAAAGAAACCATAGATTATAATGGATCTTCCATCGGTGGAATGCTGGCCGAAATGCTGGGCATGCCCTATATTTCTCTTGCAACGAAATTTTCTCTTGAGGGAACAACCGCTACCGTGAACCGTGAAATTGAAGGAGGCGAAGAAGTTGATGAAGTGAATCTGCCATTGGTAGTAAGCTGCCAGAAAGGAATGGCTGAACAGCGCATTCCCAATATGCGTGGCATCATGGCCTCAAGAACAAAGCCTTTGAAAGTGGTAGAACCTGTAAGCGCAGATACGCTTACTTCCATTCAATCTTTTGATTTGCCGCCGGCAAAAGCAGGAGTAAAATTAATTCCCGCCGATCAGCCTGAAGAGCTTGTTAGATTGCTGCATGAGGAAGCAAAGGTGTTTTAGAGGATTTAGAAGAGTTTAGAAGAGTTTAGAGCATATTCATAAATAATAATTTTTTAATTTTAAGATAATGGTATTAATTTTTCTCGATCAATCAGATGGGCATATAAAAAAGAGTTCTTTTGAAGCGGCTTCTTATGGAGCAAAACTTGCCCAAAACCTTGGCACTTCAGCAGAAGGAATTTTATTGGGAACGGTAAAAGATGACCTGGCTGCCCTGGGCAAATTTGGCTTGAAAAAAATTCATGCCGTAACTAATGATTCGCTGAATAATTTTGACGATGAAGCCTATACCCATATCATCGCAGAGGCAGTTAAAAAAACAGATGCGAAAGTGATTGTTTTTTCCAACAACTTTAATGGAAAAGCAGTTGCTCCCAGATTATCCGTAAGGCTTAAAGCGGGACTTGTTTCGGGTGCGATCGCCCTGCCCGACACTTCCAATGGATTTGTTGTCAAAAAAAATGTTTTCAGCGGAAAAGCTTTTGCAAATGTTTCCATCAATACAGATATAAAAATAATTTCGCTCAACGCAAACGCTTACAAAGCGACAGAAGGCGAAGGAACCGCGGAAGTTTCTGAATTATCAGTTGAAATTCCGCAATCAAGGGTTAAAGTGAAAGAGGTAAACAAAGTTGTCGGCGAAGTGCCTTTAGCCGAAGCTGAAATTGTTGTCAGCGGCGGCCGTGGTTTAAAAGGTCCAGAGAACTGGTCGCTTGTTACTGATCTTGCGAAAGCTTTGGGTGCCGCAACAGCTTGCAGCCGCCCCGTAAGCGACAGCGACTGGCGACCGCATCATGAACATGTTGGCCAAACCGGGTTGGCCATTGCTCCAAACCTTTATATCGCAATCGGCATTTCAGGAGCGATTCAGCATTTAGCAGGCGTTAACAGGAGCAAGACCATTGTGGTTATTAATAAGGATCCTGAAGCGCCGTTTTTTAAAGCCGCAGATTATGGAATCGTAGGAGATGCTTTTGAAGTGGTGCCAAAAATTACAGAAGCGGTAAAAAAATTGAAGGGAGTTGAGAGTTGAATTAAGAACTGAGAATTAGAAAAGGCTCTAAATTTAATATATTTGCTAAGGCCAAGTAAATAAAAACGGCGCAGTATGAAGAAAATAGAACTGGAAATTGTTGCCCTTTCTCATAGTATTACCCAAACCCATTCCTATGCGGTGGTGTTGGGTGAAGTGAACGGTTTGCGCCGTTTGCCCATAGTTATTGGAGGCTTTGAAGCTCAGGCGATCGCCGTTGCCCTTGAACGCATGCAACCCAGCCGCCCGCTAACCCACGATCTCATGAAAAATTTCATGATGGCTTTTAACGTCGACCTTCATGAAATCATTATTAATGACCTCCAGGAAGGAATTTTTTATTCCAAGCTGATTTGCTCAACAGAAAAAGATACGGTTGAAATCGATTCCAGGACATCTGATGCTGTTGCGTTAGCCGTTCGCTTTGGCTGCCCAATTTTCACCTATGATAATATATTGGACAGCGCCGGAATTCTGATGGAAGAAGATGATAAAAAGAAAAAAGTAGTCGTTTCCCATACAGAAACCGGAAGCGAAGACCTTCATAAATTATCTGTTCCTGAATTGGAGGGCTTATTGAAAGAAGTGCTTGAGCATGAAGATTACATAAAAGCGGCCTCCATCAGGGATGAAATAAAAAGCAGGAAAAGCAGTTAAACCCCTTTTCCTTTTTACACCAAATTTCCTTATCTGCATTCCTCATGGTTACCTTTCCTAATTGCAAAATAAACCTCGGGCTAAACGTTGTCAAAAAGCGGGAGGATGGATTTCACAACATCGAGACTGTTTTTTTTCCAATACCCCTGAACGACGTTTTGGAAATTATTACTTCCGAAGAAGACAGCAGCCAGTTTAACACAACAGGAATTTTTACGGGAAGAGTAGAAAATAATTTATGCGCTAAAGCCTTCCACCTGCTCAAAAAAGATTTCCCCGGATTGCCACAGGTAAAAATGCACCTGCACAAAGGAATTCCAGCGGGTGCAGGGTTGGGCGGCGGCTCCTCAGATGCGGCCTTCACCTTAACGCTGCTCAACCAAAAATACAGATTGAATATTCCCGAGGAAAAACTTTTCGCATATGCACTGGAGCTTGGCAGCGATTGCCCGTTCTTCTTGTTGAACCAGCCCTCCTTTGCCTCTGGAAGAGGCGAAGTACTGGAACCAATCAACGTTCCGCTTTCCGGCTTTACAATCTTAATCATCAACCCCGGAATCCATATCAATACCAAAGAGATTTTCAGGGAGGTGACTGCCGTAGTTCCTGAAAAAAGCATTAAAGAGATCATTCACCAACCGATTGCTTCCTGGAAAAATGAATTGCAAAATGATTTTGAAAACATCGTTTTTGCGAAATATCCGGAGATAAAAAAAATCAAGGAAGATCTATACCGGCAAGGCGCATTGTTTGCCTCCATGTCCGGAACGGGAAGCACCGTTTTTGGAATATTTAATACGGAGGAAGAGCAACGTTATTCAATTGAAAAGAGTTATTTTCATAAATTAATTACTGTGGCATAAACATTTCCAAAGCAATTGCTGAAATATTTTTTGATACTTATTTTTTGCAGCTTCAAGCTAAACCTAGCCGCTCAAAGCGATTCTGCAAGTAGTTTAATGCAAAATATCGATTCCCTCAAAGCCATTTATGATGAAAACAAGAATTTCCTCAAGGAATATGAAAAGGTCTCCCTACTGGCGCTTTCCTATTTTCCCGAACTTGCGGATGAAAAAATAAATTTCAAATTTGCAAGCATCAACAGTACCGCTCGCACCACTGTAACTTTTGGCTCCATCTTCAAAAAAGTAAACAAGCAGTACATCATCATCATCAACAATGATATTTTAAGGACAGGCATGCTTTTAAGCCAGGCACCCGCAGACGGCCAGGTCGCCCTGATTGGACATGAACTGGCCCACATACTCGATTTTAAAAAGCGCAGCTTCCTCGAAATGGCCTGGTGGGGATTAGGCTACCTTTTTGTAAAACATCGCACGAAAATCGAAAAGCAGGCGGATAAAGAAACCATCGACCATGGCCTCGGATGGGGATTATATCATTGGGCCGATTTTGTTTTGAACAAATCCAACGCCAACAAACACTATTTAAAAATGAAGGAATCAAAATATCTTTTCCCCGCCGATATTTTAAGATACATGAAAGAAAATAATTTGCTGGGTTCTTCGCACTTTTAGATCACCAAACGTTACCATAATTCAGCAAACGGACTTTTTATAAGGTTTTTCTTTTTTTCCTAGGCCGTTTAGGCGCTTTGGGCCGAGAGCTTCCATCTGACCAATTTATTCTCACGAGCAAACGGACTTTTTCGAAGATTTTTTATAACTATAAAAAAAAGAAAACAAGAAAAAGAAAAAATGCAGTTTGGGGCTGTCGGCTAAAGATCATTGCTGATCGACAGTTCTGGCTGTCGGGCTGTATCTTTTCCACGAAAGCATTTTTGCAGCTACAACATTGCAAGGCGGAAAAGGATACTTGCCCACATCCGGCAGCCACTCATCGATAGATCCTCCTGCCAGCAAATAACGCAACCTTTCCTCGCGTTGCCTTCCGGTTTCAGATTCAGTCTCGCTTCAGTAAAAAAACAGCAAACGCACTTTTTTTTGAACAATTGGGCTAGTTACTGACTCGCTTCTCCCTTCAGCAAGTAAGCAGCAAACGAACCTTTTTGAACAATTTCTGCTGCCCGTTGGCCTTCTGCCTTTTCCCTTCAGAAAAAAAGCAGCAAACGAACTTTTTTTGAACAATTTCTGTTGATTGTTGGCGTTGCAATTTTCGCGAAAATCTATTTTTTAACACTGGCAGAAAATTCAGCAGATGCAGGGTATCTTTTTTTCAAAGCAAAAGATGAAGCACAATTTTTTTCTCAAATCAAGACAGGGAAAGGCTTTGAGGAAAAGACTTTTCATTTAAAAAATAAATATGTAGAAAAAGACGAAAAAAAAGCAAAATGAATGATGGTTCGTATTGAAATTCTGTTATCTTTGCGCTCCGAATTACAAAAAAAGGATCGGTAGTTCAGTTGGTTAGAATGCCGCCCTGTCACGGCGGAGGTCGCGGGTTCGAGTCCCGTCCGGTCCGCAAAAAGCCTCACTAAATAGTGAGGCTTTTTTATTCCCCCTACCTACTGTGGGGAAAATTTTTTAAATCGTAAGAAGAACAACGGCCCACCTCCTACTAAAGGAAATTGCAAACAGAAATACAACCTGGTGAAAAGAGTCTGAAAAAATGACCTTAAAAGATTTCGGTATACGATGATTTTTTAAAACACAACATTTTTTAATTAAAATCATTAAAATATTGAGATACCAAATTTTTTAAATAAAGCAATGTTAACTTTTGTTAAAATTTATTATATTTGATAATAGAAAAGTCATTTTTCTATTTTCCTCAATTTACTTAAATTAAAAACTAATGAGAAAAAAAATTAGAATTCTTCTCCTAAGCCAACTATGTCTGTTTCACATAGTTTTTGCACAAACTAAAACTGTAACGGGAAAGGTTACCGATGAAAACGGTAATCCTATCGTCAAAGCCTCAGTATTGGTAAAAGGTACAAATAAGGGTACTGCAACCAATGATTTTGGTGTTTATTCCATCAGCGCCTCTGCAAATTCTTATCTTGTATTTTCTGCTTCAGGGATGACCTCTAAAGAAGTGGCGGTTAATAACAGATCTGTAATTGACATGAGCCTGAAAGTAGTAAATGACAACCTTGATGAAGTTATCGTTGTTGCTTATGGCACAGCAAAAAAAGCGACTTTACTGGTTCTTCTGCACAAATTAATGCAAAAGAGATAGGTAAAAGGCCGATAACCAATGTAACAAACGCTTTAGTAGGTTCGGCTCCTGGTATCCAAACTACAACAGCAAGTGGAGCACCTGGTTCGGGCCCTGGCATCAGGTTGAGAGGGTTTGGTTCTATTAATGCTGAAAGTGCACCACTCATAGTTGTTGATGGATCTGTTTATGATGGTGGCTTAGCTAACATTAATCCGGATGAAGTAGAATCAATTTCTACCCTGAAAGATGCATCGACAACCGCATTATTTGGTTCAAGAGGTGGAAATGGAGTAATTATGATTACAACCAAAAAGGGGCAAAAAAATAAAGAGCAGCTTTCATTAAAAGTAACGAAAGGCGTTACGGGTCCCGGAATGCCTGAATATGACCGTATTTCGGCAGCTGAATACTATCCTTTAATGTGGCAATCTTATCGCAACAACCTGGTAAATGCAGCAGCACCCAACAATGTTTCCCTTTCTGTGGCTAATGAAATTGCCAGTGGATTATTGCCAAGAATACCTGCGGGCCAACCCAATGCAGGCAAACAAACTTATAATGGAAAAGCATACGATGATATAACCCAAATTCTCGGTTATAACCCATTCAATGTTCCGAATGACCAGCTTATGCTTCCTACAGGTTTGCTTAATCCTGCTGCTCAATTAAAATATGCTGAAGATCTGGATTGGCGTAAAGCTTTCCTGACAACAGGCCTGACTCAGGATTACTTTCTTTCCTACAACGGAGGAAGCGATAAATCTGATTATTTTGGATCATTTGGTTATAACAATGAAAAGGGATTTGCAACCAGATCTGATATCAAACGCTTCAGTGGTCGCCTGGCAGTCAATACTCAACCGGTAAAATGGTTTAAAACAGGTCTAAATATTTCAGGAACCAATATTGGAACCAGTGCAACGAATGATGGCACAGGAATAGTAAATCCTTTCTCATTTTCAAGGGCGATGGGTCCAATTTATCCTGTTTATGCACACAATCCGGTTACAGGTGATTATATTTTAGATGCCAACGGCAGTAAAGTATTTGATATCGGTGGTATGCCTGGAATTGGCAACCGTCCCCTCTATGGTGGTCGTCACGCCATTTATGAAAACATTCTAAATGAGGATAAATACAAAAGAACTTATCTAAGTGGAAGAGGCTATGGTTCTATTATTTTCACACCACACCTGAAATTTACAAGTAACCTTAGCATTGATGTGCAGGATGTATTAAGTCAAACCTACGAAAATAAGATAGTAGGTGATGGTGCTGGTTCTGGTGGCCGGTCAACACGTACCGCAACAAAGGTTACCAGCTACACTTTTAATCAATTAGCCTCTTATAATAGAAAATTTGGCGATCATAATCTGGATGTTTTAGCAGGTCATGAGAATTATGATTATACATATAATTATCTTTACGGTTACAGAACCTCTCAGATTGTAGATGGAAATACTGAATTTTCAAATTTCACAACCACTTCCAGTCTTTCCTCCCGGACTGACAGATATAAACTGGAAAGTTATCTTTCAAGGATCAGCTATGACTATCAAGGTAAATATTTCTTAAGCGGTTCGCTTAGGAGAGACGGAAACTCTCGATTCTATAAGGATGTTCGATGGGATAATTTCTGGTCAGTTGGAGCGGCATGGCGACTAGACAAAGAATCTTTCTTTAAAGGTCTAGGTTGGGCAGATCAAATCAAGTTACGAGGATCCTACGGACGTGTAGGAAATGATGCCGGAATAGGTTATTATCCTTACATGCCATTATATGGATTGGGATATAATAATGCAGCCGAGCCAGGATTTGTTCAGACAAGTCTGGCTAATTATGAGTTAACCTGGGAAGGTTCAAAGAGCATGGATGTCGGGTTAGATTTCTCGGTACTAAAGAACAGACTTTCGGGTACTATAGAATATTTCAACAGGATTAGTGATCATCTAATTTTTGACGTTGGTCAACCCCTTTCAAATGGAGGAACTACTGGAGGCGTTTTGAGTGTTTACACGAACATCGGAAACATGTTTAACAGGGGAGTTGAAATCCAATTAACTGGTCAGGTAGTTACCTTAAAGAACTTCAATTGGACAATGTCTGTGAATGCAACCTCCTTTAAAAACAAGGTTACAAAAATGCCGGATACTCAAAAGGAAATCATTAATGGCACGAAAAAATTGATGGAAGGAAAGTCAATGTATGACTACTATTTACGCCATTTTTACGGAGTTGATCCTACTGATGGCGCAGCCTTGTATTCCCACGTTAAAACATGGGATCCTACAAACAGTCGTCTCATTGATAATGGGAAAGGGGCTTTCGATACTGTTACCACGAAAATAACAAATGCCGATTATGTGTATGTTAACAAAACTTCCATTCCGGACGTATATGGTGGCATACAGAACACTTTCAGCTATAAAAATTTCGATTTGAGCTTTTTAATTACTTATCAGATCGGCGGCTATGCCTATGATAATGGGTATGCAGGTTTGATGCATGCTGGTACTTATGGAACCGCATTACACAAAGATGCTCTGAAAGCATGGAAAAATCCTGGAGATATTACTGATGTTCCGCGAATGGAAAACAATGTAAATGCTGATTTGGCTGGTGCTTCTGACAGATGGTTGTTAAAAGCGGATTATATCAACTTTAATAGCCTAAGTTTTGGGTATAATCTGGATAGAAATTTACTTTCTAAAATTAAAGCAAAAAATGCAAGAATTTTTTGTAAGTGGTGAAAACCTTGCTTTTTTTGGTAAAAGAAAAGGCACATTGGTTAATCAGAATTTCTCAGGAACGAATTCAGCAGGCTATCCTCCTGTACGTATTATATCTGCTGGTTTTAATGTTACATTTTAAATTTAGAAACATGAAAAATATTATAAAATCGAAACTACTATTAGGAATAATTGGTGTGTGTTTTTTAGCAACTTCCTGCAAAAAAGATTACCTTGAAACGGTACCGACTGGATCTATATCACAGGCCGACGCCTTTAAAACCACTGAAAACGCGTGGGCAGCTCTAAATGGCATGCACAGATTATTGTATCGTCAATATTATAGCACTCAATCGTTGGGTGGCCAAAGCGCAAATATGATCTTCATGGACGCTTTGGGCGAGGATTTGGTAATGACTGCTGCAGGACTTAACTGGTTCATCTCTGAATATAAATGGATTAGCCATCGTTCTGCAACTAGCGACATCAATTATTATCACTATTTATTTTATTTCACGTTTGTTTCCAACGCAAACATGATCATTGAAAACATCGATGCAGCAGTGGGCCCTGAGGTGGACAAAAAAACAATAAAAGGGCAAGCTTTAGCGTATCGTGCATGGGCTTATTTTCAAATGGTACAATTATTTGGTGAGCGTTATGTTAAAGGAGGTAACAATGAAGGGTTAGGTGTTCCGATCGTTTTAAAACCCTCAGCCGGCGCCACTCCCCGCTCTAAAGTATCTGAAGTTTATACTCAAATAAATAAAGACATTGATGACGCGATAGGAAATTTAGCAACTGCCGCCCCCCGGGCCAACCCATCGCATATCAATGTAAAAGTTGCAAAAGGTATCAAAGCAAGAATAGCCCTGGCACAGCAGGAATGGGCGACAGCAGCGCAAATGGCCAATGAAGCAAAGCAGGGATTTAATTTTATGACCACAGCACAATATCTCAGTGGTTTTAATAATTACACAAATCCCGAATGGATGTGGGGCATAAAGCAGCAGGACGATCAGGGTACTGCTTTTTATTCATTCTTTGCTAACATGGGCGCCAATTATAATTCCAGCACTAATCGTTTGAATCCAAAAGCGATCAATTTAAAATTGTACAATTTAATGTCGGCAACAGATATAAGAAGGCAACTTTGGGATCCAACCGGTACCAATACCGCTTTTCCCGTTCCCCCATTGGGAGTGAGGTTTCCCTATATGACCCGAAAGTTTCTGGTGGCCAATACCTCCTTAAGTAATGGAGATTTACCCATTATGCGTGTTGCAGAAATGTATCTCATTGAAGCCGAAGCATTGGCTCGCCAGGGAGGAAAGGACGTTGAAGCAAGGCAGGCCTTATTACCTTTAGCGAAACAAAGAGATCCCAATTATGTGTTATCAACCAATTCAGGTCAGGCTTTGATTGATGAAATTATGATTCAACGACGTGTTGAATTATGGGGTGAAGGTTTCCGTTTCTATGATTTAAAAAGAACTACCAGCGCTTTAGATAGAAACGGAGCAAATCATAATGTCTCTTTAACCGTTGTGTATGATGTACCAGCCAATGATAAAAGATGGCAATTTCTCATACCTCAGACGGAAATAAACAATACAAATGGAGTTGTTGTTCAAAATCCACTTTAAAATTAATTAATGATTGAAATAAAAGCCGCTTAGCACTCCTGAAGCGGCTTTTTTCTTTAGGGTATGTCCTTTTATACAGGAGTAAATAGTTTAATTATTTCAATATGGATTCTAGTCCTGATTATATCAATTTTTAGGCTCCCCCTTTTTTAGTACCATCAGCAATTAGAGTTTTCAAATATAATTTTCTTTTTCGAATGGCCCGCTTTATCCACTACCGGCTGCGCTGCTATTTGTGAATGATCTCCGCTCGCCGGTGTGGAAAAAGCTACCAATTTTGAAGAAGAAATTTCGGATATTTTAAAAAGCTTGAAAACAAAAAAGCCTCACTATTAAGTGAAGCTATTTGCGGACCGGACGGGACTCGAACCCGCGACCTCCGCCGTGACAGGGCGGCATTCTAACCAACTGAACTACCGATCCATTATTCGTAATTGGGAGCGCAAAGATAACAGAATTTCAATACGAACCATCAACGATTTTCGTTTTTTTTATACTTTTTCTGAATATTTATTTTTTGAATGGATTAGGATTCGCCGGAAACCTTTGTGGGTCTTGATCATGATAAAAATCTTTCCCTGCCCTTTTTTTCTAAAAAAATTCTTCCTTTCTTTTTGCCTTCAAAACAAAACCCCTGGAAAAATTCCAGGGGCTCTTTGTTATAATTTCAGGTAAATTTTATTTCCTGTTCTTTACATATTTTTCCAACCACGAATCCTGTTCCCAAAAAGTATGTAATATCGATTCGCGGCTTCTGTAACCATGAAATTCCTTGGGAAGCATCACCAGGCGAACAGTGCCACCATGTCCTTTTATAGCGCTGTATAAACGTTCGCTTTGGATAGGAAACGTTCCGGAATTATCATCGTCAATTCCATGCGTCATTAGCAAGGGTGTTTTGATTTTATCAGCATAATTGAAGGGTGACATTTTATTGTAAATCTCCGGCACTTCCCAATACGTGCGTGCTTCACCCTGGAAACCAAATGGGGTCAAAGTGCGGTTGTAGGCGCCGCTTCTGGCAATTCCTGCCGCAAAAAGATTGGTGTGGGCCAGGAGGTTGGCAGTCATGAAGGCGCCGTAAGAATGGCCGCCCACGGCGATGCGCTTCCTGTCTGCAACACCCATATTCACCACATAATCAATCAATGCTGTTGCATTATCCTGGATCTGCTCAATGAAGGTGTCATTAGGTTCGATTTTTCCTTCTCCAACGATCGGCATATCAGCATTATCCAAAACAGCATAGCCGCGGGTTACCCAATAAACAGGCGATCCCAATCCTAAACGGGTAAAACGGTAAGCAGAACCTTTCACCTGGCCGGCAGCCGCCAGCGTTTTGAATTCCCTTGGATAAGCCCAAACCAAAACAGGCAGCGGGCCGTCCTCCTTTTTATAGCCTTTAGGAAGATATAAGGTAGCAGTAAGTTTTATTCCGTCTTTGCGCGGATAGGACAACTGGCTTTTTTGGACGCCTTCCAATCCCGGATAAGGACTTGAAAACTTAGTTATGGCGGTTGCCTTTCTGGTTTTCAGGTTCATAGCGTAGATATTAGGAACCTCCTCATTGGATTCCCGGGAGAAATACACAACGCCTTTGTTGTTAAAAAGCACCGGCGATTCATAATACGGCGCTTTGGATTTAAACAACGTATCCTGTTTCCCGGTCAATAAATCCCATTTTAAAATAAAAGGGCGGTCTCCTTCCGGCGATGCTCCTGAGCCAATTGTGAAAACTACGGGATTCTTGCTGTTGTCAAAAAGCAATCCTCTTTTACCTCCTTCGTCAAATACAAAACGACCGGGATCAGTATAAGTGTCTTCTGACGAACGATTAGAAATTTCCCTGATTATTTTACCTGTTTCCGGGTTAATGAGGGTCATCTTTGCGGTCCTGTCTTTTCTCCATCTTTCTGTTACGATCGCATAATTTTCATTGCCCCAGTCTATTCCCCCAAATCTTGATGGGATGGAAAAAAACTTTTGAGGCTCACTAGTGAAGGGAGCTTTTAAAGAAAACAAAGCATCATGAAATTCGGTTTTTTCATTAGGGTTGCCTTTATCCTGCGCTTCCACCCAAACTATGGTTGCAGGCGCATCGCTTCTCCATCCAAAAGAACGGGGACCGGTTGCGACCCAATCAAATGCAATGGGAACTTTATCTCCTAAAGGTGTGTTGTATAATTCTTTCACCAAATTTCCCTGCTTATCCAAAACGCTTGTTTTGAACGCGAACGACTGAACAGGCACCAAATAAGAATAAGGTTTTTGAATGGTTTGCACCATGAGATAATTGCCATCAGGCGAATAGGATATATTTCTGAAAATAGCCGGAGTGCCAATTTTTGTCATATTTCCCGACAGGTCAATTTCCTGCAATTGAGCAGTCAGGTAATAGTCCATCAGATTTTCATCATAAGGATTTTGCAATAAATATTGATATGTTCTTGCCGGAGCCTTTGCTCCAAGATTTTCCTGAACAACAGGCCCGGTTGGAACAAGATTTTCCACCGGCTTTTCTCCCCTGCTTAAAGGAATAAATTGAGCAAGGATTTTTTTGCCATCAGGATTCCACTGCAAAGTAGCGCCATAAGCATCATTCAAATACAAGTCAGTTAATTTCCTCGCTTTATTGGTTTTAATATCGGCGATCCATAATTCGATTCCTTTGAGGTTATTATGGGTAAAAGCGAATTGACTGAAATCAGGACTCCAGGATATATTGCTGATCCTGGGGTTTTCAGGAAGACCCGCCAGCTTGTTTTCCATGCCTGTCTTTAAATCCTTGATTACGATTTCCTCGTAGGAAGCTCCTCCCACTGAGGAATTGTTGGCAGGATTGAGCTTGATACCCGCTAAACCTATCAGAGGTTGAGAAATGTCTTCAATACTGGGATAACCAGGCGACTTCAGTAAAAGCATATAACTCCCTTCCCTGTTGAACCTGACAGAAGGCGTATTGGCAGCATCCACAAGGTCCACAATGCTTTTTGGTGGTAATTGATACTTGAGTCCATCCTGCGCTTCCACATAAATGGTAAAGCTTAGAAGAAGAAATAAGCTGAAAATGTACTTTTTCATTTGCATTTTTTTGGTTTAGTTTATGAAAAAAATTTCGTGGTCTTTGTCAAGGTGCCTATGGCTACTTATTCAGAAACAACTGGTTAAACAACATTTTAAAAGTGCTTTGCGACTGTCCCCTAAAGGTAATTTCTGTACTGTAGGCATATAATTTCCCCTTTCCAAGAGGCGCCACAAATGCGATCACCCCGTCTTTTATATAAGGTTGACCCCATGCCCATCCACTTTGCAAAGGCTCCTGCTGGTCAAACCAGGCTAATGGCCTTATTCCCATTCTAAATGCTTCCGGGTTTAGTTTAAAAACGGGGCTATTATCAAATACTGTATTTGCCTGCTCCCTCAATCCCCAGTTTTCAGGTTGATTTGTATCAACAGAAGCTTGTAAAATACTTCCCGGAATATAAAATTTATTTCCAGAAAGCGCTGTTCCTTTTCCATCTGCCTGCATTTCAACCAAAGCGTTGTTCACTGGTAAATTAAGATGATAAGCAAGAGCAGTGCTGCTACCTACGGCAACTACATTTCCCCCTTTTTCAATAAAAGATTTGAGTTGAGGAATAGATTTTTCAATGGTGATATTTCCCAACCGGTTTTTGAATTCATCCGGAATCCCTTCTGCATTTGGCGTTCTGCCGGAAAAACCTCGTCCCACGGATGGAATTCCTCCGCTGATGAAAAGAATTACATCATACTTCGAATTCAGATCGCCTTTATCGATATCCTGTGGATATACTACCTGAAAGGCAAAATGATATTGCTCCATGATCCATCTTGCCCAACCGGAAGGTATGGAACCACCATATTGATCAAACAAGGCAATGCGGCTGGAAACGATCCTGGAAAGATCTGCAGGTTTTTTTCTTACGGAAACCGCGTTAACTCCTAATTCTACTCCTGATTTTTTCAAAATGGAATAACCTTTTGATGGAATATAGAAAGAACCGGCAGGCATCCCTTCCGCAGAGGTGCGTATTCTATAAACCTCAACGCCAGCTTTTAAAAGATCATTTACAGCAACAAATGAATTATTCACTTCAGAATTTAATAGATATCCTGCTGAGGCAGGTTCAACTTTCATGGCTGGCGGAAGTTGCAGCTCGCCATATTCGATCCTTTTAAATGGCCCGTCAAAGTTGTTGAGGATCCTTTCAAACTTCACACCCATCTGAAAAGCCAAAGTCCATCCCGCTGCATCATACGGACGTACGGGCGGTCCTCCGGGATATTGAAAATCATTGGGGTGATCTTGCGGTTCAAACATATCGAGCACATGTGGCCTGAATGCCTGATTCGTCTTCACAATATAAGACCCGGCTGGATAAGCTTTTCCATCAACCGTAAAGGCAGAAGTAGCCTGATGTATCAATATCCCGGATTTTATAAGAGCGTTTACAAATTTTACAGCAGTAGGAAAATCGGGCTGATCTGCGGAAATTATGTAGGCACGAGCATCACGTAATGACGGTTTCTTAAAGACAGAATCATAATATTTCAACGGCATGCGATTAGAAAATCGTGAAGCGCTATCTTTTCCCTGAGATGATCTGTCTTTTTCATAAGCCGCATCTATCGCTGCTATATGCCTGGGCGATAATGTCCAATTATCACTATTTCCTTTCTGAATAGAATTCCTTCCCATCACGTAAATATTATACAGAAGTTGATCACCAAACCGGCTTGCATAATCAAGCACACCATAGCTCAAAGAAATCGAGTAATCAATGGACTGCCTGAACTTCCATTTTTGCGGAGTTACAGGATTTGGAGTCGCGTTGTTGGGAAGCAACCTGTCTGTAACGAGTGGAATTTCCGATGGTGTTGGATTTCCTGTTATTTCAGTCAACAAGCCAATCATGTTGTGAAAATAAGGCGTCGTGCGCAGCCCGCCATTCCACCAGGTTGAATACGATGAGCCGCTTAGCCGGGTATATCCGGGCTTGCCTTCAGCGTTTAGCCTGTTGATCATAGAAGCAGCCACTCCATCAATTCCTGTGATCAATAAAGGATCATATACAAAATTAAACGGATCACGGTAAGGAGGACCAGCCACAACAGCGCCGGCCGGTGCCGTTTGATGATGATTGTAAACGATTTGCGGCATCCATTCTATGTATTGCTGCCTGGAAATATTTTCGCTTTCCTTCATGTTCATCATATAAAAATCACGGTTATTATCGTGACCTATGTATTTCTGATACAATCGGGGAATATTCATATTGCGCTTTGAAAATTCCTTTTCTTTCATATACCAATCTGCTACAAGTTCTTGTCCGTCCGGGTTTACCTGCGATAATAAGATGACCACATTATCAAGAATGCGAAGGGTTTCCTTGTCTTTCCTGCTCAATAACTGGTAATAAAGTTCTATCAATTGCTGGGTTGCGACGGTTTCAGTGGCATGTAGCCCGCCATCGATCCATACAACCGGTTTTCCTTCTAAAGAAAGTTTTGCAGCTTCATTATCGGAAAGATTTTCGGCTCTTGCCAGCTTTTGTGAGATCTCTTTCAAACGATCAATTTTTTTCAGATTTTCCGGAGAGGAAATAATCAGCAGGTATTGTGTCCGGCCTTCTTCTGTCTGGCCAATCTCTTTCAGAATTACCCGGTCAGAGATGGTTGCCAGTTTTTTAAAATAGGCTTCCGCCTGGGAATAATTGGCCAGCATATAATCATCGCCTATATTAAAGCCAAAGTGTTCCTTTGGGGTTGGTATCACCTGCGATATCGCATGAGAAGCAACAATGAACTGAAAAAAAAGCAGGAAGCATAATTTGTAAAAGGATCTCATAAACATTTTTAGTTGGTTAAAAATTTTGATTTGATACCGAAAAAGATACTTGCTATCTTTCTTTTTTACAAAAAATGATAAAAAGTATTCATGATCAGGAATTCAATGGCATTCGTCCAAAAATATGAATATATCTATATCAATCAACTTTCAATAACATTAAATATACAAGCGGTAATCCCGGCAGGATGTTTGAAACAAAACAGGAATTTGAGAGAAAATTTGATTTTACAGCTATCTTTTTTTTAAAATCAAATCCGCATGTCGCTGACTGAAATCATCATAGAAAAAATTAAAGCCGAAGGGCCGGTTTCTTTCCATGATTTTATGGACATGGCTCTTTATTATCCAGGACTCGGTTATTACAATTCTCCTCAAAACAAAATCGGCAAGGATGGAGATTATTATACCAGTCCTGTTTTAAGTTCCTTGTTCGGCCAATTAATTGGAAAGCAAATGGAAGAAATGTGGCTTCTTCTGGGCAAAAAACCTTTCACTATTGTTGAATATGGTGCGGGAACCGGCGCGCTTTGCTATGACATTCTTGATCACCTGAAAAAAAATCCTCTGCTATTTGAACATCTCAATTATTGTATCATCGAAAAAAGTCCTGTCATGAGGCAGCAGGAACAAAAACTGCTAAAAGAAAAAGTTTGCTGGCACGATTCCATTTGCGAAATCCCGAAAATAAACGGATGCATCTTATCCAATGAAGTGCTCGATAATTTTCCGGTTCATAAGATTATTATGCGCGATAAACCGATGGAGGTTTTTGTAGATTTCCAAAATGGTTTTCGGGAAGTGTTGCTTCCGGCAAGCGAAGCGCTCGAAAACTACCTTGAGGAGATGAAGATCACCTTACCAACTGATTTTTGTACAGAAATCAATCTGGAAGCAAAGGAATGGATCAGGGAGAATGCCGGCCATCTTTCATCAGGATTTGTGCTTACCATCGATTACGGCTTCCCAAACCATCAATTGTATAGTGCGAAAAGAAATGAGGGCACAATTGTTTGCTACAAGAGCCACAAGATCAGCGATTCACCCTACTGTAATATTGGCGAGCAGGATATTACCGCCCACGTAAATTTCTCGGCGCTTAATTTCTGGGGATTGCAATATGATTTAACCAGTACCGGATTTACTACCCAGGAGCATTTTCTTCGGTCTTTGGGAATCATGAATTTTTTAAGAAAATGGGAACAGGAAAAGAAATCTGTCCAGTACAGGGAATTCATTTTTCATTTCAACAAGTTGATGCTGGATATGGGCAGCCAATTCAAAGTGCTGATTCAGCAAAAAGGCGTAAAAAGCCGGTTCCTTACGGGAGTGCAATTCACAGAATATGGCGTTGTTTAATAATCGAAAGGAAAAGTTTCCGGAAGTTTATTCCTGTCAGGATGCAAATGCAGCGGATGCAACGCTCGAGTTTCAGAAATAAAAAGGAGGGCATCATAGCGTTCCGATAAAACAGAAGGCACATAGTTTCCATATTTTTCCATAGCCGGATCATATACGACGCCTATTGCGCGGTGAGGCACTTTTCTTTTATAAAGCTCGTCAGTTTCTTCAAAGAAAAGAAGGTAACCGTTCTTGTTATTTTCATGGAGAATGGATTCGATGCTGCCGCTTTTTCCTTTTGGTACTTCCATTTCTTCCATGTTTGCGCCCCACTCTTCCCCGGCAATAACGCTTCCCCTGTAGCTCGAAAATCCTGCCAGGTAAACCTTTTGTTTTCCATATTTTTCTCTTGCAAGCTGGCCAATATTTACCATTCCCGCGCCCTTCATGTCGGTTGCCCGGGCATCTCCAATATGTGTATTATGTTCCCAAACAATTCCTTTGGCGTTCTTTCCATGGAAGTTCATTAGCCTTTCAAAAGTTTCCATCATGTGCCGATCCCTCACATTCCAACTTTCACTATCAAAGCCCATCATCGTGCGATAATATTTTTCAGCATTTACCGTGATCAAGGCGTTTTGTTCAGTATTGAACCCTGCTTCCCGATCCCCGTCCAGAAATTGAGCTTTCATTCGAACCTCTCTCAATAGTGCCAGCACTTCATCCCGGCAGCCAGCCTCATTTAATGTGTATCGGCCATATTGCTGTTCATTTTCATTAAAGGGCTCAAAACATTGAATCGCTTTTTTCACCGACTTCGCCGTTTGAGGATCCTCCCGTTCGAGATATTCCATCATGGCTTTCATTGAATCCCATAAGCTGTACACGTCAAGGCCATAGAAGCCGACCTTTCTTTCCGCAGAAAAAGCTTTATTGTATTCGCGAAGCCATTCACAAAGGGCGGCCACTTCCCAGTTTCCGCACATCCACGTTGGCCAGCGATCAAAATTTTTCAGGATTTCTTCAATAGAATTTCCAGCATCGTGGTATCCTTTTACATACCGGTTAATTTTATAGCAATCGGGCCAATCCCCTTCCACAGCGATAAAATTGAAACCTTTTTCAGTGATCAATCTTTTGGAAATGGCAGTTCGCCAGGTGTAATATTCATGCGTTCCGTGGGAGGCTTCTCCCAGCATCAGCACATTTCGATCGCCAATATCTTTCAGCAATGGATCAAGATCTTTGGAATTATATAAAGGATGCATGAAATTGTTTTTCTCCAAACGGCCGCAATTTACCTGCCAGTATCACTGATAATTTGCCACGAAGTCACCAAGCAAAAGAAGGAAGACAAAGGGAAGTCAGAGGAAAAAAACTTCAAAAAAAGTTCGTTTGCTGAATGATGCCGAAGCATAATTGCAGTTGTAGTAAATGCTCACGCTGTGATTGTCTGCCAAACAAAACATTTGCACGTCCTGAAGGGAGGATATGATTATAGCAATGTATTTTAATCGGTTATAAAACCCTGTAAGGGTGACATATCAGCCCTTCCGGATTATAAAAATCTTATAAATTCAATTTTCTGTCGAGTCAGCCTTTCAGGATTAAGAAAGAAAAATAACGAAAAAAGTTTCTTCAGGTTGGCCGCTTGCCTTTGCTGAAAATATTCATAAAAATCCAGGAAAAGGTTCGTTTGCTATAGAACTCAAGAATTTAAATAGTAAAGAGCAAGAAGCAACAAGAAGAGCTTGCCTTATTCTGCTGATTGATGATCTACCGCTCATCGGCTCCGGATGTGGGCGAGTATCCTTTTCCGCTTTAAAATGTTATGGCCTTAAAAAATGCTTTCGCGGAAAAGATACTGCCCGACAGCCGGAAACTATCGATCAGTAACGATCTTTCGACCATAGCCCCAAATGGCTTTCTTTCTTTTTCTTCGAAAAAAGTACGTTTGCTGTTTCACAAAAATGTTTTCTCTCTATTCATAGTGCAATGCCTCGATAGGGTCGAGCCTCGAAGCTTTTACCGCTGGATAATAGCCGAAAAATATCCCGGTTATGCCGCAAACAGCAAACGAAATAACAATGGAGGATACTGAAATCAATGTTGGCCATTTCAGGAAGATGCTGATCATTTGGGATACGCCAACTCCCAGCAGCACACCAATAATGCCGCCTATGATGCTGATCACAATGGCTTCAATGAGGAATTGCATGAGTATATCGGTTCCGCGGGCGCCGATTGACATGCGCAAGCCGATTTCCTTAGTGCGTTCTGTAACGGAAACATACATGATGTTCATGATGCCGATGCCGCCAATGACCAGGGAAATACCGGCGATGGCTGTTAATAAAACAGTCAGCAACTGGCTGGTGGAACTGAAGGTGTTAATGAGTTCTGCCATGGTCCGAATCTGAAAATCATCGTCGTCAGTTGGCTTTAATTTGTGGGAAGCGCGAAGGATCCTGCTCAATTCAGCAGTTGCTGAATCGGTAGTGGTTTCGCTGGTGGAAGAAGCGTAAATATTCTGGATATAAGGAATGGCAAGAATGCGCTGCTGAACGGTGGTATAGGGCGCGAGAATTATGTCATCCTGGTCGGAGCCAAACGCGTTTTCACCTTTCGTCGCGAGCACGCCGATAATGGCAAAAGGAATTTTATTGAACCGGATGATTTTGCCGATGGGATCTTCGCCCGGGTTGAAAATATTATCAATAACGGTTTGGCCAACCAGGCAAACTTTAGCGGCGGAATTAATGTTTTCTTCATTGAAATCCACGCCTTCCTTCAATGGCCAGTTCCTTATTGACAGGTAATTGGAGCTAATCCCCATAATGGTGGTAGGCCAGTTTTTATTTCCATTGATCACCTGGCCCCTTGCACTAACGGCGGGCGAAACATCGTTGATGTATCTGGCATCGGTTTGAATCGCTTTTACGTCATTAAGGGTAAGAGTTTGCAAGCCTGTTTGATCGAGCCTGGCGCCGCCACCTACGGTAACGCTGCTAAAGGGCCGGACCGTGATCATGTTGGAGCCCATGCTTGACAATTGATTCTGAATACTTTGTTTTGATCCCTGCCCTATTGCCACCATAGCTATCACGGCAGCTACTCCGATAATGATGCCGAGCATGGTGAGCAGGGCGCGCAACTTATTGCGCTGCAAAGCCCTGATGGCGATTTGTAAAAGATTGGCGAGTTTCATGGTTTTGAGGATTTATCAATTTTTTATTGTTTTTAATTACAGATTTCAATCTCCTTCTGCAACCGGCAATTCTGCCAGGGCTTTTTTTGCCGAGCGAATCTTTTCGTTTGATCCGTCATGAATGATCTTTCCGTCTTTAAGTGTGATCGTCCTTGTGGTAAATGATGCTATGTCCGGCTCATGAGTCACAAAAACAATGGTTTTCCCCTCCTGGTTCAAATCCTGGAACAAGGACATGATCTCATAGGAAGTACGCGTATCAAGATTTCCAGTTGCCTCGTCTGCGAGGATCATAACCGGCTGATTAATAAGCGCCCTTGCGATGGCGACGCGCTGCTGCTGGCCGCCCGACAACTGGTTAGGCAAGTGATCTTTCCTGTTGCTCAGTTTGACCGCATCAAGAGCCGAGATTGCTTTTTCTTCCCGCGTCTTTTTTGAAATTGAAGGGTTATAGAGCAAGGGGAGCTCAACATTTTCTATAGCTGAAGTGCGGGCAAGTAAATTATAGGATTGAAAGACGAAGCCGATCTTCCTGTTTCGAATTTTTGCCAGTTCGTTTCTGGATTGTTTGCCGATATTTACGCCATCAAGCAAATAAACGCCGCCGGTAGGTTTATCCAGGCACCCAAGAATATTCAGCAAGGTGGTTTTTCCTGAACCGCTGGCTCCCATGATGGTTACAAACTCCCCTTCATTCACGGTAAACGAAATTCCTTTCAGCGCGCGAACAATCTCTTCCCCCATAATAAATTCACGCTTCAGGTTTTGTATGTCAATGATTTTCTTTTCCATGAATGGACTTTAGACATCTCTATTTTGCGGCAGCGGCGGGCTTTTTAGGCGGTTGTCTTCTTGCCGGCATGAATGGACTTTTTGCCGGGCCGGCGGCCGCCTTTTCGCTTTCGCCCGTTATTACTCCATCAATGACAGCATCATCTGGATTTAATCCTGCAAGCACCTCCACGTTGATATTATCATTCATTCCCGTAATGATATTGCGTTTAACGATATCGTTTCCTTTCAAAACCCAAACGGCTTCTTTTTTCGGGGGAAAATGACTCGTGTCCATTTGATTGGGAATTGCCGGAGGTGGCCCGGCCTCGTTAATGATCCTGTATTGTTTGGACAGTGAAGAATCGGGCGAAAAACTGAGCGCCTTTGCAGAAATCAATTTCGCGCTGTCGTTCTTTTGGAGAAATATGGTAATGTTCGCTGTCATTCCCGGCTTCAATTTCAGGTTTTCGTTTTGAGCGTTGATGATGGTTACATAGGTTACCACGTTGGCAGTGATCACCGGTTGCAGCCTCACCTCCTCCACTGTTCCCGAAAACTGGTCCTCGGGAAACGCGTCAACGGTAAAGCTGACGTCCTGTCCTTTTTTTACATTGCCAATATCGGCTTCATCCACTGCGGCGCGCACCTGCATTTTCGTTAGGTCTTTCGCTATGGAAAACAATGTTGGCGTATTAAAACTGGACGCGACTGTTTGCCCTTCACTAACATTTCTCGACAGAACCGTTCCATTTATGGGGGAATATATGTTGGTGTAAGAAAGATTCCTTTGTGCCGCAGCTAAAATTGCCCTGGCACTTGCTACCGACGCAACAGCGGTATTATATTGAGATTGCGCCGTTTCAAAGTCGGATTTGCTGATAGCTCCGGCATTGTATAATTTTGTTTGCCGGTCAAAATTTTGTTTTTGAAATGACAAAGTGCTTTGGGCATTTTGAAGGTTGGCCTTGTCCTGGTTCACAATGTCATTCAATAAAGATTTGTCAAGTGTAGCAATCAATTCGCCTTTCTTTACGGTAGAATTGAAATCAACATAAATATTTTTTATAGTTCCGGAAACCTGGGCGCCAACCGCTACAGTGTCAACCGGCTGAATGGTGCCGGTCGCGGTCACGCTGTTGGATATGCGGCCGGTGCGCGGATGTTCTGTACTTACTTCAATCTTTTTATCCTGATTGCGCTTTTTGAAGAAAATAAATGCTCCAACGACAACGGCAGCAATCACCACTATCCAAATAATTTTTTTCATTGCTAAGAAGTTATAATGTTATCGGCCTGCCTAAATAGAATTCATAAATGCCATGATTCAGGATCACGCTGTATTTTGCCTGAATCAATGATTGCTGGGCCTGGATGTACAGGTTTTTCTGAACCAAAAAATCCACCGTGTTGACTGCCCCTAATTTTAATTGTTCATTTGCTATGCGGTAATTTTCTTCATTGGCAGTGAACTGAATCTGTGCCGCTTCATATTGCGCGCGAGAGTTAAGCAGGTTGATGTATGCCTGCTCCACCTGTTCAGACAAAACGAGCTTTGTATTTTTCAACGCCAGTTTAGACTGGTCAATCACGATTTTTGCTTTTTCAATATTGGTTTTGTTAATTCTGTTTGAAAAAATCGGTACGGCAACTGTTAAGCCAAGGCGCTGGTAAAAGTTATTATTCAACTGCCCGAAATATTTGACACTTTCATTATCTGAATAGCCGCTTGACAAAGAACCGCCCAGGGAAACAGTTGGCCGTAGTCCTGAATAGGCCTGCTTTAACTGAACCAGCGATTGCTCCAAAGCCACTTCGCTGTTTTTCACCTCAGGCCGGTTTTGCAGTGCGCTGTCCTGAACTTCCTGCAAGTCTGTTGCTTCTTCGGGCACCTGAATATTTCCTGCTTCCTGTACTTCGAAATTCATGCCGCTGGGAAGTTCAAGAATTTGTTTTAGAGTCAGAATATTCTGCCTTAGCTGGTTTTGGGCGATTACTAAATTATATTTATCGGTTGCCAGCGTCGCTTCCAATTGAACCAGGTCTTTTTTGGCAATACTGCCAGCGTTGAATAACGTTTGTCCATTTTTGTATTGCACTTCAGAGGTTTGCACCACAGTTTGAAGCGCGAGAATATTTTCCTTAACTAATAAAATATTGAGATAAGCCTGGGTGATTTGAATAATAATGTTATTCTGTGCCTGAGCGACATTGAGGTTCGCCGCCTCAACCAAAAGCTGTTTCGATTGAATATTCTCTCTAAGATTACCGCCCAGATATAGGAGCACGGAGGAATTTATCCCGTAATTGCTGGTGAGCTGAGCCTGGGTTTGAAAGCCACCGACAACGGGATTCGTATTTTTTGAGTGGGTAAGATATTGTGTGGCGGCTGCTGAGAGCGAAGGAAGGATTGCCGCTTTCGCCTGATAAAGATCCTGCTGGTTCAAACCCACATCGAGTTGCAAAGTTTGAAGCTGGATATTATTCTTCGCCGCATAAGTGAAACAATCGGGAAGGCTCCATTTTTCCGGCACGTTCAGGGAATCCTGCGCCATTAACAAGCTGGCATTGAAAACCAGTCCGCAGAAAAATAAAATGGAACGCTTCTTTTTCATGCAACAAACCTTTAAGATAATTGAACGCTGAAAACTCAAAAGAACGTTATCCCAATAGCTTAATTACTCACTCATTCAATAAATTTAAACCAGTCAAAAACCCACGGCAAAAAACTACAATTTACTTGCCAGAGGAGTTTAGGTGTCAAAAAGTTAAGTGATAAATGATAGACGGCTGATACCTGAGCAGATGAACAGCCTGGGAGCCGGTTTATAAAGGAGCAAAAACCGGCCCAGTGGTTTTGGTATAAAAAACTTACAAAATGTTCAATGCTTTCACGCAAGAACCTTTACGCTGAAATAATCTTCCAGTTCATTTAGGGTGTCGGAAGAAGTTTGAATGTCTTTTATGATGCTTCCTTTTTCCATGAGCAAAATTCGGGTGCAGACTTCTGTTATGTGGTTCAGGTCGTGGCTGCTGATCAGGATTGTGACAGCTTTCTTTTCATTTAATTCCTTCAGCATTTGAATCAATCTTATTTGGGAAGAAGGATCGAGGTTGGCGAACGGTTCATCAAGAATGAGGATATCCGGATCCTGCAACAGGCAGGAGGCGATACCAACCTTGAACTGGTTCCCTTTAGAAAGATCCCGGATATATTTGCGGCTTTTGAGAATCGCTCCGTCAAAAAAGGCTGTAAATTTATTGAGATGTTCATCCACATCCGCTTTTGATAAATTGTGCATTTTCCCCACAAAATAAAAGTACTCTTCAGGGGTTAGATATTGGATTAAAAAACCTTCATCTAAATATGCCGCAGTGTAAGATTTCCAGTCTTCCGTTTCAGCAACCTTCTTTTCATTTGAAAGCACTTCTCCCCTGTCGGCCTGGATCAAATCCAATAATAATCGAAAAAAAGTCGTTTTGCCGGCGCCGTTATTTCCTACAAGACCGATAATTCCCCGGTCGATTTCCAGTTCAGGAACATTCACTGCTATTGTATTTTTATAGCTTTTTATAAGGTTGCTTACTGTTATCATTTTAGCAGATTTTATGTTGATTTTGATGTTAAAAGAAGCGCTTTACTTTTATTATAGCAAACGGACTTTTTTTTTCTTTTTTTTATTTCTCCCTGAACCCTTCAAGAATTTTATATTTTCTTTTGTGAAACTGAACAGCGAGTTTATCGAGCCAGAAATCCTGCATGAAAAAGCTGATCAAACCGAGAATCCCAATTGCGGCGATTCCTGCCCAGTTATTAATGAGCAAGGCAAAAGGCAGATAAATGGCGCCGCCAATAATCAGTACTACAAATGAATACAACCATTGCGTTGCGCCGGTTCCCTGGTAATTGAAGGAGGAACCTTTGCTTAGATCCAGCGCCTTATAATTTCTTGTAGCTATAAAACCGGTTAAAACACTGTGAATCCCAACATTAAAAAGCCACGCGGCAATGAGAATCGGAATTAATTTCCAATTCATGAAACCATACATCAAGCTTAATAAAAAAGAGACCGTTGAAAAGGAAATTAGCAGTGTGATTTTGCTTTTAAGATAAGTTTTTATGCTGATATTGCTTGCCAGCAAGCCGTCAAAATGATTGCTTTGCCATGCGAAAAGAAATTGCCCGTAGCCCATCATAAACATTCCGCTTACGAATATCGCTCCCATCAGAACAATCCCAAATCTGCCATGATCTAAATATTGCGGTTTAAAAAAAATGAAACCGTAAAACAGGAAAATCACAGACAGCATTAATAAGCTGCGCGGCCTCTTATTCCTCAGGATCAGCTTAAGGTCGATAGCTATCAGATCGCCTATGTTTCCAAACCTTTGCAGCCAGTTATAATCGGCAGATTTTTTCTGTCCGGCGGAGCGCTCCAGATTTTCCAGATAAAAATTCTTTTGAAGAAAAATACTGTTATTATAATATGCCGCGGCAGCAAGCAATACAAAAAGAAGGCTCAGCCATGGAAAGCTTATGATGGCAGAAAACAAGGAAACAGAGGCGCTTCTGAGTGAAAAGAGTCCAAAATAATCGGCAGCAATGACCGTCAGGATCACAGCGAAAAAACCCAGCAGCCACCATTGGCTTAAAATCGTTTTGCGCTTGACGAACAAAACCATGAAATGATTGAAAAAGGTTAAGCCAAAAATTGAAACGGCGAGTGCCAGTGAAATTCCCGCTCCGTATTTCGAACCGACAGCCGTAATGATGAAAGGCAAAAAAATAAAGAAGGGCAGCAGTGTAAACGCTGAAAACAGGGAGCGGATATTTAAAAACCGAACCAGCTTTTTCTTTTTTATATTTTGAGCCAGGTAGGGCTGAACGGCCAGGGTGGGAAGATCCTGCATGACAAAACGGGTTACAAAATCAAAGGCAAAATAATACAGGATAAATCCAAAGAAAATTTTGATAGAATCTTCGCCGGGAAAAGCCTTCAGTAAAATCCTGTTTAGCGAAAGGCCAAGCAGAACAGCTGTAGCAATGAGATATAGCACAATGAACCCAATAAATATCTGCATCGCCAAATTCCTTCCGGCGCTCCTGCTTCTCCAAAAGGATTTCCATTGATGCTGCAATAAAATAAAAGTCATTTGGTCAGTTTTGAAGGATCAAGGTAAGGAAATTATGAATTACGAATTGTGAATCAGGAATTATGGTAAGATTGTTATTTGAAAATTTCTTTTGCATTTGTGTCGATGAAAGGAAAATAAAATCATAGAAAAAAGTTCGTTTGCTAATTGGTAAGACGGGAAATATCAGACGCTATAACCCCAAATTAATTTAGTTTTCTTACCCAAATATTCCTGAAACTTATGGGTTCGCTTTTATCGCCGTGAGCCTGCAATTTTATAGGGGAAGGCCCATGTTTTTTATAAGAAGGAAGCCCTGTGTAAAGCGTCTCTCCTTTTAAGGAAACATCATTTTGAATCAATACTCCGTTAAAAAAAGCAGTTAGCCGCGCGGGAGATTGTAAAGATCCATCATCATTGAAACGCGGCGCCGTCCACACAACATCGTAGGCCTGCCAAATACCAGGCGGAAAGTTCGCATTAACCAAAGGCGGACATTGTTTATAAACACTTCCAGCCTGTCCATTCACATAAGTGGCATTGTTGTAGGAATCCAATATTTGCAATTCATATCCCTCATCCCCTTTTCCGGTGGAAGCGAGGAACAGGCCGCTGTTTCCGCGAAGTTGCCCGCTTCCTGTTATGTCTTTAGGAATCCGCCATTCAATATGTAATTGGTAATCGTTAAACACTTCCCTTGTTTGTATATTGCCCGATTTTTTGTTCACGGTAAGCATACCGTTATGTACAGTCCAATCCGCTTTTTTTGCAGTATCGTTAGTCAAAACCCATTGATCGAGATTTTTCCCATCAAATAAAACGATGGCATCAGAAGGCACATCGCCGCAAGATTTGCCTGGAGCAACCACCGGAGGAACCGGTTCATAAATTTCTGTGTCTTCATGCTTCATTGGTTGTTGAGCAAAGGCCATCGCGGCGCTTCCCATGAAAGAAAGGCAGATCAGGATTTTCTTTTTCATAAAAAATAAATTGGTTGGAGAATCGCCGAATGAAAGTAATTCATTTAAAAATAAAAATCAATATTTCAGCAGCGGAAAGGAAATTTTCCATTTTTATTTCTTATGAATTTAACCACTAATTTATTTATGTATCATTGGGGAGTGAGGTATTGCGCATAAGCATAACCTTCAATTCCATTACTGGTTTTTATCAGCCACCACTGATCGTTAGTTTTGCTTTGAAGGGTGACGATTTCGTTATGTGCGGCTTTCCCAATCACCGGCTGATCTGTTCCCGGGCCTTTCCTTATATTCAAATTCGTGCTGTCGGTTGTCACTTTCGCTTTCGTTCCTGCAGAGGCGGCGACATTGATATTAAGGACTAAGTCGCCACTCCGGAAATCCGGATCTATTTGCCCATAACTTGCCCACAGCGTATCCTTAACCGTTCCATCCGGAGCTTGCCCATCGATATATAAAACATTACCCTGTTCCCTTATTTGCAGGTCTTGCACACCGGAACTTCTCGCGACATCAATGAGAGATTTATATTTATCCTGTAAAGCCATTCGTTATTATTTTATGGTGAGTTGATTGTTTATTTTTTTAGGCTTCAATGAACTTAAAGATTGCATCAAAGTTGGAAGTTGGGATCGCTGAATGCTTCCGGTAAGTGTAATTTCTCCATCGCTGACAGTTGCTGTCACGTTTTTAAAATTCTTAGTGGCGTCAATGACCCCGGCGTGCAAAGTGCTGTCTGTGTTAATGTTGGGCGCAGCGATCGCCGGCGTTTCAACGGTGAGTTTATTGATCACCGACTTCACTCCGCTAATCTCTTTTGCAATGGTTTCCCCCTGCTCCTTAGCTTCCTGACTTTTCACCTCTCCTGAAAGGGTTGCAACGCCGTCGGTTACGATTGCAGAGGCGCCTACCAGTTCGGGGGTAGCTGCGAATTTCTGAAGGATTTTCGCCTGAACATCGGAATCTTTTGATTTACAGCTAACGCAAAGCACTGAAATGGGCAGAAAAAAAGCAAGGAATAATTTTGCAATTCTCATGATTGAAATAATTTAGGAAAATTGATAATAAACGGATGCAACAAAAAATGTTCCTAAGTGTTTTACAATAGAAATCAGCAACCTTTCCATTTATGCACAGATTGTTTAAATATTCACAGAAAATTACTTTTTTGATTAAGTATATTTGGCAGGTTCTGGCGAGGATTCACCACCTTGAAGGATACCCAAAATATAATCTGCAAGAAGTAAAGTGTTTAAAATTTCTTTCTTTTGCGCAAAATTCACTAGGAACAAATGGCAGATAAAAACTTATTTGATTATAACGAAGAATCCATAAAAAGTCTCGACTGGAAAGAGCATATCCGCCTTCGTCCGGGCATGTATATCGGCAAATTGGGCGATGGAAGTAGTCCCGATGATGGCATTTATGTATTATTGAAAGAGGTACTGGACAATTGCGTAGATGAACACACCATGGGCCATGGCAAATATGTTGATGTTACCATAAAAGATAAGGTCGTAACCATTCGGGACTATGGAAGGGGAATTCCTTTGGGGAAAGTGGTTGATGTGGTAAGCAAAATAAATACGGGCGCAAAATATGACAGCAAAGCCTTTCAAAAGAGCGTCGGCCTCAATGGTGTAGGAACCAAGGCTGTCAATGCTTTGAGTGATTTTTTCCGCGTCACATCCATTCGCGAAGGGCGACAAAAAACCGCTGAATTTGAAAGAGGAAAATTGATCAGGGACGAAAAAGAACAAAAAACGGATTCTGAAAATGGGACCGAGGTTTCTTTCATTCCCGATGAATCCATCTTCAAAAATTATCATTTCATACAGGAGTTCCTCGATAACCAGTTCTGGAATTATTGTTTTTTAAATGCGGGCCTGGTCATCAATTACAATGGCAAAAGATACGTCAGCAAAAACGGGCTGCTGGATCTGCTGCAACGCAAGACCAACATCGAGGAAATACGCTATCCGATCATTCACCTCAAAGGCGAGGATATTGAAGTTGCCATTACGCACAACAATCAATATGGCGAAGAATATTACAGTTTTGTAAACGGGCAGTTCACTACGCAGGGCGGAACCCATCTTGCGGGTTTCAGGGAAGGATATGTGAAAACCATCCGTGACTTTTATAAGAAAGATTACGACGCTGCCGACATCCGGGGAAGCATTTGTGCGGCTGTAAGCATCCGCGTGCAGGAACCGGTTTTTGAGAGCCAGACGAAAACGAAGCTTGGCTCCCATATCATGTTTGAAAAAGGCCCTGCGGTAAAAAGCTTTATCGCTGATTACCTCGGCCGTGAACTGAATAATTACCTGCACAAAAATCCTGAAACGGCCGATGCTCTGAAAAGAAGGATTGAACAGAACGAAAGAGAGCGCAAGGACATGGCAGGCATAAAAAAGCTCGCGAATGAAAGAGCCAAAAAAGCGAACCTTCATAATAAAAAATTGCGCGATTGCCGCTACCATTTCAATGATGTCGCTGAAGGGAAAAACAAGGACGACATTAACGCTAAGCGACTTGAAACTACCCTCTTCATTACCGAAGGCGATAGTGCGAGCGGTTCAATAACCAAATCGAGAAACGTAGAGACGCAAGCGGTTTTCAGCTTGCGGGGAAAGCCTCTGAACAGTTTCGGCCTCACCAAAAAGATCGTGTATGAAAATGAGGAATTCAATCTTTTACAGCATGCTTTGAATATCGAAGACTGGCTACGAAGATTTGAGATATAACAATATCGTGATCGCTACCGATGCCGATGTTGACGGAATGCATATCCGCCTTTTGCTGATGACTTTTTTCCTCCAGTTTTTTCCGGATCTTGTAAAGAACGGGCATGTTTACATATTGGAGACTCCCCTGTTCCGTGTCCGCACCATGCCGGGAAAAAGCAAGGAAAAACAGGAAACCATTTATTGTTATGATGAAAATGAAAAGCAAAAAGCCATTGCAAAACTTGGCGGCAAGCCGGAAATAACAAGGTTTAAAGGATTGGGTGAAATTTCTCCGGATGAATTTGGAAATTTTATCGGCGAGGACATAAAACTTCAGCCTGTCATGCTGCTTCCTGACATTCATATTCAGCACTTGCTTGAATATTATATGGGGAAAAATTCACCGTCGCGACAGGATTTCATCATTGATAATTTGAAAGTAGAACTGGATTTAGTGGAAGAAGGAAAATTAAATTGAGACTACATACTAAAGAATCAAAAATTAAGAATCCGGGATTATACATAGTTAGCTTTAAAAAAAATGCTTTGCTTTCATTCTTAATTCATAATTCGTAATTCATATTTTTTTTAGTTTTAAATTTGTGGAAAGTGATTTTTATGGAAGCAATAAAATTAATTGGCACTTCTCATGATGGAAAACTTATCGTTTCTGTTCCTGAAGAATTTGATAATAAAGAACTTGAAATAATGATCATTTCTGCTAAAGAAAAGAAAATGGATAAAGATGGAAAAAAGGAAAAATGAAGAAAGAGAGTTGAGAAGCGGATGTGGAATCGAATAAAAAAATAAAATTAAAAAGTTTTTTTATGGAAGCAATAAAATTAATAGGAACTTCTCATGACGGAAAACTTACCGTTTCTGTTCCGGAAGAATTTGATGATAAAGAACTTGAAATAATGATCATTTCTTCTAAAAAAAAGAAAATTGATGAAGATGGCATGAAAGTAAAAAAGAGAAATATAGAAGAATTAATAAGTATTGTAGGCGCAGCAAAATATCCTGATTTTCCCATCACAAAGTATGATGTATATGACCAGTAGAATTTTTCCGGATAGTTCAATATTCATTGAGCCCTTAAAAGGAAATAAAGCTGATTTTTATGAACTTTTAATTTCAGATTTGACAAATGAACTTTATCTTAATGAGATTGTAGTTAGTGAGTATCTCTACTACATTCTTGCGTTCAGTGCTAATCTGTCTCCAAAAACTTTGCAGCGAAAAAAGAAAATAAAAGAAACAATGGAAAAGGAGGCAAGGAAAATCGGCGCTATAAATAACTTCACTTTTCTTCATGGCAACCAAACATTTTTGTCAGAAGTGCCGTGGCTACCTGCAAACTTCATCGGACTAAATTAGCCTCAGATGATGCTGATTTTATTTTCCATGCCAGGAATAAATGTTGAACTGCTTCGAAATACCAATTTTTAATTCTTAATTCTTAATTCTTAATTTATAATTCTTAATTCACAAAATGCACATAGTTTTTCAGCAACCAGATATAAATACCCTTACCAAAAGTTTTGATTTAGATGAATCGCTCCGCGATGAGATCATTGAGATAAAAGATGATTATGCTGTTGGACCTCTGCAAAATATTTATTCGAAAGAAGGAATAGAAGAAAGAAAACAATGGTGGAGAAATGTTTTAGCAGATGGAGATTACAGTGGCCACGTAGATACCGGGGAAGTAAATGACAACAAAACCATTGAAGAAATACAAGAAAAATTATCTTCAAATGAGGAAGAGAAAGCGTGGATTTGGGTGGCTCCCAACAAGCATGACGTAAGCGGATATTATTGGCTGATGGCGCAATTAAAAGAATTTGTTGGAAGGATTTATATCCTTTCCTTAAATAATCTTCCTTTTATAAATGACAAGGGAAACATTTTTTATCCCGCAAACTTATCTGAAATTCCACCACGTGAATTTTTAAAGGCAAAGAAACTTGCGCGTCCGATCACAGCATCCGAATTTGAACTTGATCCGGATGAATGGACCAGGATCATCAATGAAAATAAAATGGTGCGCATCCTCGAAGGAGCAAAAAAATTATCTCAGCATGATGAAGATTTTTATGATAAAGCAATTTTAGAATTCATCACACCGGATTGGCAAAAAGCAAATAAAGTGATTCAGCAGTTTTTAAATAAATCGAAACATACAACCGGTGATATGTATGCTCTGTGGCGGCTGAAAGAATTAATTGCAAAAGAAGTAATTGATGCGCAGGGAGAAATAAAAAGAATGAAAGACTTTGAGGTGAAGAAAAAAATCAAGGAAGAAAATAATTCATAATTAAATGTTCAATGAATGTTTAATAATCAAGAAGTAAGGGAAGAAAATTGAATATTGATTATTGAACATTGAATATTTTCTTTCAACTTGAAAATTGAAGATTGATTATTGAACATTGGAATGAACTTAAAACACTAAATGGCAAAAGCAAATAAACAAGAGTACCAGCACAGTGATTCCGGCATTTCCGGGCAATATAAAACATGGTTTTTGGATTACGCCAGTTACGTAATTCTGGAACGAGCTGTTCCGGCCATTGAAGACGGATTGAAGCCGGTTCAACGGCGTATCCTGCATGCCATGAAGGAAATGGATGACGGACGTTTCAATAAAGTAGCTAACATTATTGGGCAAAGCATGCAGTATCATCCTCATGGAGACGCGAGTATCGGCGACGCCATTGTGAATCTTGGCCAAAAAGACCTTTTGATTGAAACCCAGGGAAACTGGGGTGATGTGAGAACCGGAGATGACGCGGCCGCTCCACGTTATATCGAGGCCAGGCCGAGCAAGTTCGCTTTGGAAGTAGCTTTTAATAACAAAACAACGAATTGGCAACTAAGCTATGACGGGCGGAAAAACGAGCCGGTAACCTTGCCGATGAAATTCCCGCTTTTGCTCGCCCAGGGCGCGGAGGGAATTGCTGTAGGACTTGCCACCAAAATCCTTCCGCATAATTTCTGTGAACTGATTGAAGCATCCATAAAATATTACAAAGGAAAAAAATTCGAGCTTTTCCCGGATTTCGCTACAGGCGGAATGATCGACATCACCAACTACAATGATGGCATCCGGGGCGGAAAAGTGAGGGTTCGGGCACGCATTGAAGAATTTGATAAAAAAACCTTGCTGATAAAAGACGTGCCTTATGGAACCACCACTACGCAGTTGATCGACAGCATTATTAAAGCTAACGACGCGGGAAAAATTAAGATCAAAAAGGTTACAGACAATACAGCCGCCGAAGTGGAAATCGCTATTGACCTCGCTCCCGGCATTTCGCCGGATATTACCATAGACGCTTTGTATGCTTTCACTGATTGCGAAATTTCGATTTCTCCGAATGCCTGCGTGATTGCAGGACAAAAGCCAACTTTTCCCGGCGTTCATGAACTCTTAAGATTTTCTGCCGACCATACCCGCAGTTTACTGAAGCAGGAATTGGAAATCAGGCTTCGCGAGCTGCTGGAAAAATGGCATTATACATCCCTTGAGAAAATCTTCTTTGAAGAAAAGATTTATAAAGAATTAGAGAAGAAGCATGAAAGCTGGGACAAGGTGATTCTTGCAATTGACAGCGCGTTTTCTCCCTTTAAAAAGTTATTAAAACGGGAAATCACGAGGGAGGATATCTTAAAACTGACAGAAAAGCCCGTTCGCAGAATTTACAAACTCGACATTGATGACTTGATTCGTCAAATCCAGGAACTTGAAGAAGATATTTCCCAGGTTAGGCACCACCTCGAATTTTTAACCGATTACGCAATCGCTTACTATGAAGACTTATTGAAAAAATTCGGCAAAGGGCGCGAACGCAAAACGGAAATCAAATTATTTGATGTCATCCAGGCCAAAACGGTAGCGATAGCGAACACTAAAATTTATGTGAACCGTTCCGAAGGTTTCGTAGGCACCAGCCTTAAAAAAGATGAATTTATCGCCGATTGCAGCGACCTGGACGATGTTATCGCCTTCACAAAATCGGGAAAAATGAAGGTGGTGAAAGTAGCCGACAAAGTATTCATCGGGAAAGACATTATTCATGTGGCGGTCTTTAATAAAAGCGATGAACGCACGACTTACAATATGATCTATGCCGATGGCAAAAAAGGGATCAGTTATGCGAAGAGGTTTAATGTAACCGGCGTAACGCGCGACAAGGAATACGACCTTACAAAAGGAGATGAAAAAAGCCGGGTGCATTATTTTTCTGTAAATCCAAATGGTGAAGCGGAGGTAGTGCGCATTCTCCTGACTCCGGGATGCAGCGCGCGAAACAAGGAACTGGATTTTTATTTTGAAACGATGGAAATCCGCAGCCGCGGAAGCATTGGAAACCAGGTGACGAAATACCCGGTAAAATCCATCCGCCTGCTTGAAAAAGGCAGATCGACCCTTGATCAGCGCAAGCTTTGGTTCGATGAAACTTTCGGCAGGTTGAATATTGAAGAGAAGGGAAGATTATTGGGCAACTTCGAGGGCGACGACCGCATCCTTGTTCTTTACAAGGATGGTAATTACGAAATTACCGGCCAGGAGCTAACCCAGCGATTTGAAGTTGATTCCATTGAATTGATAGAAAAATTCGATCCCGAAAAAATCATTACTGCTGTTTATCTTGACAATGAAAAGCTGCAATACAACGTGAAGCGATTCAAGATAGAGACCAATACTTTAAACAGCAAATTCCTTTTCATAAAAGAAGGAAAGGACAACAAGCTGGTAAAAGCAACTACGAATCCCGAACCAGTTCTCGAAATGCAAAGCGGGCGCGGAAGCCAGATTAGAAAAGCGAAAATCAAGCTTCATAAAGTTGTTGACGTCATGGGTTGGAAGGCAATTGGAAATAAATTGACAGATTATTCGAAATCAGATGAAATGGAATGGGTTGAGAATGAAAAGCCATCGGCGCAAGCGGAATTGTTTGAATAACACTGCTGGTTTATATGTTTTTAAAAAAAACCGAAAAACAGTTCGTCTGCTGTTGAGTTGTTTGGGCTTTCTATTGAAAAAAATAAAAATGATGGAAAATGTCCGTTTGCTGAAGCAGGCGGACTTTTTTTATACAACTAAATCCTAGGCTGTTTTCCCTAATATAAACTAAAAGGCTTCTGTTTACTTACAATCTTAAAAAATCATTCATTTGCGGACATTTTATTATAACGTCTTTTTGCAATGTAAGAGTGTTTGTACCCTGCTTTTTGGGTATAAAGTATTTTTATTTTCGCCTTTTTTCGTTAGTAAGCCTTTAATCGACAAGGCATTATTTATTTGATATTCTTTCTAATAATTGATAATTATCAATTATTTTCTAGAAATATAATAATGTTTGTTTTTTCCACTTTCACCAGAAATTGTAATATAAGTAATTGATATTCAACATTGCTCCTTCATTATGAGCCATGATGTTTTGCGAAAATAATGACAGTCAGATGTCAACGTTGGTAATATCTGATACTATACCGATACGTTTTGCGTTTTAGGTGGACTCAATTTTCTGTTGAAACCCAATAACTATGAATTCCAATTTTATAAAGGGGAAATTTTCAATTGATCTCAATTCGATCAATCGAAAAAAATCTCTGTTATTCCAACTAACCATAAAGGTTGCAATTGTATTTTCATTTTTATTCCCCGCGTCTCTCTTGGCGCAAACAACCGACAAAATAACTATTAGCGGCAAATGGACTTGTCCGCCGGGTGTTACGAGAATAACAGTGGAGAGTTGGGGCGCTGGTGGAGCTGGTGGTGGAGTAAGCACCCCACAAACCTCAGAGGGAGGAGCCGGTGGTGGTGGCGGAGCTTATACAATAGCGTCAAACATTGCGGTAATTCCCGGAACTCAATATAACGTTTCGGTGGGTGTTGGAGGTAGTGGAACTACCGGCAACGGAACAGATGGAGGATCTTCACTTTTTTCAACTAATATAGCAATTGCAAACGGCGGAAGAGGCGGCCAGGCAAACAATGGGTTGGGTGGTGCCGGAGGAACAGGAACCTACAAAGGAGGTAACGGTTCGGCTGGGAATGCTACTGTAGCTGGCGGTGGAGGCGGTAGTGCAGGAAACAGTTCTGCTGGCAATGACGCCTCCGGAGCATCTGGAGGATCTGCTGTTGCTGGCGGCGGCAACGGTGGCAACGGAGCAAATACCAACCCTTCCAACGGCAAAGACGGTGTAGTTCCCGGCGGCGGCGGGGGCGGCGCCCGGAAAGGGAGTGGTAACGGTACCGCGAGCGGCGGAGATGGCGCTAATGGCCAGGTTTGGATTACTTATTACTTAGCGCCTACTATTTCTGCTATTTCTGCTGATATTTGTGCTGGCGGTACAATTATAATAACGGGTACCAATTTTAATGGCATTACAGCAGCCGATGTTAAAATCGGAACAACACAAGTAACCTCCATTACATCGTTCACGGCCACACAAATTGTGGCTGTTGTAGGTTCGGTATGTTCAGGAAAAGTAAGTGTTACTACTCCTTTAGGAACGGCTACCTCCAGTGGAACCTTTAATGCGACAAAGCTAATAGACAACAACCAGCTTGATTATACTAATGGAGCTCATGGAGTACTCTGTGCCACGCCAGATGAAAATGGCAATGCCATTTTAAGCGCTCCGGCAAATACTGTATTTACTACTGTTAATTTTGCAAGTTATGGTACCCCTACCGGCACCTGCAATGCTTTCTCTGTAAATCCTGCCTGTCATGCAGTAAACAGTCAGTCTATAGTAGAGAACTATCTTCTCGGAAACAATGCTGCTACTATTCCTGCAACAAACGGAGTTTTCGACGATCCCTGTGTGGGAACTGTCAAAAGGTTATATATACAGGCCGTTTATACACAACCAATTTGTTCCGGAACCTCACCGGGAACAATTACGGGTACAACACCCACCGGAGGTAGCGGTTCTTATAGTTATAAATGGGAAATGAGTACCACCGGCGCAACAGGATCCTTTTCACCGGCGCCGGGCACTAACAATACAAAAAACTATACTGCTCCTGTATTAACGCAGACTACATGGTATAGAAGAACAGTTACCGCGGGATGTTCCGACGTTTCGGCGGTTATTGTGGTTCCCGTTTTAGCACCGCCTTCTGCCCCTGCTGCAACCCTTACTCAACCAAATTGTTCAATTTCCACAGGAACGATAACTATTACCGCTCCGAAAGGTTCAGGAATTGTTTATAGCATTGATGGCATTAACTACACCAACACAACCGGTGTTTTTGCCGGAGTTAACCCTGGATCCTACATTGTTACCGTGAAGAACAGCACAGGTTGTTTATCTTCCGCAACTCCGGTAACGATCAACTCGCAACCGGCAGTTCCAACAGTTTCATTTACCTTGGGTTTCACCTGCATAGGAGGCGCCTCGGGTTCGATACTCGCCAACGCCAGCGGAGGTACCGCTCCTTATACATACAGCTTGAATGGCGGTAGTTTCCAAGCCAGCAATTCCTTTACCGGCTTGGCCGCAGGAACGTATTCAGTAACTGTAAAAGCTAACAATGGATGCACGATTACTTCCAATGCCATTGTGAGCCCTTACCCTAATTCTAGCGATGACCAAATGTTAACGGGCAATGACAACTGGGTTGGGCATATGTACAGTGGACTCTCTTTCCAAAACTATATTGGCCGTTTTACTGAGCCGGAATTATTCGATGAAGGGTTTGGTGGAGATTATAATTGCTTTAATGTCATTTCCGGGGCGGGAACCAGTTCCATTTATACGGAAGTTTTTTCTGTAAGATTCAGAATGCAATCAAGTAAAAAAGGATTGTATGTTGTTGATCTGGGAGCGGATGACGGAAGCCGGTTATATTTAAATGGAAATCTTATTTATAACGATTGGACAGAACATAGTTTTACCTCTCGTCCCGGCGTTTTATTAAGTATGTCAGGAAGCGATTCTTTACGATATGAATATTTTGAAAACGCGATCAACAACCGTGTGGTGTTCCAGAATTTACAGCTTGTGCTGGCCAATAATCTCAGCGTAAACTCCACCCAAAGTCTTTGCATGGGCAGCGCGGGAGTGGCTATCAGCGGGGACGTTTTTCCCGCCACTCTTCCTTCCGGCATTTCCTTATCGGGAACAGGCTACCAGTGGACTTATAGCACTACACTCAATGGCCCTAGAAACAATATTGCCGGAGCTATCAATCCTACGTTTGTACCAAACACTTCCACTGCGCCTTTCAATGTTCCCGGCACTTATTATTTATACAGGAACGCCATACTGAGCAGTTCAAATAACACAAATATTAGTTTATACAAGGCAACCCATGAATCAAATGTGGCAATCATCAAGGTTACGCCCTCACCTACTGCATCCATTAGTGGAACAACGACTGTTTGCCAGGGGTCGCCTTCACCGAATATCACTTTTACCGCAGCCGGAATCGCGGCGCCGTTTACTTTTACCTATAAGATCAATGGTGGTTCCAATCTTACGGTTTCGACTGGATCAGGAAATTCAGTTACTGTTTCACAACCAACAACTACAGCAAATACATTTACATACACTTTAGTTAGTGTATCTGATGCTACCTGCACGCAGGCACAAAGCGGAACTGTTACCATAACGGTGAATCCCACTTCAGTTGCTGGTTCAATTGCCGGAAGCGCTTCCGTTTGTTCCGGAACCAATTCAGGAACCCTAACGTTAAGCGGACAAACCGGAAATGTAGTTAGATGGGAATCTTCCGTAAACGGAGGAACCACCTGGACAACTATCGCCAATACAACTCCTTCTCAAACTTTTACTAACCTTACTCAAACAACGCTATACAGAGCCGTGGTGCAAAGCGGAGTTTGTTCAGCAGTTAATTCTTCTGCCGCAACCATTACCGTCAATCCGGTTTCAGCAGGAGGAGCAGTAGGAACAAGCACGACAGTTTGTTCTGGCAGTAGCGGAACTCTTACCTTAACCGGCGAAACCGGTTCAGTAATCAGATGGGAATCTTCTATAAACGGCGGAACTAGCTGGACATCTATCGCAAATACTACCAATTCGCAACCATATACTAATTTGACTCAAACTACTCAATACAGAGCAGTTGTTCAAAGCGGATCATGCGCCTCAGCAAATTCAGCAGTAGCAACTGTCACGATCAGTGCCACTTCTGTGGGTGGTTCAATTGCCGGAAGCGCTTCCGTTTGTTCCGGAACCAATTCAGGAACCCTAACGTTAAGCGGACAAACCGGAAATGTAGTTAGGTGGGAATCTTCCGTAAACGGAGGGACTACCTGGACAACTATCGCCAATACAACTCTTTCTCAAACTTTTACTAACCTTACTCAAACAACGCAATACAGAGCCGTAGTGCAAAGCGGAGTTTGCGCTGCCGTCTCTGCTGCTGCAGCCACCATTACTGTTACTCAAAAACCATCCGCAACAATTTCTTACCCCGGCACTCCGTTTTGCTCAAGCACCGGTACAGCAATTGTAACTTTTGCTGGCACAACCGGAGGAACATTTTCATCAGACGCTGGTTTAAAAATTAATTCAACAACAGGTGCCATTGATCTTGCAGCCAGCACTCCCGGCAATCATACGATTATATATACAATTTCGGCTGCGGGAGGTTGCGCATTATTCTCAACAACCGCCTCAATTTCAATAACCACTCAGCCTTTTGCCCAGGGATTTTATCCCAACAGTCCTTATTGTTCCAATATCGGAACATTAGTTCCAACCGGATCACAACTGGGTTTAATGGGAACGCTTTCATCAGACGCGGGTTTATCGATCAATGCTTCAACAGGAGTTATTAATGTGGCCGCAAGCACCCCTGGTTTGCATACTATAACTTATTCCGTACCGGCCTATGGTGGTTGTACCGCTTACTCTACCTCTACTGATATTACCATTTCAAAAGCCCCGGATGCCAAAATAAATTATGCCGGAAGTCCTTACTGTTCAAGTACAGGAACGGAGAAAGTTTCAATAACGGGAACCGGAACGGGCACATTCAGTTCAACCGCCGGATTATCCATTAACGCGGCAAGCGGAGATATTAATTTAACTGCAAGTACTCCTGGAACTTACGCAGTTACTTATACTGTTCCAGCTTCCTCTGGATGTAACAGTTATATATCAACAACAAGCGTAACCATAAAACCTAATGTAGGAACGCCCGTTTTCGCTGCAGGTTCATCATCTGCGAGATGCCAGGCAAGTGAAATTATATCTTATTCTGCTTCCGCCACAAATTCTACTGGCATCACTTACAGTCTTGATTTGGCGAGCATCACCGGAGGAAATACTATAAATGCTTCAACAGGAACCGTAACCTATAATGCGAACTGGAATGGAACAACAATCGTCACGGCAATGGCAGCAGGCTGCAGTCCGTCCACTTCTACTCATACGATTAAAGTGAACCCAATTCCTTCGGCTTCTATTTCTTATGCAGGAGCTCCTTTCTGTAATTCATCAACCGGAGAAGCAGTAACCATTGCCGGAACATCAGGAGGTATATTCAGCGCTTCTTCACCTAATTTAAAAATTGATGTGAACACAGGTTCCATCGTTCCGAAACAAAGCCAGGTGGGCACTTATACCGTTACTTATTCCATTGCCGCCACTGGCGGATGCCCTTCTTTTGTCGCATCAAAGGATATTTATATCGGAATTCCGGGAACCTGGATGGGAACAGTAAACACTGACTGGGGTAATGCCGCAAACTGGATATGCGGTTTGATTCCCAATTCTGCAACCGATGTTGAGATACCGAGAAATGCCACCAATTTCCCCACAGTCATTTCGGATTTAGCAACGGTTAGAGATTTAATAATTCAAAAAGACGCGTCACTCATCATTGATGGAACGGTGAAAGTGGCAGGCAATATCACTAATAACAAGGGTTTGTTTGATGTAACCAATGGCACTTTGGAAATGAATGGAAATACCGCTCAAACGATTGCCGGGAGCATTTTTGAGCAAAAGACCCTTAAAAATCTTGTAGTCAGCAATTCGGGACCAGGACTAACAGTTTCCTCAGCAGCAAACGACACCTTAAAAATTTCCAGCACTCTGACTTTCGGAACACCAACAAGCAAATTATTTACCGGAGACAATATCAATCTGGTTTCCAACATGAGTACAACAGCAAATGTAGGCGTAGTGAAACCTGGAAATATCATCACTGGAAAAGTGATCGTTGACCGGTTTATTGGTACAGGTATCACCCATGAGAAAAGCTGGCAATTACTTGCCGCTCCAACCACCACTCAAACCATAAAGGAAAGTTGGATGGAAGGAGGCGCTCTCACTTCAACAGCAACTGGATATGGATCATGGATTACAGGAACGACCGGAACTGCAGGCGGTTTCGATGCCTCTTCCGCTTCTCCGGCAATGAAAGTCTATTCTCCGGTGTCCGATAGCTGGGTTTCTGTAGGTGATCCAAGAACCACACCCATCCACAATGACAATGGATACATGATATTTGTCAGGGGTGACAGATCCGTCGTGAACGCTTCAGGGCCAAACAGTACGGCCAATCCCACCAATTTAAGATCAAAAGGGAATTTGCTTACCGGAACTCTTCCGGCTATCAATGTTCCTGCGGGAAAATATCAATCAATTGGCAACCCTTATGCTTCAAGAATTGAGTTCAGTAAATTGATCAAAAACAATGTCGATAATGTGTTCTATGTATGGGATCCTCTATTATATGGATATTATGGCTACGGCGGTTACCAGACGCTTTCAGCAACGAACAATTTTAAGCCCGTGTCTCCCAATGGAGTTTCGACAGCTAATTATCAATTAGGAAATTCTTATCCATATATTGAATCTGGGCAGGCATTTTTCGTTCACAATTCCACCGCTTCCAATGGCACCGTCGTGTTCACCGAAGATGCCAAAGCAAGCAGCAGCCGCCAGGTAAACCGGGTAGCAAATGTGCTCAAAGAAAGGCAATTCTTCAGGGTGTACCTATACACAAGCGCGGGCGCCATCGCTGATGGGAACGCAGTAGCCTTTGACAATAATTTTGATAATGGAATCGATGTCGATGATGCACTTAAGATAACCAACAGTGGGGAGAATTTCGGGCTCAAGCGTTTAGGAAAGATCCTTTCGGTAGAAGCGAGAAGCCCGATAGTGGAAAGCGACACGATCTATTACAACCTGACCAATTTTGCAAAACAAACCTATACGTTGCGATTCGAACCCGAAAATATGCGTGGAACCGGAATGAGCGCGTTCCTTGTTGATAAATACATGAAAACGACAACTCCGGTGAGCCTTGAAGGCAGCAGTTCTATTAACCTGACCATAAATACCGATGCTGCATCGTTTGCGGCAGACAGGCTCATGGTTGTTTTCCGCGAAATGGCACCCATGCCGGTAACTTTCACTTCGATAAACGCGAGCCAGAAGAATGCCGATATCCTTGTTCAATGGAAGGTTGAAAATGAAAGCAACATCCTTCGGTATGAAATTGAGAAATCCACCGATGGCAACAACTTCACTAAAGCCGGAACTGTGGCGGCCATCAATGGGCCAGCGAATAAATATTCCTGGCTGGACCAAAACGTAAATGCAGCCTTAAATTATTACAGGATCCGCAGCATTGATTTCACCGGTAAGGAATCCTATACCCAAATCGTGAAAGTAGTGATTGCGAACCCACAGGCCGATATTACCGTTTTCCCGAATCCCATTAAAAACAATATGATTAATCTACAGTTGAACAATCAGTCAGCCGGAATGTATGAAGTCCAATTATTGAATACCATAGGCCAGGTAATTATTTCTCAATCAATATTGCATGCTACGGGAAGCAGCATTGAAAAAATCAGCATAACAGAGAAGTTGCCTAATGGAATTTATCAACTGGAGATAGTTAAACCGAATGGAGATAAAAAAGTGATCCAGGTGATCAAATAAAAAGTGCAAAAAAAAGAAAATCCTTCTCTGCCAGACAAATTCATTGTTTCGCGGAGAAGGATTTTAAAAAAGACAAACACTATAAGTTCAAGAGAAATAATTAAGGGATTATCGTCGACTTCATGTGAAAATAAATATAGGAAAAACTGTAAACCAATGATTTTCAGCAATGAATTATTGAAATAAAAACTTTTCCCATACTATTTCCAATTTTTAAACGTTTATAGGGTTGATTCAGTTTTAATTGAAAACAATCGCCTATGAAACATCCGTTAAGAGAACAGGAAAATAACTGTGGGAAGCTGTGCTTTTCTGCAGCTTTGCGGTATTCCTTCATAATGTTTTTTATTTTACAATCGCCATTCGCTTTTGCCCAAATCAATAATAATACAATCAGTACTTCCTCCACAACTGTTTGTGCCGGAACTTCCCTGGCACCTATTCAGGGAAGTTTACCAACCGGTGACACCGGATCTTATACTTACTCATGGGAGCACAGCACTACAAACGGCACATCTGGCTTTACGACTATAGCAGGAGCGGTGTCTCAAAATTATACACCTGGCATTCTGAACAAAACTTCCTGGTTTAGAAGAAATGTTAAGTCGGGTAGCAATACAAGCACTTCAAATGTTTTACAAATTACGGTTAACACCCCTGTGCAGTTAATCGCTTCCTCTCCTTCAATGAATATTTGCCAGGGAGAAATCACACCGCTATTCGCGTCCTATAATCCAAAGGCAACTGCTAGTGGAAGCGTTACCATTTCGTCGGCAGCAACATTAAACTTAGCAATTCCAGACGATAGCGACGGAGTTTCGAATTTGTTGAAGGTTACCGGAATCCCAGACGGAGCTATAATTTCCGAGGTGTCTGTAAAATTCAATATCAATCACACGAGAAGCAGCGATCTGGTAATCAATTTAAAAGGACCCAATGGTAAAGTTTTGAATCTTGCCGATAAAATAGGAAGCGCAAACAATTTTACTTCAACAACATTTTCCAGTACTTCCACAAATCATATTGCATCTGCAAGCCAGCCTTATAATGGAGTTTATAAACCAGAGGCAGCAATGATCGAAGGAGCGTTAGTCGTGCCGCTAAATACAGCGAACGTGAGCACTTTTGACGCTTTATATGGTTCATTAGGAAGCAGTGCCAATGGGTACTGGATTTTTAGCGCCCGGGATTATGTTGCAGGTATAACCGGAACAATGGTCAGTTGGTCTATTACGATTAAATACACTTTTATTTCAAACCCTGCAAATGCCATATGGACACCCATCACTGACTTATACGCCAATCCTGAATGCACTATTCCCTATACGGAAAACACAGAGTTAGCGATCGTATATGCCAAGCCATTCACCAATCGAACTTATGTGGCCACATTCTTCAATGGCTGCAGTACGAATGCTAATGTAAACATAACGGTTAAACCATCGCCAGTCCTTACGATGAAAGCGAATTACTGTGAGTTTCCGGATAAGGTGAGATTAACCGCCATTTCAAATATAAAAGTGAATGCAGCTGACTGGAAATGGAGCGGTGGCATGATAGGTACGAACTTTAATGACAGCAGTTTTATTGAACCAAATACCGCTGGGAATTTTAGCGTTACTGCTGAATCAAGCACAAATGGCTGCCAGGTAACTGGAACATTGGCCATTGCCCAGGAATTGGTTGTTAATGGAGATTTTTCACAGGGAAATACAGGTTTTACCTCGCAATACACCTATGTTCCGACACCTTATTCAGGAACTTCAGGTGGATTATATCCTGAGAAAACTTATAATATTTATCATCAGGCTCAATATTCACATGCGTCCTTCTGGGGAAGAGATCATACTACCGGATCGGGATATGGGCCCGATAATTTTATGATAGTAAACGGTTTTGGCAATACCGCGGTGATTTGGGAACAAACGGTAACGGTTTTACCTAATACCAATTATTATTTTTCTGCTTATGCTATGAATCTTAATAATGCCGGAAACTATGCAAGGCTTCAATTTGAAGTAAATGACGTGAAAGTAGGCACCGTGGCTGATTTGAATAATGCGCCAAAACCTTCCAGCAATTCAGATGTTTCACTTAAGAACTGGATTCGGTTTTATAGTCAGCCCTATTGGAATTCGGGTTCTGCTACAACAGCAAAAATCAGGATTATTAACCTGGAACCCGCTACCGGTGGCAATGATTTCGGACTCGACGACATTTCATTCGGCACACTGGCGCCATTTTTGAATTTAACAAGCGGAGCCGCTTCTGCCAATCAAATAGCGGCCTGTGAGAATACCCCCATTTCAGATATTACTTTTGAAATCGGCAGTGATGGAAAGCCGCCTGTTATACAACACCTCCCTGCAGGATTAACAACTTCCTGGGACGGGCGCACTTTGAGAATCAGCGGCACTCCAGCGGCAGGGAACGCTGATTTTTCCGTTTCATCCACAGGTTGCAAAGCCAAAACAATCAATGGTAAAATTAATGTCAGCTCTAAACCGTCGAGCGGCACTCTGCCGGCTTTAACTTCCGTATGTTACGGAGGAAGCACAACACTTCCACTAACCGGAAGTGTTGGCACCATTCAATGGCAATCTTCTCCCGATAAAATAAATTGGATCAATGCATCGGCCACTGCCAATAACATTACCGCTTCCCGTTATTTCCGCGTTGTTGCAAAGAATGGTTCCTGCCCTGCAGATACTTCACTAATTTCAAAAATCGGGGTGAGAAACCTTTGGGCAGGCGAAAATGATTCAGATTGGAACAATGTGAAAAACTGGTCCAATGAGAGTTTACCGACAACCGTTTTTTGTGATACGGTATATATCCCGTCTGGAACCAATGGCCCGATCATTCATTCAGCACCGGCATCGGTAAAAAACCTGAAAATTTATTCTAACGCGTCTGTAATTCTGGATGGCAGCACTTTAAAAGTAGCAGGAACCATCATTAACAATGGAACTTTTGACGCCAGAAATGGAACCCTGGAACTGAATGGTACTGTGAGCCAATCAATTTCCGGCAGCTTATTTCTAAAACGAACGGTAAATAATCTTACCATAAGCAACCCAGCCGGCGTACAACTCACCAGCACAAAAAACGACACTTTAAACATAACCGGGCTGGTTTCTTTTGGCACGAGCAATGCTGAATTTAAAACAAATGACAACCTAACCCTTAAATCATTCTATTCAGGCACCGCTGCCATAGCCGACCTAACAAATAACGGCGCTAATAGTGGCAACAGTATTACTGGAAATGTTACCGTAGAAAGGTTTATCAATATCGGAACAGCACCCGGCCAGCACGCAAAATCATGGCAGTTTTTAGCGCCCAATACCAGCGGGCAAACCGTTAAACAAAGCTGGATGGAAAATGGCGATATGGCTATTAGAGGATATGGCATTCAAATCCCTGGTCCTGCGAGTACGGTTGCTGGATTTGATGGATATTCGGTTTCCCCTTCAATGAAATATTATAATCCAACAACCAATTCCTGGGTTGGAATCACGAGCGCGGAAAATTTGATCGATGACAAAAAAGCCTATATGGTTTTCATTAGGGGCGACAGGAGCGTTAATGGATCTTCCATTACGGAACCAAGGCCTACGACTGTAAGAACCAAGGGGAAATTGTTTTCCGGTATAACAACGCCCACAACTGTTTTAATGAATGCCTATGAAGCCATAGGAAATCCCTATGCTTCACCGATTGATTTCACAAAAATTTCCCGCGGCAACGGCGTTGATAATAAATTTTATGTCTGGGATCCGGGCCTGAATGGATTCTATGGTTATGGTGGATATCAGACAATAAGCAGTGTCAACAACTGGAAACCCCTTCCTGGAGGAACTTTGGCTTACCCATCCGGCGTATCCAATTCCACTATTCAATCCGGACAGGCATTTTTTGTACATGCTACTCCGGTAGTAGGAATACTCCCTGCCAATTACACAGTTTCTTTCAAGGAAACCAGTAAGGCAAGCACTGTTTCCAACACAAGTTTCGCGAGGCAGGCTGAAGAAAGAACTGGTAATAAAAGGCAGTTTTTTGGCGCCAGCCTATATGCAGGCTCTAACCCTGGCGATGAAATTACTGATGGCAACCTCGTTGCCTTTGACGATGTTTTCAGCGATGATCTCGATGGAGATGATGCGCTGAAATTATCCAACTCAGGTGAAAATTTTGGAATAAAAAGAAGCAGCAAATTTTTGGTGATCGATGCACGTAAACCCGTTCAAGCCGGTGATACCATTTTTTATCAACTCGAGAACCTGAAAGCAAAAACGTACCAGCTCCGGTTTGCTCCGGAAAATATGGACGGACTGGAGTTAGAAGCGTTACTGCTGGATAAATATGCAAAATCCGCCATTCCCATAAGTCTTAGAGACAGCAGTTTTGTGGACATGACAGTAACTTCCGACCCCGGATCTTACGCAGCAGACAGGCTCATGGTAATTATGAAGCAAATGGCGCCGCTGCCGGTAACTTTCACCACAATTAGTGCGGCTTTGAAAAACGCAGATATTTTGGTAGAATGGGAAGTAAGCAACGAAAAGAATATCATCGAATACCAGGTGGAAAAATCTACGGATGGAAACCGGTTTTCAAAGGTCGGAACTGTTGCTTCCATGAACAGGCAGAAGTATAATTGGCTTGATAATTCTCCTGCTCAAGGATATAATTATTATAGGATCCGCAGTGTCGATGCAAATGGCCAGGAGGCATTAACTCAAATTGCAAAAGCAATGGCAACTACTTCTGCCGGAGACATTTCCGTTTACCCTAACCCCATAAAAAACAATACGATCAACCTGCAATTCAGTAATGAAGCCGCAGGGAATTACGAGCTCAGGTTGTTAAATGCAGCGGGCCAGGAAATTGAAATCCGTCAAATAAAACATCCCGGCGGCAGCGCTGTTGAAAAACTTATTTTCAAAAATCTGGCAAAAGGGATCTATCAAATAGAAATATCAAAACCTAACGGCGGCAAAAAAGTAATAACCGTTTTGAAATGAATTAATTCTTAATTTTTAATTCTTAATTGGCCTTTCTTAATTGGCCTTTCATGGCTGTTTCATGGGCATTGCCCCGCCATGATCACCTACCAATTGCCATTTTCCATTTCTCTTCTGGAAAATATCTGTCCAGCGTTCGGTATCGGTTTTTGCAACTCCGGTGCTGTCTGTCATGGATCCAGAAATAACATAATCTACGAACGCGAAATCTTTGTCGGCGGTTACTGCATAAGGAACCATTTGGCTAATGCTGGCTTTTCTTCCAGAGTTTACAAATTTTGTAAACATATTTATTGTTTCCTCTTTATCGTGAGGCTTGTCGGAACTATAATTAAAATCCACATAGTCGGGGGCGTAAAAATCTTTCATCTTGCTGATATCTCCTTTGCCGTAGGCCTCATCAAATTGTTTTTCAGCATTCAGGATGTCGTTCTGAGCTGCATTCCAGGACATTTGTTTTGTATCATTTGCCGGAGAATCGTCAATTTTTAGTTTTGACAACGTGCCGCCCTGATCGCCGATCAACACCCATTTCCCATTTTTTTTCTGGAGAATATCGGTCCACCTTTCGTTATCAGGTGTGGTCTTGCCGTCCTTGTCAGTATAAGAAGCGTCGATGGTATAATCGACAAAAGCGTGATCGCCATATACCCTTATTGCAATTGCATTATATTTTGCATCGTTCACTTTATTTCCCGCATCAAAAAAACCCTTAACAACTTTTTTCATGTCTTCAACCCCATGTGGCTTTTCGGAATTGTAACTCCAACCAACGTAAGAAGGATCGAAATAACTAAAGAAGGCGTCCGTCTGGCCTTTTGAAAAAAGGTCATTGTAGGCTGTTACATTTTTCCAAACTTCCTGTTGTTTCGCATCCCAGCTTTGCGCATGTATCTGAGGTATAAAAAACAGGAAAGTGAACAAACCTAAAAGAAGCGCCTTAAAGGCAGAAGGACATGTTTTCATGATTTGAGATTTAAATTGAATAAAATTTTGAATAAAAAAGAGGTATTTTCTCTTAAAAAGAAGCGAGTGCCAGTGTTAAAAAGGAGAACGGGAAGCGGTTGTAAACAGGTTTCCTTTTTGTTAATGTAAAGTAAATAAACTTTCTGGTTCGAAAGGAGAAATGGAAAAATAAGACACAAAATAAACAATTCGGAAGAATCCGAAAATGAAAGTAACTTGAAAAATGAGAGAAAACCTATTACCTGGCGGGTTCCAGCTTGCTGTTTTCATGAATTACTTTCCAGTAATCCTTTCCATAGGCAACCAAAATCTCAGAACCTGCTGAGATGTTTCTTATGGCTTCAATAAAAATTTTGCTGCCATCGCGAACATATTTTGAGTTATTGGAGATGCCTTTAATTTTACTTAACCCGTTGGCATCGTTGGCGAATCTTCCTAAAGCCTTTTTATAGGGCATGGCATCGATCACATGATTTCGGTTAATATAGAAAACATATGGATTAAACACCTTTCCACTTACGACTTGCTTCCATGTTGTTACACGTCCTTTATATTCCAGAATCCTCGTTCCTTTCGGAATAGATATCCTGGTAAACAAGCCGTCTCCGGCCCCTGGAAGATTTGATCTGTTGACGAATAAATGGATTTCAAGTAATGCCATACTTAAGGAAAATATTTTTTAAAGATACGTTTCAAAAATAAATGATGAACATTCTCTCCGGCAGTCATGTCCTTATTATTAAAAACAAAAAAATCCTAAAAATAGTACGTCTGCTAAGAAAGACAAATTCGAAATCTTAAAAAAGTTCGTCTGCTATGAAAGATAAATTAATCGACTCCAAGATTTTGATATCGACTCATCGTTTTCTCTGAAATTTCTTCTGTTCCCTATGAAAAGTACCATTGAAGCAACCTTTTCTGCTCCATTTAATTTTCACGCCTTAACTTTATCGCCCTAAAAATAGAAACGAAATTAACCATGTCAACGACACATACGCGCCAATTCCTTGACTTTGAACAGCCAATAAAAGAGTTGTATGATCAAATCGAGGAAAATAAAAAGCTGGCAGTAAAAAATTCAAGTAGTGATTACAATTCTATCATTGCAAAAATTGAAGAAAATATCCTGACGAAAAGGAAAGAAATTACCGAAAACCTCACTCCTTGGCAAAAAGTGCAATTGAGCAGGCATCCTGACAGGCCCTATACGCTGGAATATATCCTGAAAATGTCTACCAACTTTCTTGAATTGCACGGCGACAGGAATGTAAGGGACGACAAAGCGATGATTGGTGGCTTCGCCGAACTTGATGGTGAAACTGTCATGTTGATCGGCCAGCAAAAAGGCACCAACACGAAAATGAGGCAGATGAGGAATTTCGGAATGGCCAATCCTGAAGGATACAGAAAAGCGTTGCGCCTTATGAAACTTGCTGAAAAATTCAACAAGCCGGTGATCACATTGATCGATACTCCCGGAGCTTATCCCGGACTGGAAGCAGAAGAACGCGGCCAGGGAGAGGCCATTGCCAGAAATATTTATGAAATGATCCGCCTGAAAGTTCCGGTGATTTGTATCATCATTGGCGAAGGTGCCAGCGGCGGCGCTTTGGGAATTGGGGTGGGTGATAGAGTTTTGATGCTCGAAAATTCCTGGTACACAGTTATTTCTCCTGAAAATTGCAGTTCAATCCTTTGGCGCAGTTGGGCGCAAAAAGAAATTGCGGCAGAACAGTTAAAACTAACCTCCGATGACATGCTCAGGTTCGGCCTTGTGGACGGGGTAATTCGTGAACCGTTCGGAGGCGCCCACTGGAATTATGATGAAGCGGCTGCCAATCTCAAAGCTTATATTAAACCCATTCTTGCGGAATTAAAAAACATCCTCCCTGAGGAGCGGGTAACGCAAAGAATTGAAAAATTTGGGAAGATGGGTTTTTGGGAAGAATAAGAATTATTTTACACGCTGAATTTTAATATTTAATCATAAAATTATAAAAAAGTGTCTCTAAAAACCAAGCTAAAAGGCACCGGAGTTGCAATTGTCACCCCATTCAAAAAAAACACGGAAGTGGATTATGAGGCTCTTGGCAAATTGATCGATTATATTATCGGAAACGGGGTTGAATATATTGTTAGCCTGGGAACAACCGGTGAAACTCCTACCCTTTGCAAAAAGGAAAAACAGGAAATCGTATCATTCACTTTAGAAAAGATCAATGAGCGGGTTCCCGTGGTGGTCGGTATTGGAGGCAATAACACAAAAGAAGTTATTGAAAGCCTTTCTGATTTTCCTTTGGAAAAAATTACCGCCGTTTTAAGCACAAGCCCTTACTATAACAAGCCCTCTCAGGAAGGGATTTTCCAGCATTATAAAGCCCTTTCGGAAGCTTCTCCAAAACCCATAATTCTATATAATGTTCCCGGAAGAACGGGAAGCAATATCACTGCTGAAACTACCATCAGGCTTGCTAAAGAATGTGAAAATGTGCAAGGAATTAAAGAGGCCAGCGGGAACATGATCCAATGCATGCACATCCTCAAAAACAGGCCGGAAGATTTCCTCGCCGTTAGTGGCGACGATCACATAACTCTTCCATTAATCGCTTGTGGAATGGACGGCGTGATCAGCGTAGCGGCGAATTGTTTTCCCAAAGATTTTTCTAATCTGGTTCGCTATTGCCTAAAGAATGAATTCGAAAAAGCGGCGACGCTTCAGCATAAATTGCTTGAAGGTTTTGATCTTTTGTTTGCAGAAAACAATCCGGCGGGAGTCAAAGGTTTTTTGTATGAAATGAAACTGATTGAAAACGAACTGCGCCTTCCGGTTGTGCCTTTAAGCGCTGGCATCCAGCAAAAAGTGAAGGATTTTGTTTCAAATATGGGGTAATTATTTTCCGAGGAAGTTGGGCATATATCTGTGAAAATCTTTTCATGACTCATGCAAAATAACAAACCCCTTCTTCTGCCAGCTCACTGTTTTCAAAAATCTCGCGCGCTTCTTCGGTAAATTTTTCAAGACTTTCATACATAGAAGAAAAGTGACCCATGATTAGTTTTTTCGCTCCGCATTTTTTAGCGATCATCGCCGCCTGCTTTGATGTTGAGTGAAACCGGCTGAGTGCTTTATTTTCCAGCTCATGCAAGTAGGTTGTTTCATGATACATCAAATCAACCCCTTGAATTTTTTCGCACATTGGTTCAAAATAAGCGGTATCAGCGCAATAGGCATAAGACTTTCCGCTTGCATGAGATGATGTGAGCTGGTCATTTTTTATTATCTCGCCACCGGGGCTTACGTAGTCAGATCCTTCCTGCAGTTTTTCATAAAAAGAAGTAGGAACTTCAAATTTTTTTGCCTGTTCAATATCAATTTTCCGGGGGTTTCTCTTTTCTGTAAACTTGAATCCGAAACATTCAATTCGGTGATTCACCTTGAAGCATTCAACCAAGATGTGCTTGTCTTCAAAAAGCACTTCCTCTTTTTGAAGAACGTGAAAATGAACCGGGTAAGGAAGCCCGCCGCCGGTAACATCAAGCTGTATCTGGATGATGGGCTGCAATTCTTTCGGGGCGTAAACATGAAGATCATTCTGCCTGTTGTTTAGTCCGAGACTTGTAAGCAAACCAATCAATCCAAAATAATGATCACCATGCAAATGAGAAATAAAAATATGGTTGATCTTGCCGCGCCTGATTTTATAAAGGTCCATTTGCATTTGCGTTCCCTCACCGCAATCAACTAAAAAAGTATGTCCTCCGCTCTGCACAAGTTGAGCTGATGGATGGCGGTTATGTGCTGGCAGAGCGGAATTATTTCCCAAAATAGTTACGGCGATCACGTTCCTTGATTTTCGTTTTCGTTAGGGGTTTGATTCAATTTATTTAAAACTTCTGTTTGCTTTGATGCCTTCATAGAAGTATCAACAAGCTTGCTCAAATTCATCATTACAGCAACTCTCTTTCAATTTCTTCCATTTGAACAATGTCCCAGGCTTCGCTTTCTGTGGGCGTTACGTTCATCATTTCAAGCAAATCCTCTTCCTCCAGAAACGCTTCAACTTCAGGTTGCAGGTTGCAAAAGACCATGGAACAGTTCGCTTCATAAAATTTTTGCTGAATGTTGAAAAAACTTTCAGCGGCAACTCCATCAATTCGCTTAACCTCCTCAAAATTAATTACCACATTTTTTATTGTTTGATTCAAAAAAGGCAGCAGGACTTCACGCACCTCTTCTGTCATATTTGCAGCGATCTCCGGCTCCTCAAGCATTATGACGTGCATTTTTTCTTTGGTATCAATTTTGACTTTCATAGATTGTATTTTTATTAGAATTCAAAAGGGTTCAGGATTCAAAGATATTAAATTCAAAAAGTAGAAAGTCGCAGAATCCGAAACGTTTTTTTAAATTGTATAAATTCCTGAAAATAAATAAGCGAATCATCATTGCATAATCTTTTAAAATTTTCTTTCGGTTTTTAACTTTTTTTAGGCACAATTCGACCCCCTTTGCATTCTTAATTCTGTTTTTTAATGGAATTTATCATTATTATTGTACAGCATTAAAATGTTTATAAATGGACAACAATTTCTCCACACAGGTAAAAGAAATCATTTCGTATAGCCGCGAAGAGGCATTACGATTGGGAAATGATTTCATCGGCACAGAACATCTTGTTCTCGGCCTGATAAGAGATGGCGAAAACACCGCTATGAAAATATTGAAATCTCTTAATGTAGACCTTTACGAACTCCGTAAAGAAATAGAACTCGCCGTGAAAGACAAAACGGGGAAAAATATCGCCAACATCAATTCTTTGCCGCTAACCAAACAAGCGGAAAAAGTGATAAGGATTACGGTTCTTGAAGCTAAAACCAACAAGAGTCCGCTGGTTGAAAGCGAGCACCTCATGCTTTCCATCCTTAAAAATAAAGAAAACATTGCCACCCAGATCCTCAATCAGTTTGATGTGGATTATGACATGTTTAAAAGCGAACTGGGATATGTAAAAACAGATCCTAAGGCAGAATTCCAGGACGAAGAAAGCGAAGAATTTGACGAAGAGAAAAAGGCATATTCACAACAGCGCCCTACAAAAGGTACCGCTGCCCAGGCTAAATCAAAAACTCCGGTTCTTGATAATTTCGGAAGAGATATTACAAGGCTGGCAGAGATGGGAACGCTCGATCCGATCGTTGGCCGCGAAACAGAAATTGAAAGAGTTTCGCAAATTCTTAGCCGCCGGAAAAAGAATAACCCAATCCTGATAGGTGAACCCGGAGTTGGTAAAACGGCTATTGTAGAAGGTTTGGCTTTGCGCATCATTCAAAGAAAAGTCAGCCGGGTCTTGTTTGGCAAAAGAGTCGTTTCCCTCGATCTTGCTGCTCTCGTTGCGGGAACCAAATACCGGGGCCAGTTCGAGGAAAGAATGAAAGCCATCATGAACGAACTGGAAAAAAACCGGGATGTTATCCTTTTCATCGATGAGATCCACACGATCGTTGGTGCGGGTGGTGCAAGTGGCTCCCTTGATGCTTCCAACATTTTCAAACCGGCTCTTGCCCGGGGCGAACTGCAATGCATTGGTGCATCAACCCTGGACGAATACAGGATGTATATCGAAAAAGATGGCGCATTGGACCGCCGGTTCCAGAAAGTGATGGTAGAACAGCCAAGTGTAGAAGAAACGATTGAAATTCTCAACAATATTAAGAGCAAATATGAAGACTATCATAATGTTATTTATGATAATGAATCTATTGATGCCTGCGTAAAACTCAGCGATCGTTACATGACCGATCGCCTGCTTCCTGACAAAGCCATTGACGTGCTGGATGAGGTTGGCGCAAGGGTGCATCTAAAGAATATTAATGTTCCAAAGGAAGTGATCGACCTTGAAAAAAAGATTGATGAAATAAAGCACGAGAAAAATAAAGTGGTGAAAAGCCAGCGTTTTGAAGAAGCGGCTTCCCTTCGCGATACTGAAAAAAGATTGCAGGAAGAGCTGGAAAAAGCGAAGATGGATTGGGAAGAAGAAAGCAAGCATAAAAGGTATCCGATCAATGAAGAAGCCATTGCTGAAGTGGTTAGCATGATGACCGGAATCCCTGTAAAAAGAATGGTTCAGGCAGAAACAGACAAGCTCCGCAAGATGGCAACCGACCTAACAGAATCTGTGGTTGGCCAGGACGATGCCATTCAAAAAGTGGTGAAAGCTATTCAAAGAAACAGGGTTGGATTGAAGGATCCCAAAAAACCCATTGGCTCGTTTATTTTCCTTGGCCCAACAGGTGTTGGTAAAACGGAATTGGCAAGGGCGTTGGCCAAATACATGTTCGACAGTGAAGACGCGCTTATCAGGATCGATATGAGTGAATACATGGAAAAATTCACAGTTTCCAGGCTGATTGGTGCCCCTCCGGGATATGTGGGTTATGAAGAAGGCGGGCAGTTAACCGAGAAGGTAAGACGCAAACCTTATTCTGTAATTCTTTTGGATGAAATTGAAAAAGCGCATCCGGACATTTACAACATCCTCCTGCAGGTTTTGGACGATGGACAATTGACAGACGGTCTTGGAAGAAAAATAGATTTCAAGAATACCACCATCATTATGACATCGAATATCGGCGCAAGGCAATTGAAAGATTTCGGCGACGGAGTGGGATTCACCACTGCATCGAGGATAGCCAACGCTGAAGAAAACAATAAAGCGGTTATCGAAAAAGCGCTGAAGAGAACTTTCAGTCCGGAATTCTTAAACAGGATCGACGATGTGGTGATCTTTAATCAGCTTACTGAAGAAAATATTTTCTCCATTATTGATATCCTGATGAAAGGAGTTACGAAAAGACTCGACAACCTTGGCCTGAAACTGGAATTGACCGAAGAGGCCAAGAAATTTATTTCAGAAAAGGGCTACGACCAGCAATTTGGCGCACGTCCTTTGCATCGGGCAATCCAGAAATACCTGGAAGATCCTTTAGCGGAAGAAATTTTGAACATGAACGTAAAGAATGGAGATGTGCTGATTGCAGCACTTGATAAAGAAACATCAAAAATAAAATTTGAAATCAAAACGCCGTCGAAGAAAGAGAAACCTTCACAAGTTTAAAATCGATAATTCTTAAAACATATAAATCGCCGCTGGAAACAGCGGCTTTTTTTGTGCTAACAAGTTAGTCAGCAAAGTAATAAAATAGTTTATGGCGAAGGTTACTCTGCTACTAAGGTTTTACTTCTTAATGGTATGACATTATGGGCAAAAAAAAATCGCAGCGAAAAGACTTTCAGCAGACGAACTTTTTTGAAGGATTTATGGAACGTAACAGCTTTATACGAAAAAAATTCATCGTGAAAAAGATTTTCAGCAGACGAACTTTTTTGAAGGATTTATGATATGATGAAACTAATATGGTAGCTCGTGGAGATGGGGGCTCTGTTACAAAAGTTTTCCCAAAAAATTCGTCGTGAAAAAGATTTTCAGCACACCAACTTTTTTTGCAAGATTTATGATATGAAAAAGATAATAAGGTAGTTCGTGGAGAAGCGTAACCTAACAGCTTTATGTTCCAAAAAATTACGCTGAAAAAGATTTTCAGCAAACGTACTTTTTTCCTCTTTTTCTTTAACAAAAAAGTTAAAAAACCAGTTTTTCTCCTTCAATTTCAATAACCAATTCTTTTTCGGAACTCGCTTCTACCCTGCCGATTATTTGCGCCTCAATGTTCAATTTTTTCGCTTCCGCGATAATCGTTGAAGCGAAATCATTATCTGTATAAATTTCCATCCTGCAACCCATATTGAACACCTGGTACATTTCACGGTTATCCGCCTTGCTGGCCTCCTGAATTTGTTTAAAAATTTCCGGCGGTGCAAATAAATTGTCTTTTATCACCCTTACATTTTCAGGAATATATTTAAGGCATTTGGTTTGACCCCCACCACTGCAATGAATCAGGCCATAGATTTTTTCGAAATTATTCTCAAGTAAATTTTTTAGCAACGGGGCAAATGTCCGCGTTGGCGAAAGAAGTCCGGGAGCCATGCTGATCCTGTGTTTTCCAATATAAACCACTTCTTCCGGCAACGAATTATCGAAGCTTTCCTTAAAATTTTCAGCGTAGTGCTTTTCCAAAATATCATGCCTCGCGGAAGTGAGGCCATTACTGCCGATTCCGCTATTGCTTTCTTTTTCATAAACAGATTTGCCAAAAGAAGCAAGCCCGACAACTACATTCCCCGGTTTGATATTTTCATTCGAAACAATCCTTGATTTTGGCCATCTGGCTGTCATCGTTCCATTAACTGCGATAGTTCTGACCACGTCGCCAACATCGGCGGTTTCGCCACCGAGATAATGGATATTCACCCCATAGGTTTTCATCATGTCGAAAAACTCCTGCGTGCCGTTAATGATCTGTTCCAGCACTTCTCCCGGGATCAAATTCTTATTGCGGTCGATAGTGGAATTGAAGATGATGTTATCATAAATCCCAACGCACAAAAGATCGTCAAGGTTCATCACCACAGCGTCCTGCGCGATTCCTTTCCAAACAGAGAGGTCGCCGGTTTCTTTCCAATACAAATAAGCCAGGATACTTTTTGTGCCAGCGCCATCGGCGTGCATAACGTTTACAAAATCACTTTCACCGACAAGATAATCGGGGTAAATCTTGCAAAATGCTTTGGGGAAAATTCCCTGATCGAGATTTTTCACCGCGGCGTGAACTTCTTCCTTCTGAGCAGAAACGCCGCGTTTGGAATATAGGGACATGATAAAGTTTTATTCGCTGCGAAAATAAAACATCTGCCCTTCTTATCCTCTTGAAAATAAGACGGGATAATTAATTTAATTTTGTAACCTCTATGAAAGTATATCGAGATATCAACCACCTGCCCCATTTCAAAAACGCCGCGGTAACCATTGGCACTTTCGATGGCGTGCATTCAGGGCATCTTCAGATTATTCACCAATTGAAAAAAGAAGCCCGGCAAAACAATGGGGAAACTGTGATCATCACTTTTGATCCGCATCCGCGGATGGTTCTTAATGCGGAAAAAGGCTTGCCGCCTATAAAACTGCTCAACACGCTTTCCGAAAAAATTGAGCTCCTGGAAAAACAAGAAATCGACCATCTTGTTATCGTTCCCTTCACGCTTGATTTTTCTCATCAATCCGCAGAAGAATACATTCGTGATTTCCTCGTGGCTAAATTTCATCCAAAAACCATCATCATTGGCTACGATCATCACTATGGAAAAGACAGGAAGGGCGATTACAGATTGCTTGAAAAATACCAGGAACAATTCGACTATAAAGTGAAAGAGATTCCTGAACATGTCCTGCATCATGTAACGATCAGTTCCACAAAAATCAGGAAGGCGCTGAGCGAAGGGGATATCGCAACAGCAAATGAATATTTAAGCAATAATTATTTTTTTGAAGGAAGGGTTGTTGATGGCAATAAATTAGGAAGGTCGCTCGGTTATCCGACGGCCAACATTTGCATTTCTGATGAAAACAAACTGATTCCGGGAAATGGAATTTATGCAGTAACGTTGAGCGTCGGGTTGGAAAAAGAAGATCCTCAATCCCGGTTTTTTGCCATTTCAAACCACCAGGGAATGATGAGCATTGGAGTAAGGCCAACCATCGGGGGAGAAAACGTTGTTATAGAAGTAAATATCTTCAATTTTGAGGAAGATATTTATAATAAAACGATTCGTGTCAACCTAAAAAACTACATAAGGCCGGAGGAAAAATTCAAAGACCTCGATGAATTGATGGAAGCAATGGCTAAAGATAAAATAAAGGCACTTGAATTGCTGGGCAACTCCACTGATTAACAAAAAATCCTTTTACTGGCATAGTTTTTCCGTTACATTTTCAAAAACTATAACTATGTCAACCAAGCAAAATAACCAATCTCAAAATTTAAAGCCGGCCAACCAGGGAAACTCTAAAAGGCCTAATGAACGAGGCAATCTCGATAGCAGAAAAAACGAAGAGCAGGATTTTAAAGGCGACGACATGACTCACAATAAAAAGGTGACTGAAAACGAAGGGAAAAAGAAACGTGGGTAAAAAAAAATTTCTAAGCCTATCTCCCGCCTTTTATTATTTTATAAGAAAGTTCTTTCATCAGCGACGCCTGTGAAACAGTGCTCGAACTGTTAATTCCAATCGTTTTCAAATTATAATCGTGGAGCAGTATGATGATCTGTTCCGCCTCGCCGTAGGAGTAATTCCTTACAGTATCCAAGGCCTGCTCCACCAAAAAAGGATTATTATAAAACAACGGCCTCAAAGCCCTGTCGCTTTTGTCAGGCATTTGGTAGATGGCCATTATTTTGGTAAAATATCCGTAAAGGGAAGGAAGAATGAGCTGTATCGGAACCGCTTTCGGATTCGCTTCAAAATATTGAAGGATGCGAATGGCTTTCGAATGATCTTTTTTACTGAATGCCTGCTGCAATTCGAAAATATTATACTCCTTGCTGATGCCGATATACTTTTCAATATCGTCTTCGGTAATATTTTTCTCCTTGCCCAGATTCATGGAAAGCTTGTCAATTTCATTCACAATACGTGAAAGATCATTGCCCACATGGTCAACCAACAAGTTCAAAGCGCGTGGAGAAATTTGAAATCCCTGGGATTGCAAATAACCATTCGTCCATGCGGGCAACTGGTTGTCATAAATTTTTTTGGAATGAAAGATCTCGCCGTTTTTTTTGATGGTTTTTACAATCTTCATGCGCCCATCGAGAGTTTTCCCTTTGTAAGAAGCGATAAACAGCGTTGATGGCAGCGGGCGCTCCAGATAAGCTTCCAATTTATCGATTTCCTTCATCTGCTGGGCTTCTTTCAACAATACTACCTGGCGTTCGGCAAACATGGGATATCGGCGACAAGCATTGACAATATCAGCCCAATTGGCGTCTTTACCATAAAACACGCTAAGGTTAAATTCTGCATCCTCGGGCGATAAAAGTTTTTTTTCCGCATAAGCCATTACTTCATCAATAAAAAAATCTTCCTCTCCTTCCAGCCAGTAAATGGGTTTGAAAATATTTTTTTTCCAGTTAGCTATTATCGACAAGTTGCTCATTTTTCAAAGATAAAAATTTACACTTAACTTGTCCCCTTAAACCTAATGCATTTCCAAATTTCCGGAAGGTTTCCAACCTACAATGGCATTCATAAGTTTGGAATGTTGGCAAGCTGAGAATCCATGCGACATTTTGAAATGCATCCTTAAACATTGCCTTCTTTGGCATGGTTTTGGAAAATTTATTATATATTCATTTAAAATTCAAACAAAAAAAGTCAACATGAGTTACGAAAACTTCCCCGAAAGTAATGCGCCTGAAGGTAAGCCTGTAGTGAAAAACAACAATGCCCGCAACATCTTGATGGGCATCCTGGTGGTAGCTTTATTAGGTACCTGGGGATATATCATTTACGATAAAAATAAAACCCGTCAGGAGAAACAGGATCTCACCACGCAGATTGTCAACAGCGATTCATCAAAAAACGAACTTCAGCGCGAATTGGATGATGCGGCTCTTAGGCTCGATGCTTTGAAAACATCAAACGTTAAGGCAGACAGCCTCTTAAAGACGAAAGACAAGGATATTGAAGCATTGAAATCGCGCGTGCAGACGATTCTTAACGACAAGAACGCAACTGCAGCACAGCTTGCTGAAGCAAGAAGATTAATTGCCCAGTTAAAAGGAAACATAGACACCTACACGGCAGAAATCGAATCTTTGAAAACGCAGAACACCCAACTGACGGAAGAAAAAAGAGTGGTGACACAGCAAAGAGATAGTGTGCAAAAAAATTATGATTCAGCGAACCAGGTGATTCAGCAAAAAGAAAATGTAATTGATGTCGGCTCAACTTTGCACGCTTCCAATTTTCATATTGAAGGATTGAAAGAAAAAAGTGGCGGCAAAGAGAAGGTAACCACCACTGCAAAACGCGTTGATAAATTAAGGATATCATTCGACATAGATGAAAACCGGATCACTCAATCAGGGCCTAAGGATATTTATGTTTGCATTACCGCTCCTGATGGAAGTCCGGTGGTGGTGGATGCTTTAGGCTCCGGAAAATTTGTAACAAGAGATGGAGTAGAAAAGCCGTTTACGAAAAAGATTCAGATCAATTATGTGCAGGGGCAGAAGCAACCGGTAACGGTAGAATGGTCTCAAAACAGCAACTTTCAAACCGGCGACTATAAAATCGAAATTTATAATAACGGTTTTAAAATCGGCGACGGCGTCCGCACCTTCAAGAAAGGCGGTCTGTTTGGATAGACGACAATATTTTACAAATTTCTATTGTCAAAAGAACTTTCTGCAAAACAGAAAGTTCTTTTATTTTTAACCTTATAGGTTCTGGGAAATGTGCCAATTTTGGAAAATACAATTTGAAATTAAAGACTGATTTTAAAAACTGATAAATTAGGTTCTATATAAAATGCTTACCGGAAAACTACCATTACATATTTACAAAGCCTGCCACGAAAATGCACCATTGATTATTTCACCGGTAGTAATTTCCGAAAAAATATGGCAAACACATTCAAATTACTTTAGTGTATTATGGCTCATGGAAGGAAATGGAAAAATGGAAACAGATTTTTCAAGAACAACTTTCAACGCAAATAATATTTATTGCTTTAATAATTACCAGGCCTTTTCGTTGGAACCACTTAAAAAAACAGAAGCTTTATTGTTGCTTTTTCACCCTAATTTCTTTTGTATAGAAACCTACCAACATGAAGTGGGATGCAATGGAGTTTTATTTAATCAAATCTATGAAACCTCCCCTATTGTTGTATCCCCGGAGGATGGCCTTCAATTATCTGCCCTAATAAAAAGCATTCAAAAGGAAACTTCTTTAAATGAAATTGCTACCAACGAACTTCTTTTTTCATACCTCAAAATTTTATTGATAAAACTTACCAGGCTTAAAACAGTACAATATCCATTATTAAATTTCTGCAAGAATATTCCTCCAAACATGGAGCATATTATTCACCTGATTGATGAAAATTTTTCGAACCATCACAATTCGTCTTTTTATGCTGAAAACCTGCACATGACTTTAAAAAGTTTGAATGCCAATTGTAAAAAATATTTCAAAAAAACTATCTCTTCATTAATTAATGAAAAACTATTGCTCAAAGCAAAATGGCAATTACTTCATACCGATGATCAAATAAAAATGATCGCGGATAAATTAGGATTCAAGGATGAATTTTATTTCAGCCGTTTTTTCAAAAAACATATTGGTTTATCGCCGAAAAATTTTCGCACAACAGAATGGGAAATCAGAAAAGGTTATTTGTCCATCCCTTAAAGCCTTTTGTCCATTGATTTAAAAATATCGTTTCATCAATTTTGCAAGGTAAAATTGAAATGATAATGATGAAATTTTTTGTGTATGCATCCAGGTTGGAAAATATGGGGATCCAACTTTGCAGAATAGGTTTGGTAATTGTGTTATTATGGATTGGCGGTTTAAAGGCTTTTAAATATGAAGCTGCAGGAATCGTACCTTTTGTAGCCAACAGTCCCACTATGAATTTTTTCTATCATTCTCACGTTCCTGAGTACAAAAAACACATGAATAAAGAAGGTGAGTTAAAGCCTGAAAATATTGCCTGGCATAAAGAGAATAACACTTATATTTTTTCTTATGGTTTAGGCTGTGTAATTGTTTTAATTGGAATTTTAATTGCTTTGTATCCGTTTTTTCCCGGCGTATCGGCAGTAGGAAGTTTTTTAGCTTTTGGAATGTCACTGGTAACACTTTCCTTTTTAATAACTACCCCCGAAGCTTGGGTTCCTGATTTGGGAGATACGGAACATGGCTTTCCTTATTTAAGCGGAGCCGGAAGATTGGTAATAAAAGACGTGATCATGTTAGGAGCAGCAGTGGTTACAATGGCCCAGGCATCCAAAAAGTATCTTGAGTTAAAAAAATAATAGGCCTAGAAAAAAATTATTCTTAACAATTAAAAGCGCAATGTCAACAATAGCATAGCATTTAAATAAAAAAACCTCCTTCGAAAAAATCGAAAGAGGTCTTTTTATTTTTGTTATGAGTAAAATGGGAGTGAATTAATAACCCATGTCACCCATTCCGCCGCCCATGCCACCCATTGGAGGCATTCCTGGCTTGTCTTTTTCTGGTTTGTCAGAGATCACACATTCAGTAGTCAGCAACATTCCAGCGATAGAAGATGCATTTTCCAAAGCGATGCGGGTTACTTTTGTCGGGTCAATAACACCGGCAGCAAGCAAATTCTCATAAACTTCTGTCCGTGCGTTGAAACCGAAATCACCTATACCTTCTTTGATTTTTTGAACAACGATACTTCCTTCGATTCCACTGTTCACAACGATCTGGCGAAGAGGTTCTTCAACAGCGCGCTTAACAATCTGAATACCGGTTGTTTCGTCTTCGTTCGATCCCTTTAAATCATTCAGGCTTTCGATCGCGCGAATGTAGGCAACACCACCACCGGGAACGATGCCTTCTTCAACAGCAGCTCGTGTTGCGTGAAGCGCATCATCAACCCTGTCTTTCTTTTCTTTCATTTCCACTTCAGTAGCCGCACCAACATAAAGCACTGCAACACCGCCGCTTAATTTAGCAAGACGCTCCTGCAATTTTTCTTTATCATAATCAGAAGTTGTGCTTTCGATCTGCGCTTTGATCTGATTTACCCTTGCGGTAATATCTTCCTTATCACCTTTTCCGCCAACGATAGTCGTATTATCCTTGTCAATGGTTACAGCAGCAGCCTGACCTAAATAGGTAAGATCCGCGCCTTCCAATTTGTAGCCCTGTTCTTCGCTGATAACAATTCCTTTTGTAAGAACCGCCAGATCCTGCAGCATTTCTTTCCTGCGATCGCCAAAGCCAGGTGCCTTTACAGCAGCTACTTTCAAAGTGCCACGCAATTTATTAACCACCAATGTAGCCAATGCTTCGCCTTCAAGATCTTCAGCAATGATCAAAAGCGGGCGGCCGCTTTGCGCTACTTTTTCAAGAATGTGAAGAATATCTTTCATGGAAGAGATCTTCTTGTCATAGATCAGAATGTATGGATTCTCCAGATCAGCTTCCATTTTTTCGCTGTTCGTAACGAAATAAGGAGAAACATAACCGCGGTCAAATTGCATTCCTTCTACAACCTCAACAGTAGTGTCAGTTCCTTTTGCTTCTTCAACAGTTATCACACCTTCCTTTCCTACTTTGGTCATTGCCTCAGCAATTAATTTGCCGATTGACTCATCATTGTTCGCAGAAATGGAAGCTACCTGCTCAATTTTATTGTTGTTGTCTCCAACCGAAACAGATTGTTGTTTCAAATGTTCAACTACGGCCTTTACCGCTTTGTCAATGCCGCGTTTCAGATCCATTGGATTAGCGCCGGCAGCAACGTTTTTCAAACCTTCACTGATGATGGATTGTGCAAGCACAGTGGCGGTAGTAGTTCCGTCTCCTGCAATATCAGCAGTTTTGGAAGCTACTTCTTTCACCATCTGCGCGCCCATATTTTCAATCGGATCTTCCAATTCAATTTCTTTAGCAACAGAAACTCCATCTTTTGTGACCTGTGGAGCGCCGAATTTCTTTTCGATAACCACGTTCCTGCCTTTTGGCCCAAGAGTTACTTTCACCGCATTAGCCAGCGTATCAACGCCCTTTTTCATTTTATTGCGGGCTTCTATTTCGAAAAATATTTGTTTAGCCATAAAAAGTATTTATTATTTTTTTAAAAGATGAATTAACTAAGTTTCATTAAGATATCCGAAGAGCGCATGATGAGATAATCTTCACCTTCGATGCTGATTTCAGTTCCGCCATATTTGCCATACATTACGGTATCGCCCGCTTTTACCTGCATAGGAATCAGGTTTCCTGTCTGCTCGGCATATTTGCCTTTTCCAACTGCCACAACAGTTCCTTTCTGTGGTTTCTCTTTCGCTGTATCAGGAATTATAATTCCACCGGCGGTCTTTTCTTCAGCCGCATTCGGCTTAACCAGAACTCTGTCATCAAAAAGTTCAAAAGTTTCTTTTGCCATAATTGTTAAATTTATTTAATTTATTATTTGGTTGCAAATGTACACGAATAATTGTACCAAATAATTTTGTCAGTTCACTTGGCAGGAAATGGAAAAAGATGTCAGTTTTATTGGGAAAAAAACCGGCCAAAATTTCATTTATGATTAAAAACTCTTCCCGATAGATTCTTGAGTTCAATAACTTTATGAAAAGAATTTAGCCAGCAAACGGACCTTTTCAGAAGAAAAAAAATTGCATGCCTCCAGCCATGAAAAAACCTTTCAATTCAAATAAAAATTGAAAGAAGATGACGCCATCAGAAATCACCTCACAACCGAAAGTATTTTATCCCCCAATGACTCCCCATTTCTTCTGCAAATCTTGCATTTCCATTTCACCGAGCCTCGAATTTTCATAATGCCCTTTTTGCCTTTTTTGCCTGAAGGCTTCATATAATGTTATCGCGCACGCAACAGAGATGTTTAGCGATTTGATGATTCCTGCCTGCGGAATAATAAATTCACCATCAGCATATTTCCGAATATTATCACTGACTCCAAAGGTTTCATTCCCAAAAACCAGGGCAATGGATTCAGTGAGATCGAGGCCAAAAACATCGACAGATTTTTCAGCTAAATGAGAAGTGTATATTTTATCGTATTTCTTCCTGACTTCCTTGAAACAGGTTTCGGCATCGGTAAATTGATGGATGGTCAACCATTCTGCTGCGGTTGACGAACTACGGTATCCCCATTTTTTATGGGGCGGAATCCGGTCGTTCAAAATATATACATTCTGGATCCCGACAGCATCACAGGTGCGCATAACCGCAGATACATTATGCGGATCAAACACATTTTCCAGGACAACCGTTAAATCAGGCTGTCGCTTATTTAAAACAGAAGTAAGGCGATTATATCTTTCAGGTGTCATAAGTCAAAAAAAATTTACTGGTAACTTCGCAAAGAAAAGTATTAGCTTAAAGAATCACCGATATTTTTTTTACCTATTAAATATGAAGGATTTTTTAACCTTAAATATGAAGGACGAAAAAGACAGAAACGGCTAATTTTTATTTTTACTAAAATCGAAAAAAAAATGAAATTTTTGAAACTGTTTTCGGTTTGCGCAGCTTTTTCCTTGTTTCATCTATCCTGCACCGAAAGGTCAAAGACAATTGCTGAAAAAACATCAGAGCCAATCGCAAATGAAATATCGCCTGAAAAAAAATTTTCAGGAACCTTTTCAGGAACAACTCCCTGTGCCGATTGCCCGGGAATAGAAACCACCGTAACCTTTGATGCTGATTCTTCTTTTATCGAAACCTTGAGATACCTGGAAAGAAACCGCACTTTTTCCGATACCGGAAAATGGAGTTTGTCGGATAAAATGATTACCGTTTCTTTTCCTTCTACATCCGCAACAGACCGATACTTTTTAATAAAATCGCCTTCCTCCGTTGCCATGCTCAATGCAGATAAAAAGGAAATTGAAGGGGCCCTTGCTGATAATTTCATTTTAAATAAAACCAGCAAATAATGATAAGAAGAAGGTATTCTATTGATGGCCCATTTTACTTTTTGACAAAAACGAGGTAATCGATCATCCGCCAATTGATACCGTCACGGCTGGTTTCATAAGTCATTTTGAAACTTTTTTCATCCTGTTTTTCATAAATGAAATGCTGAAACGATATTCCTCTTTGCGGGAAATATTCATGAGTTGAAATTATCAATTTTCCAACTTTCCAAGCGTCTCCGACAAACTTGCGGTTTCCCTGGAAATTATCAAAGCAATAGGCCAAAAACTGGCCGCTCTGCTTATCAACACCCCACATAGAAAACGCTTTGTAGGTGTTGGGAAGAATGTCCGTATGGTCATACATTAGCCAGCAGCTATCCAGTGAAAGTTTGAAAGAAACATTGGCGGAGATTTTTTTTCCGTTGGAAAACTCGCCTTCTCCATTCCACTCACCAATAAAATAAGTAACAAAATCAACTGGCAATTTCGTTACGGTATTTGATTGAGCATGAGAGTTAAATGTGGCGGCAAAAGTTAAGAGGAAAAAGAACGGAAAGAATCGCTTCATATTTTTTCGGCAAATATATTATTCGGCCGAAAGGTTTAAGAACCGTTTATCCCAAATAAAAATTTTAAAAAAAAGTGCGTTTGCTACTCCAGTGCTGATAGAGGTAATAAAAAGCAAGCCGCCCGAATTGTATCAGAGCGGCTTGAATAAAAAAATAAATCTCAAAATAAGTCCGTTTGCTGAGTCTGAAGTTCAAACCTTCTAAACCCTCTAAACCTTCTAAACCTTCTAAACCTTCTAAACCTTCTAAACCTTCTAAACCATCTAAACCTTCTAAACCTTCTAAACCCTCTAAACTTTCTAAACCTTCAAAGACGCCAAACTAGTTTTTCACAATTTTCTCCACTACCGTTTTGTCCTTGTATTTCAACTTCACAATGTAGACGCCACGCATTTGATTGCTTAGGTCAACAGTTTCTTCCCTGAAAGCTGTTCCATTAAAATTTTTCGTCCAAACTAATTGGCCTACAGAATTATAAACGCTTGCGCTTTCAAAGTTGACAGGAATTTCATAGTTCCTGATGATAAACCTGGACTGGAACGGACTTGGATAAATCAGGTAACCCTGCTTTTTCAAACGGGCCGGAACCACAACTCCGTAAATATTGATATTGTCAACGTATAAGTTATTCTGTCCGTTTCCTTTTCCTGAAAAAGAAAGCTGAAAGTCCGTGCCTATATAAGAAGAAAGATCAATTTTGGCATTCATCCAATCAGCGGATGAAGGGGTGAAACTCGTTCCAGTCGCACCGTTGGGATCAGCAAGCGTTTGCAAATTCGAACCCCATTTTTTCCAAACTGAGGTGAACGTTTTGCCACAATCTGTGGTTAGTTGCAAATCAAGCGTATCAGGAAGATTGCCGGAAATTCCCTGTGCATAGGCATAATCAAAAGAAACAAATAGAGAGTCATTGCCCGAAGAGTTAGTTATAATTGAAGAAACAAACTTGTCGGTTGTTCCCTTCCCGTAGTTATAATTTTGAAGAACCATCGAACTGACTCCTGTTTTTGCAGCAGCCGTTGTCCGCTCCCAGGTTGTTCCATTATCCGGATTGATCACACCCCAGCCTGTTGGCGGAAAAGAAATTCCTTCAAAGCCTTCAGCAATTGGAAGAGTAACCTTTGCAAAAATGGAAAACGATTTTTTAATGGTGTCATTTGCCCGGTTTTGGTCAGGAAGTCCGTTTGGATTGGAAGTAAAAAGGGTAAGCACATGATTTCCCACGCTCAGGCCGGAAAGGGTTGGCAAAGGAACTGTAAAGGATTGGCCTTTGGCCAGGTTGCCTGTCCACGGAATAGTTGCTACGTTCCCATTATCGAGTTTATAATTAATAGTGAGGGATGTTAGATTGTCGATGCCATTTGTCTTAATGGTTACAGATGGAGTTGGAATATCGCCACAGGTAAAATCAGGCAAATTGGAGAAGGAAAGCGGAAAAACATCCCTGTTGTAAATTACAACTGCTGAAACACTTATATCATCCAGGTAGGTATTATTTCCATAACCGTTTGTGTTGCGAAATTTAATTAATAATTTTTTGCCGGGTATAATATAAGGAGTTAGGTTGATCGATTCTTCCCTCCACCTTTCCGGATTACCAGGCAGCGCGGAAAACGAGGCAGCCACGGCGCCGCTGATTGTTTTTAAAGCATTGCCTGATTTCTTGTAGGCCAGTTGGTAATTAATTCCTCCATCAGCAGAAACATAAACTTCAAGCCCGTCCCAGTTGGAAACGCTAACTGAATCATACACTGCGTGGGCAACTTTGAACGATAAGACGGAGGAATCCGCATTTCCAAGGTCAATGGGTGGAGTAACCAGATCATCCAATTGGCCGCCGCCGTTATAATTTAAGTTCTGCACCGTTGCTGAACCGGCCTGGCTAAACCCTGAAGTGGCACTTTTTATCCAGGTAGTGTTTCCATTTGGATTCCAAATTTGCCAGTTGACTGGTGGAAAAGTTGCGGAAGAAAAGTTTTCTGTAAATGGTGCGGTGATGGTTGAAGCATTTATATGAACAAAAGACTGAAGAGTATCATTGTTTGTAAACATATCCGCACCGTTGTTGGGGTTGCTAACGTAGACGGTTACTGTATGATTACCTGTTGGAGCGGTTACATTGCCGAGATTCAGAATTGTATCGGCTCCGGGAGCAAGGTTCAAGGCAAATACATTATTGGCAGCGGCACCTCCATCCAATCTAAGGTTTACGGTCACTGAATTTAAAACTCCTGTTCCGCTGTTGCGAACGGTTGCGGTTATAGGAGAATTGTTAATGATGAATTCCCTGCGCTCAGGAGTACCCCGCGGGGAAACCGTTACTAAAAAAGCGTCTGTAACCGTTACGGGAGGCGTAGCACCATTGGAAGTTTTTAGGCCTGGCCTGTAAAGATCAATACATCCCAAAACTCTTTTTCTCATTCCGTCAGAAAACATGAAAAGTGCGCGATCATCAAAATAATTCATAAAACTGCCATACATTTCACCGTAAGAACTGTTATCACAACCATCGGAATAATTCATAGACGGATTTCCGAAAGATGCATAAACGGGATCGGCGCTAAATTTTTCCCGTGGTGTATCATCGCCTTCAGGACCGGCGCCCGCAGGTAGAGGCCAGCCTGCCTGGATCCTAAAATCTTTATTATTGCAAAGTGTATCATCGCCAAATGTGTGCCACAGGTAAAAATAATGCCCGATTTCATGGACAAGGGTAGCGCCTTCAGAATAGGAAGGATAGTAGCCCCTTGCAGCAGTACTCATATATGGAAGAGTTGAAATGCCTATAACCACACCCTGCGGCCCTTCACCGTCAGTACCTGTCTCTTCCGTGAAAGGAAAAGTGGCAATACCGAGCAAGCCTTCATCCTCGCCACTGAACGTTCCGCACCAAACGTTTACATATTTGGTAACATCCCAGGCATCAAGTCCGCCTTTAGCAGTTGATTTAATATCGACCCTGTTGGGACTTTTAGTCACTCGCCGTTCAATTCCGGAAGTGAGCGCTCCGGCAGGAGTGCGTTTTGCCAGAACAAAACGAATCGGAATTCTTCCTAACCGGTTGTAAATTTCCCCGGGAATAACTTTTTTATAAATATCAGCTTTTGAACCATTATAGGCTTTATTGAGCATTTCAACCTGTTCATAAATGTCACGATCCGTGATTCCGGAAATCGCTGTGCCGGTGTCCACGAGGTGGAATACAATGGGAATAACGATTTCGCCGGCCTGTGCCAGTTCTCCCCGCTGGAGCATTTGGCGCTGCAAATAGGCCTTATATTTCCGCTCCCCTTCTGCCTTCCATTTTTCGGGCAGGGTTGGGTCTTTGCGAATCGCTTCATCCATACGCTGCATGGTTTGGCAACGTTGCACATTCGTGGTGCTCAAAACTGTTGCGGCCTGCTGGGCGAAAACAACGGAGCAGGCAAAAAATAAAAAATTGGAAATAAGGAGAATTTTCTTCAAGAAAGTTAGTTTTAGCATTATATGTCAGGTCTGAGACTATAAATGGATTTGCTAATGCAAAGTATGAATTTAACTTGAATGAAAAAGTAAGGTGGAAAGATTTTATTAAATCTCTTACCTTTCAAAATTATTTGAACTTTCTGCTAAGAATTCGCGTTCTACACACGGCTCCGATTCAATTCCTACGGGAATTTAATCAGCTTAAGTGCTTTTACAGAAACTTTTGCAGCTAGTTTTGATAAAATCGGATTTATCCCTTTATTTTTATTTTTTAAAAAACGTAAATGAATATCAAGTTTCGCCTGATTGTAATGAACTTCTTACAATTCTTTATCTGGGGATCATGGTTGATCACGATTGGGGTTTATTGGTTCCAAACTTTGCCAACGCTTTACCCTGCCATCGATCCGTCAACCCATTCTACTGTCTGGACAGGTTCCGCTTTTGGAAGGCTTTTTTCAACCATGGGAATTGCATCACTTTTTATGCCCGCCATCATGGGAATTATCGCCGACAAATGGATCAACGCAGAAAAGCTTTATGGGATTTGCCACATTCTGGGGGCGATCGTTCTTTTCACCTTGCCAATGGTAAAAGATCCCACAACCATGTTTTGGGTTTTATTGCTGAACATGATGTTTTACATGCCAACCCTGGCCTTGTCGATCGCCGTTGCCTATTCAGCGCTCAAAAAAAGCGGCAAAGATGTGGTGATTGATTATCCGCCCATCAGGGTTTGGGGAACCGTAGGGTTCATTGTTGCTTTATGGGTGGTTAGTTTGCTCGGATTTGAAACAACTGCCGAACAGTTTTATGTAGCCTCCGCTGCTTCCCTGCTTCTTGGAATTTATGCTTTTACATTGCCTAAATGCCCGCCACAAGCGAATCGCGAAAAAAGCACTTCAATTATAAACGCTTTAGGATTAAATTCCTTCTCACTGCTAAAGAACAGGAAGATGGCGATTTTCTTCATTTTTGCCATGTTGCTCGGAGCAGCTCTTCAATTGACCAATGCTTATGGCGACACCTTCCTTCATGACTTCGCCACTATTGACAAATACAAGGGGCTGTCAGCAGTAAAATATCCCGCCATCATCATGTCGATTTCGCAGATCTCTGAAACTTTATTTATCCTGGCTATTCCATTCTTTCTAAGGAGATTCGGCATTAAGCAGGTTATGTTTATCAGCATGATGGCATGGGTTCTCCGCTTCGGCTTATTCGCTTTCGGAAATCCTGGCGACGGATTATGGATGATCATTCTTTCCTGCATCGTATATGGAATGGCCTTTGATTTTTTCAATATTTCAGGATCCCTTTTTGTTGAAACTCAGACCACTCCAACAATAAGAGCCAGTGCCCAAGGGCTTTTCATGATGATGACCAATGGATTCGGCGCTGTGCTCGGAAGTTCCATCAGCGGGATCGTCATTGAAAAATATTTTACTTATGCGGATAATAGCAAAGACTGGCATGGCATCTGGATCTCCTTCGCCGCTTACGCCTTGATTGTCGGAATTTTGTTTTTAGTGCTCTTCAAGCACAAACACAACGCGAATACGGTAAAAAATGTACATCCTGAACCTTTGCTGGTTGCTGAAAAATAACATAGGGAAGGAATTTTAATAACAAAACCTGGAAAAGATCTTTTTGCTTTCAGCAAACGGTGAAATTTCCAGGTTTTTTTATGATCAGTTGTTGCCTCTCTTGGATGAGCTTAAAATTATCGCCTGTTTGTCGACCCCTGCTATGGGCGTGCCCACCGGTTAACCCTACTCATGCTACAAATTTGAAATACACCCTTCATTTTGTATTTTCTATTTTTTGTACCATTTTTGTATCCATGCTACCTAGAATTATCATAACGATAGACGGCTATTCTTCATGCGGAAAAAGCACATTGGCTAAACAGCTTGCCAGGAAGTTGAACTACGTATACATTGACAGCGGAGCCATGTATCGCGCCATCACTCTTTATTTTTTAAGAAACAACGTCAACACTCATGACGTAAAAGAGATTCGGACGGCCCTCTCCAATATTTCCATCGAATTTATTGTTAGTGAACATTCAGAACAATCTGAAATTTTCCTGAACGGCGAAAATGTGGAATATATTATCCGGGATCTGGTTGTGGCTGAGAAAGTGAGCGAAGTAGCCGCGCTTAAAGATGTGCGCACCTTTGCAGTAGCCGAACAGCAGAAAATGGGAGTTAACAAAGGGATCGTTATGGACGGGCGCGACATAGGAACAACGGTTTTTCCGGATGCTGAAATTAAGATCTTTATGGTGGCCGATGAAGCTGTCCGCGTTGAAAGAAGATTCACTGAAATGTTCGACAAGAATCCGAATATCACACTTGATGAAATCAAATCCAACATCGCCATGCGCGACTATATAGATTCTAACAGGGAAGTAAGTCCGCTTCGAAAAGCGGAAGACGCCATAGAATTGAATAATACTAATCTTTCAGAAAAAGAGCAACTTGAATTCGCCCTGAAGCTGGTGAAGCAGGTTTGCCAGCCTGCCTGAAGATTGAAATCATTTCCATTAATGACAATAATCATATAATTCAAAAAGCGACATACTTTTTCAGGTGTTATCTTTGCAGCATGAATAACAGTTAATATTTCTTTTTGAAATTTTTTGCAACCATATTTTTAACGATCAGCATTTTCCTCCAGACTTTCAGTCCTTATATTATTCAGGCGGATTTCATGTTGAATCGTTCCTTTATTGCAAAAAATCTTTGTGTGAACCGGGCAAAACCACAGATGCATTGCAATGGCAAATGCTATCTCAGTAAAAAATTAAAAGAACAACAGAACCAGGATTCACAAACCCCGGTTTCCAAATCCGGGAACCTTGATATCACTCCTTTCTTCGTACCCAAAACCCTCGATTTCGAAAACATTACCCAACCTTCCGGGAGCCATTTTTACATAAAGAATGACAACAGGGTATCAACCCTCCCCAGTGTCATATTTCATCCCCCTTCTGCATAAGCGCGTCTTTATCCGAACACTTATTGCGTGATTGTCCCTGCAAGGGATGAGATATATTTTCACATAAACTTTATTGTAATGAACAAGCATTTATTCTTAACCATGCTGCTGTTGGTGGCATTTATATACGGCTACTCCCAAACGAACGTAAACGGCAAAATTTTAGACGCGGCAACTAACCAGCCGCTGCAGGGCGCCACCATTAAAGATTTGAATAACAATACCCTTGTTATTTCTGATCAAAACGGCAATTTCTCCTTATTGAAAAAAACAGACAGCATTGAAATATCTTCGATTGGTTATCACACAGTAAAAATGCGTGTTTCCAACCCCCAATTGGTAATTTTCCTCACCCCTTCTTTCGGCAATCTGAACGAAGTGATTGTATCTGGAAGCAGGGAACTTCAAAAAAGAACTGAGGTACCGGTTGCCATTAATGTTATTTCCAAAACACAAATAAACGATGCAAAAGCAACGAGGCTGGATATGCTGATTAATAAAGTTCCCGGTGTTTTTATGGTAGACCTTGGCAATGAGCAGCACAGCATGTCGATACGCCAGCCATTGGGCTACAACAGCCTCTTTCTCTATTTAGAAGATGGTATTCCAATAAGAACAGTCGGCGATTTCAACCATAATGCGCTCATAGAAATCAACCAGGCTTCCGTGCAGAAAATCGAAGTTATAAAAGGCCCGGCCTCCTCTCTGTATGGAAGTGAGGCGGTGGGGGGCGCAGTTAATTTTATCACTGCCGATCCAAGTCCGGTTCTTTCTGGAAAAGTGCAGGCAGAAGCGGGAAGCCGCGGCTATAAACGTACCGATTTCAACCTGAGTAACACCTATAATAAATTGGGAATTTATGTAGCCGGCTATTATGCCGATCAATCACAAAGCAAAACTGAGCATAATAATTTTGACAAGGCTGCTATAACACTTAGAGCCGATTATTCCTTTAACCCAAAAACCAAACTCGTAACTGTTGCGGATTATATCAATTACAAAACAGATCAGAAAGGCGGATTGGACAGCGCCCATTTTTACAATAAGGATTACTCCAGCTTTTATCGATTCACTTATCGGAAAGTTGACGCGTTCCGCCTGAGAAGCACGCTCAAAAGGCAATGGAATGAAGATAGCAAAACGAACTTCACATTTTTTTACAGGAACACTTCCATAGGGCAAAATCCATTTTATTATATCTCGAACATTCCAGGGTTCCCGCTGAAAGCAAAAGGACAGATTAACACGGACGCCTTCAACAGTTTTGGCACTATCATCCAGCATTCAAAAAAGATCAATTCTATCAATGGAAAGTTGATCGCAGGAATTAGTGTGGATTACAGTCCTGCAACTTATCTCGCAAAATTTATAACCATAGATAAAGACCAGAATGGCGCTTATTATCAATACCAGCCAACAGATAGCGTGCTTACTAATTACAAAGTTGGCCTGCTTAACAGTGCTGCATACACGCAGTTTGAATTTTCCCCGTTAGAAAAAATTAAAATTGTCGCAACAGCGCGCTACGACCGGCTCGATTATAATTTCAACAATCATTTGCAGCCCGGCGCTTATACTGGCGCTCCCAGCGCAATCAATCATTTTGATCACTTCACACCAAAGATTGGAATGACTTATGATTTTGGAAATAATAAAGGAATGTATGTGAATTACAGCGTCGGTTTTGCTCCGCCAAACATAACTGACCTTTACACGGGCGTCCAGGTTCCGACCCTAAATCCCTCTTCTTATAACAATTATGAAATTGGCGGCTGGTATGCTTTTGCCGGTTCAAAAGGTTATGCGGAAGCATCATTATACCGCCTTGATGGAAGGAACGAAATTGTTAGCACCCGCCTGGCCGATGGCAGTTATCAAAATCAAAACGCAGGAGCGACAAGCCATAAGGGAATCGAGGTTAACATCAAATACGCCCCGGTCGAAGATTTGAATTTTCGTGTAGGTGGCACCGTTGCAAAGCACAAATACATAGATTATGTTTTGCAGGGAAAGAATTTTTCAGGAAATGATATGGCTCAATCTCCTTCCTATATTCTGAATGGCGAAGTAACTTATAAACCCCATTATCTGGAAGGTTTCAGAATTGCCCTGGAAACTGAAAGCCTTGGTTCCTATTTTACGGATCCGCAAAACACAGCAACCTACAATGGCTTCACTGCGTTTAATGCAAGGGTCGGATATGCATTTCAAAGGTTCGAAACGTGGATCAACTGCATCAATGTGACCAATAAAAATTATGCGGTTACTGTAGAAAAAAGCGCTTACGGCACCTCCTACCGCCCGGGCCAGTTAAGGACTTTTAATATCGGGATCGCTTATCATGTTGGTAAGCATTAATCGATTATCCATTAACCAAAAAAATTAAAAATGAAACACAATATTATTCTATTCTTCATCGGCGCGGCTGTCATTTTTCAATCATGCTTTAATACCGAAAAGAAGATCCAAATCAGCGTCTCCCAGGAAATGCAAATTGATGCATCGGAAGGCTCCTGCCCTTTTTTAACAAAAGACGAAAATGGAAATTTGGTGGTAAGCTGGATCAGGAAAGTCGATTCAACAAAAAGTGTTTTCTGTTATGCAACCTCTTCTGATAAAGGAGCCACATTTGGAAAAACCATAGAAATCCCGGGCAGCGAAAACGTACATCCGCACGGCGAAAATATGCCTAAAATTATTTTCAAATCTTCAGGTGAAATCATCGCCGTCTGGGGGGCAGGAAATCCAAATCCCAAAAACCCTTACTCAGGAATCGTGTATTATGCCCAATCTTTTGACCATGGAAAAACGTGGAGCAAGGCAAACAATCTGGTTCAGGACACCACAGGTTTCGATCAGCGGTATTTTGATGTTTCCCTGCTACCAAACGGGGAAGCTGCCATTGTTTGGCTTGACAACAGGAAAAAAACTGACAAAGAAGGATCTGCGTTATATTATGCGGAAACAAAAGGCAACTCCGGATTTGTAAATGAACATCTGGTAAGCGAACCATGCTGCCCTTGCTGCAGAACGGCTCTTTTCGTTGACAGCAAAAAAAATATCCATGTACTTTATCGTGCAATAATTAACGACAGTATCCGGGACATGGTTCATGTTATTTCATCAGATAATGGACAAACTTTTTCAACGCCTAAAAGGATCAGTCAAGACAATTGGGTGATCAATGGTTGTCCGCATACAGGACCCGCGATAACCGAAAATAAAATTGGAATCCAACTGGCCTGGTTTACCGCAGGTGGCGGAGCCGGAATTTATTATTGCAATTCATCAGACAATGGCAACTCCTTTTGCGAAAGGGAAATGATCAGCGGCGGTGGCGCCAAGCATTGTCAGATTTCCGCGTTGCCTGATGATAAAACATTGACAGTTTGGAATGAGAATATTTCTAAAAGAAATACCGCCGTTTCACGGATCGGGCTGGAAGTAAGGAACCCCAATGGAGAAAATCCATTGAAAGAATTTATCACTTCTGAAACCGGTATGGCGAGCTTTCCCGTCATAAAACCACTTGATAAAAAAACAGTCCTGGTTGCCTATACAGAAACTGTGAACGATAAAGATTATGTCAGGTACAAGATAGTGAAATTGTAAAATAGATTATAGAGATTGGAAAACGGATTAATTGATCGTTCCCTTGCATTAATCGTAAATTTGCAATGGAAAAAAAATGGGTGATGAACAAAAAAGAAAGTGAAAAAAAACCTGGAGCATTGAATATCTTGAAATGCAAATGTCCGCGTTGCCGGCTCGGTGACATGTTTGCCACTAAAAAATCTTACACAAAAGGGTTCATGAAAATGAATGATACGTGCCCGGTTTGCGGTCAGCATTTTGAATTGGAAGTTGGTTTTTATTACGGTTCCGGGTATGTGAGTTATGGGATAACCGTCGCAATAAGCATCGCAACATTTATCGCCTGGTGGCTCTTTATCGGAATCTCCTATGATGACAACCGCGTTATCTACTGGCTGATACTAAACGCCTTACTGATTCTCGCTTTGCAGCCGCCGCTAATGCGCTTATCGAGGGCCATCTGGTTGTCCTTTTTTGTAAAATACGATCCTAATTGGAGAACTCATCCGGCGGAAGTTCCTGAAAGAACCAATGAAGACCAGAAGCATAATTGGTAGAAAAGTGAATTGCACTGGTTTTTTTCTTCGCAAAAATCATCCACCAATTTGAACCGGAATTTTTTGATGCATGGAATTTTTTTTCCTCACTCCTTTCCTCTTTGCGAAAGGAATAATCCAATCATTACCAGCACGACTCCAATTATCGTGTAAGAGCTGATCTTGTCATTTAATATCCAGGCGGCGAGAGCAAAACCAAACACCGGGCATAAAAATAACCACAGTCCAGCTTTAACCGTATTTTTTTTCAAGAGCCAAAGCCATAGTTGCACGGCAAAAATTGAAACAGGAATGGCAAGCCAGATAGTTGCGCTCCAAAAAGTGAAATTGAAAAAATTATTTCCGGCTTTATATTGCCATATTGTAAAAGGCAGCAAAAGAATTCCGCCGATAAATGTTTGCCATCCATTGATGGTCAGTAAGCTTAATTGATTCCAGTTTTTTGCGGAAAAATAAATGGAACCAATTGAATAGGACAGCATGCTGAATAACAAAAGCAAGAGTCCCGATGTAGTTATCACAGCTTCGTGCAACAAAGGCCAAGATGCGATTACAACTCCGGCGGTTCCTAAAAGTAAGGCAACAAAAATGACCGGTTTCAATTTTTTCTTTAAAAAAAATATAGATAAAAAACTGATGAACAACGGATTGGTAGCGATGGCAAGTGCGCCAATGCCGGCAGTCACATGCTGCATTGCAATCACATAGCACCCCAGGTAAATGGTTATATTAAGTAAACCATAAACACTGATGGACTTCCATTCTTTTCCTGAAGGCAACCTTTGCCTGAAGATCACGTGAGCAAAAAGCAGCATGATTCCACCGCCTGTAGCGAATCTGACTTGCGCGATCACCAATGGTTGAGCGACTTGCAAACCGATCTTTGTTGCTGTTGCGGCTGAAGCCCATAAAATAGCGAACAGGATACCCGCCCCTATCCATTTAAATTGACTATTGATTTTTTCCTGTTTGATCCGCCAAATATAAAAGGCGGTGAAATATTTTTAAAATAAAAAAATAATTATTCATAAAAAGTCCGCATGTCAGGCAGCATCAAACCGGTAAGGAGTTCATATGTCTTCAATAAAAATTATTCTTCGAAAAAAGACCGTTTGCTGTTGCACTGTAGTCAATAAATGTTTTTCATGAAACCGCTTAATAAAAAGTTCGTTCGCTTCCAGGTCAAGAGACACAACCTGTAAATGGAATGAAGACCTCATGTCAATGCTTGAAAAATTTCTAATCAGCCTCTCACCCTTTGCATTACTCTTTTCCGTAGTTTTATAAAAAATTTTACCCTTGAAAAAATTATGCTTTTTACTCGCTTCCAGCTTTATTTTCCTTAATGGATTTTCACAGGCAACAGATACTGTAGATACCCGGCCTGTATATCTTCGCTTTCCAACGATACCCAATTTCACGGTTTACAAAGCGCCCGACAGCACTGCTTTTAGCCGGGATAATCTGCAAAAAAGAAAATCAACTGTTTTTTTTATTTTCAGTCCCGATTGCAATCATTGCCAGCATGAAACCGAAAGCCTAACAAAAAATATTCAGAAATTCAAGAACACACAAATCGTGATGGTCACTTATCTTCCTTATGAAGAAATGCTAAAGTTTTATAAGACTTATAAAATCGCCAACTACCCGCAGATAACTATGGCGCGGGACACAAAATATTTTTTTCCTGTTTTTTTCAAAGTGCAAAACCTGCCATCCATCTTCGTGTATGATAAAAAAGGCGACTTCAAAAAAGCATTTGAAGGAAGCGTGAAAATGGAGGACATTCTTCACGAACTATAAAGATCAAGCCCGCAATGGCGATAGCAAATATTCAACTTGCTTTAAAAACAATTCAACAATTGGGCTACCTTTGAACAGTAATTTTTTTTTCAATATAAATATAATAGTACAATGAAAGTAACCGTAGTAGGCGCAGGCGCAGTGGGCGCAACGTGTGCCGACAATATTGCCCGGAAAGAACTCTGTGAAGAACTGGTTTTGCTTGATATTAAGGAAGGAATTTCTGAAGGAAAGGCAATGGATTTTATGCAAAGCGCAGCCCTCCTGGGAAGCGATACAAAAATTATCGGAAGCACAAATGATTACAAAAAAACTGCCGGAAGCAATGTGGTGGTAATCACCTCTGGCATTCCTCGCAAGCCAGGAATGACTCGTGAAGAACTGATTGGAATCAACGCCGGCATCGTGAAAGATGTTACTAAAAATATTTTGGAACATTCTCCTGACGCAATCATTGTTGTGATAAGCAACCCGATGGATACGATGACCTATCTCGCGTTGCAATCAAGCGGGCTCCCTAAAAACAGGATCATTGGAATGGGAGGCTTGCTCGATAGCAGCCGCTTTAAATATTTTTTATCAACTGCCATGAATTGTTCAGCTCATGACCTGCAGGCAGTAGTCATTGGCGGACATGGCGATACAACAATGATTCCTTTAACAAGATTGGCAACCTATAATGGAACCCCGGTTTCCAACATGCTTGATGAAGCAACGTTGAAACAAGTTGCAGCGGACACAATGGTTGGCGGTGCAACCCTTACCAAATTGCTGGGAACCAGTGCATGGTATGCTCCGGGTGCTGCGGGAGCGACTTTGGTTGAAGCCATCGTACGTGATGAAAAGAAATTAATTCCATGCTGCGTTATGCTTGATGGAGAATATGGGCAAAAGGATATTTGCATGGGAGTTCCTGTGGTAATTGGAAAAAATGGCTGGGAAAAAATCATTGACTTCAAATTGAATGAAGAAGAACAGGCTGCCTTCAATAAAAGCGCCGACGCGGTAAGAAACATGAACGCCGCATTGGAAGGCTTGAATAAATAAATTTTAAGTTGATTAAAAAACCCGGCATAAACCTGCCGGGTTTTTTAATGGATTTTTATGAAGCTGATTGAATTGATAAATAAATTGCGATTGCAATGTTTTCCAAATACAGGTCAATTTTTATGTTTCGTAATATCACGATAACATAATGCGGGCAAACTATAGAACTAGCGGCCGCCTTGAAAAGCAGGGATAAAAATTTTATTCCTTTTCCCGCTGTTTCTGCTTTTCATTTTATCTTATTCAATTTCAAGACAGGGTCATCCTGCAAACAATGGCCAAAAAAATTTACAATTGCCATTAAGAGCCACAGTTTGACCATATAATAATATTTGTTGCTGGCCAATTTACTTCATCTCAAAGCAGAATAAACCAGTCTATATTCTTGCTAAATGAGGTTAACAAATACCTGTAACCTCCTTTACCTTTCTCTTTTTCACTTCCGTTTGCCGCTTTTAAAATTCAATCGCTTTTTTACGATTCAATAATCTTTTTCGCTACAAGATTTTCTTTTAAAATAAGAGGAGAAACTATCATCAAAGGTTCGTTTGGTGACATACAAAACGAAAGCAGCTTTTTCATTTTGGCATGATTTTCTCAACTAGTGAGTTCTAACCCTTAAAAAATAAAAATGAAAAGACCTCTGAAAATGTTTAGCATCATTATGCTATGCGCCGGATTATTCACGGCATGCTCAAAAGAAAAAGAAAATAACGGAAGCACAAACTTGCAGGTTCGCCTCACCGACGCCCCGGCGGAATTCGCAGAGGTGAATGTTGACATCAAGGAAATCCGGGTAAAATTCACCGATGATTCGAGCGGCAACGGATGGCAAACATTATCTACCAGTGCCGGTATTTATAACCTGCTGGATTTTCAAAACGGTAAAGACACTTTGCTAGCAACCGGAACCGTGAATTGGGGATCCATCCGTCAGATTCGGGCGGTTCTTGGTACTAACAATTCAATCAAAGTTGGAACAATAGTTTACCCCCTCACCATCCCAAGCGGCGCAGAATCCGGGTTAAAGATCATGCTTAATAAAAACCTGTCGAAATCTTTGGAAATTATCACGCTTGATTTTGACGCCCTGCTTTCTGTTAAAGAAGAAAATGGTGGCTTCAAATTAAGGCCAGTAATAAAAATTAAATAACGGGGATTATGTGGTAAAAAAAACCGTTCCATCAATTTGGAGCGGTTTTTTATTTACCCAAAAACATTCAGCAAACGCATTTTTTTTTGTATTTTTTTATTTAGTGACAAGAAGGTTTTTCCCTGACAATCGCATATGAGGTAATTTTCCCGAATATTTTTTTTGATATTGGTTACCATTTGAGCTTACCACAAACGGACTTTTTTCTCCTTATTTTCATTTTTTTCAATTCAGATCACTGGTAAAAAATCCCGAATTCGAATGATGTTTACATTTGTGGAATCAATTTTAGTAAGAACATGAAAGCGATCATCATTACACATCCCGGCTCACCGGAAGTGCTCCAACAGCAAGTACGGCCTTCGCCCATACCAAGGAAAAATGAAGTCCTGATAAAAGTAAAAGCGGCTGGCGTGAACCGTCCTGATATCGCGCAGCGGAAGGGAAAGTATCCTGCCCCTCCAGGGGTTCCGGCAGACATTCCAGGTTTGGAAGTTGCAGGAGTTATTGAAGAATGCGGAACGGAAGTGAGTCACTACAAAAAAGGGGATAAAGTTTGCGCATTGCTTGCTGGAGGAGGTTATGCGGAATATGTTGTGGTTGATGCAGGCCAATGTCTGCCTATCCCCGCTAGCTTAAACTATGAACAAGCGGCTTCCTTACCCGAAACGGTCTTTACAGTTTGGCATAATGTTTTTCAAAGAGGATTACTTAAGGCTGGAGAACGTTTCCTGGTTCATGGAGGAAGTGGAGGAATAGGAATTACAGCCATTCAATTAGCGAAGGCTTTTGGAGCATTTGTCGCTGCTACCGCTGGTTCAAAGGAGAAATGCAATGCCTGCATTTCCCTTGGAGCCGACCGGTGCATAAATTATAAAGAAGAGGACTTTGAAAAGGTGCTTGGTGCTGAAGGGATAGATGTTGTGCTTGATATGATCGGCGGCGATTATTTCACAAAAAATGTCCGTTTGCTGCGCACGGAAGGAAGAATGGTATTCATCAACTCGATGAAAGGCAATCAGGTAGAAATGAACATCAGGGACATCATGCAAAGGCGTTTAATCATTACCGGTAGCACCCTTCGCAACCGCGATGTTTCCTTCAAATCTGCATTGGCCAGGGAAGTAAAAAGTTACGTTTGGCCATTAATAGAAAACGGCCAATTCAAACCGGTTATCTATAAAATCTTTCCCATGGCTGACGCAGCAATAGCGCACGAAGTAATGGAAAGCAGCAGCCACATTGGAAAGATCATCCTTAAGAATGAAGATTAATTTTTCAATGGCTTCGAAAAAAAAACATGTAAGCCGGAAATCGTTTTCCCAAAATAAGAAAGCAGCCCGGGAGCTGCTTACAAAATTGCTGGAGATATTTCAGGCGAATAAAAATTTTTCATCCTGCTTGAGTAGTGTGAAATCATTTCACTTTTTTCTGCATCTCATTCAGTATTTTAGAGGCGCTGTCCATCAATTTATGGGCATGTTCTTTTTCTTCCGGAGTTAGGTTATTCAAACGGTTTTGAATGCTATCCATATTTATGTTTCCTTCGCTACCGGAGTCAATTCCTTCCATTCCTTTCATTCCATGTTCTTTCATCTTTTTTTGAGCCATTTCCATTAATGTGGATTTATCAAAAGCCACTTTCCAATCGCCGCTTTCTTTCTTCAGAACGAAATCTGTTTCTTCACCTGAAATTTTTTCTATGACAGGAACTGTAGCTCTGTCACCGTTTATCACCGGTTCGCCCATTGACATGTTTTCCTTGTTATACATTTGGTTGCTGCTGTCCGGCATATTTTTCATTCCCATTTCCACCATTCCAAGCATGCCTTCGCTATCTTTTGTTACATATTTTTTTGCTTCATTAACGTCTTTTTTTGCCAAAGCGTCAAAAAAATGATTGAGAACAGTTTTGGGGTCACCGCCACTACTGCTCTTGCACCCGGAAAAAACTAATATGGATGCGGTAATTGCCGATAAAATAATTTTCTTCATGATTTTTTTTTGTGTGATTAATGCAGATGCAATTTAGAAAAATATTTCATTTATTCTTTTCAAATACCATCCTTTTTATTTCAAAGCACGAGGGATTCAAAAACAGGTTATCAACGGCAACAAACCGGATGCCGTTGATGGTAGTTGTTTTTAAATGAACAGAATCGAGGGCCGCTTGTTCAATAGTTTTAAAAACAAATTCAGAGCAATACATCCTGTCATCGGTAGTCAGATCAAAATTCATGTCAAATGGAATGCCTGCCTGATAAAATTTATGGGCTGTCCTCACAATGGCATCTTGCTGGCTGGCATTGATTCTGTACCGAAAAATGCCAAAACCCCTGTTTTCATATGGGTTACAGAAGAATTCAAAAGGATCGCGCCTAAGCTTTTGATCAGGATTCCATTCACCACCCAGTGCATGATAAACGAAAAGGGAATCGTTTTCCCAATTCGCGATTCCGCAATGAGAGTAGGTTTTGTCATAGGTTGATAACCGCTTCATCAATTCGCTTGTGAAATCTTTTCCGCTCCGTAAAACAAGATCTCCAGAATGCACCAAAACCTTTAACTCACGGACATGCTTAAACGCTAATTCAATATTTTTTTCTTCCGCTATAGCATTGGCTGCGTTAGGCGTAGATATCTGTTCAATTTGCGAACGGCAACACACGAGGAAAAACAAAAGGCAGCACAAAGGCCACCTTTTTATTGAAAATGATTTTAAATTCTCTTTCATTTGTGGAGATGATGTTCTTCTTTCCGTAGAGGATGCTCTTCCATTTCTTTAATCTTTTCCTTGTCATAAGCTTTGATGATCGCCTTTACAAGTTTATGGCGCACGACATCCTCTTCATCCAGTTCTACATGGCCGATGCCATCAATTTTTCTCAGGATGCGCACAGACTTTTCCAATCCGCTCCTGACTTTTGGAGGCAGGTCAATTTGGGTTACATCACCCGTGATGATCGCTTTAGCGTTCGCACCAATCCTGGTCAAAAACATTTTTAGCTGGAGATCAGTTGCGTTCTGGGCTTCGTCGAGAATTATAAAAGCGTTATCAAGCGTCCGTCCACGCATATAAGCCAGTGGCGCGATTTCAATAGATCGGGTTGTCATATAATAACCAAGCTTATCAGCGGGGATCATGTCATCCAGTGCATCATAAAGCGGCCTTAAGTAAGGATCGATTTTTTCTTTCAGATCCCCGGGAAGAAATCCGAGATTTTCGCCCGCTTCAACTGCAGGCCTTGTAAGAATGATCTTTTTTACCTGCTTGTTCTTCAGGGCTCTTACAGCAAGCGCCACAGCAGTATAGGTTTTTCCAGTCCCGGCCGGGCCAATGGCAAAAACAATATCGTTTTTATCAATCGAGTGAACCATCTGCTTTTGATTGGCTGTCCGCGCTCTGACACTCTTTCCATTGGGACCAAAAACCAGGACATCTGCCGGATTTTTTTCAATGAAATGATCGATAATTTTTTCATCATCGCCTCCAAGAATTTGTTCCAGATAATTCTCGCTCATGTGGCCATTGCGTTCGAGATACTGTACCGCAAGATTGATTTTTTCTCGTGCATCTTCAATTTGTTCAGGAGCGCCGCTAAGTTTTATTTGAGTGCCGCGGCTCAGGATCTTCAACCGGGGAAATTTCTTTTTCAGAATGTCGAGTTTTCCATTATTTACTCCGAAAAACTCAATAGGATTTACGGTTTCGAGGTTGATTATACTTTCTGTCAATACGGTTAATTTTTGTGTTTGTACCAGGGTTAATTGCTAACCAAATATAAAAAACGAAAATCTTGCATCGCTAATTTAGTTATGCACATTAAGTTAAAAAAGTTAAAAGGCCTCTGTAGCTTTTCACATAAAAAAAAATTAACAGCATCATTTAATTTTTTATAATTTCGGCACTCAATTTTAAATTATGAAAAAAAGTTTATTGGTGATTGCCGTATTGGCAGCAAGCGTCTTTGTGATTCAATCTTTCAACATGGCTCCGCAGCCTAAATATAAGAATCTAAAGATACTACCGAACGATATTTCTGAGAAAGATCTTGACAGTGTCATGCATCATTTCACAGCCTCGCTTTCGGTAAAATGCAATTTTTGCCATGTAAGGAACGAAACGGCTAAAAAGATGGATTTTGCCAGCGATGACAAGCCGGAAAAATTGGTTGCCCGCAAAATGATGCTTATGGCAATAGACATCAACACCAAATATTTTAAAGATATCGAAGAGGAGATCAGTAAAGAAAAGGATCATGACATGTCCACTGACAGCTCCATAGCCATCGATGGCAACCCCGTTAAAAACATGCTTAGTTATGTAACCTGCTACACTTGCCATCATGGAGAAGCGCACCCTGATACGAAACCTCCTAAAAAAATTGAAGGCCCGCTACCTCCGGTATCAGCTCCGGCGGCTCCAACAGGAAAATAAATTTGTAATCATCTTGAAGAGAAAAAGGGACAGAAGCATATAACTTTCGTCCCTTTTTTAATTTAAGATTTTATAAAATTGGAATGCAAAAAACAGATGTATTTTTTTTCAGCAGACGTACTTTTTTCGGGTAAAACTTATTTTTACTCCCCTGCAGATTCCATGCTTTCCAAAATCAATTCAGCCAGGTCAAGCACTTTCACATCCTCTTCCTTTTCATTCAATTTCACGCCGTCGCTTAGCATGGTCATACAGAAAGGGCAGTTCGAGGCGATAATTTTCGCGCCAGTGGCAATAGCTTCAGCCGTTCTTTCTTCATTAATCCTTACGGTTCCTTTTTCTTCTTCTTTGAACATCTGTGCACCACCCGCTCCACAACACATGCCATTGCTTTTGCAACGCTTCATTTCAACGAGTTCAACATCCAGCGCCTCGAGAACTTTCCTCGGCGCTTCATAAATATTGTTAGCACGGCCCAGGTAGCAACTATCGTGATAAGTAATTTTTTTTCCTTTAAAAACCCCTCCTTCCTTCATTTTTATTTTTCCTTCATCAATCAATTGCTGCAAAAAAACCGCGTGATGGATCACTTCATAATTTCCGCCCAGAACCGGATATTCGTTCTTAAAAATATTAAAGCAATGCGGGCAGGCGGTAACAATTTTTTTTATTTGATAGCCATCAAGGATCTGGATATTCTGATAGGCCATCATTTGGAATAAGAATTCATTTCCTGCGCGCCTGGCGGGATCACCATTGCACATTTCTTCCTTACCCAGGATCGCAAAACTAACTCCGGTTTTGCTGAGAATGGTTGCAAATGCTCTTGTTATTTTTTGCGCACGCTGATCATAACTTCCTGAACAGCCCACCCAAAAAAGAATATCCGGAACTTTGTTTTCAGCCATCATTTCAGCCATCGTTGGTATATGCATTTTCCTGTTATTTTAGGGGGCTAAAATACAACAAACAATTTTGAACCAGGCTAAGTCTTTCGCTTGTTTCCACTTATTTTTGCGAACTCTGAAAAAATATGAATTTGATCAATAGAATAAAAAATTGGGAGCAGTGGCCGTTTAAGATTTTGTATGCACCGATTGTTCCTGCGTGGTTGTGGTATATGATTCGATCTGGCTCTGTGTGGTTTTTCACTCCAAGCAATCCGAAACTCACTTTTGGAGGAATGGAAGGGGAACCGAAAAAAGAAATGCACGACTTGCTGCCACCAGAACTCTGCCCAACCTACTTCAATGCAGATCCGTCTGAAGATTTTTCCACCATAAAAAAGAAACTCCAACTATCCGGAATCGGCTTCCCGCTGATCGTTAAACCTGAAGTAGGCGGACAGGGAATTTTATTTAGGAAAATTGACAATGAGGAGCAATTAAAAATATATCATGAAAGAATTCCTGTAGAATATTTCATCCAAAAGTTTATTGAATATCCAATTGAAGTAAGCCTGTTTTATTACAGGTATCCTTTTGAAAAAAAAGGCGCAATCACCGGATTCCTTCAAAAAGTTCCGATGCGCGTGACAGGTGACGGACATCATACATTGGAGGAACTTATCCTGCTGGATTCCAAATCTAAAAAAAGGGTGGATGAACTAAGAGCCAAGCATGATAAGAATTTTAAGAAAATAATCCCTTCGGGAGAAACGTACATTCTTAGTTACGCAGCCAACCATAACAGGGGCGCACATTTTATTGACCTGAGCAAGGAAATCAACAAAGGCCTTGTGGAGATGCTTGACTCCATAAGCCTTGGCATCAATGATTTTTTTTATGGGCGCTATGATATCATGTGCAACTCAATTGAGGATTTGAAAGCAGGGAAGAATTTTGTTATCCTGGAATATAATGGATGCGGCGCCGAACCGAATCATTTCTATGACACGGGCTACACTTTAATGGGAGCCTGGAAGGAAATTTTGAAGCACTGGAAGATTCTTTATGAGATCAGTAAATACAACAATGAACACGGCACTCCTTACTGGCCTTTGATGAAAGGGATCCGTTTCAGGATAAAGACAAAAAAATATTTTAAGATTGTTAAAGAAGCAGACAAGGTTATTCCCTGAAAATTTAATGTAGAAAAAAAATAAAACCATGATCCTCAAAAAAATTCTGCCCTTATTATTTTTTATCAGCGCCTCAGCTTTTGCCCAAAATTACAAGCCAGTTGACAGCGGAAGCAAAGTTCATTTTGTGATCAAAAACTTTGGCATAAACACCGGTGGTGATTTCTCAGGTTTGCATGGCGCGATAACTTTTTCGCCCAATGATCTTTCAGCATGCAAATTCGATGTTGCCGTTGCAAGTTCTACCGTGGATACAGATAATTCCCCGCGGGACAAGGATTTGAGGAGCGCAGATTATTTTGATGCCGCCAAATATCCGGAAATCAGGATCGCCTCTACAAAAATCGACAAAACCAACAGGACGCCGGAGGGATATTATTATTTCAATGGAGAACTGACTATGCATGGAGTCACAAAAACTATATCCTTTCCCTTCCGTGCAGAAAAAATACAAGACAATTATATGTTTACCGGCGAATTCGAAATCAACCGCGTGGATTTTGGAGTGGGAGAAAAGAGCGTTGTTTTAGGCAGTAAAGTAGTTATTACCTTATCGGTTCTTGCAAAAAGTACTAAATAATTTTATGGGTCTAGTAAAAGTTTTTTTCTGGGGAATGCTCGTAAGTTTTTTGGGCTCACTGCCACTTGGCACCTTGAATGTTGCCGCTATGCAAATCAGCGTGCAGGAAAGCATTCAAAACGCCATCTATTTTTCTTTAGGATCCCTCTTAGTCGAAATGATATATGTTAGGGTTTCTCTGGTCGGAATTAACTGGATCCGCAAGCAAAAAAAATTATTTCGCTGGATGGAATGGATAACGCTGGGAATTGTTTTGGCCCTGGCCATTGGAAGTTTTATTGCAGCCATGCAGCCGCATCATGCAAAAAACGTTATGCTCAGTAACAACATTAACCGATTTGCTTTAGGCGTGATGCTGAGCGCCATCAGCCCTATGCAAATCCCTTTCTGGTTTGGATGGAGTACGATTCTTTTTACAAAAAATATTTTACAGCCCAAAAACTCCTACTACAATCTTTACATTTTCGGTATCGGCCTTGGCACACTGCTTGGCAACTGCGTTTTTATTTTTGGCGGGAAATTGATTGTTCAAAAATTAAACACCAATCAAAATTTGCTCAACTGGATCATTGGCGGCATTTTCGCTCTCACCGCTCTGATCCTGCTCATAAAAATCCTCCTGCATAAAGATGCGGCAAAGAAACTGGAAGATGTGGGAGAAGATGCTAAAAGCGGATTGCCAAACGCCTGATACTTGATACCTCATCTTCTCATCCCAACGATTCCATGATCTTCCTTGTTGATTCAAATCCCTGGTGATGATAGGCATGGATGCCAGCTTTTTTCGCCGCTTCGACAAGCATGATGCGGTCATCAAAATAGAGACACTCTTCAGGCTTCGCCTGCGCTATGCCTAAGGCTAAATGGAAAATTCCAGGATCTGGCTTTCGCATGCCCACCTCGCACGAAGAAACAAACGCGTCAAAAAAATCATGCAAATTGAATTTCTTTATCCGGTACTGATTCAGTTCACGGGCCTCGTTGTTTATCGAAATCACTTTCATGTGTTCATGTTTTTTTTTCCAATTGATAAACCAGGGCAGCATTTGAGGCAATTGCGTTGAAGAACTAAACATGAAATCCTTAAATTCCTCCCGTGAAAATTTTCTTTCATGATTAAAAACCACGGTGTTAAGATAGTCGTCCAAAGAGATTTTGCCCATTTCATAAACATTGAAAATGAAGTCGTGAAGCACGTCCATTTCCGAATAATCAATGCCAAATTTTTCAGCAGCGGCCATTCGCGATTCGTGGCCCCAACCATTGCTCAAAAGCACTCCGCCTATGTCTGAGAATAAAATCTTGTATAAGCTTTTCATTTGCAGTCAGTTAATTTAATTTTTAAAACGAGGTTAAAAATAAGGATAACGGTAACGATTAAACGATTTTTGCTTCCAATGCCGCTATCTTTTTCAATCTTCTCCGATGCCTTTCGGCTCCGGAAAATTCCGCGTTTAAAAAAGAGCGGATATATTCCTGTGCAGCAGCGAAACCCGTAACCCTTCCGCCAAGGCAAATCAAATTCATGTTATCATCTTCAACTCCCTGATGGGCAGAAAAATAATCGTTGATAAGCGCAGCCCTTACGCCTCCAATCTTGTTGGCTGCTATCGCAGCCCCTACTCCGCTTCCGCAAATTGCAATGCCACGTTCTACAGCTTTTTCAGCTACAGCTTTCGCCAAAGGGATAACAAAATCAGGATAATCATCCTGCGGATTCATTTCCGAAGCACCAAAATCAATTATATCGTAACCATTATTACGCAAAAATAAATGAATAATATTTTTCAGTTCAAATCCGCCATGATCGGCAGCAATTCCTATTTTCATGTTTATTGATTTTTAATGTCATTGGGCAGCTCGTTCACATTTTGCTCTTTGTTTTTTTGTCTCCACAACAAAGCGCCGCCCTTTATTCCATCTTTATTGTCATCAACAATTATGTTTTCATCAAGTTTAAAATCAATAAATCTTGCGTTCCCACCGCTAATGTAAAGATGATCATAGTTAAAGACAGTTTTCAGAATACGAATAACTTTTTCCATCCTCCTGTTCCATTTTCGTTTTCCGATTTTTTGCAGGGCTTCCTCGCCAACATAATCATTATAATTTTTGTTCTTCGTTACCGGATGCTGAGACATTTCAAGATGAGGCAACAAAACGCCCTCGCGCATGATAGCCGATCCAAAGCCGGTGCCTAATGTAATCACCATTTCAATACCTTTTCCTTTCGCTAATGCGATACCCTGAAAATCCGCGTCATTAATGGCAAGTACGGGCTTCCCCAGCATTTCCTCAAGGCTTTTTGCAAGATCGAATCCTTCCCATAAATTGTTTCCAAGTTTTGGTGCGGTTTTCACAACTCCATCCCTGATGTATCCTGGGAAGCCGGCGGCGATTTTATCAAACGTAGGAAACCGGGAGGCGATAATTTTTATAAGGGCCAAGACACTTTGCGGGGAAGAAGGTTTTGGAGTAACTTCCCTTTCATAAGCTTGCAGAAATTCACCATTCGTATTTAGAACCGTAGCTTTAATATGAGAACCGCCAATGTCGATGGCAAGAATTTTATCAGATGAATCTTCCATTTCTGTGTTTTAAAAATTTGCACATGGTGCTTCCCAATTGAACATCCTAAAAGTAAATCCACGATTTACATATTCAACTTTAATGCCGTTTGCCCGCACTTTTAATTCGCTTTGCCTTTTCAAATGCCTAGAAATAAAAATAACTTCGAAAATTCTTGAGAAGTTAATTATATCATCAAGTCGCCTCGCCAGGAATCGCAAATAATATCTTCTATTTTCCATAGGAGAATTATCTTTATGGATATGACAAGAGAAGAAAAATTTATGAATGAAGCAATAGCACTTTCAAATTTGGGCGTCATTAACAATGAAGGCGGCCCATTTGGCTGCATTGTAGTGAAAAACGACGAAATAGTTGGAAGAGGGAATAACAAAGTCACCAGCAGCAATGACCCAACCGCCCATGCAGAGATTGTTGCGATAAGAGATGCCTGCAGAAACCTGAACACATTTCAGTTAGAAGACTGTGAAATTTATAGTTCATGCGAACCGTGCCCTATGTGCCTGGGAGCGATTTATTGGGCAAGGCCAAAAGTGATCTATTATGGAAATACCAGGGAAGATGCGGCAAGAATTGGATTTGACGATTCGATGATCTATGAGGAAATGAAGGCGCATATAAATGAAAGAAAAATTCCTATTATCAATATGAACCGGGAGGAAGCACAGGTTATTTTTTCGGAATGGCTCAGAAAAAAAGATAAAACAGCCTATTAAATATTTATTATTTTCGGATTTTCTGTAAGAAAACAAGGGGAAAGGAATTTTGATTGAGTAATTGTTTCCCCACCAAAAGTTTTCTATTTTAGACGATTTTTTTAACTTATAATCATAGAAGACGATGGCATGTAACTTTAATTTGAAATTCAGCGAACCAGCAGATGTTGCAGTTGGAAAAGCGAGAGCGGCCGTAGAAAGTCAGAATGGAATTTTTAATGGCGACAACACGAGCGGCCATTTCGAAGTAACCGTTTTTGGCAACACGATAAAAGGAGATTATATCGTTAATGGTCAAATTTTAGATCTTACCATAACAGACAAGCCTTTCTTCGTTCCGTGCAGCACCATTGAGAGCTTCCTTTTAAAACAAATATCCTGAACACAGGTTTCCGCTTCATTTGGAGAAGGTGAATTAAACCGATTGATGTTTCTTTGAAAGCACTTTATGAATTTTTTTAACTAATTCATTAACCTCAAAGGGTTTGGCTATAAAATCACTGGCACCGAATTCATAAATAGCAGTTTCTCCTACCCGAGGGTAAGCAGAAAAAATTATGACAGGAATGTCCCGTGAATAAGGAGAGGATTTCAAGCGCTTGCAAACTTCAAGGCCATCGGCGCCGGCAAGAAAAACGTCTAAAATAATGAGGTGTGGCCGGGTAGATTTTACTTCTTCAATAAGATTTTCAGAATTTGATGATATAAATACCTCAAATCCCTTCTTGAACAGCAAGGATCTAACCACCGCAAGGAGGTCTTCATCATCATCAATAATCAAAATCCGGGACATGGAAAAATTATTGCAAAAAGCGTGCAGCTTTGCTTGAAATTCTCAATAAAATCCACTGTTTTTTCATTTAAAAATTGTGAAGGTTCAAATCCGTTTCTAATCGGTTTTTTTCACTTTCGAATGCTGGAATCTTCTTTTGCCTCTAAATTTATCCTTTAGCCAATAACAACTAGTTTTGATTAATTCTTAATGCAGTGTTAATGTCGCGAAAATGTTTGATAACTTTAGAACATCAAGTTTCGCGTTTATATGAAAAATAGGAAGAAGCCATTTATTCATGCCATATTGCATCAAAAATTATTATTTCCTTTTATTGCTTTTTTCAATCTCCTCTCATTAAGCGCGACATCACAGGATAGTACTACAGTAAAAGAAGAATTTAAGCCTTCCGGCAAAATTTGGGGATATGCTTTTGGAGATTATGCTTATAAACTGCATGCAGATTCAGCAAAAAGAGGAAATGTGCAATATTCAAGGCTTCCCAAAAATTACAATTCTTTCAATTTCCGGCGCATATATTTTGGATTTGATTATCAGTTTACGCCCAACATTTCTTCTCAATTCTTGCTCGCCCATGAATCGTCTTTTGAGGCTAGTCCGGACAATACAGATGAATTAACTAATAACAACAGCGCTGTTTATATCAAGACAATGAATATCCGTTTTGCCAATGTAATTCCCCGCGCAGTAATTGTCGCAGGGCAGCAGGCTACACCAACTTTTGCCACTTTATCTGAATCGTTTTGGGGATTTCGTTCAATTGAAAAAACGATTGCTGATATGAGAAGGGTTTCGACTTCAACGGATCTGGGGGTTGGCGTATTTGGAAAGATCGGAAAGAACGAAAATGGAGGTTACGATGTTTTGATTGGCAACGGCAATGGGGCCAAACTAGAAAACAATACCTTTAAAAAAATTTACACTTCCTTCTACTTTTATTTCTTTGAAAAAAGATTAGTTATACAGGCAAATTACGAACACGACCGGATTGCCTCTTCCCCTGTCCGTCAGGATATTTCAAATTTTAAAATCTTTGCTGGTTATAAAACCTCCAAAACCAGTATAGGGACCGAAGCCTTTACTCAAGTAAAAACAAACAATACATTAGCAGATTCTATTTTCACCAATGTTATCCCCGTTGGAATTTCTTTTTTTTTAACTCACCAGACGGCTACAAACAAAGTAACTTTCTTTGCCAGATTAGATTATTACAATCCGGATAAAAGGTTCAATAAGAATAAAGTTTACGCAATTGGTTATAACAGTAACAATGAAATTTTTGCAACCATCGGTGTTGATTTCATTCCTGCAAAAAATGTACACCTCATGCCCAACCTGTGGTACAATAAATACAAAAGCAAGTTACCCGGAGCTTTAGGAAAACTAAAAAGCGATCAGGATTTCGAAGCAAGAATGACCGTATATTTTCTTTTTAACCAATAATTTTTGCTAAAAAATATAAAAAGAATTTTGTTCAATAATTTTTAACATCGTAATATTGCGATATAAATAAAATATTATGGGCACAACAAAATCAGAAGAATTCACACTAAAAGATAACAGGATCGCCAATTATGCAAAGGCATTGGCGCATCCAGCAAGGATTGCAATCCTTAAATTATTAATACAAAAAAAAGCTTGTATCTGTGGTGATATTGTCGAGGAGCTTCCGTTGTCACAAAGCACAGTATCACAGCATCTCAAAGAGTTAAAGCAGTCAGGACTGATCAAGGGGGAAATTGATGGGGCAAGAGTTTGCTATTGCATTGATGAAAAAGAATGGAAAGCTGCAAAAGAAAGGATCAGCCAACTTTTCGATTCTTATCAGGGAAACGATAATTGCTGCTGATTTTTTTGCCTTTAACAATCGCAATATTTCGATAACAATAAAAAAACAAAGTAATGGAAAACGAAAATGATTTAAAAGAACTGGTAAAGCAAAAATATTCACAGATAGCTTTACAGGATAAAGAAACCAACCAATCCTCTTGCTGCGGCTCGGGCTGCTGCAGTGATGAAGTTTACAACATCATGTCTGAAGATTATCAGCAATTAGAAGGGTACAATCCTGATGCGGATTTAGGCCTGGGATGCGGATTGCCAACTAATTTTGCAAAAATTAAAAAAGGGGATGTCGTAATTGATTTAGGAAGTGGTGCAGGCAATGATGCTTTTGTTGCGAGGCATGAAACGGGGGAAACAGGAAAAGTAATTGGAATAGATTTTACACCGGCAATGATTGAAAAAGCACGTAGCAATGCAGAATTAAGAGGATTAAACAATGTGGAATTCCGTCAGGGTGACATTGAAAAAATGCCCGTAAGCGCTAACGTTGCTGATGTAATTGTGAGCAATTGCGTACTAAACCTCGTTCCTAATAAAGATGGTGTTTTTAAAGAAATTTTCAGGGTATTAAAACCAGGCGGTCATTTCAGTATTTCAGATATTGTATTAGCAGGAACGCTTCCCCTTAACATTAAAAATGCGGCAGAAATGTATGCTGGCTGCGTATCAGGTGCCATTCAAAAGCAAGACTATTTGGGATTGATAGAAGGCAATGGTTTCACTTCAATTAAGATCCAGAAAGAAAAAGTAATCCTTATTCCGGAAGACATTTTAAGCAACTATTTATCAGCGGAGGAAATAAATTCTTTCAAAAACTCAGGAGCCGGCATTTTTAGCATTACGGTTTATGCGGAAAAACCTGTGGCGGAAACATGCGGCTGCGAGCCAGGCTGTTGCAATTAAAAATATTAATGAGATGATTACATTTGGCAGGAAGATCGGCGCAGATCATTCAACAAATACATTGGTGGCATACGGCACCTTGAAACATTTTTGAATTAGCAACAGCAGTTACCTTGGAGGGGTTGCATTAATTTCGGACAGGCATTTGCGGTATGACCGTGTTCTTTGTAGAAGTTTTTGTTCTTAAAAGAGAATTCTGTTGGCAAAATAATACCATAAAAACCATTCTATGGTAATTCTCATTATTGTAATCGGTTTAGCCTTATGTTTCGATGTAATCAATGGATTTCATGATGCCGCAAATTCTATTGCAACTGTTGTTTCTACAAAAGTATTAACGCCTTTTCAGGCGGTGGTATGGGCGGCTTTTTTCAATTTTATTGCTTATAAGGTTTTTGGATTGCATGTAGCAAATACTGTTGGTAAAGGGATAGTACATCCAGAGATTGTAACATTACAGGTTTTAATTGCAGCATTAAGTGCGTCTATCATTTGGAATTTGATTACATGGTGGAAAGGAATTCCTTCAAGTTCTTCACATACTTTAATGGGCGGTTTTGTAGGTGCCGCTATTGCACATGCAGGATTCTATGTAATTTTTTATGCGGAAGTTCTTAAAATTATCGCCTTTATTGTATTAGCCCCAGCAATAGGAATGGTTGTTTCAATAATTATTTCAATTACGCTTTTAAATATCTTTAAAGGATTTCCTAATAGAAAAGTAGATAAAACTTTCAGAAGGCTTCAGCTGCTTTCAGCTGCGGCGTACAGTCTTGGACATGGCGCAAATGATGCTCAAAAAGTGATGGGAATAATTTATGTTGCCTTAATTGCGGCAGGAAAACTTACCGCTCTTGATTCAATTCCGGAATGGGTTGTTTTATCCTGTCAATTATCAATGGCAATAGGAACCCTGATGGGGGGATGGAGAATTGTAAGGACAATGGGTACCCGTATAACTCATCTACGGCCTTTTGAAGGATTTAGCGCAGAAACCGGCGGCGCACTTACATTATTTGGAACAAGCTTGCTTGGGATACCGGTCAGTACTACCCACACAATCACCGGGGCAATAATAGGCGCAGGAGTTACAAAAAGATTAACTGCTGTACGCTGGGGAGTTACTACAGATATTGTTATAGCCTGGATCATAACAATTCCCATTACTTCATTACTCGCAGCGTTTCTCTATTTTTTAACAACACTATTATTTAAATCATAAAAACGACATTAACGCGACATATACAACAAAGCTTTTTTTACCATTTAAAATATCGAATGAAAATTTCCATTTAAAATATCCAATGAAAATTGCCCTTGTTCTCAGTATATTCATTCCAATTTTCCAGCTTTACAAATTCAGGCAGCATCGCTTAAATATTTATTTACCCTCTTATTACGCTGAGATTAGATGGAAACTTTTTACAAAAAATCTTTGCTGGTACAAAAGTGCTTAACTATACTGCACCATTTCCCTTTCCACATTTCCATTTTTTAGAAATTTAAAAATAGCGTATGCAGGGTCAAAGCCTTTGAAGGCGCCGCCCCACCAGTTGCCACACACTGCGCCATTGCAGTAATATTTAATCCCTTTATACTCAACGGCATCCTGCATGTGTATATGCCCACTTAGACAGCAGCGGATATTTTTATAATTACTGAATAATTCTGTAAGCTTTCTGGCGTCGGTATGAAGCAATGCCCGGGAGATTCGCCAGTCGCCATTGGCCAGATTTTCATCCTGGAACATGGCTGCGCAAAAGGATACAATGGGAATATGTGATACAACGCAAATATGCTGACTGGCATCGCTATTTTGCAATTCCCTTTCAAGCCAATTGTATTGTTCATCATCAATTTTCGAAATGTATCCGCCATTATTTTCATGGGCGCTGTCAAGCACAATAAACTTCCAGTTTTTTTGAACAAAAGCATAATACCTTCCTGGCATTTTATGCTGCTGCAATACCCAGCCTTTATCGTATAAAGGATCGGTTTTGATTGACTCATCTTTTACCTGCCAACCCCAGGCATCATGATTGCCGATAACATGATAAACCGGCAAGCGGTTTTCAGCATTCAGCACCCTGTTCCATACGTCCCATTGCTCCTGTGTTTTAGCTTTTCCTGCACCCATCGCATCCATGATCGCATCGCCGCCATTAATAATAAAATCAGGCTTTTGCTTTAAGGAGTTTACGTGTTGAAATGCTTTACGCATGCCAGCTTCCGATGCCGGTGTTGCTTTTACATGTATGTCGGAAAGAAACGCAACCTGCAATGAGTCCTTTTTAGATTGCGACGCTGCGCTTGTATTCGAAGAAATGATAGTGCTTCCCACGGCCAGCAAGGAAGTGCTGGTAATAAATTTTCTGCGGTTCATGCGGGGAAGATAAAGCTTTTTTTATCTGTTGAAAAATCATGCTGAACCTAAGAATTTTTTTATTCCTAGGAGGAAATAAATTGAAATCTTTATTCAATGTATGGCATAAAAAAGCCCTGGAATTTTTCATTTTTTTTGTGGTCCAGGGATTCGAACCCAAGACCCTCCCAATTGAAATCGGAATGCTTTACCAAACTGAGCTCCGAATTAATGTTCAATGTATGGCATAAAAAAACCCTGGAATTTTCCAGGGTTAATTTGTGATACCGCTGGGACTCGAACGCAGAACCCTCCCGATTGAAATCGGGATGCTCTACCAAACTGAGCTACCGAATTAATTGTTCAATGTATAGCATAAAAAAACCCTGGAACTTTCCGGGCTATTTAGTGATCCCGCTGGGACTCGAACCCAGGACCCTCCCGATTGAAATCGGGATGCTCTGCCAACTGAGCTACCGAATTAACGCTTGTTATGAATTGTCCTTTTTCCTTTCTATCAACCCCTCAATGTACTTTCCTGCTTTTGTTTCTTTATATACTCTTCCCCCTTTTTAGCTTCCGGAAGCGTCTCAAACTATTCTTTGTAAACAATTTCCCAAGGTACTCCCAGGCGAAGTAAATTTTGAATGGCCAATGTTATGCTCGTAAAAACGCCGTTCCATGTCAATGCAGGCGCCCACATAATATTTATTAAGCTTTGCAGAAAATAGAATATAGGAATAAGGCATAAGCGAAAAAAACCTCTGCTTTTGGCGAGGTTTTCTGTGATCCCGCTGGGACTCGAACCCAGGACCCTCCCGATTAAAATCGGGATGCTCTGCCAACTGAGCTACCGAATTAACAGCCTTTTATGATTGTCCTTTTTCTTCTATCAACCCCTCAATGTATTTCCTGACTTTTATTTTCTTAATATACAACTTCCCTTTTTTTAGCTTCCGGAAGCGTCTCAAACTATTCTTTATAAACAATTTCCAGGTACACCCAGCGAAGTAAATTTTGAATGACCAATATTATGCTCATACAAACGCGATTCATATCAATGCAAGCGCCCACATAATATTTATTAAGCTTTGCAGAAAATAAAATATAGGTATAAGGCATAAAAAAAACCTCTCCTTTTGGAAGAGGTTTTGTGATCCCGCTGGGACTCGAACCCAGGACCCTCCCGATTAAAATCGGGATGCTCTACCAACTGAGCTACCGAATTAATTTTCAATGTACTTTCTCTGACTTCTGTTTTTTTATATGCTAATAACTTCCCTTTTTTTAGCTTCCGGCAGCGTCTCAAACTCTTCTTTGTAAATCAATTGCCCAAGGAACTCCCAGCCGAAGTAAATTTTGAATGACCAATGTTATGCTCATACAAACGCCGTTCCATATCAATGCAGGCGCCCACATAATATTTATTAAGCTTTGCAGAAAATAGAATATAGGAATAAGGCATAAAAAAAACCTCAGCGTTTGACTGAGGTTTTTTGTGATCCCGCTGGGACTCGAACCCAGGACCCTCCCGATTAAAATCGGGATGCTCTACCAACTGAGCTACCGAATTAATTGTTCAATGTACTTTCCTTGACTTTTATTTTTTTATATACCAACTTCCCTTTTTTTAGCTTCCGGAAGCGTCTCAAACTATTCTTTGTAAACAATTTCCCAAGGTACTCCCAGCGAAGTAAATTTTGAATGACCAATATTATGCTCATAAAAACGCCGTTCCATGTCGATGCAGGCGCCCACATAATATTTATTAAGCTTTGCAGAAAATAGAATATAGCAATAAGGCATAAAAAAAACCCTCCGTTATTGACTGAGGTTTTGTGATCCCGCTGGGACTCGAACCCAGGACCCTCCCGATTAAAATCGGGATGCTCTACCAACTGAGCTACCGAATTAATTTTCAATGTACTTTCTGTGACTTTCTGTTTTTTTAATATCAACTTCCCTTTTTTTTGCTTCCGGCAAGCGTCTCAAAGTATTCTTTGTAATTCAATTTCCAAGGTACTCCCAGTCGAAGTAAATTTTGAATGACCAATATTATGCTCATACAAACGTCGTTCCATATCAATGCAGGCACCCACATAATATTTATTAAGCTTTGCAGAAAATAAAATATAGCATATAAGGCATAAAAAAAACCCTCCGTTTGACAGAGGTTTTTTGTGATCCCGCTGGGACTCGAACCCAGGACCCATACATTAAAAGTGTATTGCTCTACCAACTGAGCTACGGAATCTTCTTGTGTGTTATCCCTTTTTTTAAAGGAGTGCAAAAATAAGAGAAAAAGAGTTTGCAGCAAACTTTTTGAGAAAGAAAATTAAAAAAAAATATTTCCGAAGCGCCTTTTGAACAGAAAAAAAAGAGATTTTAAAGCAGTAAAAAACGCTGTAATTCTTTGAAATCCTTGTCCTTATTGAACAGGCTAAAAAACGATAACCGCGATTTTTTTTTCATAGGAACGCAGATTTTTTTATAAAAAATTTTGAAAAAAAAATTTTTTCTTACCATTTTAAAAACTTGCAGGTTTCTTCTTCCGGGTCATGGTTTTCTTTTCTATATTTTTTCTTCCCCTTCCTTTAAAGTTTTCTTTTTACCAAACCGCTTCTCTCCTATTTTTGCTGAAATTGAAAATTAATGTTTGAAAATAAAGTAATCGCAATCACTGGTGGAACTGACGGCATAGGAAAAGCGCTCGTGGAAGAGTTTTTACAAAGGGGTGCAAAAGTTTCCACCTGCTCGCGAACGCCGGAAAAACTGGAGGCATTAAAAATGCAGCTGCCCGGGAAACCATTATTGACGGTAGCTGCCGACGTAAGCAAGGAAAATGATTGCAGTAACTTCATACAAAAAACAATAGAAGAATTTGAAAGGATAGACATCCTGATCAATAACGCCGGCATTTCCATGCGCGCACTTTTTAAAGACACGGATCTCAGCACCTTAAAACAATTAATGGATATTAATTTTTGGGGTTCGGTCTACTGCACTAAATACGCACTGGATTCTATCATAGAAAATAAGGGGGTGATTGTTGGTGTTTCCTCGATTGCCGGCTTTCGCGGCTTACCAGGCAGAAGCGGGTATAGCGCCAGCAAATTCGCATTGAACGGATGGCTCGAGGCTTTGCGCACAGAATTATTGAGCACCGGAGTGCATGTGATGTGGGTGTGCCCGGGATTTACAAAATCAAATATCCGCAATGCCGCGCTGAACAAAGATGCAAAGCCGCAGGGCGAATCCCCATTAAACGAAAGCAAGTTAATGACAGCCGAAGAATGCGCGCAGCACATCATCAAATCGATAGAAAAACGGAAGCGCACGCTTGTATTAACCATGACAGGAAAGGAAACGGTTTTCATGAATAAGTTTTTTCCTTCGCTGGCTGATAAGCTCACACATAAATTCTTTTTCGACAAAAGCGGTGAGCTAAAAAAGTAAAACCAGGCTGCGATTAAGTAAACATATCTTCCTGTTTTTCAAATTTATTTTACAGGAAACAACTTCAGCGTTTTTAATTTTAAACACTTGAATGTTTTTAAACGAATCAATCGTATTTTCAACAAAAAAAAAACGATTTTTTTATTTTCTTAAATGGCATTAATAACACTTACTTCAGATATTGGACGGCAGGACTTTGTAACCGGTGCTGTGAAAGGGCAATTGCTTCAGTCCAATCCTGATTTCAATATTATTGACATTTCGCACGAACTTTCGCCATTCAATTATCCGCAGGCAGCCTACGTTTGCAGGAATGCCATCAAGAACTTTCCACCAAAAACGTTTCACATTGTATTGATCAACCTTTTCGACCGCAGGCCCGAACATCTTTTGTTCATTGAGCACAAGGGTCAATATTTTGGCTGCGCAGATAATGGCTTAATTACCATGATACTTGAAGAAACGCCGGAGAAGATCGTTGCGCTTCCTCTGCCTCCTTCAGCGCCGAAAAACACCCTTACCTGTGCTGCAGTTTTTGCAAAAGCTTTTCAAATGATTCTCGACGGCAAAACTTTGGATGAGATCGGCGATCCCGGCGTTATCATACAGGTTAAAAACCCGATAAGGCCCTTGCTCGGCCCCACCTATATTGAAGGACAGATCATCTTTATCGATAATTTTGAAAATGTGATCATCAATATCACGAGAGATGAATTTGAAGAACAGCGCCGGGGAAGAAGTTTTAAAATTGTGTTTAAACGCGATGAGGTGATTGATAAAATCAGCCAGACCTATGCCGATGTGAACGAAAGCGAAAAACTTGCAATTTTTAATTCGGCTAACTACCTTGAAATTGCAGTGAACAAAGGCAATGCTGCAGGGCTCTTTGGCCTTGAAGGCTATGGACAAAAAATGAATTCCCAATCTCCATACATGCAAAACCGGCTGCTCTATCAAACCGTAAAAATTTATTTTGAATAATTTTTAAGAAAGATTTCAGCCGATAAGATCAGCGACAAAACTTTGAATTTTCAGTGATTCATTATTGACGATTTTCTTTATCCCGTGATAAAGAATTACTTTTGATTATCTTCATCACTAACCAAATTGATTATTATGAAAAAATTATTTTCCACTTTTTTATTTTCTGCATTTTTTACCATTCCTGCCTTTTGCCAGGTAAAAATGCCTGCCCCTTCCCCTACTGAATTCATCAGGCAGGATTTCGGACTTTCATCCATTGAACTCACTTACAGCAGGCCGTCCCTCAAAGGAAGAAATGTGTTCGGAACCGTTGTGCAATTCGATTCACTATGGCGCACCGGAGCAAATGGCGCGACAAAAATAAAATTCAACGATCCGGTGGAAATTTTAGGACACAAAGTGGATTCCGGCTCTTATGCCATCTATACAATTCCTCACAAAAACGGCGATTGGACTTTTATCCTGAATAAAGGTTTTAATAATGCGGGAGTTAGTGGATATAAAGAAACTGAGGACGTTTTCAGAGAAAAAATTAAAAGCAGCAAAGTCTCCCCGAAAGTAGAAACCTTTACCATGCAATTTAGAAATATCAGCAGTGATAAATGCGACCTTGCACTTCTGTGGGACAACGTGCTGGTAACCGTTCCGATAACAGTAAATATCAAAGACAAGATAAGGGCTCAAATTGAATCTGCACTTTCTTCAGATAAAAAACCTTACTGGCAGGCTGCGCAATTCTATAATGAATATGACAACAACAAATCAAAGGCTCTTGAGATGATTAATGAAGCGATTAAGCAAACTCCAAAGCCGCAGTTCTTTATGGTTTATTACAAAGCAAAAATCCAAAAAGATCTTGGTGATAAAAATGGTGCAATGGCCTCTGCCCGGCAATCTTTGGAACTTTCTAAAGAAGCACAAAACAGCGATTATGTTATTTTAAATGAGAAGCTAATGAAAGAATTGAAATAGAAATATTTTAAAATCATAAACCAACAAAAAATCCTTTCCGTTTCGGGAAGGATTTTTTGTTTAAGACATTTATAAAATGATTGTAAAAAGTTATCAAAAGAAAAGAATATCCGGTGGCTGAAAAAAAAATTATAAAATAAAAAAAAAATTCCAGCAGACGCACTTTTTTAGAAGATTTATAATAACAAAGTGAAACATCTTTGGAAGTATCAACTGCCGGTATTATAGATACAATCTTATTCCATGTAATCTTCCTGCCTTATTAATATATGCCGGTATTTATTAAAGATCCCGTTTTTAGTAACAAAGCCGAGATACGAATTTCCTGGCCCTGTAACAGGAAGAATGCGCGTGTCCAGGCTTTCCATGATTTGCATTACCTCAAACATTGGAGTATCAATATCGATCGTTTTATCAGGAGGAGGAGCTATATCTTTTATCAGCCGGTTTTGGTCTTCCCCTTTATTACTAACAAGAAGCTCCAATAACTGATCACTGTGTAAAATGCCCGTTAATTCTCCTTCACAGGTAACAACCGGAAAAATATTTTTAGGCGTATGAACTATATCAGCGCTTCTGCTGAGAGGCGTATCATCGGGCCGTAGAATTACGAAATCCCTTTCCACAAGGTATTTCAATTTGATTCTTCTTAAAACCCTGTGGTCCTTATTTCCCTGGGCCACCAGGTTTCCTTGTTTAGCAAGTCCTCTTGTATAGATGGAATATTTTAAAGTCCCTTTATTAATAAAATAGGAGATGGCCGAAACAATCATCAAGGGGACCATTAGCACATAGCCTCCCGTAATCTCAGCAGCGAGAAAGATACCTGTCAATGGCGCGTGCATTACGCCGCTGATAGAAGCTGCCATTCCGGCAATAATGAAATTAGTAACATTTAAATGTACAAGCCCTGTTTGGTTCAGCCCGAAAGCAAAAACAAAACCGGCCAAACCTCCGACCACGACACTGGGACCAAACATGCCGCCATTACCACCACTGCCCATCGTAATGATGCAGGCAAATGTTTTTCCTACCAATGAAACTGCTCCAAACAAAACTAACGCCCAACCAATCTCCTGGTATTGCGAGAAAAGACTGTTTGCTAAGAGAGAATGATAATTTCCATCTAATAATTTTTGAATAGTGATGTAACCCTCGCCATAAAGAGCCGGCATAAATGCGATCAGAATTCCCAAAATAATTCCACCTATCCAAACCTTATTGTATTGATTTTTATCCTGTTGAATACATCAAAAAGATAAGTATTCAACCGGCTAAAATAAACAGAGTAGAGTCCAACGATGATCCCGAGAATGATGTAATACCAAAATGCATCTATGGTCCAACTGCGGGTCACCAGTGCAAAAAGCGGTTCTTTGTAAATGATCTGGGAAACAACCGAGGAGATGGCGGAAGCAATTAATAAAGGAATAACCGCAGGGATAGAAAATTCAGGCAGGATGACCTCAATTGCGAAGATCATTCCGGCAATCGGGCTGTTGAAGGCGCCGGAAATACCAGCGGCTGCACCGCAAGCCAAAAGCAATGTGGTTTCCCGGTAATTTAATCCAAAGAAGCGGCCTATATTAGAACCAATCGCTGAACCACTGGCCACGGCAGGCGCTTCCAGCCCGGCTGATCCACCGAGGCCAACGGTGAGGGCGCTTGATATTACCTGGCTATAAATATTGTGAAAATCCAGCTTGCTGGAATTGTGCGAAATGTTATAAAGAATCGCGGGTATTCCATGTTGAAATTTACTGCGGCGGATAAAGGTTCTTACATAAAAAACAGTAAGAAAAATGCCAATCAGAGGAAAGAAAAAATAGAGGTAATATTTATATTGCCAATCAAGATCGTTTTGCAGAAAATTAGCGACAAAATGGGTAAGCTCCTTTAATATAGAAGAAGCAATTCCTCCCAAAACTCCTACCCCAGCGGCTGCTAAGATTAAAAAATTAGTATTTGAAATTCTTTGTTTGCGCCATTGATTGACCCTATTAAGATACTTTAGCAGCTTTCCATACATCTTAGCTGTAAATATTTTATGATGAAATTGATACTGCGAAGATAATGAGAAATAATTGCCGGTTTATTTGGATAACAATCCTGCAAAGAGCACAAACTGCTCTTGCAATCCCTGCAACAGCCTAAAAAAAGGCGATTATGTTTTACTCAAAAAAATCCTTTCGCTATTTTTTGGGAAAGAATTTTTTTTTGATAAATTTTGAGGAAAACTTCCCAGAAAAAAAGCTGTTGTTATGCGATCAACTATAAAATCTCATTGGCATGTCGGGCCGTCAACCTCCATTCCCCTTTTTGTTTTATCCAAATATTGGTATATCTTCTTTTAATCGTTTGACCTGCGCGTGGATCCTCACCAACAGGTATTACTTCTTCACTTCCCATGGTGATCGCGACATCTTTTTTTACCAGAATTTGTTCAATATTTCTTGTAAAAGAAGAGTAGCGAATAACTCCTTTTTTTACCAGTCCTATTACTTCCGCGCTGCTTAAAGTTACGCGGTTAAAAGGGGCATTTACCATAAAATCATCAGACCAGATTTTTTGCAAAGAGGTTCCATCCTGATGAAGCATCGAAAGGTGTTCTTTCTCTTCCAGGTTTCTTATTTCAGCGATTGTTTTGGCATCTGAGTTTTGCGCTGGCAAGGCAAAAACCTTCATCAACAATGTTAGGGCGAAAATTAGCTTTTTCATTTTGTTTAATTTTTATTTACCACAAAACTAAAAGTGAAATATGTTCTCTAAGTGGTATAAAAAAGACATTTGTTATTCGAGGTTCAAAAGCCTTTCCGGAGATTGCTTATCCTCGTGAATCCATAAAACCGGAGTGACGTTTGCAAACTGCTTGAAATCTTTCACCAAATGCTGGTAATCTGCATAACCGAATTTTACAGCCACCGACAACCAATCCTCAGCAGGAAATTGTTCTTTAAACTGATAGGCTTCGCAAAACCTTATGATCCGGCTAAACGTTTTTGGGCCTACTCCCATCCTTTCTGTAAACTTCCGGTTAAATTGGCGCGGCGATAAAAAGGCTTGTCGTGATAATTCATCTAAAGAAAACCGGCGTGGATTGGCAAGCATTTCATACCCTACCTGGTCTATCGGATGTGGTTCTTTTTTTATTTTTTTGAGTTTTGATATCAAATAACTTTCCACTATTTCAACCATTTCATTGTAATCTTTACAATTACCAAGCCTTTCATTAACCTCATAAACCTCATGATTGATCACCAGTTCCGCATCGGAGTAACGGTTCGTGAATTCGCAAAGAGGAGTATTCAACAAACAATGCAACGCTCCCGGATGAAAATGAACCCTGAACATTAAATATTCCCGTGTTAAATGAAAATCGTATCTGGATACCTGTTGCCCAAAAATAGAAACTCTGGGAGCATCAAAACTCTCTCCGGTTTGAGGGTTGGTAAGCGAAACGCGTCCCCTGGGGAAAAATGTAATTCCCTGTTCCGGCTTAGGTGAATAAGGCTTACAAGGCACGGGCATGTTTTTATCAAACACGAAATGTGCTACCAAATAATTTTTGACATAACCCTGGAGAATTGCCGTTGCTGGTATGTACTTATAAATCATAGCTCCGTTGTTTAAACTATGCCACAATTGAAAAAATTTTTCCTTCTTAACTAAACAAGATAAACCTCTGCATACATCGCCATTTTAAACTGAAATTTAATTTATTATTTCCTTTAGCAATAGAAATAAAATAGAACTTATCAGTATCAGGAAATGTATATTTTTTACTCATAAAGTAAATGTACCATTCTTCTTTATTTTCATTACATTGGGATGCGTTCGGTAACTCAAATCTAACATCAAAACCAATTGTATAATGTCGCCAAATTTGCAATTCTTTTGTATTTGTTATTAAACATAATTATAATTGTTCTTAGTGAACTACTTTTTTGACAGGCATAAAATGTTACCTATATTTTAAACAATCATACGTTTCTTATTGTAAACGGTCAATTTAACAGAACTTCAGAAGTGAAAGTTTTAACAGAGAATAAGTTAATACTATATATAAAAGATGTCTTTCCAACTTATCGAATTGAGTATTGGTTTTTTTATCACAAATAGATTTTATATAAAACTGCAACGCACCATTGTACCGAAAGAGAGACGAAGAAGAGTAATATTTAGTTATAAATTTTCTTTTGAAAGAGAAAGGACTCATAATGACGTAATACGCTTATCAGATGCCTCTTCCAGGTATCATCTCATTTAAATCTCCACACGATTCCCCAATTGATATAATCGGCATTAAAACCATGTAAGTAAACCAGACTCTGCAGCGCTAAAGAACGGGTGAAATAATAGCGAAAGCCGCCTTTCCAATACCATTTTAAGTGGTAAGGGCTTGCGAAATGAAGATATTTTCCCACCTGGTAAGCGAGTGTAAATTTATTAAGTGCCAATTCTAGGCCAAGGCTGATGCCTGTACGAAAATGATCAAATGAACTGCCATAAGCCTGAAAAGTGACGGGGTTGGAAAGATCGAAATCAACACTGTTGTATTCCATATCCATACCGGCTTTCACAGCTATCACCTGGTTGAAAAAATAATTGTAACCCGCATACCAACCCGACCGTAAAATGCCATTGTGGCTGGAGTCCACTCCACGGCGGCCAACACCGGCACTCAATTCAAAGGATGTGCCTTCGGGGTGTTTGAAAAAAGACTTCGTTCTCAGCCTGTCTTCCGGATTTTTCTTGTAGACTGCCGATCTTAGTCCCACTGTGAGGCCCGCGGAATTAATGCCCCCGTTAGGATTTTGCAGCCCTGCGTTAGAAAAATGCATGAAATAAATTCCTGCGGTCATAGCCAGGCGCCGCTTAAGAGGTACCGTTGCTCTGATCGAGGGTGATATTACATCATTCAAATGGCTGCCTGCGCCTACCTGCGTATTATACTTCAGAACGGTTACTCGCGTGATATAACTGATCCCGACAAGCGGCGTAAAATCAATTGGGACAATGCCGACATTGAACAAATTAAAATTGGCCGCCATCGAAACGCCGAACATATTTCCAAGATTCTGAACCGAATCGCCGCTTCTCAATCCATTCATATTTCGCCAATGAAAAGACCAAACCATTTCTTTTGCATTCAACAAGCGCTTCCAGTCCTCGTTGTTATTATATAATGAGGAAATATAACCGGCATCCACGCCGAATATGCTGCTGAAGTTTTTACTTTCAAAGACCTGTGCGGAAGTCAGTTGTGCAAAAAAAGCATCGTCTCTTTGTGCATGAAGGGAAAGAGTGGTGAGAGAAAAAAATATTAAACCTGCAAAAAACGGTTTCATGGCTTCCCTTTTGATGACAGAATAATACAATTTCAATATTTGTACCACAGCAAAACTTCTTTGGGAAGAATATTTAATGCTTCAGTTTTAACCTCAACTTTATCCTACATTTTTCGTTTGTGTCTTACAGGATTTACTTTGTTTTTTACATACCTTTATCAATCAACAATCTTTAAGATTTAAATTTGCTTATGATGAGTACAGCAACTACAAAAAAGATACACGAAGGCCGTAACATAAAGCGCTTTCGCGAAATGCTCGGTATTAAGCAGGATGCCCTTGCAGCCGATCTTGGAGACGACTGGAACCAGCAAAAAGTTTCGCTGCTGGAACAGAAGGAAACAATTGATGCTGGACTGCTGCAACAAATATCTGCTGCATTAAAAATACCTGCTGAAGCGATACAGAATTTTGATGAGGAACAGGCTATCAATATTATTTCAAATACTTTCGGAGATAATGCCTGTGTTGGAAATCCAAATTCCACTTTTAACTTCAATCCTATTGAAGAAATAAAAAAATTACATGAAGAAAAGATTGCTCTTTATGAACAGATGTTGAAGGAAAAGGATGAGATGATGGCGAGGTTGGAGAAGTTGTTGGAGAAAAAATGACTCAAACATTCGATAAGGTGAGATGTTGCTACAAAAGAATTTGAATCGATTCTAGCAACAATTTAAAGAGTATAGTTTTGTCAACGGTCACAGCAAATGTGATAGGTCGTATCAAGGTAGAAGCGATATATTCAATTCTTCCTCTGTCGCATTTCTCCAAACCATATTGGTATTAATAAGTGTCGCGAACTTTATTCAAAAGTTTAAATCTAATTACTTTTCAAAAGTTAAAAACCGATCTGCACTATTTTGGTGAAAAGCATAATTGCAATTCATTGATTGATTAACATTGCTTGGATAAACTAAAAGGTCTTTCCATTTTTCACCATACAATATAATGTTCAATAAAGCATCTTTCCAGGCTAATTAAACCGTCAATAATCCATGGTTTAACTATGGCATCTTCCTAGCAAAGCCGTACCATAGCCTGCTCAGGTCCGGCATAAGTCCGGCATATCCCGGACTTAACCCGGTATTCTTTACAAGGAAGCCCCTATGAAAACGTATGGACATAGCGGTTTAGCTCCCTATTCTACAAAAGCCGCCACGGCTGTAATTGTAAAAATCGTTTATTTGCCTTATATTTATTCTCCCTGCAGATCTCCGACCTGTGCAACAGTCTTGCGTTTTCCCAGGAATGGTTGCAACAAACTTCCCGTCAGGATCACCAATATCGCTCCGATCGCGTTTAACCATAAAAATGAAATTACATCGGCCTTGTAAATTAAAATGACAAACACTTCTGAAATTATGGCGCCATAAAAAAGTGCGTTCGCCTTGATGCGCCTGAACCAAAAAGCCACCATGAAAATTCCGAGAATAACTCCATAAAATAACGAGCCTAAAATATTTACCGTTTCTATCAGGCTGTTGCCGAGATTGCTGGCGAACTGGGCAACAAGAATGCAAAATATGCCCCAGCAAAACGTATAGAATTTCGAGATTCTGTAGTCCTGCTTTGCAGAAAGTTCTTTTTTAATAAATCGTTTATGAAAATCAACAACAGTGCAAGAGGCCAGGGCATTTAAAGCCGCTGCGATGCTTCCCCAGGCCGCAAGAAAAATCACGGCGATCAGCAAGCCCACAAGGCCTTTTGGCAAGTAATCAATAACAAACCGAAGGAAAATAAAATTGGTGTCATTTACATCTTCACCAGGAAGGGCTTTAGCCAAAACCGCCCTGTAATCATTTTTAATTTTCGTCTTTTGAACGTTATCATCTATGGGAACGGATGCATAAAGGACTTCCAGGTTTTGCAACTCATTTTTGTAGCTCGTTTGATTCGCTCGCTCCATTTGGGTTTCATTAAAATGGATCGGCGCTTTATTATATTGATAAAAGGAAAAGACCAAAACTCCAAGCATCAGAATCAGGAATTGCATCGGCACTTTTACCATTCCGTTCATCAATAAGCCCATCTTACTTTCCCTGTTGTTTTGCGCTGTAAGATATCGCCCAACCTGGCTTTGATCTGTTCCAAAATAACTAAGTGCAAGAAAAAAACCACCGATCAACCCGCTCCAGATATTGTATTTATCCTTCCAGTCAAAACCTTTATCTGTAATGCCAGTTGTAATGATATTCATTTTTCCACTCTTCCCACCCAGGTGCAATGCATCCATGAAACCTACATTTGCAGGCATGAACCTGACAACCAGGTAGCCAGCAATAGCCATTCCGGTAATGATGATCAGCATTGCAATTTTTGCGTATAGGCAACTGCCCTGGCGCCACCGCTAATAGTATAAATAATAAGCAAGCCGCCCATAACGAGGTTGGTATAATAAATATTCCAGCCCAGTAGTGAACTTAAAATAATGGATGGCGCATAAATGCTGATACCGGTTGACAGTCCTCTTGAAATTTGAAAAAGAAAAGAGGTGAGTGTCCTTGTTTTCAGATCGAAGCGTTTCTCCAAAAATTCGTAAGCGGTATAAACTTTTAAATTGTTAAATACAGGAACAAAAACAATGCAAATCACGATCATCGCTAATGGCAGTCCAAAATAATATTGAACAAAACGCATTCCGTCTGTATATGCCTGTCCTGGCGCGCTTAGGAACGTGATGGCGCTTGCCTGTGTGCCCATGATGCTAAGCAGCACGAGGTACCAGGGCATGTCGCGGTTACTCAGAAAATATCCATCGAGGTTTTTGGTAGTGCGGCTTTTATAAACGCCGTAAATAATAATTCCACAAAGAGTAATAATAAGAACAATCCAATCCGGCGCACTCATATCAGCATGTTTTATTTAAATGTTGCAATTCTGTTGAAAGTGGAAAATCATTGAAAATACAGGGTGATGAAATAATAGAAAACAATCTGGAGGGTCAAAAAAATCAATACCCCTAAGTACAGCCTGTTCCAATATTTTTTTTCTGCTTTTTGCATCTGATCAGCTTTAATAATTCATGTTTATTGTTCCCGTTTATTTTGCAATCAAATTGGCAAAAAGTCTGTAAGCTCCCGGAATTCCCGCTGGCAACTCTCTGAAGAATACCAAACCGGAATAAATAAACCTCCCTTTGCCAAAATCAGTATAGATAAGGCTTCCATCTTGTTCCGCTTCACCTTCATCATGCATTGAAAAAAGGCTTTTATAATTTTTTTGAAAATCTACCGCTTCATAAGTGCTGCGTTCCTGGATCCAATCATCAAAATCTTTTTCAGTGATCTTATTGGGATAATTCATTAAAGAGTTTTGAGGCTGCAGGAAATTTACTTTGGCCGTCTCATCTGTTATCCTGTTTCTGGAAATGGTAAATGGATAAGGTCCAATCTTTGCTTTCACCGGACCGATGTTGTTGTTGGTATTATATTGAACCAGGAGGACGCCACCTTGTTTCACATAATCCATTAACTGATCGTAAGCATTATTCAGCCATTCATGAATATTATAAGCTCTTACACCTGTTACGATCACGTCAAATTGTTTGAGGTTTTCTGCGATGATGTCTTTTTGCGAAAGCATTATTACCTCGTAACCCATTTTTTGCAAAGCATCGGGAATTTTATCACCTGCTCCAGAAATATAACCGGCTCTTTTACCGGCCGTTTTCATGTCAATATCTACGAGTTTCGATTCCGCTTTCGGGAAATAAATGATGTTGGGAATATAATCATAGCGTATCAGTTTTTTATAAGAATCATAGGCGCTATTTTCCCCGATGGCAGTCCACCGGATCAGTTCCCTATTCTCTTTTCCAGGCTGCTTTATTGAATAATAAAAATCGCTTCCCTTAGCAGTTTCAAGGACATTATTGGAATAGGATGTTTTTATCGTAAAAGCCTTTTTGCCAATGCCATTTTCAATGGCAGTTTCCTTGATCATCACCGGCTTTTTGTTCAATGAAAGGGCGATTTCAGGAGTTGATTTAATCTCAATTTTTGGAATGATAAAGAGCGGCTGATACTCCTCTCCTTTCACAGGATCATTTGATTTAAATTGAATCGGAATTTGATACGCGATGTTTTCTCCGCTCATGCTAATAATTACTTCAACTGATTGCGGATCGTTTTGTGGCTTTCCGATTAATGTCTGGTCAGTTACAGTAAAACTTCCTTTCGTCATCGGCTTTTCCAGCCAATAAGGTTCTGAGATTTTTGCAGTATCTGAAATAAAAATGGAAAACGTCTTGCTGACGTTCTCGTTCATTGGCAGTTGCTGATTCAATTGAAAAACCGAATTTTTTGCCCGTGCCGAAAGCACGCTAACAGGTACCCCTGTACGATTATCTGCGAGGAAATTTATTTTTAGCGAATCTCCCTGAATCCCATACATTGTGGTGGTAGTCGCTTCTATATAAAGCCCGGCGCACTCCTTAATAACCTGTTGTAATTCCTTCAACTTTTCATCGCGCCAATAACCGGCTTCCGACTTTTCAAGTGTTTTATAAATATCCAAAAGCGCCGGCAGAGAATTTTGCGGATCCTCAAAAGAGTAATTTTTAATTACATCTTTTATTGCCGATTGAATCGCATTAGCGTTTACTCTTCTCCAATCTGTTTGAACCCCATCCATTAGATCTTTTGTCGGTGGTGCACCTTTAATAGTTTTAAAATATTCCAGAGATTTTCCCCTCGTTGCCGGAACTCCAAATCCCTGGCTCTTGTGCTGGCTGCGGCTTTCAGCGGCAATTTCCCCATAACTTTTTCCGAGGAGAGAATTATATCCTCCTGCATCAACCGTAAATTGATCCGGGCGCTCAGTATTCACGCTTCCAAAATTGAAAGTGTTCCATAAAAGCCTTTTCGCCTGCCAGGTTTTTACTCCATATTTAAATTGTTCGGGAAATCTGGTTGGATCTGCGGCTGCATCAAAAGCTTCTCCTGCAAGAATAGCAGAAGCAGTGTGATGGCCGTGGCCCCCTTCCCCGGTAGTTGGAAAACGCGTGATGATGATATCCGGCTGAAATTTTCTTATCACCCAAACCACATCAGCGAGGACTTTTTCCTTGTCCCAAAAACGAAAGGTCTCTTCAGGACTTTTGGTGAAACCAAAATCAAAAGCTCTTGTAAAAAACTGTTCAGCGCCGTCAATTCTCCTGGCCGCCAAAAGTTCCTGGGTTCTTATCAGGCCCAATTCAACCCCTTGCTCATCTCCAATTAAATTTTGGCCGCCATCTCCCCGCGTCATGCTTAAATATCCGGTTCTGTATAATTTTTCATTTGCCAGAAAGGCCAGCAGGCGCGTGTTTTCATCGTCAGGATGCGCTGCCACATACAAGACTGAGCCCAACACATCTAATTTTTTTATTTGCTCAAAAATCTGAGAGGAGCTGTATGTTTTAGGGGCCTGTGAATTTGCACCAAGGGAAAAAAAAGAAAGTAACAGGAAAAAATATTTGCGCATAAACGAGTTTATTATTTCACGAAAATAGCAAATGTAAAACCATCTTAAAATTTTACATGGTATTATGTAGATAGAATCCGGTTGCCCAATATGCTATTAAAAGTCTGTATAAATTCTCACCCGCAGCCGTTCTAAAGGCAGGAACAAATTATTTCCTTTTCTTCAAAACAATTCAGCCCCTAAAATATTAACTCTGAAATTATTGAATGATTTCAAATCGCGTTTGAAAATCTACCTTAAAAACCTATTTTCGATAAAAATAAAGAGATGAATAAAATAACAACATACATTTTTGTTGCTTGCTTTTGCGCCCTGATTTCCTCTTGCGCACACCAGCAAAAACTGAACGCTTTCAAGTACGAAACCAATAAAAATATTGAAGCAAAAAAAGGCGCTGTAGTCTCCGCCCATGCTTTGGCAAGCACAGCCGGTTTAAACATTTTAAAGCAAGGTGGAAACGCGGTTGATGCTGCAATTGCCACCCAGCTCGCCCTTGCGGTTGTCTATCCCGGCGCTGGAAATATCGGCGGCGGCGGTTTTTCAATAATTCATTTAAAAAATGGCCACAATATCAGCATTGATTATCGCGAGAAGGCGCCAGGCAAGGCATCCAGAGACATGTATCTGGATGCTAATGGCAACCCCCAAATGAATTTATCGCAGGATGGACATTTGGCTTCCGGAGTTCCCGGAACCATTGCGGGGATTTTTGAATGCATGAAATACGCCAGACTTCCTTTCAAAAAATTAATTCAGCCGGCAATCGATCTTGCAGAAAATGGCTTCGCGATAACTGCAGGCGAAGCCCGCAGTTTGAATGCTAATAAAAAAGATTTCATCGATAACAATACCACTATTCCCGTTTTTGTAAAAGAAGCCGGCTGGAAAGCGGGAGACACATTAATTCAAAAAGACCTCGCCAACACTTTGAAGAGAATCAGGGATTTGGGTGCCAAAGGATTTTATGAAGGAGAAACGGCAAAATTAATTGTGGCTGAAATGAAAAAAGGAAAGGGAATTATTTCTGAACAGGATTTAAAAGATTACAAGGCGCAAGATCGGGAACCCATTGTTTTCGATTACAAAGGAAACACGGTTGTGACCATGGCGCTTCCCAGCAGCGGCGGAATTATCCTGGAGCAAATGCTGAAGATGGGCATCCCCCAAAAGCTTGAAACGATGAAGTTTCAAACCGCCGAATCGGTGCAGCTGATGGTGGAAATCGAAAGGCGCGCTTATGCCGATCGGGCGAAATTTCTAGGCGATCCTGATTTTGTAAAAGTGCCGGTAAAAACACTGGTTAGCGAGGAATATCTTTCAAAAAGAATGAGCGATTTTGTTCCCGGAAAAGCAGGAAACAGCAAGGATATCAGGGAAGGAATTATCGCTGAAAGCGAAGAAACTACACACTTCAATGTGATCGATAATGACGGCAATTCGGTTTCTGTAACCACTACATTAAATGGTAACTACGGAAGCAGGACTGTCGTTGCCGGAGCGGGATTTTTATTGAATAATGAAATGGATGATTTTAGCGTAAAGCCGGGCGTTCCAAACATGTACGGCGCTGTGGGCCAGGAAGCCAATGCTATCGCTCCCGGAAAAAGAATGCTCAGTTGCATGACTCCAACCATTGTGTTAAAAAATAACAAGCCCTGGATCATCGTTGGAACTCCCGGTGGCACTACGATTCCTACAAGCGTTTATCAAACCATCGTTAACATTATCGATTTCAAAATGTCGCCTCAGGACGCCGTGAATTCTCCAAAATTCCATCATCAATGGCTGCCTGATGAAATTTCCATCGAAAAAGGTTTCGACAAAAATGTTGTTGAAGAATTAAAATCTATGGGATATAAAATCAGCCCCAGAGGCGCCATAGGCCGCACAGAAGTGATCATGATCGGCGGAAAAAAAATCACCGCCGTTGCCGACCACAGGGGTGATGACGCGGCGGCAGGATATTAAGAAAGTGAATTATCAGCAGACTTATCTAAATAAAAAAAGGATCTTCAGAAGATCCTTTTTTTTATTTTTAAAGTGTGGAGCTGCAGGGAATCGAACCCTGGTCCAAACATATCCGCCGTAAGCCTTCTACATGTTTATTTTTGCATTATTTGTCGGGAAAAAGCAGGAGCAAAACAAACCAACCTTTTCCTTAGCTGAATAGTCTTAAGCAATCGTCACAGCCTTCGATTGCAGCAGCCCGTTTTATTTTTGAGTCGGCGGAAGAGCATGGCAACAGGCCAGACCTGCTCAACGGCCCTAATGGTTGCTAATCTATCGATTAAGCAGCCATGGCATACTGTAGTATTGCCATTTAAAATTTTCGTATTCAGATTTAAGTGCTAATTACGCAACGCACTACATGCTTACACTTACAAAGAACTATGCTGTCAAAACCGGTCAGCCCCGGCATTTTTTTGAACTGGCAAATATACAAAAAACAGCTTGAAATTTCGATCTATTTAAAGGAAGCGCCTGTTTTTCCAAAAATTTTCACAAAGAAAAAAATTTGGGGCTGTCGGCCTCGGATCCTTTATTCATCGACAGTTCGGGCTGTCAGGCAGTATCTTTCCCGCAATACTTTTTTAAAGCATAATCATCATTCGGCGGGAAAGGATACTTGCCCACATCCCGCAGCCGCCCAGCGATGGATCCTTTACTCAGCAAATAACGTAACCATCATCCGCAAAGGCTTTCATTCTAAAACTCATTGCATTTGCCAGCATCAGCAAACGGCCTTTTTTCGAAGATTTTTTTTACTTCTCCCTCTTTGTTTTCTTCCTTTAATTTGACATCCAGCAAACGCACTTTTTTCACAGCTTTTTTGTACGGCCCCTTTTTGAATCTTACGTTTCCTTTGAGCAAAAACCTTTTCTTCAATAGCAGACGCACTTTTTTAAGCTTTGTACTTCTCCCCTCATTGTTGTTCTTACTTTATTTAACATGCCGGCAAACACACTTATTTTGAAATTTTTTCTTTCGTTTGCAACCTTGGAATGCCTGGCTAAAAAAGCTTTTCCTTTCTCCATAGAAAACGAACTTTTTCCGAATATTTTATTATTTATTTCCTTTTGAATCTTCGTTCCGTTGGCGCCTCAATCAAAAAATATTCTTTCGTCGGAAAAAACCAGCAAACGCACCTTTTATTAAGTTTTTTCTAAAATTCCTCCCATGTGTCGAAAATGGAAAAATCCATAAATAATCTTCATAAATTTACTGGATAAAAAAATCTTCATGTGCTATTATAACGGTCAAAAACTCAACAAGGTGGACTACATAGGTCTTAAAAATCTTGAAAAAGCTACAGCCGGATTTTCATTTTTAAACCGTGATCTTCTTATAGGATTTGATTATAGTAAAAGCGCCGTTTTAAAAAAATGTGAAGGAGAAGAAGATTTCGAAATTACAGAAATGGAATGGGGCTTCTTGCCGGATACTATTAAAAACAGGGAACAGGCGGCAGGGTTTCGCAATGGCTATAAAAAAGAAAATGGCCAGTGGCAGGAACCGATCCTGACACTTAATGCCACGAGCGAGGAAATCCTGCTTCCCAAAAAGATATATAGGGAGGCCGCATTAAGACGAAGGTGTCTTGTTCTTTCCACAGGTTTCTTTGAATGGCGTCATGTTTTTCCCATTGGCAAGCGAACCGGAAAACCATTAAAGACCGCGCTAAAATATCCTTACCACATCGGATTAAAAGATCGGCCTTATTTTTTTATCGCTGGAATATGGCAACCGTGGACAGATGTAGAAACTGGTGAATATACAGAAACCTTTAGTGTGGTAACAACAACAGCCAATAAATTAATGGCTCAGATTCATAACAACAAGAAAAGAATGCCAACTATCCTCACTGAAGACCTGGCTTGGGAATGGTTGCTCGGCAATCCGGACGAAGAAAGAATTTCTGAAATAGCCCGTTTTCAATTTCCCTCTGAAAATATGGAGGCCTGTACCATTGCAAAAGATTTCAGAAATGCCCTGGAACCTGCATTGCCTTTTGCTTATCATGAGCTTCCGGTTCTTGAAGCCATTTGATTTCAAATATATCAATAAGTATAGTATAAAAAAAAGCCGCATAGATATGCGGCCATTGTTAAGAACCAATAGGTTCTGTAACCCCCAAAGAAAACGAGTTTAATATTTTATTAAAAATTAATTAAGAATTTTTGTTTCGCTGAATTCAACTTCTCCATCTGGCCCTATATGCTTCAAACGATAGTAAGTTTCCTTCTTATTCATCTTATCCAAATACCCATAACAATCACATTCTGCAATCGAAGGATCAGCACCCAGAACGAGAGCAACCGTTTTGAAATCTTTGCCATTAGTACTTTTTTCCACCTCAAAATAATTCGTTGGAACAGCATTATCCGTGGACCAGTTAACACTTACTTTTCCTTGCGTTTTTACTACTTTAAAATCAACAATATTGATCTTGTGCTCAACACTCTGACCATTAGAGACAAAGGAGAGACCGGCGAAAAGGATAAACAACCATCCTTTGCATAACATACTTTTTTTCATTGTATAATTTTTTAAAAATTATTGTTTACAATGAATATTGGGACTTGGGTTTTTTATAAAATGTGGATAGGAAAGTGATCTGAATCACCAATTGGTTTTTATTATAATTACCCTTTCTATGGGTAAAAAGAATTAGCTGGCCTTTGTCCGGCTTCAATAAAGCAAAGATGAGTTTTCCTTTTTAAAGAGGATTGAAAAGGACTTTTCAACAAGCTAAAAAATGTAAGAAGAAGTGTATAATATTTATACTGAAGAGTAAAGTTTTGGTTCATTTCCTGTGTTTAATTATGACTTAATCTGATTTAGAGATCTAGTGATCTTTCAGAGCATTGGAGGATTATTTCGAGAGAAAGGAACAAACCGCTAAGCAGCCATTCACAAATATTTTGCAAACATAGAGTGGAATTTCGGAATTTGCAATACCGTAATTTTACGGCAATATACGATTTTGAATTTTTTCCAGCTTTATAGGCCTTTTATTAGATAATTAAACTGTTCACAAGCAATTAGGATAATATATTTTCAATAAATATGCCATAAAATTAGAATAATTTATTTTTTTCCATTACGGCTATGAAAATTTCATTTTTCTATTAGCTATATATCTATATATAAAGAGCGCTCCCAGCGAAGGAAGGAAAATCCCATGATCAAAATTTAAAATAACCCATCGATAGAAGAAGGAGAATAACTCTTGCAATAATGTGCATATTTTCATTAAGTCGTATATCTTTTTTTCTGCATCTTGTATTTTAAAGTAAAAAGGAAACCATACAATAAGTGGAATATAATTTTTTACGTTCCCATCTGGCAAAAACAGAAAAAAGAAAGAAAATGTTATAAAGACTTGGGAGAAAACAAAACCAAAAAATTGTACTTATACTTTATACTTTTATTTTATTTAAAAATAATTTAAATACGTCCGTTTGCGATACCCATTATAAATTTTTAAATACAGAAATGCACTTTTAAACATACAAGTAAAAATTTAGAATACGTAATCCTAATCATTTTATAAATATAAATTTACCTCCGCCAGATATAAATTGTTTTACTTATTCATTTTTAAAGCCAAATGTTTTGCCGAACCTATTTAAAGTCCAGAACTTATTTATAGAAAAAGTGAAATATTTATAAACTATTATATGTGCTAGTATTACACCAAAAACATATTCTTAATCATTTCATTTGAATTTCATTTTTTTTGCTCCACCTAAAGGTATTATATTTTATTAAAATGCATAAAACTGTCATCTTTTCATGTACATATCTCAATCCATAGTTTTTTCCTACGCACTTTAATTGTTAAAATTTTTAGATATCTACTTTAGTATAACTTTTTTTACAAAATTGACGTTTTAAATAAAGTAAAATAGTCGTTTATGGTTCTAACATACTATCTCCCAGCGAAATATCATAAAATGTATGACAAATTTGCAGATTTTTCTCAACATCAAAAATTTTATCTAAAAAACATAGTTAATTCGTTCATTTAGACTCCTCTAAAATATCGATTAATTGCTATATAGCTATGATTTTGAGTATTTTAATAAATTTTTTAGGAATCTCAATTAATTAGCATCGTTTTTAGGAGTTAATTTTTTAAAAATACTAATACAGTTAGTAGAAAGATACTCTACCTTTGTACTTGATCTTTTATATCACAAGAAAATGAGAAGAAATTATTGTATTTTACTGTTTGGGTTTTCGGCACTTATGTCATGCTCCTCCCCTAAGGCTCTCGAATACAAAACCTACCATAATTTCAGAATTGAAAAGCTGGGTTTTAATAATTCCGCCATAAGTCTTGACCTTGAATATTACAATCCGAACAATTTTGGAATGCAGCTAAAAAGTACTGACCTGGACATTTTCCTAAATGGAAATTTATTGGGTCATAGTTCTCTCGATACCCTTCTGCGAATACCTCGAAGGGATACATTTTACATTCCGGTAAAGTTTAATGTGGATATGCAAAACATTTTTAAGAATGCTTTGAACGCATTTACCGGAAAAGAAGTTTTGATTCGATTGTCCGGAAAAGTGAAAGTTGGAAAGGCAAATGTTTTTATGAGTCTTCCGGTAGAATACGAGACAAAACAAACATTCTCTTTTTTTTAATACATAACTAACGAAATTAATTTTCTCTTTCCATTTAATTTTTATTTAAAAAAATAACAATAAGTACCGGGCACATCGGAGCAAGAAAAACGAAACTTGAGGAATTGATAACCTTCTTATAACCTTACCATAACATTGAGGTAACAAAACAATATTCTCTTTGCATCATTAAAAAAAATGCATGAGATATATTATTTTACCCTTTATGACTCTTTTATTTTTCATCAATGGGTTTTCCCAACCGGGAAAAATTGAAGGAAAAATTACCGACTCGAAAACCAGCCAACCCCTCAGCGGCGTTTCTGTTTCAATATCGGGAAACGATAAAGGAGTGATCAGCGACCAGGACGGGCATTTCGTAATCAGTGCAGGTTCTGTAACCCCCCAATCGATCAGGGTCTCGTCCGTGGGATATAAAACCAAATTAATTGAAAATGTAGAAGTTGCTGCCAGCCAGGTTATCAATCTTGATATAGTTTTAGAAACAGCGGCTAAAACCGAAGAAGAGATTGTTATTAAAACCACAAGGCGTCAGGAAACAACCGCAGCGTTAATTGCTTATCAAAAAAATACCAACACGGTTGCTCAGGTTGTGTCTGCAGAAAGTATTAAAAGATCACCCGATAAAAATACAAGTGAAATACTAAAAAGAGTTCCGGGAATTTCAATCCAGGAAGGCAAATATATCATTGTAAGAGGATTAAATGACCGCTACAACCAAACGATGCTGAATGGTATTTTAATGGGCACTACAGAGCCGGACAGAAAAACTTTTTCTTTCGATATTTTCCCTGCCGGAATGATCGACAACCTCATCATTAATAAAGCTTTTGTTCCCGAGTTTTCTGGAGAATGGGCAGGTGGATTGGTGCAGGTGAATACCAAAGATATTCCCGCTAAAGATTTTTTAAATATCTCTGTAGGAACAGGTTTTAATACACAAACCATCGGCAGGGATTTTTATACTTATAAAGGCGGAAAGCTTGACTGGCTAGGCATTGATGATGGCTTTCGTGAAATTCCATCCAGTTTGCCTGTAAAATCAAAATTTGCTTCTTTAGAAAGAGAAAATAAAAGCGAATTAGGAAAATTATTTAAAAATGTTTGGAGCGCTGACAAAAGCACTTCTGATTTTTTGCCGGAAATGAACAGAAGTTTTCAATTGAGCGGAGGAGTGAATAAGCCTCTTGGTAATAACAGCAAACTGGGTGCGGTAATAGCGTTGAATTATAATCAATCCATTAAGAGAACTGATTATTTAGTAAACAGGTTATTTACTGTTCAGAGCGATGTTGCTGATATTTCTTACGATTATCAGGATAAAAAATACAGCCGCGATATCTTATGGGGCGGCCTCGCCAATTTTACTTTACAATTGGGAAGCAATAATAAGATCTCTTTCAAAAACTTATTTAATGTAAATGCTACAAATTATGTAACGGAAAGAACCGGTAAAGATTTTGATTTTATTCCGGGTGCGGGTGCAAACGTTAGAGCCACAGAGCTGGCTTTGAAATCCAATAAGTTTTTTAATACATCCCTTTCAGGCGATCATAATCTCGTTGGATTAAAAACCAAATTACATTGGTACGGTAATTTTAACATTCTTGACCAATATATTCCTGATCAAAGAAGAATTGAATATGTGCAGGATGGGGCTGCCAACTCGCCTTATAAATTACTGATCGGTGCATCTCAAAGTTCTCAAAAATCAGGAAGCAGGTATTATGGATTTTTGAGTGACTATAATTATACCGCCGGTGGCGACATTACCAAATCATTTAAATTATTCGGACAGGATCAGCAGATAAAAGGCGGATATTTTTTCCAGGTAAAAGACCGATTATTCGACTCAAGGCCTTTTGCGGTCTATCTTCCTTCCAACAATCCGGCGTTGATTTTGCTGCCTGCGGATAAGGTTTTCAACCCCGAAAATTTTGGGAATGGCACTGATAATAAATTTGGATTTAATGAAATTTCAGGAGATCAATACCGCTACATCGCCAATACAATTTTAAATGCCGGATTTCTTCAATTAGAAAACCGTTTCACCGATAAATTAAAAGCCACTTATGGATTAAGGATAGAAAATTACGACCAGGTAATCGGCAGCATGAGACAAAGTGACCATCGTCATTTGCATAAAGAAGTGGTTGATTATTTGCCCGGCTTAAATCTTACTTACCAATTGGATAAAAAAACCAATTTAAGAATATCCGGCTCTCAAACTGTTATCCGACCTGAGTTTAGAGAATTAAGTGACTTTGCGTTTTACGATTTCGATCTTGGAGCAACAGTTACAGGCAACCGCGTCCTTGAACGCACAAAGGTTACCAATGCGGATGTAAGATATGAAGTTTATCCACGTGCAGGCGAATTATTTACCGTAGGCGTTTTCTATAAATATTTTAAAAATCCGATCGAGCTTTTTTACAATCCAAGTTCCGGCGGCGCAAGTACTTTTAACTATATTAATGCAGATAAAGCATACAGTTTTGGTGCCGAATTAGAATTCAGAAAAAAACTGGACTTTTCTGAGGCATTGAAAAACTTTGTTTTCCAAACCAACATCTCTTATGTCTATAACCGTGTTACCAAAAATGACGCAAACCTGGATCGGCCAATGCAAGGACAAAGCCCTTATGTGATTAACGCATCGTTGCAATATGATCTGGAAAAATACGGTTTGAATACCACCCTACTTTTTAACCAGATTGGCGACAGGATATTTTATGTGGGAGGAAACGATTTTCCACCGGTAACAGAACAGCATCGTCCCCTACTCGATTTACAGGTAGCCAAAAAAATTCTGAAAAAAGCGGGAGAAGTGAAAGTGAATATTTCAGATATTTTAAACACACATAATCTTTTTTACCTGGACATGAATAACAATAGAAAATACGATAAAAGTAAAGATGCGCTTGCTATAAAACGAAAATATGGTAGCACCGTAAGCTTTACTTTTTCTTACAACTTAAAATAAAAAACAAAACGAAAACTCAAAAAAAGATCAAATGAAAAAATTAATTTACCTGTCATTTTTTGCACTTATAACCTCTACAGGTTGCCGTAAAATAGAAGTGGACGGAGGTACAGGAAATGGAAATGGAAATGGAAATGGCATTTCAGAAAACACAATTCTTGAAGGCCGCATTTCAGAAAACAGAACATTGAAAGCAGAATACGTTTATAAACTTCGCGGACTGGTATATGTTACCAACGGCGCAGTGCTCACCATAGAACCGGGAACAAAAATCGTGGGTGAAAAAGGAAAGAACGGAGGATTGATCATTACGCGCAATTGCAAAATAATCGCGGATGGAACACCTGAAAAACCGATTGTATTTACATCTGAAGAAGCAATACCTCAGAGGGGAGATTGGGCCGGTGTCGTGTTGTTGGGAAATGCGCCCACCAATGCATCTTTCAATGGCCAGCAAGGAGTGGGTGAAATTGAAGGAGGCATTAATAACAGCGATGGACTTGGATTGTATGGCCTTGGCGCAAGTTCTAATCCTGCTGATAACAGTGGTATTTTAAGGTATGTCCGTATTGAATATGCAGGCTACGCTTTTCTTCCTGATAAAGAAATTAATGGGTTGACTTTTGGAGGCGTTGGCAACGGAACGATTGTGGATTATGTACAGGTTTCTTATGCCAATGATGATTCATTTGAATGGTTTGGAGGCACAGTAAATTGCTCACACCTTATATCTTACAGGGCATTGGATGATGATTTTGATACTGACAATGGCTTTTCAGGCAGGGTGCAGTTTGGAATAGCCCTTCGTGATTCGGCAGTTGCTGATATTTCAAAATCAGAAGCTTTCGAAAGCGATAATGATGCCAACGGAAGCCAGCTTTTACCGCAAACCAAAGCCATTTTTAGTAATATGACGGTCATCGGGCCAAGGCAGAATGCCAATAATATTGGAAACAGTTTGTTCCTTGCAGCGGCACAAATACGTCGTAATTCCTCCATTTCTATTTTCAATTCTATCTTTATGGGATGGCCGGTAGGTTTGCTGATTGACGCAAGCAAAGGATACCCTACTGATAATAATTTCACTGCTGGTTTAAATGTTCAAAATACATTAATTGGTGGATGCAACGTACCTGTACAATATGCTGCAAGTACCACATCGCCCACAGGAGCCACCAGTGCTTCTATCCTCAATTGGTTTAACACCCCATCCTTTGGAAATACGATTGTAAATGCAACAACGGATGTAAAACTCGCCGCTCCATTTAATTATGCCACTCCTGACTTTACGCCTCAGGAAGGTTCACCTGCCTTAACAGGCGCCGCATTCTCTCATTCAGCTTTACTGAGCGGATTTACATCAGTGAATTATCGCGGAGCAGCAGGTGCAAACGACTACTGGTATAAAGGTTGGACAAAATATCAATAAGCCGAACATAAAGTCTTAAACAAAAACAGGAATCTTCTCATGCACTGTTTACCACCCTCCATTTCATGGAGGGTGTTTTATTTGGTACTATAATTTTGCGCTATAGTATCTCCCTGCCTGATTTAGTTGAACCTCACTTTTGAGAAAATAAAATTTCAAAAAATTATTCGTTTGCTGGACTCTTTTTTACTACGGTATGCCTGCAGGCAGCAGGCAGCTTTTTATAAGCATCAGGGTTGGCCTCAACATCATCAGCATCATATCCCATGTTTGCCAGGGCAGTTTTGATATTTTCGATATTGGTCCTGTCAGTGTACCATTGAACCGTAACCGTATGCTTTCTCCAATCCGCTTTTACAGTCGCGACTCCATATTCATGAACCAGAAAATTATCAATTCTGGTTTTACACGCTTCATCCTGAACGCCCGGAGTCTGAATTATTGCTTTCTGAACGGCTTTAGTTTGGCCAAAAGAAGCGGCCGAAAATGTGGTTAATGCTACAAGTGCAAGAAAAAATGTTTTCATATTATTGAATTGTTTTTTAGCTCTAATTTTCCACGTACATAAAAAAGAGCCGGATTTTCTGCTAATATAAGAATCGTCTTTTAGTTTCAATCATTTTTTACATAATTTAATAAAATCAAGATTTTTACTCTTAGGGGCTGAACTCACTTTTGATCTTTTAAGTGAATTTTGAGAATCTTCTTTGCCTCATTACCCTATATTTGTTATTTTAGAGAAACATGAATATTCAAATTGAAGAAAGCTGGAAAGAAGTTTTAAAAGAGGAATTTAATAAAATTTATTTTCAGCATATCATCACCTTTTTAAAGGCTGAAAAAGCATCAGGCAAAATTATTTATCCGTCAGGTAAATTATTTTTTAATGCCTTTGATAAAACGCCTTTTACTAATGTAAAAGTGGTAATTCTAGGCCAGGATCCCTACCACAATAATGGCGAAGCACATGGCTTAAGTTTTTCAGTGCCTGACGGTATTGCCATACCCCCCTCTCTTCGAAATATTTTTAAGGAACTAAAAAATGATCTGGGTTTGGAGATTCCTGCGAATGGAAACCTTGAAAAATGGGCCACTCAAGGCGTCCTCCTGTTGAATGCATCTTTAAGCGTTAGGCAAAACGAGCCCAGCAGCCATAGCAGGACCGGCTGGTTGAAATTTACAGATTCAGTGATAAAAAAGATATCTGATGAAAAAGAGGGAATTGTTTTCTTATTGTGGGGGAATTTCGCAAAAGAAAAACAAGCATTGATTGACGAGACAAAACATTTTGTCCTTAAAGCGGCGCATCCCTCGCCATTAAGCGCTGATAAAGGTTTTTTTGGTTGTAAGCATTTTTCTAAAACAAATGAACTTGCTCATGAAACAAAATAAAGCGCCCATAGACTGGAAGATTATAAATTCATTAAATCTAAACGATATTTTGAAAAATTTTTAGGAAAAATAATTGCCTGTCTGGGCCTTGATAATTTTTGTAATTACTTTATTGCCGGTTGCTTTACTGATGTGGATGATCGGACTGGTAGAATGAACCGCAGCGCACAAAAATTTTCAGAATCATTTCCAAAATTTGGATGCGGATATTTTTTGCTGCAACGGATGTAGGCTTAAAAATTGTAGGAAAAAACAATTTCAAAAGCGGGGAAAAATATGTAGTTGCCTGCAATCATAATTCTTTTATGGATGTCCCCGTTGCCACTCCTTTTATTCCCGGGGCTAATAAAACAATTGCAAAGGCCGAAATGGCAAAAATTCCGGTATTTGGACTGATTTATAAAAGAGGATCCGTCCTGGTTGATCGAAAAGATAAAAACAGCCGCAGCGAAAGTTTCATGAAGATGAAAAATGTGCTAAATCTCGGAATGCACATGTGCATCTATCCGGAAGGTACCCGAAATAAAACTGAATTGCCCTTAACTCCGTTTCATGATGGCGCTTTTAAATTAGCGATAGAAACAGGAACAGCGATTTTACCCGCACTACTTTTTAATACAAAAAAGATTCTGCCTCCTGGAAAATCATTTTATTTTCGTGCCGTCCAAAATGGAAATTCATTTTTTAACTCCTATCCTGTAAGTCGTAGGGGAAAATTTTGCTGAACTGAAAGAAAAAGTGTTTGGCATAATGAGTGATTATTACGTCGCTAATAGCAAGTAATACCGATTGTAAATCTATAATAATCCAATTTCTTATCCGACGGCATAATCTGTTTGCCATTTTGCGGGAAATATTGATTGGCAATAAATTATTTTATTTACTTTACAGACTAAAATTTTATATTATGCAATCAAAATTCAAGTTTATCTTTATTTTGGGTGTGTTTTTTTCCATGACTGCTTTTTCACAAAGCACTACTTTTAAAGGTAATAAAAACGTATCCGATAGCCAGTTCTGGAGGATGGGATTATATTGCGGTAAATAAGCAAAAATTGTACGTTTCACATGGTTCACAGGTCAATATTCTTGATGAAAATACAGGTGATTCCATCGGGATTATTCCGGGTACTACCGGTGTACACGGTATTGCGTTTTATAATGATCTGAATAAAGGATATACAAGTAATGGCCGGCTTAATAATGTTTTTGTTTTTGATCTAAATTCAAATAAAATTTTAAAGAAATCGCTACTGGTGATAATCCTGACGCCATTTCTTATGATAATTTTTCTAAAAAAATAATTACCTGCAATGGAAAAAGTAAGTCACTTTCAATTATAGATCCTGTAAAAGACGCTGTAGTTGCCACTGTAGATCTTGGCAGGGGAAACCTGAAGAAGCGGTAAGTAACGGCAAGGGTAAATTATTTATAAACCTTGAAGACAAAAATGAAATTGCTGTGGTGGACATGAAAACATTTTCCGTACTTAACAGATGGCCTATAGCGCCTGGTGAAGCGGCTACAGGATTAGCAATGGATACCAAAACAAACCGGTTATTTGCCGGTTGTGATAATAAAATGATGGTGGTTGTAAATGCCGACAATGGAAAAGTAATTACTTCATTACCCATAGGAGAAAGCTGCGATGGAGTTGTTTTTGATCCAAAGACAAAATCTTGTTTTTACTTCCAATGGCGAAGGAAATATCACTGTCATTAAAGAAATTAATGGCCCGAAAAAAATTTGCAGTAGTGCAAACAATTCCTACAAAAGCAACTGCACGTACAATAGCTATTGACCAGGAAATCAAACTTTGTTTTTGCCTTCGGCAGATATAGAACCTGCAGCTCCGGCGCTGTAGCCACTGCCAGAAGAAAACTGGTACCGGGCTCATTTAAAGTATTGGTGGTGAAAGAATAAAGTGCGCACAATAACATTTGGGCTTTTATCTTTTAAATGATGCCTACAGAGAATGGGTTGAACAATTAACTTATAGTCAATATAATTTATTTTTACATAAACGCTATTGCAACGAAATTGAAGTTATTCTCGCCATATTTTTATTCCTGTTAACACTTTTTATTTTTGTGTATATAGCAGATGAAATTGTATTGGAAAAAGAAACCGGTTTTGACCATGTAATTCTCCAGGCGATTGCGCCTTTGCACTCGCCGGGAGCTACATCGGTAATGACTTTTTTTACTTTTTTTGGTTCGCATTACTTTCTGTTTCCTGCTTATGTAGTACTTATAGTGGCTTTATGGATCAGAAAGAATGCAGAGGACTGCCATTAATGTAATAGCTATCGGACTTACCAGTACGGTGGTCTTATTTCTTTGAAATCCATTTTTCAACGTAACCGCCCGTTAGATCCTTTGATCAGAGATGTGACCGGATTTAGTTTTCCGAGCGGCCATTCATTTTCATCATTTACTTTTTATGGATTGATCGTTATCCTTTGGCAACGAATATTTCGAACGTATGGAAAATAACTGTTACCCTACTATTGTTTTTGTTCGCAGCCACCATCGCTTTTAGCAGGGTTTATTTGCAGGTGCATTTTCCCAAGCGATGTAGTTGCAGGATTTTGTTTAAGCATAGTCTGGCTTATTTTATCATTCTGGATTTTGAAAAATAAAAATTTTGGCATTGAAGATTAAAGACTGTTCTAACTAAATGGTACATCACAACATTCACATATCCTTACTCTATCCCTCTCCCACCCGCGCATACTCCTTCATGTACTGGTAGTCACCCGTCAATTTTCCATCCTTTACAATTGTCGCCTTTTCAAGAAGTGGGGAGCCCCCATTCAATAGGTCGTCCAACACAAATTTTATCAATTGCTCTCCAAAATACCTTGAAGCATCCCTTGGTAATTCGTTAGGTAAATTGCCGACAGCCATGATATCAACAGAACCCGGAAGATAAGGCACAGTAAGGCTATTCCGGCTACTTTATCGACTCCATAAACAGGATCTTCCATTGTGCGCATCGCCAATGATTGCAGGGCACAGAACCATTGTGATCATCAGAAATATCGGCGATCGTTTGTATTTTGAAATTTTCTTTTTTTATATCTTCCATTTCAAAAAGGCGTGGAATCATTTTCTTCCCAGTAAACGCCATTCATTAAGATATCCGTTTCAGAAATATAGTCGTTGAAAAGGCATTTATATCTTTCAGGATGTTCATGAAATTCATTTCGATCATACGTTGCCCGTTAGTTTATTGGCATAAAGGTCCGCGCCTTTTAAATGCACATAAACCGGGTAAGTAAATTTGTTGCTTTTGTATTCATCCGGTTCCGCTTCATGAATTTCCATAAGGTTCATAATTTCAAGAATGCCATGGGCTACGCGGCCGCTGCCCGTAACCGCGATTTTCACTCAATGGAAGTTTTATTCCAAAATAAGTATGGATCAATTCCTGGAAATTCTTCTTTTTGTAAACCCGATCCAAATGAAAACATTCCGGTACGATTTCCATAAGCCATCATTCCATTGTGGGCACCAACCACGCCGGCAAAAAATCCGAATCCTATGAGGCGTGTGCCATCATCATGCTCCAGGCATTCATAATCAATAAGCGTAATTTTTTTGCTGAATGATCGTTTGTAAAAGTAACTGATTATAAGGTTGTAATTTTTTCGTGTGGGAAAAAAAGAAATACATTTTTCCGGGAATTAGCATATCTACAGGAACCTCTTTAATGCCCAGCAAAATATCACATTCGCTTAATCTTCCTTCACTTCAATTCCAGCAGCAATGTATTCCTTGTCTTTATAACATCGGGTGTCACAATGTTGAACAATAATAGAAAGATTCTTATTTTTTTGAATCCATTTACATTGCATCGGAGTAAGCGCCACACGATTGTCCGCCGGAATTTTCCCTTCTCTAATTAGTCCAATTTTCAACATCAATATATTTTTTTGCGAGCGGCAATTTACAATAAACGAAAGAATATGACCGACAACATTTGCATTGACAGAGTTTTTCCTCTATGATAGAGCAGATTTTATCAATTAAAGTAATAAAAATATTTCATTGGATTTTGGACACATAAAAGGGATTGCGTAATATTGCCACCCGAAATTTTCGATTGTTCACACAGTTGTTCTTTCGCTCCAGCCCAGATGGCGGAATTGGTAGACGCAACAGACTCAAAATCTGTCGTTCGCAAGGATGTGCAGGTTCGATTCCTGTTCTGGGCACAAAAAAAACTTCATCATTTTGGTGAAGTTTTTTTTCTTTATAACGGTCATCTATAATCGCCCCTGCTTTTACAATATAACAATTTACCGGGTAAACAATTCTCGTTTCCTGTTTTTTATATTCTTTTCCCTAAATTTATTTACTGAAAAAAATAATTGCTATTTCTGTTCATTGAATTTTAAAGATGTATTGCGAGCTGTTTAACCACAAAAGTTTACAATGGAAGATCAAAAAAGCATTCAATCTTCTTCACTCTACAGTGAAGATCTGGCGCCGATTCCGCAAAGCAAGCGCTCATGGAATACCTGGAACTATGCAGCATTATGGATCAGCATGAGCTTGTGCATTCCTACTTATATGCTTGCGAGTTCATTGATTGACGGCGGCATGAATTGGTGGCAGGCAATTCTAACGATCTTTTTGGGCAATACCATTGTTTTAATTCCAATGATTTTAAATGGACATGCCGGTGCGAAATACGGAATTCCATTTCCGGTTTTTGCAAGAGCAAGTTTTGGAGTAAAAGGCGCAAATATTCCGGCAATGCTTCGTGCTATTGTTGCCTGCGGTTGGTTTGGTATTCAAACATGGATTGGTGGATTTGCCCTTTACCAAATGTTACGGTTATGGTTACCCGCAATTGAAACATTGCCACAAATTTTTCCCGATTCATTTGGCTTACAAACAGGCCCGGCGATTACTTTCTTTTTATTCTGGCTATTAAATATGTATGTAGTTTATCTTGGTGTGGAAAGCATTAAAAAATTATTGGTGTTTAAAGCATTCTTCTTGCCAATTGCTGCCTTGGCCTTATTGATTTGGGCGATTTATCGCAGTGCATGGTTTAGGGCCAATTTTAAAACAGCCATCAAAGTTTCAAACCAATACAGCGTTCTGGGATTTCTTTTTTCCGGCACTTACAGGAATGATTGGTTTTTGGGCAACACTTTCTTTAAATATTCCTGATTTTACCCGCTATGCAAAAAGCCAGAAAGCGCAAATAAAAGGACAGGTAATTGGGCTTCCCACTTCCATGACATTGTTTTCTTTTATTGGTGTGGTAGTTACTTCCGCCACCATTATTTTTTATGGAGAAGCTATATGGGATCCCTTGATTTTAGCTGGAAAATTTACTGATAAATTGATTGGTAACGTATTGCTATGATTGCAGTTGCTATTTCCACACTGGCAACAAACATTGCTGCAAATATGGTAAGTCCTGCAAATGATTTTGCGAATCTTTCGCCCTCAAAAATTAATTTCAGAACGGGTGGATATATCACAGGAATTATTGGCATTTTAATTTTTCCATGGAAATTAATTGCTGATCCTCAGGATATATTTTTACATGGCTGGTTGGTTATTCAAGTTTGCTCGGGCCGGTTGGTGGCATTATGATTGCCGATTATTATTTTATACGAAAACAACAACTTGATACGGTTGAACTTTATAAAAACAAGGGCATTTATACTTTTTCAAAGGGGTTTAACAGAGCTGCGATTATTGCTTTGTTTTTGGGAATTTTACCGAACATTCCCGGATTTTTGATCACTATAAAAATAATGTCAGCCAGCGCTGTTCCCGCCTGGATAGGTCATTTATATAATTATGCCTGGTTTGTTGGATTTTTTGTTTCCGGCATCTGTCTATTATGTAATGATGAGAAAAGAAAAAACTTTTTATGGCGAAAAGGAAAAGGTATTTGATGAAGAAAAAGGGAAAGTGCTTCTAACATCATAAATAACAAAATTCAAAAAAAATGCGTTTGCTTCAAATTTATTCAATCCCACATTCAAAATAATAAATGCATGTCAGTATTAATTAAAAACGGAAGAATCATTACTGCGACAGATGATTATGTTGCTGATATTTTTATTGAAGGAGAAACTGTTTCGGTCAATTGGAAAAAATCTTTCAGTAAAAGCTGATGAAGAAATTGATGCATCAGGAATGTTGGTTTTTCCGGGTGGCATAGATCCGCATGTGCATTTGGAAATGCCTTTTATGGGAACATTTTCCAGCGATACGTATGAAACAGGAACACGTGCCGCATTGTTTGGTGGCACCACCACCGTGATAGATTTTGTTTTGCAAAAACAAGGGCATTCGCTTCATGAAGCTTTGGATGAATGGAATGGAAGAGCGAGTGGAACTACGTTTGGCGATTATAGTTTTCACATGGCGGTTACTGATTTTAATGAGAATACCAAAAAGGAAATCAAAGAAATGATTGAGGAAGAAGGCATTACTTCTTTTAAAACATTCATGGCTTACAAAGGCGCATTGATGATTGATGACCGGCAGATGATTGGGTTGATGGAAGAAGTAAAAAAGCAAGGCGGAATAGTAACGGTTCATGCAACGAATGGCGATATGATTGATTATTTAGTTCAAAAAAATCGTGAAGCAGGAAATCTTTCACCATTGTATCATTATTTATCGCAACCGGAAGTTACCGAAGCAGAAGCATCTGAAAGATTTGTTGATATGCTGAATTACACTGGTTGTCCGGGTTACATTGTTCACATGACCTGCGAAGGAGCATTGAACGCAGTGCGCAATGCAACAAAAAGAAATCAAAAATTATTTGTAGAAACCTGCATTCAATATTTAATTTTAGATGCGTCGCTTTACGAAAAAAATTTTGAAGGCGCTAAATGGGTGATGAGCCCGCCACTTCGCGAAAAGAAAGACCAGGAAACTTTATGGGCAGGCATCAACCAGGGATTGGTAAATGTAGTAGCTACCGATCATTGCCCTTTTATGTGGGAACAAAAAAAAATGGGCGAAAATGATTTTTCAAAAATTCCAAACGGCCATCCTGCTATTGAAAACAGGATGGAATTATTATTTAGTGAAGGTGTAGCAAAAGGAAAAATTTCGTTGAATAAATTTGTTGAAGTTGCCTGCACCAACCCCGCAAAAATATTTGGCATGTTTCCGCGCAAAGGAACCATAGCGCCGGCAGCGATGCGGATATTGTAATTTTTGATCCAAATAAAAAACATACACTATCTGCAAAAACTCATCACATGAATGTTGATTATTCAGGATATGAAGGATGGGAAGTAACCGGCAAAGTAAAAACAGTTTTGTTAAGAGGAAAAGTAGCAATTAACAATAATGAATGTAAAGTGCAAAAAGGATTTGGTAAATTTATAAAGAGAAATAAAGTTAGGCGTAAAGTGACTATAGGCTCATGACTATTATGAATTATGATTCTAAACAGCAATGAGATATTAGCAAATATAAAATCAGATTGTTCAGGAAGAAATTCCAGATTCGCAGGTTTATTTATTTGGAAGCAGAGTTAGCAGGTAAAGTTCATGAAGAAAGTGATTGGGATATATTGGTAATTACTGCAAAGAATGTTAACAGGAAATTGAAAGAAAGTATTCTTGAAAAAAAGTTATATCATTTAAGTGGGTGAATCGATTACTTATTTTTGATTTTACAGTTGCTGAATGAAAAAGATTGGTTTGAAAGCCCATTCCATATTATGTATTGAGGCAATCAATGAAAGATGAACCAGTTCGTAGAGATATGAGTTTAAAAGATGAAACCATAAAATTAAAATTGTCAAAAGCTCAAGCTCATTATTGATCGAAGTAGAAGCTTTAATGGCGAATAAGTTTTATACAAGCGTTATCAGCCGGCTTTATTATAGTTGTTTTCATGTTACTAAAGCACTGCTACTTACCAAGGATTTGATGCCTAAAACTCATAAAGGATACTTCTACAATCTTGCATTTGCATTCTGTAAATACAGGTTTATTTGATGCGCAAAAGCAATATTTTTCGATAAGCTTATGAATGAAAGAATAGAAGATGATTACAATGATCTGGTGATTTAGATGAAGAAGAAGTAATTAATTTTATTGAACCTGCGAAACAATATGTAGAATATGTAAGCAAATTAATTGAGCTATATTTTGAATAACATAAGAATCCACAAACTAAACAACAAATAAATAATTAACCAATAAACCATTTAACTATTTAACATGCCAAGAATCATCAAATCCGGACTCATTCAAATGTAGCCTTCCAAAAACAGAAGGCGAAGGAACGATTGAAGAAATTAAAGAAGCCATGGTTCAAAAACATCTTTCTTACATTGAAGAAGCAGGAAAACAAGGTGTGCAAATTTTGTGTTTGCAGGAAATTTTTAATACGCCTTATTTCTGCCCCGGCCAGGATAAAGCATGGTATGCTTCGGCTGAAACTGTTCCCGGGCCTACAACAGAGCGGCTTGCTGAATACGCGAAAAAATACAGCATGGTAATCATTGTTCCGGTTTATGAAAAAGAACAGGCCGGAGTTTTATACAATACCGCCGCAGTGATTGATGCAGACGGAACCTATCTAGGCAAGTACCGGAAAAATCATATTCCGCATACAACCGGTTTTTGGGAAAAGTTTTTCTTTAAGCCCGGAAACCTTGGCTATCCTGTGTTTCAAACAAAATATGCTAAAGTGGGAGTTTACATTTGTTACGACCGGCATTTCCCTGATGGTGCAAGAATTTTAGGATTGAATGGTGCAGAAATCGTTTATAATCCTTCTGCAACTGTTGCAGGATTATCACAATATTTATGGAAACTGGAACAGCCTGCACATGCTGCAGCTAACGGATATTTTATGGGTTGCATTAATCGTGTTGGAGAAGAAAAGCCCTGGAACCTCGGAAAGTTTTATGGCACTTCATATTTTGTAGATCCGCGCGGACAAATATTTGCACAGGCTTCAGAAGATAAAGATGAATTGCTGGTTGCAGAATTTGACCTTGATATGATTGAAGAAGTAAGAAACACCTGGCAGTTTTTCAGAGACCGCAGGCCTGAGACTTATGGGAAATTAGTGGAATTATAATCTAAGGAAATTCGCCACGAAGACACAAAAGCACAAAGAAACATGAAGAAAATAATTTGCGATAATTTGTGGCAAAAGCTTTTGTGGCAAAAAATAACCAAAATTATGGCTATATCATTCAATAAATTGACTTCAGAAACAATACGCAGAAAATTTCAGCGAAATACATCCGCCATTTGAAAATAAGGAAGCAGCATTGGTAGAAGCAAATCGTTGCCTTTTTTGTTATGATGCGCCGTGTATAAAAAGTTGTCCTACCAGCATTAATATTCCCAAATTTATTAAGCAAATTACTACAGATAATATCAAGGGTTCGGCGCACACTATTTTTGTTTCCAATATTTTTGGTGGCGGTTGTTCACAAGGTTTGTCCGGTAGAAAAATTATGCGAAGGAAATTGTGTTTATAATTTATTGGAAGAAAAACCCATTGAAATTGCAAGGCTTCAAAGATGGGCAACTGAAAAAATAATATCTCAAAATGGTCAATTATTTAAGAGAAAAGAATCTGCTGAATAAAAAAGTTGCCATCGTAGGTGCAGGTCCCGCCGGGCTTTCATGCGCACATGTACTTTCACGGGAAGGAGTAGACGTAACTGTTTTTGAAAAAGAAAGCAAAGGCGGCGGCCTGATGACCTATGGTATTGCGGCTTATAAAGTAACGCCCACTTTTTGTGAAGAAGAAGTGGATTATATTACCTCGCTTGGTGGTATTGATATTAAATACGATCACGCTTTAGGGAAAGAAGTTACTCTTGAGCAATTGCAAAAAGATTATGATGCGGTTTATTTAGGAATTGGTGTTGGGCTTGCCAATCGCATTAATATTCCGGGCGAAGATTTGGAAGGAGTTATTGATGCCATCAGTTTTATTTATGATATCAGAACTAAAGGTTACCCGAATATTCCCGTAGGAAATAAAGTGGCGGTAATAGGTATGGGCATGACTGCGATTGATGCAGCTACCCAAGCAAAACGGCTTGGCGCCGATGAAGTAACAATGATCTATAGACGCAGTGAAGCAGAAAAAAATTGTACGCAGGTAGAATTAGATATTGCCAAATTGGATGGATGTCATTTTCAATGGCTTGCTTCACCAAAAGAAATTATCGGAGAAAGCGGAAAAGTAACCGCTTTGGTTTGTGATGTGATGAAATTGGGTACCCCTGATCATTCAGGAAAACCTGCACCAATACCAACAGGCGAGACAATCACCTTGGAAGTGGACATGGTGATAAAAGCAACCGGGCAAAGCCCTTTCATTGATTTGATCAATGAAAATGGATTTGAAAATAACCGGGGTAAAATTTTAGTAAAAGATAAAACAACTACTAATATTTCAAGGGTTTTTGCGGGCGGCGATTGTGTGAACGGAGGCAAGGAAGTAGTTGATGCTGTGCAAGCGGGAAAAGATGGGGCGAAGGCGATATTGGAGTTTTTGGGTTTTAATGCAAATTTATAAAAGGCAACGCCTCTCATTGTTTCTAAGCTGGAATATAGTAAATTCGTTATTCTGGCATAAAGAATAATACATGTTAGATTTAAAAGAAAAATACATTATCAATAAGCATCAGGAACCAATTGCGGTTCAATTGGATATAAAAACCTTTAGAAAAATAGAGGAAGTGCTGGAAGATTTTGCGTTGGCTAAATTTATGGATGAAGCTCAGAGCGATGAAAAATTTACAATCAGCGAAGTAAAAGAATTTTATAAAAATTTACCAAGGAAATAAATGTGGAAATAAATTATTCCAAAACTTTCTTAAAAGATTTGTCAAGGGTAGTTCCTATTAAAAGAAGGAGGCAAATTGAAAAATTCGTTTTTGATGATTCGATTCAATTGAAGCATTGGGAAATTTTGAAAAATGAAGGATATAAAAATTATTATAAAGCAAGATTTGGTGAGTATCGGGTTTGAATATCCTTTAAAAATTCAATTTTAGAATGTAAAAGAGTATTAAACAGAAAAGAAATTTAGAAATTTTTTCCATAATATTTTAAGTAACCTAATGGCAGACTTATCAACAAATTTCCTCGGCATAAAATCCCCAAACCCTTACTGGCTGGCATCTGCACCGCCTACGGATAAAAAAATAAATGTACTTCGCGCTTTTGAAGCAGGGTGGGGTGGAGTAGTTTGGAAAACATTGGGTTCGCAGGTGAAGAATGTTTCTTCACGATATTCAGCAGTAAATTTTAATGGCGGAAAAGTAATGGGTTTCAATAATATTGAACTCATCTCCGACCGGCCATTGGATCTTAATCTTAAAGAAATAAAAGAAGTGCTGAAAGAATTTCCTGACCGGGCGATGGTAGTTTCTTTGATGGCGGATAATGATAAAAATAGCTGGCACGAATTGATAAAAAAAGTGGAAGACACCGGTGCGCATGGATTGGAATTAAATTTTGGTTGCCCGCACGGAATGACGGAAAGAGGAATGGGAGCTGCTGTTGGGCAGGATCCTGAAATTGCGAAAATGGTAGTGGAATGGGTGATGGAAGCAGCGCATATTCCGGTTATTACCAAGCTTACCCCTAATGTACATTCTGTGGTTCCTACAGGAAAAGCTGTTGTGGAAGCAGGTACCAATGCCTTGTCACTTATCAATACGATTCAATCTGTTACAGGAATTGATTTAGATACTTTAGTTCCCAATCCTTATGTGGGTGGCAAAAGTGTATTTGGAGGCTATTGTGGCCCTGCTGTTAAACCGATTGCATTGAAATTTTTAGCTACCATTTCCCAAAATGAAATTACCCGAAAAGTTCCCGATTTCCGGAATTGGTGGTATTAGTACCTGGAAAGATGCAGTGGAATTTATGTTGCTGGGCGCAAGTTCAACGTGCAGGTTTGCACGGCCGCCATGAAACATGGTTTCAGGATCATTGAAGATCTGTGTGAAGGGCTTGAATAACTGGATGGATGAAAAAGGATATGCTACCATTTATGATTTTATCGGCAAATCTGTTCCAACACTTACTCATTGGGAAGACCTTGATATCAACTATCATCATGTAGCCAATATCAACCAGGATAAATGCATTCATTGCGGCCTTTGTTACATTGCCTGTGAAGATACTTCCCATCAATCCATCAGTATTACCCATGGAAATCCGTATAACACCTATACTATTAAAGAAGATGAATGTGTTGGTTGCAATCTTTGCCAATTAATATGCCCTGTAGAAAATTGTATTACCATGGTAGAACAACGTGTAGCGCCTGAATATCTTAACTGGAAAGAATTTCAGGCGCGAGGATTGGAATTGAATGATCATTGATTTTAATTTTCAAACTCAATGGACAGTAACAATACAACGGTATAATTTTTTTACAATTGAGCGGAAGACGGGACTCGAACCCGCTACCTACAGCTTGGGAAGCTGTCGCTCTGCCAGGTGAGCTACTTCCGCTTTTTAAAAATTCTTTAGGAAAGTTAAAGTTTTATCTTCATAATATTATTCCTTAGCAAACAAACTTTTTTTAAAGATTTATCGCCGACACTGCATTATAAGGCTCTTCAGAAAACGCACTTTTTTTTAGATTTATTAACAACAACTACATAACACCCAGGCATCTTCAGCAAACCCACTTTTTTCTAAGATTTATCTACAACAACTACATAGCCAGACATCTTCAGCAAATGGACTTTTTTAAAGATTTATGAATACGATTTTTGAAAGATTAATTGATTACAACATCAATAACTGCAAAGGGCAAACTTCCAGCAAAGGAACTTTTTTCCAACATTTATTTCCGAACCACGAACCGAGCCGCAGCCCGGAACCCTTTTATCCATTCATCTTTAACGGAATCCTACTTTTTTTAAATACCCTACCTTTGGCGACCAAAAATATATCATGAAAAAACCATTATTCTTCCTGGCGGCAATATTATTGCTTGCCCAATTCTCAAACGCGCAGGATTCTTCATTCACCATAAACGGAAAATTGGAGAAAATTAAAAAAGGTACTATTTATTTAAATATTTATCAGAAATCTCAAACCATCAAGGATTCGGCAGAAATTAAAAATGGCGTTTTTAAATTTTCAGGATTTGTTTCCGCCCCTTATTTTGCTTCTTTGACAATGCCTGAAAAAAAGGAAGATTTTTTTACATTTTATATTGAACCTGCCAAAATTAGCATTCAGGGCCGGGCTGATTCATTAAAATTGTTAACGATAAAAGGTTCTACCGTTAGTGATGATGATAAGATGCTAAAAGAAAGAATGAGGACCATTACACAATGGGAAGACCAAAACAGCAAGATCTACGAGGAGGCTTATAAGCTAAAGAATAAGCAAGTTATGGATAGCCTGGATGAAGTTGACAACAACATTTTAATTGAAAAAAGAAAAGTGGTTGCCGGTTTTGTAAAAGATCATCCTTCATCCATGAGGGCGGCAATGGCCATAACTGAAAATTTCGGTTATTATGCGGAAGCAAGCGAGGTGGAACCGTTATATAATTTGCTGGACGAGAAGATTAAAAAAAGTAATAAGGGAAAAGAAATTAAAAAAATGGTGGATGTTTATTCTACCGTTGCGGTTGGGAAAAAAGCTCCAGAAATTATGCAACTTACTCCCAATGACAAGCAATTATCCTTGTCTTCTTTGAAAGGAAAATATGTTCTTGTTGATTTTTGGGCAAGCTGGTGTGGCCCTTGCCGGAGGGAAAATCCTAATATTGTGGCTGCTTACAATCAGTTCAAGGATAAAGGATTCACGGTTTTTGGCGTTTCATACGATACAAAAAAAGAGAATTGGCTAAAAGCCATTACCGACGATCATCTTGATTGGAACCAGGTTTCGGATCTGAAGGGCTGGCAAAATGCTACTTCCGCAGTTTATGGCATCAAAGCGATTCCTTCCAATCTGTTAATTGATAAGGACGGAGTGATTATCGCCAAAAATATTTTCGGAAAAAAATTGGTGGAAAAGCTTGCTGAATTAATGAAATAACAAGCAAGGGATCAGCAAAAAGAACGGTCGAATACATGATTTGATAATTTGCCCTGTAACCGATAATTTTGCGTATCATTTTTGAAAATCTATCCCTGCCGGGAATAATTTCCAAAAGCATTTATAAAATTAAATTTACTGATGAAAGAAATTGCATTCAGAGAAGCATTGCGCGAAGCTATGCAGGAAGAAATGAGAAGGGATGAAAACGTTTTCTTGATGGGAGAAGAAGTTGCTGAATATAACGGCGCATATAAAGTTAGCCAGGGAATGCTGGCTGAATTTGGTGAAAAAAGAGTGATAGATACCCCGATCGCCGAACTTGGATTCACGGCGATTGCAGTTGGAGCGGCTCAAAACGGGCTTCGCCCCATCGTGGAATTCATGACATGGAATTTTGCCAATCTTGCCCTCGATCAAATTTTGAATACTGCGTCTAAAATGCTGGCTATGAGTGGCGGGCAGGTAGGGTGCCCGATCGTTTTTCGCGGCCCCAATGGAAGCGCGGGACAATTAGGCGCGCAGCATTCCACCGCTTACGAATCTATGTATGCTAATATTCCTGGTTTGAAAGTCATTTCTGTAAGCAATCCTTACGATGCGAAAGGATTGTTGAAAAGCGCCATTCGGGACAATGATCCGGTGGTTTTCATGGAAAGTGAAGTGATGTACGGAGAAAAGGGCTTGATTCCTGAAGGCGAATATTTAATCCCAATTGGCAAAGCAAAAGTGGCACGGGAAGGGAAAGATGTTACCATCGTTTCTTTTAATAAAATGATGAAGGTTGCTCTGGCAGCCGCCGAAGAACTTCAAAAAGAAAATATCAGCGCCGAAGTGATCGACCTCAGAACCATTCGTCCTCTCGATTGGCACACCATTCTTGAATCAGTAAAGAAAACAAACCGGCTGGTAATTGTTGAGGAACAATGGCCTTTCGCCTCTGTTTCTTCTGAAATAGCCTATCGTATTCAAAAAGAAGCCTTTGATTATCTGGATGCCCCGGTTCGCAGGATCACCGCTTTAGATGCTCCAATGCATTATGCGCCTAATCTCGTTGCTGCCTATTTGCCGGATGTTCCAAGAACCGTTAATTTGGTGAAAGAAGTGATGTACCTGAAAAAGTAATTCATCCTGTTTCTGCCTGAATACTGCGTTTTTAAACCATCACGATAGTGATGAAAAAATATTGAATCATGAATATTGGAAATTTTTATTATCCGCTTCCTCATAACGAACCGGTGTTGTCTTATGCACCCGGAACTCCGGAAAGAAAACTTTTAAAATCCGCATTGCAGGAATTAAAAAGCAAAAAGTCCGATGTGCCGATGTACATTGGAAGCGAGGAAGTCAGAACGGGAAAATTAGTAGAAATTCGTCCCCCTCATGAAAGAAATTTTGTTTTAGGAACCTTCCACCAGGGTGATGAAAGCCATGTAAAAAAAGCAATTGAAGCAGCTTTGGCCGCAAAAGAGGGCTGGGCGGCTTTAAGCTGGGAAAACAGGGCAAATATCTTTTTGAAAGCTGCAGATTTGCTGGCTGGAAAATACCGGCCTTATATCTGTGCGGCGACCATGCTCGGACAAAGCAAAAATCCTTTCCAGGCGGAGATTGACGCGGCCTGTGAACTGATTGATTTTCTTAGATTCAATGTTCATTTTTTAAGCGAGATCTATAGCCAGCAGCCTATAAGCAGCCCGGGAGTAAATAACCGCATGGAATACCGGCCGTTGGAAGGATTTGTTCTTGCGATCACTCCTTTCAATTTTACTGCCATCGGCGGAAATCTTCCGACTTCTGCAGCAATGTGTGGAAATACAGTTGTTTGGAAATGCGCCAATACACAGGTTTACAGCGCGCAAATGTTCATGCATGTACTCAAAGAAGCAGGTTTGCCGGATGGAGTTATCAACCTTGTTTATGTTGACGGACCAACTCTGGGCGATGTTTGTTTTAACCATCCTGACTTTTCAGGCATTCATTTTACCGGAAGCACCGGCGTTTTCAATACCATGTGGAAGCACATTGGAGAAAATACAAAGATTTATAGATCGTATCCAAGGATCGTAGGCGAAACCGGTGGTAAAGATTTTGTGATGGCTCATAAAAGCGCGAATGTAGATGTTGTTGTTACCGCCCTTTGCCGTGGAGCCTTTGAATACCAGGGACAAAAATGTTCTGCCGCTTCGCGCGCTTATATTCCTTCCAATATCGCAGATGAAGTGAAACAGAAACTGGTATCAGAAATAAAAACAATGAAGATGGGATCTGTTGAAGATTTCAGTTGTTTCATTAACGCGGTGATTGATGAAAAAAGTTTTGATAAATTGGAAACTTACATCAACAATGTAAAAAATGACAAGGATGCGAAAATTCTTGTTGGAGGAAAATGTGATAAAACAACCGGCTACTTTATTGAACCAACCGTAATTGAAGTTACCGATCCGAAATATGTTACCATGTGTGAAGAGCTTTTCGGGCCTGTCCTTACAATCTATGTCTATGATGAAAATAAATTTGAAGAGGTGCTGGAATTAGTAGATTCAACTTCTCCATATGCCCTTACCGGTTCAATCCTTGCGCAGGACAGGTATGCGGTTGAAGTGGCAACGAGGAAATTAACAAACAGTGCCGGCAATTTTTATATCAATGACAAGCCCACAGGAGCTGTTGTTGGACAGCAGCCTTTTGGAGGTGCAAGAGGAAGCGGTACCAACGATAAAGCAGGAAGCATCTTCAATTTATATCGCTGGCTTAGTGCAAGAACTATTAAAGAAACTTTTGTACCGGCAACAGATTACAGGTATCCGTTTTTGAATGAAGAATGAGTGCAGAAATCAGAATAATTTCTGTCAAATAAAAATTAGATCTATTCTTGCTGCTCAATAATCAGCTTAACTTATAAATTAAAAACGCCTGCAAACTATTCAGCAATGGAATTATGATTACCATTCTAAATAAATATCAGCTTCAGATCACTGTTGAGCGGCTTGCGTGGCAAATCATCGAGAATTATGCTGACTTGTCCTCAGTCGTTTTAATTGGTTTACAACCTCGGGGTGTTTTCATGGCCAATAAAATTGATGAGCAATTAAAAAAGATAATGCCTGAACAAAATTTCCGTTACGGCAAACTTGATATTACTTTTTACCGCGATGATATCCGCAAAGAATTGCACCAGCCGAATCAAACAGATATTACCTTTTCTTTGGAAGATAAAAATGTAATTCTCATAGATGATGTTCTTTATACCGGAAGAACAATTCGCGCAGCATTAGATGCTTTATTAGCTTTTGGCCGGCCGAAAAAAGTAGAGCTTTGCGTTCTGATCAACCGGCGCTACAGTCGCCAGTTACCCATTCAGCCTGACTATTGTGGTAAATCCATAGATTCGATCATTTCTCAAAAAGTGAAAGTTGAATGGGATAAGGAAGAGGTGAATTTGTATTAGCACTCAGGTAGCCTTTTCTCCTTTTTGTAATCTAGAATTAATTGGAAAAAAAGAAGTCCATCCCACAATCCCAATGTTGATGATTCGAATATATCCAGTGAAAGATTTTAGCTTTGCTTCTGTTTTATGATTAAGAATTAATTCTTTCCTTTTTCCAATTTCCTTTTTTTCCTTTAGCTTTGATCTTTAATGCAACTATCCACCAAACATCTTCTGGGCATTAAAGATCTCACTCCGGGACATTGAATTAATCTTTCTACTGCCACCCAATTCAAAGAAGTTTTACAAAGGCCAATAAAAAAAGTTCCTTCCTTGCGTGACACTACGATTGTAAATTTATTTTACGAAAATTCAACCCGCACGAGGATCTCATTTGAGCTTGCTGAAAAGAGGCTAAGTGCCGATACGATCAATTTTTCCGCTTCCGGTTCTTCAGTTTCAAAAGGTGAAACTTTGCTGGACACCGTCAACAATATTCTTTCCATGAAAGTGGATATGGTGGTGATGCGGCACAGTGCAAGTGGAGCGCCACATTTTCTGGCCAAACATATTCCCGCAGCGATCGTAAATGCGGGTGACGGAATCAATGAACATCCAACACAGGCATTATTCGATGCCTTTTCTATTCAGGAAAAATTTGGAAGGCTGGAAGGAAAAAAGATCGTACTGATTGGCGATATCATGCATTCAAGAGTGGCGTTAAGCAATATTTATTTACTAAAAAAGGCTGGAGCTGAAGTAATGGTGGCCGGACCTCCTACCTTAATTCCAAAATACATACAAAAGGCATTTGACATCAGGGTGGAATACAATCTGAAAAAGGCATTGCAATGGTGTGATGTGGCCAATGTTTTGCGCATTCAACTGGAAAGGCAAAACCAGGTTTTGTTTTCTTCACTAAGGGAATACAACCTGGCTTATGGTGTTAGCAAAAAATTATTGGAAAGTTTAAACAAAGAAATTGTAATTCTGCATCCCGGCCCCATGAACCGCGGAGTGGAAATTGACAGCGATGTTGCAGATCAAGCCAATCCATTATTTTACAACAGGTAGAAAACGGAGTGGCCGTAAGAATGGCTGTATTATATTTGCTGAGCAATAAACAAAACTTTTTGTAATCCTTTCCAAAACCAAAATTGACATGGAACGAATCTGTTTATTTCCGGGAACCTTTGACCCTGTAACGCTTGGCCATACTGATATCATCGATCGAGCACTTCCATTGTTTGATAAATTATACATTGGCCTGGGCCGGAACAGCAATAAAGTGCCGATGTTTTCTGAAGAACAAAGATTGGAATGGCTTAGAGAAATTTATAAAGATGAACCCAGGATTGGCGTTCTTGCGTATGATGGATTAACTGTGGATTGTTGCAAAGAAGTAGGCGCTGATTTTATTTTAAGAGGCATCCGCTACGTGAATGATTTTGAATATGAAAAAGCAATTGCTGATATGAACAGGAGCTTAAAAAATAATGTAGAAACCATTTTTTTAACGACACTTCCCAAATACACCTCTATTGCAAGTACTTTGATTAGGGATGTGATCCGCAACAATGGAGATATTTCCCAATTCCTGCCTGAGGCAGTAAGGAAGGCGATTTATTAAAGTCAAATACACGTTTGTTCGATAAAATTCAGAAGCATAATTCCTGTGAATTATGAAGCGGATAAAATACTAAAGAACCGATCATAGCATAGCAAACGCACTTTTTTAAGAGAATTTTTTTTTCTACGTTGATAAACCAAACAATGCAGGTTAGAAAAAATCCTTTAACCCATAAATTTAATTTTCAAAATGATATGGTTTCATCAAAATAACTCGCTGGAAGAATTAACCCAAATCGGAGCCAATACGATGGCTGAATTTCTTGGCTTAAAATGGGTTGAAATTGGGGATGATTTTTTAAAAATGTCGATGCCCGTAAACGCTGCTACCCGCCAGCCTTATGGGTTTCTTCATGGAGGTGCTTCATGTGTATTGGCTGAAACTATTGGCAGTGTTGGTTCGGCCTTGGTTATCGATCGGGAAAAATATTATTGTGTGGGTCTTGAAATTAACGCCAATCATTTGAAAAGTGTAACAGAAGGAATTGTAACTGCTGTTGCCACACCTTTGCATTTAGGAAAAAGAACGCATGTTTGGGATATAAAAATCTATGACGGCACAGACAAATTATTTTGCGTAAGCAGATTGACAGTTGCAATTCTTCCAATAAAAAAATAAGCTGAGAAGGTTTATTATATTATTTCTTTTTAGGTCCTCAGGCTATCATGGGAAGCTCTAGAATTTCGTCCCCGATTACTTTTTTTTCCGAGTGTCTGATCACGTTTTTAAAAAAATCAACAAGCTCCTCCACGTGATAATCGAAAGTGAAAAAATGCCTTTGCCGCCACACAGAAGCGCGAATTTGAGTCATCAGTTTTTGGTCTTTCAACAATTGCTTTAACTCATGCATGTTATTAAAAAATAAGCCCAATTTCATTTGCTCAACCAGGGATTGAATTGCAACTGAATGACCTTCATTATTTTTTTGAAGCATCGGCAATCCTGCCAATGCCAGTGTTGATACACGAGCGGGGATATTGAGGTCGTCCCAGTTAGCTCGCATTAATTCACCAAAATTTTCACTTTGAAAAAAATGAAGCCAGCCTGCATCGTATTGCGAAAATTCTTTCACCCAATTTTCCTGATCAACATTTGGATGAATGTGTAAAAAGCCGGGAGCGATTTTATTCGTTTTATCAATCCATTCTTTCCATTGCCCATGGGTAAAATCTCCATAAAAATGAAGATGAATATTTTCGTTGGCAAGTTCTTCTACATGGAAAGGATGCAGGCCGATTGGGCGACCGGGAACCACGGTATGGAATGCTTCATCGTTTTCCGATAATAATGGAGAGCGGTCGTCTAAAAACCAATCTTTTTTTGGTAGATCCCCATCCAACACAAGTGCTAAACTACGCTCATTATGAACTAAAAATTCTTCAAACCATGCTCTCATTTCCATGCTGCAATAAATTTTCCCGTCTGCTCTTTCAAATAATTCTATCAGTTCGTTCCATGTCCCTTTTTCACGACAAATCATTGGGCCTTCCTTAAAATGCCACACGAAAGGTATGCCGGTATTGGCTTTCAGCACTTCGTGGGCAAGGGGAACGGCCTGAAAATTCAGCAACGCGTAAATTATATCCGGTTGAATTTTCTTCACTTCCTCCTCCCAATTGTTGTAAGTAATATCCTGAATATTCCCAAAAGGAAGAGGGCCAATATAGTTATACCAGTATGGGTCTTTTGCCCACAGGCCAAACAACTTATGCCCCTTTTCCTGCAAGGCTAAAATCCTTTCAGGATTGTAGGCCAGCTCACCAACGAGTAAAATTTTTAATCCCTTTTTATCAGCCAATGGGGATTTTTTTCTAAAATGCGCATATCTTTTTTTTTCGTCCATAAGGTTCCCTTTGGAAGTGTGGAAACGCAAAGGGGTTGTCACATTGTAAAACGAACGAAATGTATTGATGCCGCCAAGCGGCTCCTGCATCAGCTTATAGCGTTGGCGGGGATGATCCACCCATTCGCAGCTCATCTTTCCCGAATGAATATGTTTTCCTTCTATTTTATTCCAGAATAATTTGTTGAGATCATCACTTTCCAGCTCATTTCTTTCTACCCATCTCACACTGTTTTTCCGGTGCATCACCTGAACCAGTTGATACCATTCATTGTTTAAAATCCCTTCGGCTTTCCTGTTATAATGATGAATAAATGAAGAATAGACCAGTTCCGCTTCAGGATCATTTTGCAGTTTTTCAACCAATGATTGAAGATGATCCTGATACATTAGATCATCGGAAGGCAGGTAGGAAATCAAAGATCCACTGGCAATATTCAAAGCATCATTGATGGAAGCGCCGAGACCTTTATTAATGGAATGCTGCAGGTATTTTATTCTTTTATCTTCCAAATATTTTTCAATCACATGACAAGTAAGATCCGTGCAGCCATCATTTACGATGATCAATTCCCAATCGCTTATTGTTTGCTTAACCAGCGAATGCATAGCCCTTCCAATAAATCTATCCTGGTTAAAGGTCGGCATGATAACCGTAATCAATGGCTTGTCAATTGTCATATCTATATTTTTAAAAATTCAGGCGCGTTGATTTCCCTGTCAGTGATCGATGTTGGTACCTCCTGGTGATAAGCACCGCTCGGCAAAATGCCGCAACCGCCAAATTTTTTCATCACCCTGAGTTGCGCCAGAACATCCTCGCCGCGATGTCCTGCTGGCAATTCTTTCCAGAATTCAAAACCTCCTGATGAGATTAATTTCTCTGTATCATACATGACACAACCTCCTACCCAAGCCACTTTGTAAGGTCTCGGATCATCAGGGGAGCAATTGTATTTTTCCTGAACATGAAGAATATTGGCTGCATTATGCAGCTTATGGCGCTGCCACAAAATATCCTCGGGAAAAATAGTTTCCGGCTTTATATCATCTTCCCAAAATTCAATTCTTTGCTGATTTGGCCGGAAATCATTCCTAAAGCTTAAACCTGCAAGGGCCGAGCCTGCAAAGCCGCAGCGAAATTTTTGCAGGATGCGTTTCATATTTTGCAAAACATAAGGTTCCAAAATAATGTCGTCATCAAGGAATAAGCTGTAAGACGAATTGGACTGATTCAACAAAAACTGCCTTTGCTGCGCCATGCCTTTTTGCGGCAAATTTTTCAGGATTAAAACTGGATGTTCGTGCAATGACAGCATGTTAACAATCGCCTGAATTGTTTTATCCATATAAATATGATCATCGGCCGACTGATCAGAAATAAGGACTTCAAAACTTTTTTCTAATTGGTAGCAAAGGGATGCAAGCGTTACTGCCAGCGCTTCCAACCTGTTGAAAGTGGGTATCAGCACAGCAATATCTTTTGTTTTTGTCACTAACGTTTTGCTTAAGTAATTAAATTTCTTGTTGCCAAATTGAAAGTTTAAGCGGACAAAATTTTTGATTTTTTCTTCAAATTTTTTGAATCCGTGTCCTCAATGATATCGTTTATCCTATGAATCATTTCAGTGGTCGAAATGTGTTGCATGGAAGGAATAATCTTAACCTCGCAACCGATTTTTTTTAACAGCGGCATTTCAGGAATGGAACTTTCGCTATAATCCGATCCTTTTACAAATACATCCGGATGCACGGCCTTTAATAATTGCATCGGGCTTTCTTCCCCAAACGCGATTAAATAGTCTATGCTTTGCAATCCGGCCAAAACCGCAATCCGGTCTTCCAAAGTATTTACGGGACGATCAGCGCCTTTAACTTTCCTTGCACTCGCATCATTATTAACCCCAACAATCAAGACATCCCCCGCTTCACGTGCCTTATTCAATAAAGCGATATGGCCTTTATGAATCAGATCGAAACAACCGTTGGTAAATACAATTTTCTTCCCTTTTTTTCTTAATTCTTTTATTGTATTAAGCAACTCCTCATTGTTGGAAATATATTTTGGAACAGCGTTAAAATATGATTTCAATTGAAGGTTTGTACATCCTGTGGTTCCATCTTTCTGAACAACAATGGCTGCTGCAGCCGCGGCGATTTGCACAGAAGTTTCCATTTTTAACTTCGATGCCATTGCAAGAGTTAAGGCGCTAATGAAGGTGTCGCCGGCGCCGATTGTGTTTTTAGAATCTCTCGCAACACATTTGATACAGTAGGGCCTTTTTTGTTTGCGAAGCAGCACCACGCCCTCGTCATCCAATGTGACTGCAACAGCACGCGCGCTGGTTTTGCTCAATAAATCCTCGCCATTTTTTATTATTTGGCCGCTGCGCTTGCCTTTCGCAATTTTCGAAATATTCAAAAGTTGCAAGGCTTCCTCATAATTCGGCTTTACAGCATCAGGATGGATATTTATAAACCGGCCTGCATTTTTAGAATCAACCAAAACCGGATTTTGAAATGAGGCCTTTATGGATTGAACCGATTCTATGAATGAATCTGTAATTACTCCGAACCCATAATCTGAAAATATAATTGCGTCAGCAAAACGGCTCACCTTCTGAAAATTTTTCAGCAATTCCTGTTCAAGATTTTCATTGATATCCGCAACTGTCCCTTCATCGAGGCGAAGAATAATATTTGACAGTGCAATCACTCTTTTTTTTGCGATGGTTTTTCTTGTTTTATCGAGCAATACAAATTCGCAATGAACATTGTTTTTTTGCAAAACATTTAAAACTTCATTTGCATTCGCATCTTTTCCGAGCACGGTCAGGTAGTAGGTTTCAGCGCCAAGCATGGAAAGATTAATGGCTGTGTTGGCGGCTCCCCCGCAGCTATATTTTTCACTTTCAACATTAAAAACGGGAACCGGTGCTTCTCTGCAAATCCTATCCGTTGTTCCATAAATATAAGTGTCTAATATAGCATCCCCAATCACCAGAATTTTCAGGTTTTTAAAATTATTAATAACACTTTTTATTTCTTTTTGCATGCTTCAAAGCTTTTTTAAACCTTTCTAAACCCTTTCTAAACTTTCCTTAATCAACCTATAAAATCTCTCTAACCTTTTGAAAAACCTTTCTCTCTAAACCATTCCTTTATGGCCAGGAAGTTTCGCGCATCGGGATTACCATGACCTCCGGAATTACGGTTGCATCCGGTTGACATAAAATATATTTTATGGTTTCCGCCACATTTCCCGGATCCTGCAAAACATTCGGATCAACGTCGGGGAAACGATCCAGGATAAAGGGAGTTTGCATTCCTCCGGCAACCAAGGCTGTAACTTTTATGTTGTCTTTCCGCGCTTCAGAATGCAATGCATGACTAAAGCCAAGTAAGCCCCATTTGCTCGCGTGATATGCGGCGGCATTCGGCCAGGCACGCTTTGCAGCGGTTGAAGTAATGTTGACTATATGGCCTTTTCCATTTTTTTTCATGTACGGATAAACACTTTTTGAAACATTGAAGGGCCCGGTCAGATTTACGCCGATTTCTTTGTTCCATTCATCGAAACTTAATTCTTCAATTGATTTTGTAAAATCAATTCCGGCATTATTGATCACCGCGTCAATGCTTCCAAATTCATTTATAATCTCGCTAATCACTTCCTGCACGCTTTTTTCATCCGCAACATTCATTGAATAGCCTTTGATAATTCCGCCTGCATCGGTGATTTCATTTACTATGCTTTCCAGTTTTGCTTCATTAATATCAGCAGCGATAACAATTGCACCGTCTTCGGCCATCGTTTTGCAAATCGCCGCTCCAAGGCCTTGCCCACCACCAGTAACCAGGATCACTTTTTCGTTCACATTCTTCATTTTTGCTTATTTTTAAATTGCCAGAAAACCCTTTTGTTAGATGAGGAGCGGATTAGAAATGCTGTCTTTTCGTTCCCCTTCAATTTCAAGATGCCGGTGATTTTTTACCCATGAAAAAGTTGCAAGCCAGTCTGATGCAAACCTTTCAATACGGAATTTTTCAAGAGCTGTTTCCTTTGCTCCCATGCCCAATTCCTTCGCCTTCTCATGATCATCTAAAAGCCATTCCATTTTTTCGATTAGCACATCAACATCAGTGTCAACAAATCCAGAATAATTATTTTTTACAGTGGTAACCATTTCAGTTGTTGCCAGCCCTATTATTGGAACGCCAGCCATCATTGCTTCACAAACAGAAAGTCCAAGGCTGGTGTAGCGGATGGGATTGAAAAAGAATCGGTACTGAGCAATGAATTCCGAAAGCTTTCTGTTACTTATTTCCCCAATTCCTCCTAATTCCTGTGAACCCATTCCAACAATATCCAGCGGAATTTGTTTACTGACTTTTTCAAACACATCAAGCCCTAATCTCCTTCCTCTTTTTACGATTCCATTTATGACAACAATGCCTTTTTTTATTTCTCCGGAATAAGATACTTTTTCATCTACCATAACCCCGTGTTCTATCACTTTTGTTGGAGTCTGGTTGTTGTTCCACATCAATTCGTTGAAGTGTGTTACATGTACCAGTAAAATTTCGGGATCATCAACAATATGGCTGGTGTTGGTTGGAGATTCTTGTGGCGGATCGTGTTCCAGATAAATTTTTGGCAAAGCTCTTTGCTCGGGCGTAAGTATATCAAACTGATCTTGCAGGTAATTCTTTTTTGATTGGAAAAGGATGCAATCAAACTCCAAATTCTTTACTTCTTCGGAAGGGACATTGATCACATTATCACCCCAGGGAAAACCGGGCGTTCGGCCACCATAGCCTTCTTCAGCGCTTCCATCTTTATAAGGAAGATAAAAAACACAATCCGTCTGAGTTAAATAATAAAGATAGCTTCCATGAATATGCCACGTTAAAACTTTCATATGCTTCCTTTTATTTTCCGTCCATTTTATTTGAATAATTCCTGTTTAATATTTCCTGCTGCAACTTTTTCTTCCGGTTTAAAAAGCAATTCTCCTGCTGCCTCAATGACAGCATCCGGGCTGATATCTCTTACAAAAGAAACCTCATGCCTGCATTCGTCTTGGGGTTCAAAGGGATACGGATCGTTCGGAATAATTCCGCAAAAAGGGCAGGTCATATTCCATGAGATCAAAGGCCGGTGAATTTGCCTTGATAACGGCCCCCAATTGACCAGATTCGGTGCCCAGTACATTCCTACCGTAGGAGTGTTTACCGCTCTTGCTAAATGCAAAGGGCCTGTATCTCCGGCAATAACAAGTGCGGCTTGTTGCAGTAATGCCGCCAATCCGCCAAGGCTCAAAGTTCCACAGGAGTTCAGCGCTTTATGATTCATAGCTGAAATTATTTTTTCAACTCCGGAACTTTCTTCTTTCGTTCCAGTAAAAACAACCTCGAATTTTTTTTCTTTTAGCCAATCCGCAAGTGGCGCATAATTTTCTGCAGGCCATGTTCTTCTTATGTCAACGGCAAAAGGATTTAAAACTACAAATGGCTTTTTATCCAAAAGATAAAGAAGGCCTTTTATTTCTTTTTTATCCTGATCCAAAACATTGATCCGGGGTTCGATGGAATCAGCTTTAGCATCTATCAGCGCGGCCACTTCAAGATAACGCAGTACTTCGCTTTCGTAATAATAAAAAGGAATGCTCAGGTTTATTGGCTCCGCATTTTGGCTCGTCAAACCCACTGTCAATGCAGCATTTAAACGATTAAGAAAACAATTTGCAGAAATCCCATTGCCATGAAAATGAATGGCAATATCAAAATGTTCCTGCTGCATTTCCTCAAAAAACCTTTCCTGTTCAGCGATATTTTCCGGCTCATTTTTTTCATTTCGAATTCCTTTCATTATGGGAACAATAACAACACGGTCAACAGGACAACGACCAGCTATTAAAAATTCTTTATGCCAAGGTTTTCCAAGCAAAACAATTTCAGCATGCCGATATTTTAAACGGATCGCATGGAGCGCTGGTAGCGTCACTATGAAATCTCCAAGAGCATTTGCCCGTAAGATTGCGATCTTTTTTATATCTTTCAAAGCAAGAGAAATTTTTTGTTATTACACGTTTCGCAGGTCATGGAATTACTTTAAATACCGTGCCTTAAAGAATAAAATCGATTCTACTTGATAACAAACCGTTTACCGAAAATGACTAAACAAACAGTTCAAGGGAGTTCATGAATTGTAGAAGAAAATACACAAGTTTTTAAAAATATATACGAATGAATGCCAAAAACCGAATGAAAGTTGATTCCTGTTTCAAGGCAGTCATTTTTGATATGGATGGAACATTAGTAAACAGCACGGAGGCTGATTTTTTGGCGTGGAAAAAGTTATTTTCTTCTTATCGGAAAAACTTATCTTTTAATGAATATATTCCAATGATGGGCATCAGGAGCGCTGAGATTGTGCAGCAATTCCTTCCGGTGATGAGCGAGGAAGAATTGCAGGAGTCCCTCGCAAAAAAATTGATTTATTTCAAAGAGATCGTTTCTGAAAAAGGGATTGACACCATCCCCTATGCCCGCGATTTTGTCTCAAGTTTAAAGAATGCCGGGTTTCCAGTCGCACTTGCAACGAGTTCAAGGAGGGCTAAAATGGAAATGGTTATGCGAAAGTTGAATATGCTGCAGTTGTTTGATGTTGTAATTACTGGCGAGGATGTGAAAAACGGGAAACCCGCACCAGAAATTTTTTTAAAAACCGCCGAAAAACTTTCTGTTTCCCCAAAGGATTGTCTTGTTTTTGAAGACGCGATAAATGGTGTCAGGTCAGCCAAAAACGCCTCAATGAAATGCGTAGTGGTAAGCACTTCTTCATCGGCAGAATTGAAAAAAGAGGCCGATTTAGTTATAGCCGATTTCAATATAGATTTTCAAAGACTTTGCAAGGAATTGCAGTCGTAGTGGCCTCTATCACCGGAGAAATTATTGTCAAAAAAAGTACGTCTGCTGCAAGAAGAATGAATAACAGTTTTGTATTTGCAAAGAAGAAAAGGTCTGGAAATAGAATAAATCTTCAAAAAAGGTACGTTTGCTGCCAACATTTAAATCCTAACCAGTTATGGCACAGTTTTTAACCCCGCTATAATTTCACTGTAAATATTTTGTATGCAAATTAAAAGTTCCGCTTTTAGGGAAGGCGAAAGCATTCCTGTAAAATACACTTGTGAAGGGCCAAATATAAGTCCGCCTTTGGAGTTCTCCGACATTCCTTCCGGGGCAAAAAGCCTTGTGCTTCTTGTTGAGGATCCTGACGCACAAGCAAAGCCGTGGGTTCATTGGCTTGTTTTCAATATCGCTCCTGACCTAAAAAGTTTTGAAGAAAATTCAATTCCAACAAAGGCGCAGCAAGGATTGTGCAATGGAAACACTTTAGGATATGAAGGGCCTTGTCCGCCCGAGCATGAACACTCCTATCTTTTTAAATTGTATGCATTAGATAAAATGCTTGCCGCAGATTCCGTTCCCGACAGGAAGAAAGTACTTCTGGAAATGGAAGGGCATGTAGTTGATCAGGCTGTTTTGATTGGGAAATATCAAAAGACAAAATAATCTTGAAAAATAAAAGCAGCAGCAGATGTAAACGCATTACAAATAATCGCTCAGAAGGCGCTCAATTGCCGGGAACGTGTTCGAAATATATTCGGGAAGCTTTTCCCTTTTAGCCCAAACGATTTCTGTAATGTCTTCTTCGGTTTGAGGAACTGGTTTTTCATTGCCCTTCGCTTTCATTTCATACCAATGGGATTCTTTTAATATATACTTTCCAAATTCTTCGTATGCATGGTAGCTGATCCCTTTCAATTCCTGCATTTTCAATTCCTTCAAACCCGTTTCCTCCTGCACTTCCCTTATCGCGCACTCTTCAATTGTTTCCCCTTCATCCAATTTGCCTTTTGGCAAATCCCATTTTCCACGTCGAAAGATCATTAATAACTCGCCCTTTGAGTTTTTCACTATTCCCCCACCCGCTTTTATTAAAAGGAAATGCTTGAAAAAAGCCTTTTTTAATTGAGGGAAGTCTTCATGAAAGATAATTCCTGCATGAAACTCCGGCTTATGGATTTCATGCAATAATGAATTGATGGCAGCGGTAGAAAGTTCATCGATAAATACCGCATCCGGGTGATGGCGATATTCATCAATTTCCGGAGTTACTTCACTAGTGAGGAAAACCGGTTTTTGGCCAAAGTAAATTACAAGGTTGCTCATACGTGTTTATTATCTTTGCAGCATGACGGATAAAAAAGCGATAGCTGAAAAGCTTTTACAAATTAATGCAATTAAATTAAGTATTGAGCAACCATTCACGTGGGCAAGCGGATGGAAAAGTCCCATCTACTGTGATAACAGAAAAATTCTTTCTTTTCCCTTTGTGAGGGATTTTATCAAGTCAGAAATGTGCAATGTCATCTTCCAGCAATTTGACCAGGCGGATATGGTCGCCGGTGTAGCAACGGCGGGAATTCCCTGGGGTGCAATGGCCGCCGATCAGCTCAAGCTTCCTTATGTCTATGTCAGGCCCAAACCCAAAGAGCATGGGCTTGGAAACCAGATAGAAGGCTTTTTTGAAGCGGGAAAAAAGGTAGTAGTAGTGGAAGATCTGGTTTCAACCGGAAAAAGCAGCCTGCAGGTTGTTGACGTCCTCAAAAACGCCGGCCTTTTAGTGGAAGGAATGGTTTCTATTTTTAATTACGGCTTTGAAACAGCAAAAACAGCTTTTGAAAAATATCAGCTTCCGCTAAAATCTCTCACTGATTACGATTCACTGATTTCATTGGCTATTGATCAAAAACTGGTTCAGGAAAGCGACCAGGAAGCCTTATTCCATTGGAGGAACGATCCCGCCAACTGGAAGGGAAGATGATCTGCATTAGGTTAACTGCACGAAAAGAAATTACTCGAGTGTCTGTAAAACTTCATTTAAGTGTAAAGGAATCAAAATGACCGATGTTAACCGGTCTTTTTTTTGAAAGCAATTTTCAAATCAATTCTTGAAAATTGTTAGCTAATGCGTTTTACGCAACATTTTTTACGAATTAGACAGGAAACACTGTGGCATTGTGTTTCCTTTGGTGACCCCGGAACGATTCGAACGTTCGACCCACAGCTTAGAAGGCTGTTGCTCTATCCCCTGAGCTACGGGGCCATTAGTCTAAAAGAACTGAAAATGATTACTCTTTCCTGGTGGAGAAGGGAAAAAATTTTTGCAAATATAACCGAAATCTTTTGCGACTTCAAAAAATAGAATTCAATTGCTTAAAAAAAGGAATTCAAAAATTTCCAAACGGCGTGCTGCTCAGCAAATTCCAGCAAACGAATCTTTTTCTAACTATTTTATTTTTTTCCTGTTTAGTTCTCTTGAACCCCAGGAACAAATTTTTTTTCACTTTTAATTATTTGCTCAAATCCTTGTCCCTGTTGATCAGCGAATGCCTTCTTTGGATTATGAAATTAAAAACCGTAAAAAAAATTAAAAATTTATTTTTTGATTACAAGTCAAACCTTACTTTTGCGCCGGAGAGATGGCAGAGCGGTCGAATGCGGCGGTCTTGAAAACCGTTGAGGGTCACACCTCCGGGGGTTCGAATCCCTCTCTCTCCGCTCAAAAGCACTGAAGTTCAGTGCTTTTTTTATGCCTACTCCTTGTCATTCTAAAAATCGAACCTCCTCATATAAAATCGTCAATCCATACACCGAAACTTCTATCAAAAATGTGAGGCGCTAAGAAACATGACTCTGATAGACTCTTATTAAAACTCAAACAATTTTCTTTAATATTAGTCAGACATACAAGTTTTTCAGCTTTAGACTTTACTTTTGCCTGGAAATCCTCCAATGATGAACCACACCTCGTTACGCAAAATTTTCAAGGCGTCCGCTTTGCCAAGCGTAATCCTTTTGCCAGACTCCCCGACTTTCACAGTTGTGGATGCAAACTTTGCTTTTTTACATCTTTTCAACAAAAAGGAATCGCAGATTATTGGCGAGGGAATCGATGGCGCTTTTCATGAAATTTGCGCTTATAGAAATGAGAATCTTTTAAATCTCAAGGAATCCTTGAGGAAGACCATCAGCAGCAAAGTTCCTAATTCGGTTTCGATGCAAAGCTTCACTTCATCGAATGACATTCAGAGGTGTAAAGAACGTTATTCTAATTATGTGAACATTCCGGTGCTAACAGATTCAGGGGAAATAGAATACCTTATTCATCGTTTCGTAGATGTTACCGATAGCCTGTTTCATGAATTAAGCGACAAGGGATTTAAAACCCTCATTGAGGAAGGATCAGAAATGATTGGTATCCTTGATGAAGCAGGTTGCTACAACTTTGTAAGCTCCTCCTACGAACAAATTCTTAAATTCAAACCGCAGGACCTTGTAGGAACAAATGCTTTTGATTATCTGCATCCTGATGACAAAAATTTAACTTTTAAACAGTATTCAAAAATCCGATCGAATAACAGGGTCAATCTTTCTCCCTACAGATTTAAAGATAATGACGGGCAATTGGCGATGGATGGAAACCGTAATAACTGACTTGCGGGAAAAGCCTGCTATTGGGGGAATTATGGCGGTTTCAAGGGATATCACCGAACGCCTTGGCGCAGAAGAAGAACTAAAAAATTCTGAGAAAAAGTATAAGTCGCTATTTGAATTTAGCCCGATTGCGAAGTGGATATATGAACTGGAAAGCCTAAAGATATTAGACGTAAACCATACTGCCATTGAGTTGTATGGATATACAAGAGAAGAGTTTTTGAACATGACCATCGGGAACCTAAGGCCGGAAGAAGAAATTCCCAATATGGTGATAGGCGTTGAAAGGGCCCGACAAAGGCTTTCGCACATCAATTACGGAACCTATGTGCATCAAAAAAAAGATAAATCCCTCCTGAAGGTTGAAGTGGCCAGCCAGCCTTTTGACTACATGGGCAAAAGTTGCAGAATCGTTGACTGCTTTAATGTTACTGAAAGGGAAACGGCCCTTGAACGTCTGAAGAACAAGGAGCAAAAACTCATTACGGCTCAAAAAATTGCCAGGATGGGATATTGGGAACTGAACCTATCAGATCAAAGCTTGTTTTGGTCTGACGAGCTTTACAATATCTGGGGGATTACAAAAGATAATTCCGGAATGCTCTATGAAACTTTATTAAAATCCATCCATCCCGACGACTTAACCGCCTTTCAATTACAAAATAGCGCAGCGGCAGCAGGAGAAAAACCCCTTGATTTTCAACATAGGATCATTTTGCCAGATGGTTCCATAAAATGGATTCATGAGCGAGGAAACGTAACTTACGATGATGCGGGAAAAATAATCTCATTTGAAGGAACGGCACAGGATATTACCGCCTTTAAACGAGTAACTGCAGCACTTGCCGAAAGCAACCAGAGGTATGAATATGTTACAAGGGCAACTTCTGAGGCTATCTGGGATTGGGATTTAATAACTGACAACATTTATTGGGGAGAGTCTTTTGAACCCATTTTTGGATACAGCGTGGAAGGCCTTAATCACAATCCCGGTGCGTGGCAAAAACTGATTCACCCGGATGATTATTGTAAGATTCTCGATGATATTAACAAAGCCAAAGAAGGGAAACAATTATTCTGGACCAATGAATATCGTTTCCTAAAAGCCGACAAAACCTATGCACACGTGTTGGACAAAGGCTTTTTCATCAGGGATGAAACAGGCAAGGCCATCCGAATGGTAGGGGCGATGCAGGATATCTCCCAAAAAAAGGAAGAAGAAAACCGGCTTCGGCTGCTGGAAACTATTGTGATTAACAGCAAGGAAGGCATTTCCATTTCTGAAGCATATCCTTCCGATGATTCGGGGCCAAAGTTGATCTATGTGAACGAGGCAGTCACTAAAATCACAGGATATTCTGCGGAAGAACTTATAGGAAAGACGCCCGCGATGTTGAGAGGCCCCAAAACAGTCGGACCTGAACTTGAAAAGTTAGAAAAAGCGATTCAGGAATGGCAGCCCTGCGAGATCAATCTTATTAATTACAAAAAAAACGGTGAAGAATTCTGGGCCAACTTTTCAATAAATCCTGTTACCGATGACAAAGGGAATTACACCTATTGGGTGGCGATTCAGCGGGACAGGACGGAGCAAAAAAAGATTGAGGATGCACTCCAATCTGCCTATGAAGAAAAGGAAAATATCCTGGAAAGCATTGGCGACGGCTTTTACGCGGTCAATAAAAACTGGATAGTGACCTATTGGAACAAGGAGGCCGAAAGAATCATTAACATAAAACGGGAAGAAATTGTAGGGAAAAATATCTGGGATTTTTTCAAAAATTCTGCCGAACCCTACTTTTCTTACTATCAAAAAGCGATTGAGCAAAACAGCGTTATCCATTTTGAGGAATATTACAAAAAGGCCAATATCTGGGCTGAAGTAAGCGCCTTTCCTTCAAAAAATGGGCTGTCCGTATTTTTCAAAGACATCACCGAACGCAGGGAAGCCAATGAAAAAATGCGGGTGGCAAATGAGCGTTTCGAACGGGTGAGCGAAGCTACACATGATGCCATTTGGGATATAGATCTTCGAACAAATATTTTATATTTGGGCGATGGCTTCAGTAAATTATGGGGGCCTGATTATGAAAAAGAACTTCACGGAATTGAAAGTTGGTTCAATCATGTTCATCCTGATGATCGCCAAATGGTTCAGGATCTTTTGTATGGTGCCATTCAAAACAAGAAAATACGCTTTGTTGACGGACAATACCGCTATTTGCGTTCCGACAATACCTACATTCATATAAAAGCTAACGTTTCGGTTATCAGGGATGAAGAAGGGAATGCTATTCGTTTGGTGGGTGCTTTTCAAGACATGACTCCTCAAAAAGAGTATGAGAAGTCACTAAAAAACCTCAACGCCAACCTGGAGAAAGTAAATAAGGAACTCGCTGTATCCAATGCAGAACTGGAACAATTTGCCTATATAGCTTCGCACGATCTGCAGGAACCTTTAAGAATGGTTACCGGTTTCCTTACCCAGATTGAAAGAAAATACAACGATGTGATTGACGAGAAAGGGAAGCAATACATTCATTTTGCCGTTGACGGCGCCAAAAGGATGAGGAAGATCATCCTTGACCTGCTGGAATTTTCACGGGCGGGCCGAAGGGAAGAAAAGCTTCAGGAAGTTGATTTGAATGAATTGGTTGCAGAAATCGTTTCTCTCCATAACAAAAAGATTCATGAAACGAATGCCTCCATTCATTATTCCTGACTTGCCTGCTGTTTTGAGCTATTATGCCCCTTTGCGCCAGGTTTTTCAAAACCTCATCTCCAATTCACTGAAATACCATCAAAAAGGCCGTGACGTGGAAATCAATATTCGGGCAGAAGAAACAGCGACGCACTGGAAATTTGCCATTTCAGATAATGGAATTGGCATTGAGCCCGAATATCATGAACGTGTTTTTGTTATTTTCCAAAGACTGCACAACCGGGAAGAATATTCAGGAACCGGGATCGGTTTAGCGATCGTTAAGAAAATAATAGAAAGCCTTTCAGGAGAAATAAATATTCAGTCAACGCATGGAGAAGGAACTACGTTTGAATTTTCGATCGGAAAATTGAACGCTTCTACTGAATTACCGATCATCAATAAATAAGAACTATTGCTTTTCATGTTAAGAAAATGGCCTACTTTGGCCTCCCAATAACCCCGGAAAAACATCTATGAACCCCGTTCACATTTTATTTGTGGAGGACAATGAAGGCGATATCCTGCTAACCTGCGACGCCTTTGAAGCCTCAAAATTCTTCAGCAAACTAAGCATTGTCAGAGATGGAAAGGAAGCCATCGATTTCCTGTCAAAACAAGGAAATTACCCTAATGCTGAAGAGCCGAATTTGCTATTACTCGATATTAATTTACCCAGAAAAAACGGCCATGAAGTGCTTCAGTTTGTAAAGGAAAACAGTAACTTAATGCATATACCGGTTATTATGCTATCATCTTCCGCCTCTGAGGACGATATCAATTTATCATATGGACATCACGCAAATTGCTATATCACAAAACCCATTGATGCCGAAAAATACATGAACGTTGTTGACAAGATCCAGGACTTTTGGTTTGCATGCGCCAGCCGGATGAAATAACGTTGGTACTAATGCACTATTGATATTTTACTCGCATCATTCTTTATTGTGATTCCGCAAGCACTGGTGACTAATTTTTTGTTTACTCAAGCCTTGCAGGTTCACACTACTACATCATTGCATAATAGAAATCAAATCCTTTATCACCGCTTGGCTTAATTACACCTAACTGGTAAACCCCTTTCGCAAATTTAGTATCCCATTTTATAATTTCTATACTGTTTCCTCCTGCATGGTTAAATTGTTTTGAGAGAATTACCTGGCCCAAATCATTTAATATCCTGATTCCATACCATTCCGGCAGGCTGGTTAGTTAAATGAAGATTGATGGTACCATTTATGATTGGATTTGGGTAGATCATAATTTCTGAAACCTGTTTTCCTGTCAAAACTTTTACCACCTGGGAATAAGTTAAATTTCCCATTTACATCAATGCTACAGGATCCGGTAATAATTATATCCTGCTGATACGTGCTGGTCTAACCAATTATAATCATTGGCTCTTCCGTTGATGGCTTCTATGGTTGCGGCTTTTGTAAACTTATTTCCATCAACAGATTTCTCAACTTCATACTGCTTCATATTGCTTTCATTTTCCACTTTCCATTCTACCATTATATCCGCATTTTTCAAAGTATGCTTTTACAGAAGTAAATGTTACAGGCAACGGTGCCATTGGCTTAAATATTACCATTAACCTATCAGCAGCATACGAACCTTCATCGGCAGTAACCGTAAAATTAATATAGCTGCTATCAGACAAGCTTACTGGTGTGGCTACTTTTAAATATTTATCAATTAAATAAGCCTCTACTCCACTTCCCATCATATTCTGAGGCGCCAACTTTATCTGGTAGTTTTTTGCTTTTAAATTGCTAAGGTTATAGTAAATAGTATCCATATTTGAAACTGGCTTTCTTGCTTCAATTACCATTAATTTTTCCTCTCTTTTTACTCCAAAATTTTCACCGCTATTTAATAATTTTAGCGCATCATTCCCATCTATTGTATTACTAAAAGCATCATCAAATGCGGTAACATTGGCATCGGCCAAAATGCTGCCTTCTGTGGATAAAGAGTATAAACCTGCTCCCTAAAAATTGGCGTTTAGCGGATGTACCTCTTCCATTAATAATGGCACGGCCTCCGCTCGGTCCTTCAATGAATTTAGAATTCTCCCTGAAGGATACAGTATAATTGGGGGGCACAGAAGGTTGCCCACTTGTGGCATGTACAAAGAAAGCCTGACCGGATTGTATGATGGTACATGCAACGTCAGAAGGATAATTTCCCGTAGCGCCGGGAACTGGTTTCCAATCATTCACACTGCTTAAAGTTTGGTAACCACCGTAACCATAATAGCCGTATAACAAAGGATCCCACACATAGAATATATCATCCACTCCATTTCCCCTGATTATTTTGGTAAAATCAATTTTGGATGCATAAGGGTTTCCAATAGATTCAAATTTATCAGCCAATATACTGATTGCCGGGCGGTCGCCAGTAACCAGATTACCTTTAGCCCGTAGAGTAACTGCGACAGGCGAGCTATTCACTCCGGAAACATTAAACACAGACCTATCACCACGGATAAATAAGAGATATCCTTTTTCATTCTGTATTGAAGTAGTTGTAGGATTGGAAACCCCTAACCAGCTATTAGTAGCAGAAACATAAGTTTTCATGGAAGGTGAAACAGAATTGGCATCAAAACCTCCACTGGTACCGGCAGGGTCTGTAATCCATGTTCCATAGCCATTTGGTGCAGAAGTTTGCAGCCCATTTTCCATCCAGCTTTCTTTGATGGTTTGCCCTGTAATGGGTGCAGATAAAAGATTCCATGATTTTGCATGCTGCCCGGCTCCCGGGCCTATATTGATATATCGTTCAGCAATTACTTTACCGGTAATTAAATTGCCTGAACCTACTATGCCAACATTTGCTGTAGCCTTGTTGGTGGACAAGAGCGTAATATTATCACCGGTATTTAATTTACTACCGGTGTTGCCAAATGATAAGGTGCCTGATATTTTTAAAGTATCATTTAGAGTAGAAGAAACCGAAAGCCCGCTACCCAAATTACTGACAATTAAACTTTTAAGTGTTTTTTTAGCAAACATGCTGCCCGCAATAGTTTGAGCCGACAGCCCCGCCATTTCCAAAGTGCCCGAGTTAGCATCCAACACTCCATTATTGGTTATATCGCCGAAGATTTTTAAGGTTCCGCCAACCATCAATGATGAACCATCTTCAATCTTAAGGTTTTTGATCTCGCCCAGATTGGAAATACTACACAGGATAATGTAAACGATCCTTTTGGCAGAAAAACATCAACCGATGGCGTTGGTATTTGATTGCAAACCCAGTTTTCAGAATCACTCCAATCAGAACTTATCATGCCATGCCACATACCGGCATAGCCGATTAAAACATTCTGGCGAGCAGTAACCGTTGAACATCCTGGGGTTGAAACTGTATAAGAAACTACATAATTACCAATGGTACTTGCTGAAGGCATTATAGCCCCCGACGAAGTATTTATCGATAACCCGGAAGGTATTGCTGTAAATACTCCACCCAAAGTACCGGATAAAGTTACCGGCTGTAGTGAAGAAATTGTACTGCAAAAGGTGCATCCCGAATAAGAAATGGTTGCTGATGGAGCGGCGCTTACCGCTATGATTGCCGCGTTTGATTCATTGGCAGCTACATAGGGATTTACCTGAACATTGTTCCCGCTGCTTAATTTGGCATTACGATAGATATAATAAGTGCCGGCAATATTAAAAGGAGCAATTGAAGTATTTGGTGTAAAAGATAGCAGATGTTGCACCCGCAATGTTAATTCTTGAACCACCAGGTGTAGTACTATAGCTCCATTGGTAACCGGTTCCCGACAAGGTAATACCGGCTGGAAGAGTCCCGTAAGTATCTCCGCTGATGGCTAGTGCCTGTGCTTCCAAGGCAAATACTTTGAGAAGTATGGGTAGAAAGTGAATTGGCTTAATACAAGGGTAAAATTCAGGAAAGACGCTTCGTTTGCCCCCGGTATTTTCATAATATTCAAAATTTAAGGAACTATTTCCTGTAAGGTTCATCAAAACTCTTGGCTTGGTAAGATAAGATTCAATAACCCAATTATCGAATAGAAGTGTTCCATCCACGGTTAAACGACTACCATCATCAGATCCCATATCTGCGATGTACAAGCCTTTTCTGGTAGAATTCATTCTAAACCTGGCACTAAAAGTTCTCAGTATAAATAGATCTTGTAGTTGAATTGGACGTTACATTAAAACAAACAAGGTCCCCGCCAAAACCTTCATTAAATGTTTCCGGCTCAGTAAAATGCCCAATATAATTTTGAAAATTGGTACCACTGTAAATGTGCCCTATCCACGAATTAGCTCCCCGAGGCACTTTGGTCATCGGTTGAATTAGCAAAAGGGCTAACGATTACTAGTTGTGGAAGCAATACAACCTGAATTACTTTTAACACGTAATGTATAGGCGCCGGCTGACAACCCGGTAAATGTGGCTTCGGGTTGATAAGCCCCGCTGTTTAAACTATAAGTAAATGGAGCAGTTCCTCCGGCAGCGCTTGCTGTAATCGTTCCGGTGTGCCCGCCCACACATGTCGGTGTACTGTTTGCCTGAAACAGAGGGCATGGCAAATACAGTAAAAGTTGCAGAACTTACAACAGTACCACCGCTCGCAATTACCGTTACTTTCCCTGTTGAAGCTGCAGCTACTACAGCCACAATTTCCGAATCATTATAAGATGTTATGGAGGCAACTGGAGTGCTTCCTATTTTTACATTCGCAGCAGTAATTCCGGTAAAATGAGTTCCTTTAATAGTGATAGAACCTCCTTCACAAACATTTGCAGATAAACTGGTTATTGTTGGTGGAAGGGAATAGGTTATTAATACCTGACCGTGTGCGCCGTTTCCACCGGCAACGTGGCTATTTCCATTGTTGCCTTTAGATCCGCCGCTCCCACCGCCGCCAAAATTATTACCGTTATTTCCTGTTACATGTGCACCACCAACTCCATTAGCTCCATTTCCCACCGCTTCCTAATCCGCCGGCGCCTCCGGTTCCGCCTGCTGCATTGCCGCCAGGGCCACCGGATCCTGCACCACCACCTCCCCCGCCGGAACTACTGGTGTTGCCCTTTGCTCCATTCCCTCCATTAAATGTTCCGTTTCCTCCTATACCTGCATTGCCGATTAGATCTGAATCGCCACCGCCTCCTCCATAAGCTATCGCGGTATTAATATTAAAATAAGAATTACCTCCATTTCCTCCCTTTCCACCGGCTGCATCGCCCAATCCGCCAGCCCCTACGGTAACATTATAATGCGTTCCGGGAATAACAGCAACCGAAGTAACTTTTGTATACGCACCGCCGCCACCGCCGGCCCCTTCTTCCGCTTTACCACCAATTTTGGCGCCGCCACCTGCGCCACCGCCTCCCCAACTTTCTAACGTTATAGAGGTAACACCAGTTGGGCATATCCATGTTCCCGAGGATGTATATGTTTGTGTGGTTTGCGCCTGAACAAATAAAGCAAAAAACAAAAAGAAAGAGAGAATGAAGTACTTCAATTTTTGAGAGGAGATTTTTGTTTTGAATGGGTTCGTCACATGGGCATGCCATACTTTACCATTCGATAGCAGGGTTTTCATAGTATTGGGATTGTAGGTACGAAGGCTTATTTATTCCTATCCTACCTAAAGCAAAGATAATTAATAACTCTGCTGAAGTGGGTAGGAAGATAAAGATTATAGTAAATTTCTTAAAGTACCTATTGTGAGTAAACGGCAGTTGTTATGCAGAATAGAAAAGCTTTTTGATTGAAAATCACAAGACTGTTTGCGGGGATAACAACCAGCATCAAATAAAAATCTTGTAAAAAAGTCCGCCTGCTGTTTCCCTTGTAGCAAAACATAATTTCCTAAAAATGAAAAAGTTCCTTGAAAATCACTTTCAAAGAACTTCTTTTAAAAATATAACGTTTTACTCTTGCACTTCCAGTTTGGATGGTTCATAAACCAGCCAATTGCCCTTCATTTGAAGCCGCCGGATTTTACCAGTTTTCACGTGCTTGAAATCACTTATTGAAGCACTTGGCCCTTCAGAAGGAATCTGAGAAGCTTTTGCAAGCATTTCTGTTTTTCTTTCGTTCAATATGCCGTTTGAAGCAGGTTCAGAATTTTGAATAATCTCCACGGCGACATTGTTGATGATTGCGATTCTTGGTCCATCTGGTTCCAATCCGGGATCGGATGGCCCTTGTGCTAAAACGGCAGTGGAAAAGATGCAAAAGAAAATCAGGATGATTGACTGGGTCAGGTGCTTTTTCATGGGGTTGATTTTTATTTTTTTGAAGCCGCGGCCTTCCGCTCGCTTGGTTTTTTGGGTGTTGAATCTGATGTAAAACTCTAAAATTATTTCAATAAAAAAAGTAGAATTTTAATGAAATCCTTGTAGAAAATTTTCTATACCCTGAAAAAAAAGCGACAGCAAAGTTGCTATCACTTTGGTTTTTCAAGGGTGTAACGGCTTTTCAGACATATTGGATATCTATGAATTCCAATGCAAAAATATAAAGCCTTCCAGAGGTAAAGTGTAGTAAGTAAAGGAATCTCTTGTAGAAAATATATTACAATCAGAGCAACGCAAGCTTCAGTTTAAGCAAAAACCACATCGTAAACCTTAGCCATCCGGGTAAGATCAATGATGTTATGGCATTGAAGCTTGTCAAAAATTCTCGCCTTATGTGTACCTACCGTTGAGGTGTGAAGTTTCAGCTTTTGAGAGATTTCTGCTACCGAGTCGCCGTTTGCAAGGTGCTGTACTATTTCGAATTCCCGCGGTGAAAGCTTATCGAAGGGATTTTCAGCACCGCCTTTCACTTGCAGCTCGAACAATAGCTTCTCGCTCAATTCCGGACTCATGTATCTTTTGCCGCTCAAAATGGTTCCTATCGCATTTTTGATTTCAACTTCAGGCGAATCCTTTCTTAAATAGCCCATTGCGCCCATTTTTAAATATCTTTTTGCATAAATCTCTTCTGCGTTCATGCTGAACATCATGATTTTCATGGATGCTCTAAAAGAAAGGATCGTTTGCAAAAGCCCGAACGAGTCTGTATTCGGCATGTTCACATCCAGCACAACAAGGTCAAAAGCATTGTGCTTTATCTTTTCAAAAGCCGAATCTCCATCATGAGCCTCCATAATTTCAGCATGCGCTAAAAAATCTTCAATGATCAGCTTCAGTCCTTTTCTCACAATAGAATGATCGTCAACAAGTAAAAGCTTTGGCATCGGGTTTTCAGTTTTAACTATAATCGAGTGATAATATTTCGCGATAAATTTCTTTGGCTAACCAAAGCCGGGAAAATTTCATCCAATTAAAATAAACGAAAAAAATTGCAGTTCTATTGTTTCAGGAAAAACATTTCCTGAACATTTAAGAAGATATTAATGAATTTCTAAAGTTTTCCTTCCAGCAGCCGAACATTTTTTGAACTTTTTCACCCGAAATGTATAACGAAGAATACCTTCCTTCCAGCAATCGAACTTTTTTTCATCTTTTTTTAGGCTCATCACCATAGCGATATTATTTAATTATTTTCCGTCACTTTTATTTGAGGTTTAATGTTTAAAATTTATATATTGCGGTGGGACTTAAACCAGCTTTGCTGTATATTTCTAAAAAAAACCGGCATTCTTTTTTGAGCGTCCGGACGCATTTGATTTTCTAAAGCCAAAGTTCGAGCGGAACTCCTAAAATCATAAAACCAAAATTAATGCGAAATACGAGCAAACATATTTCTAATGCGTGGAGCGTTTTTGCTTTAGCCGCCGCGGTTTTAATACTTGCTTCATATTCTTTCAACATTTCCTTTTTAAAGCCGGTCCTCTATTTTGACCAGGTAAAATTTAATACCACAATTTGCATACTCTTGTCGGCAGTCAACTTGTTGCTGATTAATAGCAAGCCTTCGCAAATTAAAAACAACGTTTCCCGATTTCTTTCGTTTCTCGTTTTACTAATAGCCGGAATCAGCTTATCGCAGTATATTTTTTCCTGGAATGCGGGAATAGACCAATTATTGCATAAGGCGGCAGATTCGAATCCTGAGGCAACCATATTTCCGGGAAGAATGAGAATCGGAACTTCCTTTACCCTTATAGTTCTCAACCTCATTTTTTTGGTTTTGGCCAAAAAAAAATGGCATCTGCCCATTCAAATAATACTTATTAGCGGAGCCCTTTTGGGAGGCCTCACCTTTGTTGTGGTTGCGGCACTTCTTTTCGAGATAAAGAACATCATGTTTCTCAGACCGTTTCTGCATTCCAGCTTTATTTTCATGGCACTTTTCACAGCAACTTTTTTCAGCGCCCCGCTCGGATATCTCAAATTCAGTTTCCACAAAAAAATAGCAGGTTATTTTGCAATTGTCGCCCTACTAATGTCCTTTCTTTTCATGGCAATTGGTACAGTAAACAAACAAACTGATGCAACTTCGAAACAAATTAGCGTCAGCAACCAGATCCTCTTGCAAAACCAGAAAATTCTGAATTTTTCACAGAGCATGGAGATCAGCACCCGGGGATTCCTACTTACAGGAAAGGAAATTTTCCTTGATGGGATAAATAAATTTACTTCACAGCTTCAGGATGCAACTGTACACCTTCAAAAAATAGACAATCAAACCTCACTGCAAAAACTCCGGGCCGATTCATTGGCCAATCAGATAGCCCATAACATAAAAGTAAGAGGGCAATTAATTGAATTAAGGAAAGCAAAAGGGCTCGAAGGCGTCAATAATTTATTTGAAACAGAGATAGTACAAAACAGGATGATGCGCCAGGTCTATAACCTGACAGATGCCATTGAAAAAGAAGAAAAGAAGTTACTTGAAAAACAGAAGGCGGATCATGAGAAAAACGTCGCGGAACTGTCCCGGATCATTTATTTGTTCTATTTCATTCTTATGGTTCTCCTGCTAACCTCCTTCTGGATCATCTATAAAAATACCAGGGCACGAAACAAGGCCGAACAGGAAATTAAAGACCTGAATGCTACATTGGAATCGCGCGTTGAGCATAAAACCAGTCAGGTTATTGAAAAAGAAAAGCAATACCGCTTCTTGCTGGAAAACATGCGCGAAGGCATTCAGATCATAAGTCATGACTGGCACTATTTATTTGTGAACAATTCCCTCATCGATCAAAGCAGGTATACGAACGAGGAATTGATTGGTTTCTCCATGCTTGAAAAATATCCAGGAATTCAACAAACGGCAATGTTCAAAGAAATGGAAAAATGCATGAGAGAAAGAAAACCGCAGCTTCTGGAAAATGAATTCACCTACCCCGATAATTCGAAAAGATTTTTTGAACTGAGCATCCAGCCTGTTCCGGAAGGGCTTTTCGTTCTTTCAATGGATATTACGGAAAGAAAAAAAGCCGAAGCCGAAAAAAATCGTTTGCTAGATACCATTGAAAAGAGTTTAAACGAAATTTATGTTTTTCATCCCGACAGTTTGCTTTTCCAGTACGTTAACCACGGAGCGCTTCAAAATCTTGGCTACGATAAAAACGAAATATATGGGTTAACCGTTTTGGATATAAAACCAGAGGTTACGGAACCATCTTTCCGAAAACTGCTTAAGCCATTAATAAATGGTGAAAAGGAAAAAATCATTTTCGAAACGAGCCATAAACGAAAAGACGGAAGCACCTATCCCGCTGAATCCCATCTGCAATTAATTGAGCAGGGAAACCAGAAAGTTTTCCTGGCGGTAGTGCTTGATGTAACTGAAAGCAAGCAAGCTGAGGAAATAAAAAAACAACTGAACGAAGCACTTGAAAAAAGGGCGACGGAATTGCTGGCGTCCAATTCGGAACTCGAGCGATTCGCTTATGTAGCATCGCACGATCTGCAGGAACCCCTGAGAATGGTGAGCAGTTTCCTTCAGTTGCTTGAAAAGAAACTGGGGGGCAAACTGGATGAAACAGGGAAACGATATATCGATTTCGCGGTTGACGGCGCTGAACGGATGAAAAAGCTGATCCATGACCTGCTGGAGTACTCACGCGTGGGAAGCATTCATGATTCCATTTCCGAGATAGATCTTAACGAAGTGCTTAGCACCGTAAAAAATATCTACCGGGCAAGACTGGAAGAAACCAAGGGCTCATTGGATATTAAACCCATGCCCGGGATTATCAAAGCTGTAAAACCACAAATACAACAGGTTTTTCAAAACCTCGTTGGCAATGCTTTAAAATACAGGAATAGCAATCCGCCCGTGATCGAAATGGGCTGCAAGGACGTTAATGACAGGTGGGAATTTTATGTAAAAGATAACGGAATAGGAATTGAACCCAAATTTTTTGATAAGATCTTTATCGTTTTTCAGCGGTTGCATGGAACCGGTGAATATTCCGGGACCGGCATAGGCTTATCCATTTGCAAGAAAATTATAAACCGCCATGGTGGCAATATTTGGGTGGAATCGGTGCCTGGCGAAGGCAGTACTTTTTATTTTACTATCTCTAAAACAATCTCATGAAAAAAGAAATTCGTATTTTATTGGTTGAAGATAATGAAGGCGACATCCTCTTAACGCTTGAAGCGCTGAAAGAAGCGCGGATCTGCAATGTGGTGGACGTCGTGAAAGATGGCGATCAGGCGCTAAAGTTCCTTAAAAAAGACAGCGGCTTCGAGGACGTGCAAACACCCAACCTTATTCTCCTGGATATTAATCTGCCAAAAGTTGATGGGCTTGAGGTTTTAATGACGATAAAAAACGACCCGGATTTGATGATTATCCCGGTAGTGATGCTAACGACCTCCGATTCTGAAAAGGATATTTTCGCTTCTTATAATAGTCATGCCAACTGCTATATTACCAAACCTGTCAATTTTAAAAATTTCATGGAAGTCATCCAAACAATCAAAGATTTTTGGATTAATGTTGTTCAATTACCAAATACCGAAAATTTATGAATAGGGAGCTAAAGCCACTCAATATCCTCGTTGTTGAGGATAATCCTGGCGATTATATTTTATTGAAAGATTTCCTGGAACTTACCAACCTTCCTGTCAACACCATTTTCCATGCGGTTAACCTGAAAGCTGTTCCTGTTTTGGTCGATCATTATCAAATTGATATCGCTTTGCTCGACCTTTCCTTGCCAGACAGCAGCGGGATCGATTCTGTAATCAGTCTGAACAAACTGTTACCCAAAACCCCCATAATTGTTTTCTCGGGGTTGACGGGGATTGAAATTGCAATGCAGTCTATTTCAGTTGGCGCTCAGGATTATCTTGTTAAAGGTGAATTCGATGAAAAATTATTGGAGAAAACCATTCAGTATAGTCTTGAGCGAAAAAAAATTCTCGAAAACCTGAAGAACAGCAATGAACGTTACGAATTCATTAATAAAGCTACGCTTGATACGATCTGGGATTTCGATTTCAATAAGAATATCGGTCATTGGGGCGAAGGAATCATCCATGATTATGGTTATTCCGCTGATGATTTGGAATACAATAATAAGATGTGGATGAAAATGATCCACCCGGATGATCAGGAACGGGTATCAAAAAATATTCGCTATCACATCAGCAACAAGCTCGAATACTGGCGGGATGAGTACCGGATCAGGACTGCTTCCGGAAGCTACAAAGATGTTTTCGGAAGAGGATTTATCCTCTTTGATGCTGAGGGAAAAGCATACAGGATGTATGGGGCTATTCAGGATATTACTGAACGCAAAAGACTTCAAAAAGAACTGCTCAACCAGCAGTTATTTGCCCAAAAAATGATAACAGACGTTACCATTCGCGCTCAGGAAAAAGAAAGGAATGAATTAGGGAAAGAGCTCCATGATAACATCAACCAGATTTTGGCGACAGTTAAAATGTATATCGGCATGGTGAGAAGCAAAAGGGAAGTTGCCGATGAACTCGTTGAACGCAGTTATCAATATGTGAACGAGGCAATGGAAGAAATCAGAAAATTATCGAAAACACTTGTGGCTCCTTCTCTTGGCGACATTAGCCTCGAGGAAGCGCTTGACTCTCTGGCTCAGCAAATAAATGTATCTCACCAGCTTAAGGTGGATTTGATTTATGAAGTAGAGGAGCGGCAGGAAATAGAAGATAAAAAACAACTGATGATCTACAGGATCGTACAGGAACAAATGAACAACATTATCAAGCACTCAAAAGCATCAGAAGCGACCATTGCCATAAGAAATGAGAATAACGAACTATATCTTTCAATTATCGATAATGGCAAGGGCTTTAATCCTTCTGAAAAAGCAAAGGGCATCGGATTGCAAAATATCAGCAGCAGGGTAGAATTTTATTCAGGAGCAATGAACATCAATTCTGAACCCGGAAAAGGTTGTGAGATTGAAATTAGGATTCCTTTGTAAAAGTTATAGAACCAGATCCTTCATTTCGCAGGGAGTAGTTTCAGACGTTAAAAATGCCACCCACAAACCGGCATTTTTCGAAGATTTTTTTGCCCAAAGATTCGAATCTACTTTCCTTGATCAGTTCCAGGAAATAATTCAATTCCTTCTTTTTAGTTTCGGTATTATTTATGTCCAAATAGGGGCGAATGAATTTCACGACGTTGATCAAATAAATTTACTATTTCCTTTTTTGATTCCGTTGGGCGCCAAAAAAACTATTCAATCATCTTATTCCTCATTCCATACATGAGCAAGCCGCCTATGGTTTTCGCGCCAACTTTATTTTTCATATTCTGTCGAATAGTTTCAATAGTTCTCGGGCTTAAAAAAATGATTTTTGAGATTTCCTCGGTCGTTTTATCTTCTCCGAGCAATTGCAAAATTTTCAACTCTTTTTCGCTGAAAGTGATGGGAACCTGGCTGCCATAATGCTGGCGCACGTTTTTCTTCTGCATCAGCTTGCCCATCACCGCGTTGTTCACCAATTGGTTGAAATAAAAATCCTCATTCATGCACGTCAGGATTGCTTCATAAATTTCGTCAGGATCTGTAGTTTTGGTAAGATAGGCATTGGCGCCCATTTCCATCATTTTGCTGATCATTTGCTGATCATCATACATGGAAAGAACGATGATCTTTAAATCGTCATGCTCCTTTCTAAGCATTTCTATTGCATTGATGCCGTCGATTTCCGGCATCCGGATATCCATCAATAAAACATGCGGTTTTTTGATGGTGATCTTGTGCATTAAATCTTTTCCATCCTCCGCCTCCCAGATCATTTTCAAATTTTCCTTCGGACTAAGAGCCATCTTAATGCCGTCCCTGAAAATTTTATGATCGTCAGCAATAGCAATTTGAATAACAGTAGATAATGACATTGAATTTTGACAGTTAGGGATTGTAAATATATATTCTATAACGAAATTTTTATTAATCTATTATTGTAACAACATGAAATCTACGATAAACAAAAAAAGCCGTGAGGGATTTTACGATGGCAAAACTTCGCATTGCCTGTAACTTCAACCTTGCAAATAACTCAAAAAACCATACCGTAAACATCACGAAACCATGATTTTATTCCTATTAAATACTGAAATAACCGTTCTGATAAAACTAGCATTTCCATACCATACCACAATAATAGTAAATTTACGTTAGTATCTAAACTATTTTTTTAATAGTAAATTTACTATTTTCGCATCGTACAAATACCTCATTTTGAATCGTGTTCTTACTAGTAAAATCGCTTGAAACGCTTTACTGGCACGGTTTTTAGCAAAAATAAGGCATCTGTTTCAAAAAAAGCCTATTGCATTATCATTTGTTTTAGGAGAAGTTAGCAGTCTGATTATTGGACATAAACCTCTTTAAAAACAAAAAAAACTTACAACAATGACACAAACATTTGAAATCAAAAAAACCGCCCAGGTTGGCGAAGACATCGGTTTAGCAGAAGGAATGCAATTAGTGCAGAACTTCAGGGAAGCAAATCCAGATGCAACTCCAGGTTTTTACATTGGCCGCAACATTATTGACCAAATCCTGAATCAGCCTGGCTGCGTTGGTATGAATTTCCGCAAATGCCTTTCTGAAAACAACGAAGAGCATTTAGTTTACACAGGTGTTGATGCTGAAGGCAAAGATATTCTTGAATTTTCTGTTGTTACCAATACTGGCGACATCGTGAAAAATGAAGGTATTGTTGCTGATAAGACTGTAATTGATTGGACTATTTTCACAAAACCATAATTTGAATTAAATTTTTAAAATTTGGCAATAATATTAAGAATATGTAGTTATATTTGAATCCTAAACTAACTACTATTTTTAAATTATTATTATACACGGGAATTTTTTCACATTTATTACCCTTAGTTTTTTTTCTAATCTTTAAAAGAGATAACAAAGAAAATGAAGTAAGGGTAATTTTTTTTTATATCGTTTATTGCATAATAAATGAGGGTTTGGGATTCTATTTTCAAAGTGCAAGACTTATAGATTCTGCAAACTTTTTATTTGCGATTTTCAACATAGTGGAATACTCTTTTTTAGCCTATTTTTTTTATATAATTGCAAGGAAAAAAAAGGCAAAAAAAATCATCATCTTCATTTGGATATCATATTCCTTATTCGCTGCACTAGATTTCGTATATTTCAATAATTTAAAAGCTTTTGATTCTTTCACTTCTGGAATTGAATCTCTTATAATACTTCTATTATGTATTTATTATTTAATTACTGAAATACGCAATTCCTACACATCCGCTATTTATTCTACTTCTAATTTTTGGATCGTTATTTCATTTTTAATTTATTTTTCAGGCACCTTCTTTTTATATATTATGGCAGAGAATACTCTGCACGATACACAATACCAAAAGTTTTATTTCGTCATAAATAACTCCTTCAATATCCTAAAAAACATATTGCTCAGCGTTGCAATGTGCATGAAAACCAACGATGCCAATAAACTAAAACCCTCGTTACCTAATCTGGGTGATGAAGTTTTTTTTAATAAAACTACTTAACTGTAACATTTCACATGTTCTTTTTACAAATTACGGGTGGTTCTACTGGAGTTTCAGGCATGCTGATATTAGGCACGTTGGGCATGCTTATCATGGTGATTACCATTATCTCGCTGCTGGTATTCCATCAGCGTCGCGTCATCCGGTTCAATAAGCAGATTCAGAAAATGGAAGAAGAGCGGCAGCAAATGCTTTTGCGTGCGTCCATTCGTTTCCAGGAAGAGGAAAGGCAACGAATAGCCGCCGATTTGCATGATGATGCAGGGCCGCTTTTAGCCACCGCAAGGCTATACCTGAACGAAAATCTCATTCACCAGGAACCCGCGGTTCAATTGCAGTCTATTTTTAGCGCAAAGCAAATTATTGATGACAGCATAAAGCTAATCCGGAACATTTCGCATAGCCTCATGCCGCCTACATTGAAAAACTTTGGCCTTGAAGCGGCAGTAAAAGATTTATTTGAAAAGATAAATGGATCAGGCGTAATTAACGCGAGTGTCAGGTTCCATGACAACCGTGAACGCCTGAGCGATGAGCAGGAACTGCTTATATTCCGGATATTGCAGGAACTGGTAACGAATATAATAAAACATAGCAATTCAGGATTTATCCACCTTACTCAAAACGCGCAGGGAAATCTCGTTTATTTTCGCATTCATCATGATGGCAAAGGAATTCTTCAGCATAATTTCGATAAACTGGAGCATAACTCGGTTGGCCTTGGATTAAAAAATATCCAAAGTCGGATGAGCGTCCTTAAAGGAAAGATCGCTTTTGAAATTGACAGCACCCATACATATTATAAAGTTACCATCGAAATACCGCGAGAACCGAAAAAATAACATATTTTCATATTTTTGTTACTGTTGCCTTTTTTAAGAATAATAATATGACCCCCGAAATAATCAATGTTGCAATAGCCGATGATCATAAAATTTTCCGCAAGGGAGTCATTCTTTCATTGAAAGCCTACAGCAATATCAGGTTTATTTTAGAAGCAGAAAATGGCGAGGAACTAATTAAAGGGATTGAAATTGAGCAGCCTGATATCGTTCTTATGGATTTAAAAATGCCTGTGAAAGATGGCATCGAAACAACGAAATATCTTAATAAGCATTTTCCGAAAGTAAGAATACTGATTCTTACCATGTTTGAAGACGAAAGGTTCGTCGGGCATCTTATGGACAGCGGAGCAAACGGTTATTTGTTGAAAAGTACTGAACCAGCGGAAATAAAGCAGGGCATAATGGACGTGATGAAAACCGGCTTTTATCTCAACAATTTTGTAAACAGGGTCCTAATTAAAAAGAATTACGCGAAACAAAAATTCAATCCTAATTTAAACAGTGAAATAGTGGTGAGCGACCGCGAAAAAGAAGTGCTCACGCTGGTTTGCATGGAATATACCGCTCAGGAAATTGCGCAGAAAATGGAAATAAGTCCAAGAACGGTTGAGGCGATCAAAGATCGGCTTATGGAACGTTTCGGGGTAAAAAATTCAGTGGGCCTGGTTTTTTTCGCGATGAAGAATTCTTTAATTGATTAAAGTTCTTTCAGCAGTCGTACTTTTTTTTAACTTTTATTGAAATTCACTTCCAGCCTTTTTTTATATCTCCAGTTGTTAAAAAGCCAAAACTAATTTGGCAGCAAACAAACATTTTATAAACTTTTATTGTTATTATTCTATGAAGTAAAAGAAAAGGATAACTCAGTGTTATCTAAAATACCATTTCAGGGATCTGGCCTTCAACAATTAATCTGCCGCTTGTTTTTTCCTTTATTTCTTCAACTGTTACTCCGGGAGCTCTTTCAAGAAGCCGGAATCCGTGCTCTGTGACTTCAAGGACAGCAAGGTTGGTAACGATCTTTTTTACACAATTGATCCCGGTTAAGGGAAGTTCGCATTTGCTCAGCAATTTGGATTCCCCTTTGGGATTGGTATGCATCATAGCGACAATAATATTTTTCGCGCTCGCAACAAGATCCATCGCCCCACCCATTCCCTTTACCATTTTGCCGGGAATTTTCCAACTGGCAATGTCGCCATTCTCACTTACTTCCATTGCCCCTAAAACAGTGAGATCCACTTTGCCCGCCCGTATCATTCCAAAGCTCATTGCGCTGTCGAAAAAGGCTGATCCTGGCAAAGTAGTGATTGTTTGCTTTCCGGCATTTATGAGATCGGCGTCCTCTTCTCCTTCGAGCGGAAAGGGGCCCATTCCTAATAAACCATTTTCAGATTGAAGGATGACGTTGATGCCTTCAGGAATATAATTGGCCACAAGTGTAGGAATTCCAATTCCAAGATTCACATAATATCCATCCTTTAATTCTTTCGCGATCCGGCGTGCGATTTGGTTTTTATCTAACATGTTTAGTAATTAAATGAATTATCAATGATGAAGGGGCCTATTTCCTAATTATTATTAAGAATCAGCCAATTTTCTCACCGTCCTTTGCTCAATTCTTTTTTCATAAAGGCTTCCCTTGAAAATCCTGTGAACAAAGATTCCGGGAGTATGGATTTGATCCGGATTTAATTCTCCCGGTTCGACTAATTCTTCTACTTCTGCGATAGTGATTTTCCCGGCCATTGCCATCATCGGATTAAAATTCCTCGCTGTTTCTTTAAAAATAAGATTTCCATACTTGTCCCCTTTCCATGCTTTGACCAATGCGAAATCAGAATCAAAAGCATATTCCAGCAAATATTGCTTCCCGTTAAATTCCCTTACTTCCTTTCCATCTGCCACTTCTGTTCCTACGCCTGCTGGAGTAAAAACGGCTGGCATTCCATAACCAGAAGCCATACATCTTGTTGCAAGCGTTCCTTGAGGAATTAGTTCAACTTCGAGTTCTCCCTGTAACAATTGCCTTTCAAATTCCGCATTCTCGCCAACATAGGACGCAACCATTTTTTTTAGCTGCTTTTTCTGCAATAAAAGGCCTATTCCAAAATCATCAACTCCTGCATTGTTGGAAATGCAGGTGAGTTCCCTAACCCCTTTTCGAACCAAGGCAGTGATGCAATTTTCTGGTATTCCACATAAGCCGAAACCGCCGAGCATAATGACACTTCCATCAGAAATATCATGCAAGGCTTCATCGGCGTTCTTATAAACTTTGTTCATGCTAGTATAGAATTATGATGATGAATTCAAATGCTTAAACTTCTATTGCCGCGGTATCAATTTCCTTCTCAAAGCTGATTCCGGCAGGCTGTCTTTCATCCAGTAGTTTTTATCGAATAAATGTCTGGGCTGGAGGAACTGCATCATTTACTACTTTATTCGCTTCGTGCGATTCATTGACGATTCTTTGCTGCTCGATGTAAAGACTATCAAAGATAGCGCTCATTGGCTCAGGATGTTTAATATACCAATTATAACTTTTATTAAAATCAGCGATCGTAATATCATGAAGTTCAAAAACCCTTTGCGTGAGCCTTTTTATCTCAGCACTGTCTTTAACCGACGAGTCTCTTCTTGAAATTTCAACAGCCAGTGCCTGCGCGCGCATGACGTCCCACATGATGCTTTTCATTTCTTTCGGTTGAAGGATCGCTGACGGAACTTTATTTTTTGATGAACACGAAAAAAGACTGGCCGCAAATAAAAAAATTACAATTCGCTTTATCATTTCAACTGTTCTTGATATTGAGCAGCATTGGAAACATCAAGCCGTTGCAAAAATTCAAGTGCTCTTGATTTATCCGGCGGTGCTGCTTTTGAAAATATTTTTATTAACTCCTGCGTTTTCCCCTGGAAGAAGAACTGCATGATCATGGTATTGGGATTGTCGGCATTGAAGGAGTTTAACATGTTTAAAACGTTTAGAACCTGTGTTCTTGCATTAGCTTCCTGGTCATACAAATGATCCATGCCAAGCCGGTAGTAGTTATAAACGACATCGTGTATGATATTATACCTGCTGTTTAATAAATTTTCGACAAGCCAGTAGCGATTCCTTGTTCCATCAAAAGCTTTCCAGCCAGCGACGCTCCTTCCTTCCGGTGCATTGTTTATAATATTTTGAGCTCTTTGAAAATAGATATTTCCACCGCGGGGCGAAAAAGAATCATAATCAAATCCCAGGATGATGTCGATCCAATAGGCGAATATGGCAGTAAGATTTGAAGCAAGAGGATCGGTTCCTGTTACCCTGGTATCGCTGAATTCTAATTGTTGAAATTCATCGTATCGGAAAAGAACATCATTATCCTGGTAATTAATGATCGGAGAAACGTAGGAGGAGTTAAAAACCGGCCTTGCAGACTGGATAGTTAATGAAGCTTTATAAACATTGGGATCACCGGTCGATTCCAGGTTCAGTAAAAAGCTACAGTCTATTTTTTCATTGGTAGCAAATTTGTCAGTGCTCCATTTGCGGTTGTTTACAAAATTATTAAGCGCAGTTTGTAATGTTTGAAAGGTTTTTTTGTCAACATTAGTTCCAACCCTGTTGCTCAATACATTTACGCGTGCCCTCAGCTCCTGAGATTCAGCGCCTATGGTAATAAGAACACATAAAAAGAATCAGGAATAGCTTATTCATTTCTATATTGAATAATTGTGTTTACAATATCTGTTGCAACTTCACTTTTTGATTTTTTGGGAAATGGATATTCATTCCCATTCTTATCAAAAATAGTGATTTTGTTGGTATCATGCCCAAAGCCGGCACCTGCGTCATTTAAAGAATTAAGAACAATCAAATCAGCATTTTTTTTCCCGAGTTTTTTCATGGCATTTCTTTTTTCATTTTCAGTTTCAAGTGCAAATCCCACCAGTGTCTGGTTTTCTGTTTTTATTTGCCCCGCCTTTGAAAGTATATCCTCGGTTTTTGTTAATTGCAATGAAAACTCATTTTCATTTTCACTTTTTTTTATTTTTTCAGTTGCCGGCTGGGAAGGTGTGAAATCCGCTACCGCTGCAGCCATGACAATAATATCATAAGCGGCGAAATCTTTCATGCAAGCCGCATACATTTCGCTAGCAGACGTAACTTTTTCGGTTAAAATTCTTTTTCCGGGTTCAATGTCAGAAGGGCCTAACATCAGTTTGACCGATGCGCCCCTATCTGCAAATTCAGTGGCGATAGCAACACCCATTTTTCCGCTGGAGTTGTTTCCGATGAATCGTACAGGATCCAACGCTTCATAGGTTGGGCCTGCTGTTACTAAAACTTTCTTCCCTTCAAGAGATGGTTTTTCTTAAAAATAATTTTCCAGCCAGTTTACGATTTCTTCCGGTTCGGCCATCCTTCCCTCCCCTGTTAAACCACTTGCCAGTTCGCCGTGATCTACAGGAATGATGATATTGCCTGTTTCTTTTAAAAGAGAAATATTTCTTTTTGTAGCAGGATGGTGCCACATATCTTCATCCATGGCAGGCGCAATCCAAACCGGGCAGGTTGCAGATAAATAAACCGCTGATAAAAGATTATCGCATAAGCCATTTGCCATTTTAGAGATAGTATTGCACGATGCCGGTGCAATGATCATCACATCAGCCCAACGCCCCAGCATTACATGATTTGACCAGGCTGCCTCATCAAAAAGATCTGTGAGAACTTCATTTTTTGAAAGAGTAGAAAAAGTTAGCGGAGAAACAAAATCAGAAGCAGCTTTCGTCATGATAACTTTCACTTCCGCTCCTGCTTTTACCAGCAACCTCAATAATATTACAGATTTATAAGCCGCAATGCTGCCGGTAACACCCAATAAGATTTTTTTTCCTGTAAACATGCATACAGATTTTACTTGACTGATTATAAAAATGGCGGTAATAAAACCGCCATTAAAATTATCATTTCTTATTTAAAGAATCAGTATAAAAATTAATCAAAAAGATTATCCTCATTTCTGCGATAATAAATTTTATCATCCATAAATTCTGCTGTTGCAAGAATTGCCGGATTAGGCATTCTTTCATAAGCTCTTGAAATTTCTATTTGCTCCTTATTTTCATGAATTTCTTCCAGGCTATCTGTATGGCTTGCAAATTCTTCCAGTTTATTATGCAATTCCTCTTTTATAGTAATATTGATTTGATTAGCGCGTTTTGCAATAACAGCAATGGATTCATACAAATTGCCTGTTTTTGCCTTTAAATCAACCAGATTTTTGGTTTCAACAACATTGCTGGTATTAGCGCTTTGATGGCGTCTTAATTTGCTCATTTTGTATTTGTTTAATATTGTTTTGACTAAGATTTTTATACTCTTCGGCTTCTTTTAATAATTTACTTTCCGGATAACGATCTGCGAAATCAAAATACTCTGTAGCTACTTTTTCATACCTTTCTTCCTGTTTGTCTGCTATGCTTAATTTTGCAAACTGATAATAAGATTTTACTGCCATCAACATATACTCTTCGCCCTTGTCTGATTCCGGATAACTATTCAAAAGGTTGGTAAAAGAAATTCCGGCGGCTCGGTATTGAGAAATATTGTAATAAAGCTTTGCAGATTTGTAATCCTTTTCTTCCAGCTTGCCTCTGCACTTTGCAATAATTTCAGTTGCTTCCGCAACTCGGGGTGAATTAGGATAAGTACTGATGAAACTTTGCATCATTCCAATTGCTTTGGAGGTATTTATCTGCTCCAGTTCTACAATTGGTGATTGCTTGTAAAAAGTAAGCGCATGCATATAAGCGATCTCTTCAGCTTTTGGACTATTCGGGAAAACTCCTAAAAATCCTTTGAAAAGATTTTCCGCATCCAGATAATTTTTTTGATTGAAAGAACAATAAGCATATTTATAATACAAATCTTCAAACTTATCAGAACCTTTAAAAACAGGAAATAATTCTATATAGAGCTGTTCCGCATTTTTGTATTTCTTTTTGGCATAATACTCATCCGCCTTTTTTAGCTTGTATTCAGAATCGGTACTTTTCAATACTTTATTAAACTGGTTATTGCATGCGGCCAGGATAAAAAAAGGAATTAATAAAACTAAAGCTAACTTCATAAAGAGTTGCAAAATTAAGTGATTTTAAACAAAAATGAGTTTTAAATAAATAGGGGCAAAATTGACTTAGTTAATATTTTGATAATAGCACAAAAAAAACCCTCCCAAATAAATGAGAAGGGTTTATTATTGAGCAAAAAGTGGTATTCTTATTTAGTCTTAATATCTACTGTATTAGCATCTCCGCCACCTATTTCACAGTTAGTATCAATACGATCTGCACTGATTCCTTCTTTTTCTGTTAAATATGCTTTGATTGCTGCAATTCTCTTGTTGCAAAGAGCCTGAGAAGCTTTAGAAGCTGCAGGGTATCCTGTTACAGTGATTGAGCAAGATGCGCTGTTTTTCAATTTAGAAGCTACAGTTGCCAACATTGCTTTTGCATCATTGCTTAAAGTACCAGTGTTTCCTTTGTAAGAAATGCTTGGAAGATCACCAATGTTGCACGCGTTTGCATTTGCAGCCACCATGTTTTTGCAGCATTCAGGATCTGGGCATTTACCAACACCATCAGCATCAACTGGTTGACAATAAGTAGGTGTGATTAATTCTTTATCCTTATAATCAGGAACACCATCGCCATCTGTATCTAAAGGACAACCATGAGTATCAACTTTTACACCTGCAGGAGTACCTGGGCATCTGTCAAGTTGATCAACAACACCATCGCCATCTTCATCATCAAATACTGGTTTAGGTAATTTCATGTGCTTAGGATTGTTGATTTCGCTGTATGCATAATCCAATGGATTGATCCACCAAAGTGGTTCAACAGATTTAGAACCTAAGTTAAAGTTTAATCCAACAGAAACATAGTTATAAGTATCGAAATCAGGAGATAAAGCATGGATCTCCAATAGGATGTTCCTGCCATTGTTGTCCATCAAGTAAATCGCTTTTTGTAACAGTGAACCTATCTTCAATAGCAAGATTAACACGTTTGCCTAATTTGAATGCAATACCACCCAAAACTGTTCCGGTTGGCCTTAAGGTCTGTCCAAATAATTTTGGACGGCGTGCTGCCTTCGCTTTCAGCTTTTGTTTCATAAGCTATTATCCATCAATGTTTTTTAATTGCTTACGGATGTCTTTTCTGTTTGAGTAAATCCCGCCGCCAGTAATGTATAGCAGAAAGTTATAAGGAGTTGTACCGTTCAAGGCATTGATCCTTGTATCATAAATAGTATGCCTCCACCGAAACCACCATAAATAACCATTCCGGTTTTTTGTTTGTGGAAACGAATGTTATTAAGTGTAAAAATTCCTTGCAAAGAAAGATCCTGCAGGTGAGTGTGGTAGTTGTAATAAACCGGAGTTGTCGCTGGATTGTATCCATTACTGGTCCAGGCGGATTATTTGCATATCCTTGAGAAGCGGTCCAGTTTTGGCCTTTAGCAACACCATACAGGTATTGTAATCTTAAAGAAAATACATATCCTAAAGCTTTGCGGAGATGAACTGCAAAACCTGGCGTTGGAAGTTTTGAAGAAACATCTCCACTGATTGTGAACATACCACCTGAAATACCAAATTCCATTTCATTACGTGGTTTTGCTGGAAAATTGTAAGTGTTGTTCATAAACTCATTTTGCTGCGCCCTGCCTTTTGAGGAGATTACGCTTGAGTCATAAATATTATAAACACCAGTATCCTGGGCGAATACGCCGAAGGACATAAGGGAAAAAATTCCCATTAATAATAATTTAAACTTTTTGCTTGCCATAACTTTTTGATTAATGATTTCTAAAATAAACTTTTGTTGATTATGCAAAAGTATCAAACCTAAGTTAAAATTCAAACTTTTTTTTACTTTTTAATTAGATTTTGAACTATTTACATATTCCGACAAATTGTAAACCTATGACTATTAAATTTTAACATCTGCTGCATCGCTATATTTTTTTTACTCAATAATAGAATTCGCTATTATTAATTATACATATCACATAATTTTTTTTCAATGAAATACGCTCTGTAAAGGCGTATTTATTTGCTGATGATTTATTCTGCACTATATTGCCATTTTATCGCAAAAATGCAATTTTCAAAAAATCTTATAGCCGCTGAATTAAAAATTTTTGAACAAAAATTTGCTCAATCAGTAAAAAGCCAGACCCCTTGCTTGACCGGATAATGAAATATATTATCAAAAGAAAAGGCAAACAACTAAGGCCAATGTTTGTTTTTCTAAGTGCAAAACTTCATGGAGACTGTGAATGAATCCACCTATCGGGCTGCAGCACTTGTAGAATTATTGCATACTGCTACCCTGGTTCATGATGACGTGGTAGATGAATCTTTGGAAAGAAGAGGTTTTTTTTCCATTAATGCTTTATGGAAAAATAAAATAGCTGTTCTTGTGGGTGATTACCTGCTTTCAAAAGGTCTTCTATTTCTACAGGAGCTGGTGATTTTAAACATCTTGCACATTCTTTCAGAAGCCGTTAAGCAAATGAGTGAAGGTGAGTTGCTTCAGATAGAAAAAGCCCGAAAACTGAATTTGAAAGAAGATATTTATTTTGAAATCATAAGAGGCAAAACTGCTTCCCTTCTTTCTTCAGCCTGTGCGGTTGGCGCGTGGAGCACCAGCAATGATGAAAGAATTACAGAAAAAATGAAAGAATTTGGAGAAAAAACCGGAATTGCTTTCCAGATAAAAGACGATCTTTTTGATTATGGAAATGAAGATGTTGGCAAACCTACCGGAAATGATCTGAAAGAAAAAAAACTAACCTTACCTCTGATCTATACGCTTAATACGATTACTGCAAGCAGAAAAAAGAAAAATCATTTATATAATAAAAAATGAAAACAAAGATCCGGAAAAAATAAAATATGTACTTGGAAAAGTCACGGAAGCAGGGGGGATTGGTTATGCTGAAGAAAAAATGAATGCAATACCGGGATGAAGCACTGGCAATATTATATGAATTTCCTGAAAGCGACGTAAGGAAAGGACTTGAAGAATTGGTGAGGTACACAACCGATAGAAAGTATTAACAACAATCATAAAATCCAGATGGAAAAAAGATGGAAAATATGGGAGGCGGACAAAACCAAAGTGGCAGAAATACACCAATCCCTTTCCATTAATCCATCCTTGTGCGAAATACTTGTTCAAAGAGGGATTGACAATTTTGAAAAAGCAAAAGATTTTTTTCGCCCCCAGCTTTCCCAACTGCATGATCCATTTCTCATGAAGGATATGGAAAAAGCTGTGAACAGAATTTTAAACGCAATAAAAAACGAACGAAAAAATACTGGTATTTGGGGATTATGATGTAGACGGAACCACTTCCGTTGCATTCATGTTTCGCTTTCTTAAAAGAATTCTATACCGAAGAACTCATTGATTTTTATATTCCTCACCGCTATAGAGAAGGATATGGTGTTAGCAGGCAGGGAATTGATTTTGCCAAAGAAAATGGCTTTTCCCTGATCATTTCCCTTGACTGTGGCATAAAATCCGTTGAACTTATTGACTATGCATGCTCATTAGGCCTTGATTTTATTGTTTGCGACCATCATCTTCCTGATGAAGAATTGCCACCAGCAATTGCCATTTTAAATCCTAAACAAAGAGATTGCAATTATCCTTATAAAGAACTCTGTGGTTGTGGAGTAGGCTTTAAATCTAATCACTGCTCTCGCTCAACGACTAGGTATACACGAAAACATTATCTATGCTACCTTGATCTTGTTGTAACCGCCATTGGAGCAGATATTGTACCTATGACCGGTGAAAACCGAATTCTGGCTTATTATGGATTGCAAAAAATAAATGCAGATCCTTGTGCAGGAATAAAAGCATTGATGGAATTAAGTGGCATTCAAAAAAACTTTACGATTAATAATGTTGTTTTTATAATTGCTCCCCGCGTAAATGCTGCAGGAAGAATGGATGATGCATCGAAAGCCGTTCGTTTGTTTATTGAAGAAGATTTTGAAAAAGCGAAAGAATATGCTGAAATGCTGCATAGTGACAACACAGATAGGAAAGACGCAGATACTACAATTACCGGAGAGGCGTTTGCGATGATTGCCAATAACGCCGAAATGTTATCGAGAAACACAACGGTAGTTTTTAAATCACATTGGCACAAAGGAGTTGTCGGGATTGTTGCAAGCCGCCTTATTGAAAAATTTTACCGGCCGACTGTAGTGCTCACAGGAGCCGGAAATATTGTTGGAGGAAGTGCCCGAAGCATTCCGGGATTTAATTTATATGAAGCAATTCATGCCTGCCGTGAACATTTGATCGGATATGGGGGACATTTTGCCGCAGCCGGAATGACCATGCATTTTGAAAATCTAAGCGCCTTCAGTGATAAATTTGAAGAAATCGTTTCGGCTTCCATCGATCCCAGTTTATTGGTTCCAGAATTATCGATTGACACGGAAATAAAATTTACTGATATCAATCCAGGCTTTTTCAATATAATTGCCCAAATGGAACCTTATGGGCCAGATAACCTGCGGCCGGTTTTTATAACAAAAAAAGTTTCGAATACTTCCTGGTCGAAAATTGTGAAAGAAGAACATATCCGATTTGTGGTGAAAAATGAAAATAAAACGTTCACCGGTATTGGTTTTAATTTAGGTGAAAAATTTCATTTGCTTCAGACAAACAAGCCTTTTGATATCGTCTATACAATTGAGGAAAATGAATGGAACGACCAAAAGAATATCCAGCTAAAAGTAATTGACCTCAGGCTTTCTGAATGATTTTTTATGAAGATTATCCCTTACCTTAAATATTTCTTTTTCATTGGAAGCAACTGGAATTACAGGCTTGCTTTTTTTACCATTTTGCATGAAATCAGGGGAGAAAAAAAATACCGGATCAGGACAATGGATATTGACCGGCTGCACCATGCGGATATAGAAAGCCTTAACCTTTCCCATTCGTCAATTTATCAAGGGGTTAATTACTACACACTCGAAAAGGCGTTTCAATATCTGAAAGAAAATGAGGCAAACCAGAAGCTCGTAGATTTCGGATCGGGAAAGGGGCGCGTGATGGCGGTTGCGGCCTACTATGGTTTTGAAAACATTACGGGCATTGACTTTTCTCCCGTTTTATGCCGCGAAGCGGAAAAAAATATAGAGAAAATAAAACGATATTTTCCTAAAGCGAATTTTGAAATAATGTGCATGGATGCTGTTGATTATAAAATCGAAAAAAATTCGCAAGCCTTCTTTTTCTTCAACCCTTTTGATGAAGCCATCATGCTTCGGGTTGCAAAAAACATCCTGCTTTCTTTAAAAGAAAATCCCAGAAAAATTTACATCGTTTACGTAAATCCATTGTTCAAGGAAATATTTTTAAGCGCCGGTTTTTACGAGGAATATTATCTGATGAAACTGGAATACCTGGAGTTGAGCATTTTGTCCAACGAATTGGCCTGAGCAAAAGCCTGACACCTCATACCTAAGCTTTAACAAAAAAGCCATCCCCAATTTCATGAAGATGGCTTTTGATATAATTTCGGAAAGAATTAAGCCGTTATTATTTTGCTTTTCTCTTTTCCTTCCATCATTTCAACATTTCGGTTGATGAAAGAAGTCAATTCATTCCCTTTTAATAATCCTTGAGAAAGGAGCGCCAGGTCAGTTAAATTCTTTACAAGATTTTCCTGGTGGTCTTTATTTTCCTCTTTTAGAATTTTCTGGTAAATTGGATGATTGCCATTCACAGTCAGGGTCACCTCTTCCGGCATATTCCCATAAAAGCTTCCCATTCCTCCACCGCCATTCATTGCCATATCTTTCATTCTTCTCATAAATTCCGGACGGGTTGCAATCACCGGCGCTGATTCTGCAGACAGGCCTTTAATTTCAACGGTTGTATGAAGATCGGCTATCTCAACATGAAAAAGATCCTTCAATTTTTCTTCTTCCTCTTTGCCTAAAACACTTTCGGTATTTTCATTTTTATCGATAAGGTTTTCGGTAATGTCAGCATCAACCCTCGAGAATTGAACATCTGTCCACTTCATTTCCATATTGTTGATAAAAGCAGCATCGACAATGGTTTCAAGCTTTACCACTACATATCCTTTTTGCTGCGCAGCTTTTATAAATCCATCCTGCTGAACGGGATCAGTGGTATAGAGCATCACCAGTTTTCCTTCCTTATTTTTTTGAAGATTTTCTGTAGCTGTCCTATATTCTTCCAGGTATAAAACTTTCCTCCGCTGGCATCTTCAAACAAATTGAATTTATTGGCTTTCTCCAAAAATTTATCGTCTGTGATCATCCCATATTTTACAAACAAACCGAGGCTCTCCCATTTTTCTTCAAAAGATTTCCTGTCTTCCCTGAAGAGTTCTTCCAGTTTATCCGCCACTTTTTTGGTGATGTAGGAACCGATTTTTTTCACATTCGGATCGCCTTGCAAATAACTCCTGCTAACGTTTAATGGAATATCGGGACTGTCAATTACACCATGCAACAACATCAAAAATTCCGGAACAATATCTTTCACTTCATCTGTAACGAAAACCTGGTTGCTGTATAACTGAATTTTATCTTTCTGTATTTCAAAACTTTTTTTCACCTTAGGAAAATAAAGTATTCCTGTAAGGTTGAAAGGGTAATCCACATTCAGGTGAATCCAAAATAACGGCGGCTCGCTGAATGGATATAATTCCTTATAAAAATCCTGGTAATCCTGCGGGGTAAGGTCTGATGGCTTTTTAGTCCATGCAGGATTTGGATTATTGATCTGCTTGTCTTCGAAGAAAATAGGAACAGGTAAGAATTTACAGAATTTTTCCAGCATGTGGCGAATCCTGTCTGGTTCTAAAAATTCCTTGCTTTCTTCATTAATGTAAAGAACGATATCAGTACCACGTTCTTTCTTTTTTGTTTCTTCTAAAATATATTCGGGGCTTCCGTCACATTCCCATCTAACCGCTTTCGCGTTTTCCTGGTAGCTTTTGGTGATGATCTCGACCTTGTCGCTGACCATGAAGGATGAATAAAACCCTAATCCAAAATGTCCGATTATGCTCGCTTCGTTTTTGCCTTTATACTTTTCCAGGAATTCTTCAGCCCCGCTGAAAGCCACCTGGTTAATATACTTATCGACTTCCTCAGCTGTCATGCCGACACCCTTATCAGAAATGGTAAGCGTCTTTTTATCCTTATCAATAGACACATGGATGTCAGTATTTCCGATATCGCCCTTCACCTCTCCGAGCGAGGACAAGGTTTTTAATTTTTGAGTAGCATCGACCGCATTGCTCACCAGTTCGCGGATAAAAATTTCATGATCGCTGTAAAGAAATTTCTTAATGATCGGAAAGATATTTTCCGTTTGCACCCTTATACTTCCAGTTGCCATATTGTATAATTTATTTTTATTTTTAAGATAATAGTTTTTACCAAACTAATGCCAAAAGGGGATTTTGTCAAATTTTCAGAAAAAATGTCAGGAGGAGGTTTCAGTCTTCTTTAGTATTCAATAATATTCTTTGAAAAAGGTTCGTTTGCTGGAAAAATTTTTAAAGAAAAAATAAAAAAATCCCGCCTCCCGTTTCTTTAAAAAAAACGAGTTGACGGGATTTTTTTCAGGAACGGCTATTTATTGCTTAATGAATTTTACAAAATATTCATCAGTTCCGTTTGTGATTTTTAAAACATAAATACCTGCTTTGAATTTGTATAAATTCTGATTGATCTCATTGTTGATCTGCTTAATATCACCCGTGCTATTCATTACAACTCGTCCATCACTCGCTATCAGCTTGCAGCTATAATTTCCTGGTGCTGCGTTAACCTTAATTTGCACATGGTTCGAAACTGGGTTAGGATATAAAACCAGGGCATTTGGCGCATTTTGGCTAAAGTTGACTGCCACTATTGATGAATATTTTACTGATCCATCACGATCCACTTGTTTCAAACGATAATAATTGATACCGGTTAATGGGAAGGAATCCGTTAACTGGTAATTATTTGAAACACCAGCCTTTCCTGCACTTTTTACCATTCCCAAAGCGTTGAATGTTCTTCCGTTCATTGATCTTTCAACGACAAAGTAATCGTTGTTGAATTCAGAGGAAGTGCTCCAGGAAATGTTGACTTGTTTTCCTTTTGCCTGTGCATTGAAATAAGATATTGTCACCGGAACAGCCTGAGTAAAACTAAAACGGGAGTAAACAGGCATGTGATCAGAAGCGGTTGTCGCGTTGTAACTGGCAATATAGCTTCTAGGATCTTCAATATCAGTTGAATTTTGAATATAATGGACTCCAAACGCAGAGGAAACAGTAATGTGATCTATCAAACCGGTTCCGGTTAAAAAGCTTACTCTTCCGGCCTGGTCAAGCGGCAATGTGAGCACGTTGTATTTACTGTCATCAACAAAAGGTTTGTAGGGCGAAATAGTGGACCCGGCATAAATGGAACCTAGCACCCTGTCATTGTAATCACCAACAATTATGACATTACTTCCGGCATAATAAGCGTCAAGGGAATCTTTTAAAACTTTTACATCATAAACCCGCCTATTGTAACTGGCCACATCGGAAGCAGATTTTGCATGAACATCAATGATCACAATTCTTTCAGTGATTCCATTGATCGTTGCATCAAAAGTAGCCATGAAAGGCAGCCTTCCAGAAGCCCAGAAACTGGAAGGAGTTCCGCCTGGATAATTGGGCAACAGCTCAGGATTTGTTGTGCGTGCCTTATCATACATCTCCACAAACATGTCGCGCGAAGAGACAAGTTTCATGGTTGTGGTATCATAAATAAATCCTGTTTTTTGTGGCGGAAAATTTGGATCAGGCGCATTGAAGGAATAGGACCAACGATTGGACAATAAAGCTTTTCTGTTTGAAAGTTTTTTCACCAGTGAATCCAGCGCTACATCATTCGAAACTTCCTCAATACCTAATACGTCCAGGTTTAATTTGTTGATTACCGTGGCGATATTGGCTACCTGCAGATCAATTTTTGCCTGAGTGGCATTGTTCGTTGCATTAGACCCGAAGAAGCTTAAATTATAGCAACCTGCATCGAAAGTTTCTGCTTTTGGATAAGAAGTTCCGGTAAGAGTTACAAGATTTGAATCTAATGAAGTGCCGCTGAAATGAATCAAACCCTGTATTTTCAATGCTTTTGAAGTTGGAGAAAATCTTGCAAAAACAGTAGTGCCTGTGGGAAGCGATGCTTCATCTAAAACTACTGAGGTTGAATAATTGGTGTTATCCAAAGACAAGTTGTAGCCTGCCGGAGCAGTCAAAGTTACATCCCCAAAACCAACTGCTTTTACTGAAACCTGCAGAGGCTGGGAATGATTACCTGTAGATACTTCATCAAAATTAAGCAGCAGTGGAGATGCTGAAAGTAACTGAGTCCTGTTGGTGATATCAATATCATCGATTGTGAATCTTGCCGCGCCTAATTCTTCATTTGAAATGTATTTGAAAGCTATATACACTGGAGTTGCTTTATATGCGGAAAGTTCAATCCCATCCGTCATTGTCCAAATACTGTTTAAAGGCGGGAAATTTGCGTTCAAATCTGTCCAGGTGGCTGAATTTGGATTACTCATGCCATCATAATTCGTTGAAATCAGCAGTTGAAGCGAAGGTCCTGTATAATCGCCTTTGCTCCAGAACCTCAGAACCGGCAAATCAAGACTGCTTATGTTCAGAGGAGGTGAAATTAGCCAATCTTCATTTTCTTGTGCGCCACCGGAATAGCCATTAATATCGATTCCATGAGTGCTGCTCCGTCCAAAGTTAGAACATGCCCATTTTTGTGGGCCAGTTACGCTGTAAGAAGTAAAACCCTGGCCTGGAACACCTAAAGAAGAGCAATTATCAAAATTGAAAGTAAGATTATTAGGATCTATTCCATCACCTGATAATGAAATGGTTTTCGTTTCAGCATCCGCATTGCTATGAGTAATGGTCCCGGCAAAAGTTCCGATTGTTCCCGGTGTAAACTTTACATAAATGGTTTTGGAAGTGCTGATATCTTCCGGCTGCAACGTCATTGTGTTGGAATAAGTGCCGTTGAGGGCATCTGCAATTTCATAAGGGCTGCTTGTGGTAACAGTTACCGGGCTGCTAAGATTGTCGCCTTTTACAGTGTAATTTAAAACTGTTGAAGCGGTGTAACTTGTTGCAGGAAAGCTTAACACGCTCTTGTTTAAAATGATATTAGGCGCTGTTGGCGACAAGGTTGCTGAGCCGGAAAATTTGACATTATCAATACTGAAAGTACCTCCTGACGCTTCTGAATTAAATCCATAAAACCTGAAAGTAACCTGAGATGAAATGTTTGTAAAACCTGCACCGCCAAGAATAACTTTGCTTCCATCGTTTGCAGTTGTTGAAGCATCTGAAACCTGAAAAATATTCCCTGAAACTACCTGTAAACTAGCATTTAGAGGATCAATAGTTGCAGGCAAATCCCCCGCATATCCGTCAAGGCTGGATCGCACGGAAAATTGCCTGATCCCTGTACCCGAGCGTTGAAGAGTGAAAGTGATCGAATCAAGGTTAAGAGTATAATACGCCCTTGGTGTCACTGTAACCTGGTAATATTGAGATGTATTGATAGTTCCCGTGAAGACATCAGAATTATTGGTAGCTCCTGTGGGCCAGCCTTGAAAGCTGAACCTTCCTGCTGCGTTAGGACTCGCGCCCAAAGAATATGGATTGCCAGTGGGAGCCACGGCGGAAAAAGTACCAAAAATTAGCCCAGGCGCTAATGGCGGCGGCGTAGGATCCGTCCTTCCGCTACTGCTTGTAACATTTGCAAAATCATAGGTCGCTGTAAATGATTGTGCAAAACCTTTCAAAGAGCTTAAAGCGACAATCAAAATCATAGTCAGCTGTTGTAAACTTTTTTTCATAAAAATTTTTAATTGAGAAATAATTTTATGAAATGAAGGTATAGGAAATAGATACTTAAAAATTCCCAAGCATTAAGTTGTTAGTTTATTGTGGAAATGTTCTGATAGTTTTCCAATTAATTTTTCTACACAAAACTTAAAATATTTTTTATACAATAAATTGGGAACACGTTACTGTTCATTGAGGTATATTGAAAAAAGCTTTGAAAAAAGTCCGTTTGCTGGTTTTTGATGATGAAATGAAGCGTCGGGTTTACTCACTACCCAGGAGGAGCAACAAAAAATAATTTAAAAAAAAGTCCGTTTGCTGGTTCTTCTTTCGGAAGCAACAGTTTTTCATTCTAAATCCTGCAAGGACAGGGGGTAGAAAGGAGGGAGTAAAGTAATCTTTAAAAAAAGTCTGTTTGCTGTTTCTTATTATGTTAACAGCTCTCCTATCTTTATTTTGCCGGATTATCCTTTTGTTTTTTTTTCTTTTGGATAAAAGTCCGGCGAAGAATAAAAATACAAATGAGTACGAGGATGATAAAGATAATGCTGATGAAAGTAAAGAACATAGTTCAATGTTTAGAAGTAAAAAATGCCGGAAAAAAGTATGTTTGCTATACTTCTTTCCGGCACAATTATATTGCCAAAAAACATTTTATAAAGCCGCTTACGCGGTTCTTTTTTCAACTAGAGGAGCCCTCCATTTCTTAATGCTTATTACCCGGTGCTCAATCCTGTTTTTGATCTTTTTATGGATCATCTTATGGAACACTACAGGTGAATAAAGCAAGGACAAGATGGATTCTTTTTTCATTCTTTCCTTAACGTTCGTTTTAAACTGCCCGCGAATTTTGGCCAACGCCACTTCTTTTGAAACTTCTCCTTCTTCCTTCACAAAAGTTAAAGTTTTGAGAGCGATCATAGCAAGCAGCCCACCGATGATGAAAAGAAAACCCAGGTTGTGCAATTCAAGAAGATGAAGGCCGGTGCTGCCGCTAGGACCATCAAATTGAAGGTTCCAGATGAAACTCCTGTTTGCAAAAAAATCTGCGAGAAACCCCCCAACCAAGGGCCCTAAGGATCCAAAAAACGCAACTACCATGTTTTTTGCGGATAAGTAAACAATCGCTTCTTTTTTTGAAGCCAGTTTCATTCCAATATTACCTATAGCCAGGTTGACACCGGAAGTAGATATTCCACTCAAAATATTGATTAGCGCCACAATGAAGAGCGTTACTGCAAAAGTAGGCGCCATGCTTGCAAATGGCCAGGAGAGAATGCACAGCACATAAATGGGAGCAGCGATCCTGATAATCGTTTTATTACTAAAAACGTCTGAATGCCGGCCCCAGATTTTCACGGCGAAAATTCCCGCGATCTGGCCCATGATTGCAAAACCAATAATATACGAGAGCGGTAAATTGAGCCTCTTCATCATAAAGACAGTGAAAAAGGGAGTGGCGATATTCAGGGAAAACTGCCAGAAAGAATTAAAGAACAATAGACTTCTGAAATTTTTATCCATCAGTGGCTTTTTCAACAACTTCAGTATGTTTTGTTTGGGCAGGTAAGAAACCGGTTCCGGAGTTTTGGCAAGCAACCAGGTTCCAAACAACCCTAAAATTCCTCCTCCCACAAACATGTAAGCATAGGTAGTCAATTCCAGGTCTGGATTCACTTTTTTCATATGATCGAGCAGCAGCGCGATCAGGAGGCTCAGGAATACATTCAAGGATTGCGTTATTCGGGTCCTGTTTGAAAAATAAGTTCCAAGTTTCTTTTCCGGAACCAGGTCTTTCATCCAGGAATTCCAGTTGGCTCCGGCAACGGACCCTCCAAAATAATGAAAGAACAAAAGGAAAATAAGTACCTGGATACTCGTGCCAGTGGAGAAAAGCAAAGGCAAAAGCCCGATGATCAGCAGGGGAAGGCGGGCGAAAATGTTGCTGAAAACTGCGATTGCCCGGCGGTTATTAAACTTCTGCAAAAGGCGGATCGCCACGAGCTGAAAAAGACTAGAAAAGCTGGGAAGGGCTGCAAGGACGCCTATCTGAAGATTGGTAGCGCCGAGCAAAATAGCCATCGCCACTAAAAAAGTTCCGCCAGTTAGCGCGGTCATGGCTTCGGTGACCATTCCTTCCTTGACCACAAGGTTCAGGCCATGCGTGATTTGTTTCTGAGTTAGGGTCTCAGACGGTTTTAGATTCATAGGATATAGGATGTAATTGGTTTTTCGAATTGAATATTGAAAAGCTCCGTCTTTTCAAATTCGGCGATTTAAAGAGAAAACCATGCCATTTCTTCAATTTTCGAAGTGCAAATTTAAACCTGTCCGCTATAAATATGACTTCTTCTCTTCTCACAAATAATCATTTTTGATTCAATTAACAAAATGAGAGAAAGAATCAGGTTGGATTAGGTTTTCAGCAGTTTTTTTTAGACAAAATTGTGACATAATTTCAACAATCGAAGGAGATATTTAAGCCAAAGTGAAGGATCAATCTGCTTTTTTCATCCATTGATGAGTCATCCCTGCCATTGCATCAATATTTTGATTATTCATGCATTTAAAATGACGGAGAGGGCATTTCGAAAAACCGATTTTGGAACAGGGTCGGCACCACAATTTTTCTACCTGAAAAACTTCAAAAGGCGCTTTATAGGGAACCATTCCAAATGAAGGAACTGTATTGCCCCAAATTGAAAATATCTTTTTTTTAAATGCGGCCGCAATGTGCATCAACCCTGTATCATGAGAAATTACCATGGTTGCCTTTCTGACAATATCTGCTGATTCATTTAATGAAAATTTTCCACAGGCATTGTATATTTTAACAGGATCTGGTTCAGCGATTTTTTCACCATTTAAAAAATCTTCTTTTCCTCCGAGCAATACAATCGGAAATTCAATTTTGGCCGCCAGTTCCTTCAACTTGACAACGGGAAGTTTTTTAGTTTCATGTGCCGCACCTATTGCAATGGCTATATACCCATGAGTATGAGAGAAGGGCAAATCTCCCTCCTTTATTGTTTGATTTTCAGGAATAAAAAAATCCAACCCAACATTATCATTGGTCACGCCGAGGCTTCTAACCGTTTCCATATACCTGTCAACGATATGTTCTGAAGGCATAAGGTTAATTTTAAGATTGGTATAAATCCACTTTTTAATATTAAGTTTTGCAAATGAATGGAAAGGAATATTTTTTAAAGAATTCCTGATTCTCAGGGTTCTTAAATTATGATGCAGGTCAATGATGAGGTCATAATTTTCTTTCTCGAGCTCCTTTAGAGTAGCTTCAAATTCATCATGAAGCAAAATAACTTTATCCAGGTAAGGATTCGATTGAAGAATGGACGCGAATTCCTTTTTGGTAAGAAAATGAATTGTTGCATCAGGAAATTTTTTGCGTAAATTCCTGATAACCGGCGTTGTCAAAACAATATCTCCGATTGATGAAAAACGTATAATCAGGAACTTTCTTCCTGCGTCATCAACGCGTGCTTCAGCTTTTTTTTTATGGGACAAATGTTTAAAAATCAAAGTATAACTGGTTTGAATAAGGGATGTGATTTCGAAGAGTCGCGCTGGCTATTTTCTATCAGTTATCTATCAGCCACCGCTTTTTTCTTCTTACTAAAAAATACTTTCCAAATTACCGGAAAGGTGGTTACGATAACGATACCTATCACGATTACTTCCAAATGTTCTTTTAGATCAAAGCCAAATTCCTTCATAATGAACCTTTGCAAAAAATGGCCTGCAAGCAGCATACTGCCTACCCACAACATTGATCCGATAATATTAAAGACAGTAAATTTTTTCTGATCCATCTGCACAATTCCCGCAACGATGGGAGCAAAAGTTCGCACGAAAGGAACAAATCTGGCTATGATGATTGCGCCGCCGCCATTCTTTTCATAGAAATCATGAGCCTGCCGCAGGTACCTTTTCTTGAAGAAAAAAGAGTCTTTTCTTTCATATAAAAATGGGCCGCTTTTTCTGCCAAACCAATAGCCGGCAAAATTTCCAAGGATACCCGCGGAAGCAATCAGTATCCATAAAATTATAAGATCAATCCATTCATTATGCGAAGGAAACAAGGCAGCACTGACAATCCGATCACTATAAATCCCGGATACGAAAAGGAGGGCATCCCCTGGTAAAAAAAAACCTGCAAATAAACCTGTTTCAGCAAACACAATAAAAATAATCATCCAAAGGCCACCATGTTCAATGTAGAATTGCGGGTTCAACAGATCCTTTGGACCGATTCCTAAAAAATGCAACAAGTTCACTTAATTTAATTTTATTTACCGATTAAAGACTTTCAGTCCATTAAAGGAACAACAAAGATTCTTAAAAGAAATAAAAATCCATTTATTCTGCTACAAAAGCAAGTGCTTTGTCGTGATCAAATTCGCCCTCCCATTTGGCAATCACACAACTCGCAAGCGTATTGCCAATCACGTTAACGGAAGTTCGCGCCATGTCCATTAACTCATCGATGCCCAAAATCGCCATTACCGGCCACAAGGGCAAGCCGAAAGATGAAACCGTTCCCAGCAGGATAACCAGCGAGGCGCGGGGAACACCGGCAACCCCTTTGCTCGTTAGCATCAGAGTGAGCCCCATTATGAGCTGCGTTCCAATGGGCATATGGATTCCCGCAGCCTGCGCTACAAACACACTTGCCAGCGACAGGTACAAAGTTGTTCCGTCAAGGTTGAAAGTATAACCGGTTGGCAAAACGAATGAAACGATTTTTCTTGGAACTCCGAATTTTTCCATGTTTTCCATCGCTATTGGCAGCGCAGATTCTGAGCTTGTTGTCGCAAAAGCAATGGCCACCGGTTCTGATACCGCTTTTATAAATTGCCTGATGGGGATTTTTAAAAAATAGGCGATTGAAAAAAGTACAACACCGAGGAAAACAATGAGCGCCGCATATAAAGTAAGCAATAACTTGACCAATGAAAAAAGAATATCTAGTCCAAGATGACCAACCGTAACAGCAATGGCCGCGCCAACGCCAAAAGGCGCGAAGTGCATGATAATGTTCGTAAACTTAAACATGGTTTCCGCCAGGCTTTCAGAAAACATCAGCATGGGTTTACGCTTTTCTTCCTTTACCATGGCTAGTCCGATCCCGAAGATGACGCTGAACACTACAATCGGAAGCACGTCGCCGTTGTACATCGACTTGATTATATTTTCAGGGAAAATATGCAACACAACATCCTGCCATGTTTGCGGAACTGTAGTTGGAAGCTCTTCATGAAACCCTGGTGGAATGTGGATGCCTACTCCTGCGTGTGAAACATTGATCGCTATTAGCCCGATGATCAGGGCAATGGTTGTAACCACTTCAAAATACAAGATGGATTTCCATCCCATCCTGCCAACCTGTTTGAGGTCGGAATGTCCGGCAATGCCAACAACCAGTGTTGCAAAAAGTATGGGCGCAATGATGGTTTTTACCAGCCGTAAAAAGATCTGGCTAAGAACTTTTAGGTTTTGGGCAAACAAAGGAAAGTCGAGTCCTATCTCAATGCCAATAACCATGCTTGTCAGGATCCATGTAGTCAGCGAACGCTTATAAAGCGCGAACAATACCAACGAGCCAATAAAGATCCATCTGAGGATCCTTAAAAATAAAGGGGAAATGCTATTAAAATTATAGATGTCAATTAAATGGAAAATAACGGCTATGGTAAGGACGATAAAAACCAGGATGGCACTTTTTCTTTTATTCATATCTGCAGTTAATAATAAGCCGTCAAAACTAATAAATAGAAAGCAAAGTATTCTTTTTAAAGGAAAGTCACTTTGCTGTCGGTTTCCATTTGCATCACCATTCTTTGAAGCGTATTTTCACCCGTTAATAAATCTTTTATTTCCCGTTTTAATTTATTCCTTATTTTTCCAAATCTTTTTAAATTAAAAACCAAACAATTACTTATGAGTTTGTTCGTCAGGAAACCAATGGATGTTTTAATGAGCGAAGCCTCAGAAACAGGCAGCCACACGTTAAAACGCACACTTGGCCCGTTGGCTTTAGTTGCTTTAGGAATTGGCGCAATCATTGGCGCCGGGTTATTTTCAATCACAGGGTTAGCAGCCGCCAATAATGCAGGGCCTGCCATCACCATTTCATTTATCATTGCCGCTCTCGGATGCCTTTTTGCAGGCTTATGCTATGCGGAATTTGCTTCAATGATTCCAGTTGCAGGCAGCGCCTATACCTATTCTTATGCGACCATGGGCGAATTCATTGCATGGATCATTGGGTGGGACCTGGTACTTGAGTACGCGGTGGGCGCCGCTACAGTTGGAATTAGCTGGAGCCGCTATCTTGTAAAGTTCCTCGAAGGATTCGATGTGCATTTACCGCATAGTATAACCGTGGGGCCATGGGATGGCGGAATCATCAATCTTCCTGCAGTTGGTATTATTGTTTTAATGAGCCTTCTTTTGATAAAAGGAACCAAGGAAAGCGCCACTGTTAACGCTGTTATTGTTGTAATCAAAGTGTCTGTAGTTCTTATTTTCATTTTCCTTGGCTGGAAATATATTAATAACTCGAACCTCAATCCTTATTTGATTCCTGCTACAGAACCTGGACATGAAGGCTTTTTCGAACACGGATGGGGAGGGATTATTCGCGCTGCCGCTATAGTTTTTTTCGCTTACATTGGTTTTGATGCGGTAAGTACCGCTGCCCAGGAAGCCAAGAATCCAAAAAAAGACATGCCAATCGGAATTCTGGGTTCGCTTGTAATCTGCACCATCCTTTATATACTCTTCGCCCATGTTTTAACCGGGGTTACCAACTATAAAGATTTCGCAGGACAAGATGGAATCGCTCCGGTAGCTCTTGCTATTGAACACATGGGGCATCCGAATGCCGCGGGAATGATACAACCCGATTATCCATGGCTGAACCGTGCTATCCTGGTGGCCATTCTGGGCGGTTATTCTTCCGTAATTCTTGTAATGCTGATGGGACAAAGCAGGGTTTTCTTTAGCATGAGTAAAGATGGCCTGATTCCAAAAATCTTCTCTTCTGTAAATCCAAAATCGCAAACACCGGCTAAAAGCAATTTCCTTTTCATGATCTTCGTAAGCCTTTTCGCAGCCTTTGTTCCTGCGCGAGTTGTAGGTGAAATGACGAGCATCGGAACTTTATTCGCCTTTATACTCGTTTGCGCGGGCATCTGGGTAATGCGCAAGAAAATGCCGGAACTGCCACGTGCTTTCAAAACTCCACTTGTTCCTTTGGTTCCAATACTTGGAATAGCCACCTGCTTGTTCATGATGGTTTTTCTGCCGGCAGATACGTGGATCAGGCTGATTGTCTGGATGCTGATCGGGCTGGATATTTATCTCGTTTATGGTGCAAAGAACAGCCATCTGGGTGATGGAACTGACAACAGGAAAGGTATGAGAACTGCAAGGATGGTCGGTTTGGGCCTCGCAGTCTTGTTGCTGATAGCAGGATTCCTCCACCAGGTAACAGTTGGCTTTGATGCCGATTACACGCTTTTAATCGTAGCAATAGTTTTTGCTGTTTTTCATCTGGGACTTTATGCAAAAAATATCAATAAGCATAAAAAAGAAATTGAGAACGCATAAATAAAACAACTTTAAAATTAAAAAAACCGCTTCAACATTTGAGGCGGTTTTTTTTATCTACCAGAGACTTTCACCTGTTACTTTATCAGCAGGCGTACTTTTTTTGAAGAATTATTGGGCTGGTCCATTGTTACTTTTAGACCTTGGATAATTGTTAGCCTTCCACTATCTTCTCGCCGCACTTATAGCAATAGCGGGCATTTTTCGGCTGATTTTCTGTGCCGCAGCGCGGGCATTTTGTATCAGAGTTATCAATTGACTCTCTCGCTTTGGCCATTTCCATTGTTACTATGCCGGTTGGTACAGCAATAATACTATAACCGCAAAGCATTACAATAATAGAAAAAAATTTCCCCAGAGCTGTGGCGGGTGAAACATCCCCATAACCAACTGTAGTAATCGTCACAACTGCCCAATAAATGGCGTGAGGAATGCTTTCAAATCCGGGAGTATCTTTTTCAACAATATACATAACGGATCCAATGATCACGACCAATAAAACAATAAACATCATGAAGATCATGATTTTTCTGTAACTGTTATATAGCGCTGAAGAAATGTAACTGCCTGCATTCTGAAAATTTTTTAGTTGAAGGATTTTAAAAATTCTTAGTAAACGAAGCGACCGGAAAACTATTAAAAACTGATAACCGAAAACAAATAAACTGAGATACGTAGGAATAATGGCTATCAGATCAATGATTCCTATCAAACTGAAAATATATTTTTTCTTTCTTTCCAGGACAATTATTCTGATGATATATTCAATTGTAAAAAGTAAAGTGAAAATCCATTCAATGATATATAATCGCCCACCATATTTTGCATGTATGGAAGGAACACTGTCCAGCAAAACCACCAGCACACTTAAAACGATCGCGATAAGTAACCCCACGTCAAAACGTTTCCCTGCCCGGGTGGTGGAACGAAATACTATAATATACAATACATCCTTCCAGTCATGTTTTGAATTTATTCTTACATCTTCTTCCAGGTCTTTCATGGTGTAAATTTAACGGTAGCACGCTTTCTTTTGTAGATAATTGCTTATTCTTATCAAAAACTTTGCATTAGTTTTTATCTTTTATTTAAAGACATCCAATATGTTTTTTTCAGAAAGGTAATATAATATGGGATGCAAAGTGGATAAAGCGTCAAAGGAATTTGTATATAACATGTTCCAAACAAGAGAACTTCGCCCCCGACAGCAAACCTACTTTTTCTGCACTTTTCTAAAAAAAACCCACAGGCCTTGAAAACGTTTGTTTTCACCGCCTGTGGGACATTTAATCTTTTCGTTTGAAAAACTATTTAAACTCCATTCCCAAATTATACATCACAAAGCTCCAGATGTCGGTAGCTTCTTCTATTTGCTTGCTGGTAGGCTTTCCTGCTCCATGCCCGGCTTTGGTTTCTATGCGAATCAGTGTGGGATTTGTGCCATCATTATCCGCCTGTAATTGAGCGGCAAATTTAAAACTGTGTGCAGGCACTACTCTATCATCGTGATCGGCGGTGGTAACTAATGTCGCAGGATATTTGACTCCCGGTTTCAAATTGTGTAACGGCGAATATTTATAAAGATTTTCAAAATCTTCTTTCTTGTCACTACGTCCATATTCTGTCGCCCAGGCCCAACCGATGGTAAACTGGTGATAACGCAACATATCCATAACTCCTACCTGCGGAATGGCTACCTTGTAAAGATCAGGCCGCTGGGTCATAGCAGCTCCTACCAGCAAACCTCCGTTGCTGCCACCACGAACGGCTAGCTTGTTTGGATTCGTATATTTTTTATCAATTAAATATTGTGTCGCACCAATGAGGTCGTCAAAAACATTTTGCTTGTTTTGCAGCATACCGCCTTTGTGCCATGCCTCCCCATATTCATTTCCGCCACGAAGATTTACAACCACATACACGCCACCTTGTTCTACAAAAAATAAATTGGAAATGGAAAATCCGGGTGTCATTGGAATATTAAATCCACCGTATCCATAAACCAAAGTTGGATTGTTACCATCCAGTTTCAATCCTTTTTTATAAGTGATAAACATGGGCACTTTGGTGCCGTCTTTACTGGTAAAAAATGATTGGATTGTTTCGTAATCATTAGTGTTCATTTTCACCTCGCTTTTGCGGAATAAGGTTGTTTTCCCGGTGGCAATTTCGTACCTGTAAATAGTGGCAGGATACACGAAGGATGAAAAGGTATAAAAGATTTCCTTATCGTCCTTGTTGCCGCCAAACCCACCAGCAGAACCAATTCCAGGCAGTTTTATCTCGCGTTCGAGATGGCCTTTATAATCTGTTTGATAAACCCTGGAAGAAGCATCCTGCAAATAGGTGAGCAACAATTTTCCACCTGCCGTGCCCACACCATCCAGTAATTCTTTTCTTTCAGGAATGATAACTTTCCAATTTTCTTTTGACGGATTTTTAGGATCGATGGAAACCACTTTATAATTGGGTGCGCCATCATTAGTACGAACCAATATTTTTTCAGCATCGTTATCAATAAAACCGGCTTCGGTATCAAATCCTTTTATCAATAATGAAAAACCATTTCCCGATGATCCACCCTTCATGTCTTTTACCCAAAGTTCTGAGCCGCTGGTACCTTCGCTTTTATTGATGACGAGGAAACGTTCATCCTCAGAAAGGCGCGCGCCTAATGTCCTTAACGGATGGTCTTTATCTTCATAAATCAGTACATCATCGCTTTGTGGCGTACCAAGTTTGTGGTAGTAAACTTTGTGATGCTGATTTTGAGTGGTTAATTTATTTTTTTCATCTGGTGCAGTGGATAACGGCTGTAATAAAATCCGTCATCGCCTTTCCATGAAGTGCCACTGAATTTGATGAATTTTATTTCATCCTTTAACAGGCTCTTATCGCCTACATTCATCACGTGAGCTTCCTGCCAATCGCTGCCGGCCTGAGCTTCGAGATACACGGCGTACTTTTTACTTTTACTGAAAGAAGGGGTTCCAATCGCGGCAGTGCCATCTTTGCTCATTACATTGGGATCTATAAAAACTTCAGGTTTCCCATCCAAACCTTTCTGCCGGTATAACACTGCCTGGTTTTGCAGGCCATCATTTTTATAAAAATAATAGAAGTCACCTTTCTTAAATGGCGAACCGTATTTTGGATAGTTCCACATTTGCTGCAGGCGGTTTTTCACCTGTGAACGAAATGGAATTTTGGAAAGATATTCATGCAGTGATTTTATTTTCTTCTTCCACCCAGGCTTTGGTTTCGGCGCTGTTATCATCTTCAAGCCAGCGATAAGGATCTTTTACTCTCGTGCCGAAATAATCGTCCTGCTGACTCACTTTCTTTGTGTCAGGATACTTCATTTGCGAAAAGCCAAGAGTTGAAATAAACATCAGGGGCAGTGATAAATTGAATTTCATGATACTTGATTTTATCCGATGAAGATAAAATAAAAAGCAAGAACAAAAATATAAGGTAAAGTGAAAAAAGCGTTTATCCTATTCCGTTCACCTGCACCTCTTTATTGATTTTTGAAACCAATCCTTGCAATACTTTTCCGGGCCCGCACTCAGTGAACTGCATTGCTCCGTCAGCAATCATTTGTTCAACAGTTTGTGTCCATTTTACCGGACCGGTTAACTGGGCGATCAAATTAGCTTTAATTTCATCAGGATCCGTAACGGCTTTTGCCACCACATTTTGATAAACAGGGCAGAAAGGAACATTAAATTTTGTATTGTTGATAGCTTCGGCCAGTTCTTCCTTTGCCGGCTGCATTAACGGAGAATGAAAAGCGCCACCAACCGGAAGTATTAATGCCCGTTTGGCGCCGGCTTCTTTCATTAAAACACATGCTTCTTCAATGCCTTTTAAAGTGCCTGAAATAACAATTTGACCCGGACAATTATAATTTGCCGCAACTACCATTTCATTCAGGGATGCACAGATTTCTTCCACTTTTTCATCATCCAGCGAAAGAACTGCAGCCATTGCTGACGGATTTATTTCGCAGGCTTTTTGCATGGCTTTGGCTCTTATGGAAACCAATTGCAAAGCATCCTTAAAATCAAGGCAACCATTAGCAACCAACGCTGAAAATTCTCCCAGGCTATGGCCTGCAACCATGTCGGGAACTGTTGTGGCAATGGTTTTAAACGCGATGACGGAATGCAAGAAAATTGCCGGCTGCGTCACATTGGTTTGCTTTAATTCATCTGCGGTTCCGAAAAACATTATATCTGAAATCGGAAAGCGCAGAACTTCATTCGCTTCTTCAAAAAGCAGTTTGGCCTGCTCATCCTCATCAAATAAATTTTTTCCCATTCCCATAAACTGTGAGCCCTGTCCGGGAAAAATGAACGCATGTTTTGACATAGTATTTTTTAGATTTTTATCTTTCTTTTAATTAAATCCGCCTGGATCAAATTGATGAATTCGTTGCGGGTTGTTTGTTTTTCAAATTCGCCATGAAAGGCTGAAGTGGTGGTAACAGAATTTTGTTTTTGTACACCGCGCATCATCATGCATAAATGCTCTGCTTCAATAACAACAGCCACTCCCAAAGGATTTAAGGTTTCCTGGATCGCATTTAATATTTCCGTGGTCAGCCTTTCCTGCACCTGCAATCGTCTTGCAAACACATCCACCACACGTGCTATTTTACTTAAGCCTGTAATCCAGCCGTTTGGAATATAAGCGACATGTGCGCCTTGCCGAAAAAAGGCAGCATGTGATGTTCGCACATGCTGTACAATTCAATATTTTTCACGATCATCATCTCACTAATGTCTTCGTGAAATTTCGCTGAATTTAAAATGGCTTTCGCATCCACCCCATAGCCCTGGGTACAGAATTGCATTGCTTTTGCAATGCGTTCAGGAGTTTTCAGAAGCCCTTCCCTATCAGGATCTTCGCCAATCAGCTTGAATGTGCTTCGATAGTTTTCTATCAATCCATTAGTGACTTCTTCGTCATAATGTTCTATTTTTTTATAAGCCATGGAAACAATACATATTTTTAAAAAAGAAAGTTATCTGGCAGGATATTCTGCAAAATTTCTTGGAGTTTCATAAAGCCTGACCTGCAAATCCAGCCGCGAATCAATTTTATCACGCAAAATTTTATAAATAACAACTACAATATTTTCAACCGTAGGATTTAGCGTTTCAAATTCTTCAACGTCAAGATTCAGGTTTTTGTGATCCAGCTTTTCGATCACATTTTCTTTGATCGTATCGCTTAAAAATTTCAAGTCAATAACAAACCCGGTATCAGCAGCAGGCTCTCCGGTTATCTTTACTTCCATTTCATAATTATGGCCATGATAATTCGGATTGTTGCATTTGCCAAAAACGGCGTTGTTCCGGGTTTCATCCCATGCAGGATTGTGCAGGCGGTGCGCAGCATTAAAATGTTCGCGTCGGTAAACTGATACTTTTTTATCCATTTTTCAAAAGAGATTTAGTCAATCATTTTCCGAAATATTCCACATAAATACGCGGAGTTTCATACAATTTTATAGAATGAAGCTTTACGTTTTCAGGCAGGCGCGGATCCAGTTGATGCCATATCGCAATGGCGATATTTTCTGTAGAACACATTTTTCCGCTTAAAAATTCCACATCCAGGTTAAGGTTTTTGTGATCCAGTTTCTCCAGTACAAACTGGTTGATCAGCAAACTTAAAATCTTTACATCGAATAAAAAACCAGTATCCTCAACGATTTCACCTTTTACGGTTACATGCAATTCATAATTATGGCCATGCCAGTTTTCGTTCGCGCATTTGCCAAAAACAACTTCATTCCTTTCTTTATCCCACGCCGGATTATATAGTTTGTGCGCAGCGTTGAAATGTTCTATACGAGTTAAATAAACCATTGCCAGCTTTCGATAATTTTTTGCAAAGGTAAACGCATCGCTTCAAAATACAGTTGTAAATGCGAAATTTGCCAAATGAATTTATTAATCGTTTCGGCGACTGAATTGGAAATAGAGCCGTTCTTGAAAGGAAATAACAAGGCGGATGTATTAATCACCGGCGTGGGGATTCCAAATACTGTTTTTCATTTAACAAAAAAGCTCATGAACATCAATTATGATCTGGTGATTCAGGCAGGAATTGCGGGAGCTTTCGGAAACGGGTTCAATCTTGAAGAGGTTGTCCAGGTAGGGAAAGACACTTTCGCTGATTTAGGAATTGAAGAAAATGGAAAGCTGCATACCCTTTTTGAAATGGGATTTATGAGCAAAAATGAATTTCCGTTCATTGATGGCTGGCTTGAAAACGGCCAATATGATTTTGAAAAAAATAATTTACCTATTGCGAAAGGAATCACGGCAAATAAAATCGGTGACAACAAAAGGCTGAATCAACAGATGCAAGAAAAATTTTCCGCTGGCATTGAAAGCATGGAAGGCGCTGCATTTCATTATGTTTGCCTTCAGCAAAAAATCAATTTTTTACAGCTCCGCGCGATTTCCAATCATGTTGGCGAAAGGGACAAATCAAAGTGGGAAATTAAAAACGCCATCTCAAATCTGAATTACGAATTAATAAAACTTATTGAAAACTTTTAGGAATATGATGGAATTTACACTTGGATTTTCTCCCTGTCCCAATGATACTTTTATTTTTGACGCCCTGGTAAATAAAAAAATTGACACGGGCGATTTTAAGTTTAATGTTCGGCTGGAAGATGTGGAAACATTAAATGAACTAGCTAAAAAACAAACGCTTGACATCACTAAAATAAGTTATGGAGTTTTACCTCTCGTAGCCTCAAACTATTTCGTAATGAATAGTGGAAGCGCCCTGGGAAAAGGCGTTGGCCCGCTTTTGATTTCAGGGAAACCGGTTCCTTTTGAGGAAGTTGAAAAACATACAATCGTAATTCCAGGAGAAAATACAACTGCGCATCTCTTGTTTTCCCTCGCGTTCCCCAATGCGAAAAACAAGCTCTTCAAAAGATATGATGAAATAGAAAAATTGGTTCTTGATTCCCCAAATGTTTTAGGAGTCATTATTCATGAAAACCGTTTTACTTACATGAATAAGGGCTTGCATAAAATTGTTGATCTCGGAAATTTTTGGGAAGAAAAAACGGCTCTTCCTATTCCTCTTGGTGGCATTGTGGGAAAAAGGAAAATTGATGAAAATATTTTAATGAAGGTGGATGCTTTGATAAAAGAAAGCATGGAATATGCATTTGAAAATTATCCCTTGATTACGAATTATGTAAAACAACATTCCCAGGAAATGGAACCTGAGGTAATGAAAAAGCACATTGATTTGTATGTAAATAAATATTCCATTAACCTGGGAAAAGAAGGAAGAAGTGCGGTTGAAAAATTTATAGATATTTATCAAAAAATCAATGAAAGATCCAATAGCGTTGATTTTGATGATGATATATTTGTGAAAGAGGAGGCTTTCCCAGTTTAAATCAATTGAACAATGCTTTCAAAAATTTCTTTCACTTTTTCATTGGTATAGTCCTTGTTCCGGAACCTTTTCACCCATTTGAGAAGAAAGAGGGAATTTGTCAAAAAAAGTTCGTCTGCTGTGAGAAGATCTTCCATAGAAAGCTCCTTTTCCCATACAGGATATTTCTCTGATGAAAATTTTTCCAGCATGAAACGTCGCATAATCCCGGCAATACAACCTTCGCTTAATGGAGGAGTAAAAATTGCGTTATCCTTAATAATAAAAATATTGGATATTGAAGTTTCGCAAATTCTACCAAAAACGTTCAATAAAACAGCGTCATCAAGGTTATTTTTCTGAGCGAATTTTCCTGCCATTACCGAGGGCAAATAACTGTTTGATTTGATGTTTGAAAATGGATCAGTGCTTTTTTTCAAATCAGCAAAAACATCGACAATCAATCCCTTCTTATTCAATTCTATTTTTTCCGAAAGCGGCCACGTTTCCAGAATATAATTTGGAAAATTATTTTCATTATCAAAAATGCCACCTTCACCACGAAAGACCATAAGGCGGATCCGAGCATTTTCCCCATGACCATTCTTTAATAAAAGTTCGTTGGCTGCATTAATAAAAAAGTCGGTGGTGAACCCTTGCGGAATATCGAACTGCAGCAATTTCATTCCATGAAAAAGCCTTTCAAAATGAAACTCCTTGTTGAGAATCACGCCCCGCTGCATTCTCATGGTTTCGAATAATCCATCTCCATAGAGCAATGCCCGGTTGCGCGCACTGATAACAGGTTCCCCCACACGAAAAAAACGGCCGTTAAAAACAAAAAAATGCTCATTCATAATTAAAAAATGAATGAGCAAAAATAATTGTATGAAAACGAACTGTAAGTTTTAATTTTCCTGATCGAGTAGCTTGTTTTTTACGGCAAACATGATGAGGCCCGCAGTGCTTTTAGCACCGGTCTTTGATTTCAATTTGTCCCGAATGGCTTCAATTGTTCTTGGGCTTAATTCCACTGCTTCCGCTATTTCGCGCGTGCTTTTTTCTTCGCACATTAATCTTAAAATAGTAATTTCCTTATCGCTTAACGTTGCTTCTTCCTGCTGGAGTTTGAAGGGCTGTGACATGCTCGTGTTTTTCTGACGAAGATTGTTAAGAAGCGCTTTGTTGGTTAACGCATTAAAGTAAAATTCCTGTTGATGGCAAGTTTTTATTGCTTCATATATAACTTCTGCATCTGATGTTTTTACGAGGTAACTATTCGCGCCCAGCTCCATCAATTTAGTAATCATGCTTTGATCGTCGAGTAAAGTAAGCATGATAATTTTTATATGTGGATATAGCCTTTTTACTTCCGGCAACGTGGCGATCCCATCCATGATCGGCATTTGAATATCAAGCAGGATCACGTCTGGCTGAATGGCTTTCAACATAGTAAGCAGGTGTGCACCATTATCGGCTTCGGCAATAACTTTAATATCTTTTCTTGAGGAAAGAGCGGTTTTTACGCCCGCCCTGTATAGTACGTGATCATCAACGATCATTATATTAATTACATCTCCTGTTTCTTCTTTCATAGATTCTGGAATAAAAATTTTAGTTTTAAAGACATCGCAAAAATCTTCCTTTTTAATGGTAAATCATACAGAAGATTTACCAAATTTAAGGCATAGTAATAATACGCAGAAAAAAAGTAAAACAACCAACAATATTATTGCATTGGGCAAAAGCGAAAAAAGGAAAAGCATCGATTTTCACGATGCTTTCTTAAATAATAAATAAATATGAAGCGCTTTTCGGCCGAGCTTTTTACTTTTTCTTCTGGCTCTTGGGTGCGAAAATCGCAAACATTCGCTTGCCTTCCAGTTTGGGCATGCTTTCTAAAGTGCCAACATTTACGAGCCTTTCAGCGAATTTCAGCAGTAATAATTCTCCCCTTTCTTTAAACATGATCGCCCTTCCTTTAAATTGGACATACGCTTTCACTTTGTTGCCGTCTTTCAAAAAGTTTTCCGCGTGCTTGGATTTGAAATCAAAATCATGTTCATCTGTATTCGGCGTAAACCGGATTTCTTTCACTTCAGAAACCTTGCTTTTAGCCTTCATATCTTTCTCGCGCTTCTTTTTTTCATAAAGAAACTTGTTATAGTCTATCACTTTGCAAACCGGCGGATCCGCTTGCGGAGAAATCTCTACAAGATCCAGTCCCTGGTCATTTGCAATTCTTTGCGCTTCCGCGGTGGAATAAATTCCAACTTCAATATTTTCGCCTACCAATCGCACCTGAGGTACTTTTATCATGTGATTGGTACGGTGTTCCTGTTGCTGTTCTTTTTTAAAGCGTGGATTAAATGCGCCTCTCGGCGGTCTTGGTGGAAATGCCATTAATTGATTTTAGGTTAAAGTTTGTTTTTTTTATTTAATTAAGAATAATTTGATCAGTGAAAATATCAAGCTTAAGCCAGCTATTCCGGTACCCACAATCCAAAGGATCATACTCGTTGCAAAAATTTCATAAATCCTAAAAGATTGTGTTGTTGTCATTCATTTTAAAATTCGATTATTGTATTCCTGTTTTATTCTTTACTTCTTCTTTAATATTTTCTATCACTTCATTCAAAGATTTTGATCCTTCATCTCCTTTTCCCTGCCGTCGTCACAGATACCATTTCCTCATTTACTTCTTTCTCCCCAATAATAAGCATTAATGGGATTTTGGCCAATTCTGTATCCCTAATTTTCTTGCCAATTTTTTCGCTTCGGTCGTCAATTTCAGCACGAATATCATTATTTTTTAATTGACTTAAAATATTTTCTGCATAAGGAAGAAACTTATCGCTTATTGGTAAGATTTTCACCTGAACAGGCACGAGCCACATAGGAAATTTTCCGGCGCAATGCTCCGTTAAAACCGCCACAAATCTTTCTAAACTTCCGAATGGCGCACGATGGATCATTACCGGCCTATGCCTGGCATTGTCTTCACCAATATAAGTGAGATCAAATCTTTCCGGCAAATTATAATCAACCTGGATGGTTCCTAACTGCCACTTTCTTCCTATTGCGTCTCGAACCATAAAATCCAGTTTTGGGCCGTAAAATGCGGCTTCGCCATATTCAATTACAACATTTTTCAATCCTTTTTCTTCTACGGCTTCCTGAATGTCTTTTTCAGCATGCTCCCAATTCTCATCGCTGCCAATATATTTTGAATGGTCAACTTGATCCCTCAAAGAAATTTGCGCGGTAAAATCGGTAGAATCCAAGGGAACTAAAGGTGTATAAAACAAGGTCAATTACTTTTTTGAATTCGTCTTTTACCTGGCTTGGCATACAAAACAAATGCGCATCATCCTGGGTAAATCCACGAACGCGGGTAAGTCCATGTAATTCGCCCGATTGCTCATAGCGGTAAACCGTTCCGAACTCTGCAAGCCTCAAGGGTAAATCTTTGTAGCTTCGTGGTGCTGCTTTATAAATTTCGCAATGATGAGGGCAGTTCATGGGTTTTAAAAAGAACTCCTCACCTTCTACCGGAGTTTTTATCGGCTGAAAACTATCCGCCCCATATTTTTCATAATGTCCGCTTGTAACATATAAATTTTTTGAACCAATGTGCGGAGTAATCACCGGAAGATACCCTGTTTCAATTTGAGCTTTTTGCATGAAATCCTGAAGCCGTTGGCGAAGCATCGCACCTTTAGGTAACCAAAGAGGCAAACCCTGCCCTACTTTTTCTGAGAAAGTAAATAACTCGAGTTCCTTTCCAATTTTCCTGTGGTCGCGCTTTTTGGCTTCTTCAAGAAAAACCAGGTATTCTTCCAATTCTTTTTGATTGGGAAAAGTAACACCGTAAATGCGGGTGAGCATTTTATTTTTTTCATCGCCTTTCCAGTAAGCGCCGGCGATGCTGGTTAATTTAATGCCTTTTATCAATCCTGTTGAAGGAATGTGTGGTCCGCGGCACAGATCGGTAAATTTTCCCTGAGTATAAAAAGTAATTTTTCCGTCCTCAAGGTTGGAGAGAAGATCAAGTTTATATTCATCACCCTTTTCTTCAAAATAATTCACTGCATCCGCTTTTGAGATCTCTTTCCTGATGAAAGAATTATTTTGTTTTGAGAGCTCGGCCATTTTCTTTTCAAGCTTCCCCAGGTCAGATTCAGTTATCACATTGTCTCCTAAATCTATATCATAATAAAATCCTTTTTCCAACGGCGGACCTATCCAGAATTTCACCCCAGGAAAAGTATCTTCAACCGCTTCGGCCATGAGATGGGCAGATGAATGCCAGAAAGTTGATTTTGCTTTTTCGTCTTCCCATGTCAGGAATTTAATAGTGGCGTCATTGTTGATTGGCCGGGAAAGATCCCACACTTCACCGTTAACTTCGGCCGCCAGAATTTTGCGCGCCAGGCCCTCGCTTATTGATTTGGCGATGTCCAATGCTGAAGCTCCTTGCTCATACTGTCTTACAGCGCCATCAGGAAAAGTTATATTCATATTCTAAAAAATCAAACAGGTTTTGTTTATTGTTTTGAGCAGCAAATTTAACGAAGTATTAGACAAAGATGCTATTCCTTTGAAAGGATATCGTTTTAATAACAATTAATTTTGAATGATAAAATATAAGGCAGGATGAAGCGAGTTTTTACATTGTTCCTTTTGCTATTTGCCTACTGCGGCTTATATGCTCAAAAACCTTCCGCAAAAAAATATTCTACCCGGGCCTACTCCTCACAAAAAGCAAAAGAGGTCAATTTCAATGGGCAGTGGAAAGGAGGTTTTGATGAAAACGTAAACGGATTTTCGCTCGATATCAGCGGGATCGCTTATGTGTTGGAATTAACCACGGAAGGATCAAGTGTTTCAGGATATTCCTATACTTATTTCACCGAGGGAAACAAAAGATATTATACGATTTGCAGGCTCACCGGCACACTCGATCGCGAAACGAATGACATCGTGGTAACCGAAATCGAAAGGACAAAGTTCAACACTCCGCCCGACTTTCAAAATTGTTTCCAAACTCACAGGCTTCACTATGTAAAAGACAGTGCCGACATGGAAATTTTGCGTGGCACCTGGGTTCCTGCCCCCAACCAGGGAAGAGGCTGCGGCAGCGGCACAACGGAACTTACAAGAAGGGTCGTAAACAGGATTCCGCTGGGAATAAAACCTCCGGTAAAAACTACTGCATCAAAGGCTCCGCTAAAAAAACCTGAGATCAAAAAAGCGCTTGCTGAAGCGCCTAAAAAACCCATACAGGCAGCGCCAAAGAAACCCGCTTATGCAATTGCCAAAACAGAACAACCCAAACCAGGCATTGAAAAAAAACAAACTTTGATCAGTGACTCGCCTATCAGCGAAACACCTATTACACAACCCGAAATAAAAAACAGCACTACCCTTACTCCGAAATTTCCCAAGTATGAAAACCGCAGGAAAGAGGTTGTAAAAACTATCACCATCGAACAGCCAACTTTCCGATTGGACTTTTATGATAATGGCGAAATTGACGGAGATTCCATCACCGTTTTTTATAACGGTAAAATAGTTTTATCCCATCAAATGTTAAGCGACAAACCCATTTCACTGACGCTCGCCCTTGATAAAAACGTGAAGGAAAACGTAGTTACGATGTATGCCGATAACCTTGGCACCATTCCTCCCAACACAGCTTTGATGATCGTTACCGATGGGAATAAAAGATACGAAGTCCGTATGGAATCCGATTATGGGAAAAGCGGCACGGTAATTTTCAGGCAGCAATAACAGTAATTAGCAAACGCACTTTTTTCAAAGATTATTTGCAGCTCTTTTGACTGATGACTGACAGCTAAAAATTCTAACAACCATTTGTCTTCATTAAAAAAAACAGCAAACGGACTTTTTTTAAAGATGGTTAGCGGTTCTCTATTCCTGATGAACATTTTGTTAGCAAACGACCTTTTTCCAGGAATATTTACCTAAGCGGCTATTGATAAAAATGTGAAAGAAAACGTAGTTACGGTGGATGCAGATAACGTTACCGATGGAAATAAAAGATACGAAGTCCATATGGAATCCGATTATGGGAAAAGCGGCAAGCAAACGCATTTTTTTCAAAGATTATTTGCAGCTCTTTTTACTGATGACAGACAGCCCTAAAAATTTTAAAACCATTTGTCTTAATCAAAAAAAACAGCAAACGGACTTTTTTTCAAGATGGTTAGCGGTTCGCTATTCCTGATGAACATTTCGTTAGCAAACGACCTTTTTTTCCAAAATATTTACCTAAGCGGCGGCTTCATCTTTTTTTTCCACGACTTGCAAGACTGGCTTTTTCTTATGGAAAAACATTTTGAAAACAACCGGAGCGGTTGTCACTAGAACCAATCCAATGATGATCCATTCGAGATGTTCTTTAATCCACGCATTTTCTCCGAGGACAAAACCGAGGGAGGTTAAGCTGGCGATCCAAAGTACAGCGCCAATAATATTATAGAAAAAGAATTTTTTAAAGGTCATGTGCACTACTCCGGCAACAATGGGAGCAAAAGTGCGCACGATGGGTAAAAACCGTGCAATAATGATGGCGGCTCCGCCTCTTTTTTCGTAGAAATCATGCGCATTCTGCAAATGCTTTTTTTTGAAGAGCCAGGTTTCCTTTCGTTCAAAAAGCAGCGGGCCTGATTTTTTCCCAAACCAATAGCCAACAAGATTGCCGATAATGGCGGCAACGGTGAGCAGGATGATCCAGAAAATAAGATTTAGCGGATGGCTTTCAAAAGGAATGGGATTGGTTTTCGCGCCTGCGATAATCATTCCTGTAATGAACAGCAGAGAATCTCCCGGAAGAAAGAAACCAATGAACAAGCCGGTTTCGGCAAAAATGATAAAGGCGATCAAAAATAATCCGCCATGAGCCATGATCCAATCCGGGTTAATTAATTGTTTTAGTAGTTCAAAAATCGCCTCCATAGTTGCAAATCTAATTTTTAAGACAGGCGAAGATAATTTTAAACGTGAAGAGAAGTTCTTCTAACTATTTATAAAACAGTTAATTATTATAGAAAAAAAATCCAGACATATTTTCTCAGTTTTTCATTACTTCTTTTTTCCCATCAGCTTCGCTAATAATTCATATGAATAAATTCTCGCGCTGTGATCAAAAATGTTTGATATTGCCATGATCTCGTCTATCTGACTATCTTCGAGAAACTTCTCCATTGAGGTTTTGATTGATTCAGGACTTCCAATGAAGGAAATCGACAGCATTTGTTGGATCATTTGCTGTTCATATTCGCTCCAAACAACATCCATATTTTTAACTGGTGGCTGAAGCAGCTTCCTGTGGCCACTGACAATTCCCATGAACATCTGATATAAGGAAGTTGCCAGCAAGTGAGCTTCTGCATCAGTATCGGCCGCAATAACGTTTACACAGGCCATCACGTAAGGTTCTTGCAGGTATTGGGAAGGTTGAAACCTTTTGCGGTATATATTTATTGCATCATAAAATTGAGCTGGAGCAAAATGACTGGCGAACGCATAGGGCATGCCCAAAGCGGCTGCTAAGATGCGCACTGTCGGTGCTTGAACCCAGAATCCACAAAGGAATTTCAAGTCCTTCTCCTGGAATCGCCCTAACTTTTGAAGACGCATTTTCTTTTGAAAGATAAGCTTGCAGCTTCAAAACATTTTGAGGAAATTCCTGTGCATTATTAAAATGGTCTCCCCTCAAAGCCATCGCCGTTAACTGGTCGGTTCCCGGAGCGCGACCCAATCCCAAATCAATTCTTCCGGGAAATAACGATTCAAGCGTTCCAAATTGTTCTGCAACCGCCAGAGGAGAATGGTTCGGCAACATAATTCCGCCGGAGCCAACCCTGATGGTAGAAGTGCCGCCGGCAATGTATCCAATAAGAACGGAGGTGGCAGAACTGGCAACACTGATCATGTTATGATGCTCTGAAAGCCAGTACCGGTGATATCCCAGTTTTTCAACATGCCGCGCCAGATCCAGGCTCTTCACAAAAGTATCGGCAGGAGTGTTACCTTCTATAACAGTAGCCAGATCCAGAACAGAAAGAGGAATGGAGGAAAGGGCTTTTCTATTCATTTTTTTGGTGCAAAGTTAACCTTTAGGATTTGTCCGTAAAATTTAGCCGAATTAAGAAATATTTTAAGAGAGCCGTAGGTTAGGAGCACTATCAGCTTTTAATTTTCAATAACATTCTGATCACTGAAATAGGAAACATTTCCCTGGGGCGCGATTTTCAAAACGAGCAGCTTATTTGGATTTTTTAAAAATGCGAAATATTCCTTGTTTTCAAAAGAGGAACCATACAAATTCAATTCATTGGCGCTTTGGCAATCCTGGTAGCGAATTACTTTTTGAATTGAATAACCGCCATAATGCCTTCCGATGTTTTCAATTGCTTTTTTGGGTAGCTGTTCATAAGAAATTAATTGCCCTACACCTACCAGGTTGTCTTCAGAATCAAAAAACGCAGCCATGCAATAGCCATCAAGCGAAAAATCTGCCTCATTATAATTGTCGGTAATCGTCCACGATACATTTTTGGCTTGCGGGAAGTTGGCCTTGAACTGGTCGAAGGTGTTTTTTGAAATGCGTTCCAACTTATGCATCATTGATTTTTCCTTCCGGTTTTCCCTTTTTATATTTTGCATCTGTTCCAGCATTGTTACATTATCTTTCATCACTGGCCTTGGAATAATCTGCTGGCCGAAGCAAACGCCAGCAATAAAAAAACAGGATATCAAAAGAACGGAAATTTTCTTGTGTAAGCTCATCGGTTTTATTTTAATCGGTTAAGTGAGAATCGGCTTCAAACTTTGCGCCCGTATTGCATTCTGTTTTCACCAAATGTCATTTTTAACTTAGAGAGACAATAAGCATATATAAATAGGTGAAGGAGCATAGGAATCAGATCTCATTTTTTTCCTATTGCAAACTCTATGTGGATAAAACCTTGCAGGAGGAAATTTTGCGGGGATTAAAATCCAGGATAGGATTTTACCCAATGGATAATCTTTTCATATTCTTCAAAAAGAAAAAAGAAAAAAAATTACCTTTGACGCCTTAAAAAAAAATTTATGGCAACTACTTCAGACGTAAGAACCGGCTTGATCTTAAAGATTGACGGCAACCTCTACACTGTAATTGAATTTGGACAAAATAAAACTGCCCGTGCCGCTGCAAAAGTTTGGGCGAAATTAAAAGGCGTTGATAATAACCGCACAATTGAACAAACCTGGAACAGTGGAGAAACCATTTTTCCGGTAAGAGTTGAAAAAAAGCCTTACCAGTTTTTATTTAAAGATGATACCGGCTATACTTTCATGGATACCGAAACCTATGAACAAATTTCGGTTCCACCTGCAATGGTAGATGCACCACAATTTTTAAAAGATGGGCAGGAAGTTTCAGTTTTAATAAATACTGAAACGGATCTGCCAATGGGAGTTGAACTTCCGGATAAAATTGTCATGCTTGTTACTTACAGTGAGCCTGGTGTAAAAGGAGATACTGCCACACGTACTTTAAAACCTGCTACTGTTGAAACAGGCGCTACTGTAAACGTTCCTTTGTTTGTGAATGAAGGAGAACTGATCAGAGTCAATACAAAAACCGGCGAATACGTGGAAAGAGTTAAGATAATTGAGTTTAATTTAGTTGAGATGGTTTTGATAGATTGGATAGATTGATAGATTGATTCCTTTTCAATTATCAATATTCAGATATCAATTTATGAAGTATCTTAGCCGCCCGTTTTTCCACCAAAAATCATAATATTTCCAATATGGACATTAAACAAATTCAGGAGCTTGTAAAGCTTGTCAACAAAAGCAATATCGGTGAACTTACCATTGAAAAGAATGATTTTAAGATTACCATAAAGCAAAAGAAAGAACCAGTCCAACATTTTGGTTCTCCCGTTGTTCAGCAAGCACCCATGCAAGCTGCTCCAATCAGCCTGCCAACTGCAGCTCCCGCTCCTTCTCAGGAAGCATCAGGATCAGCCGCTCCTAAAACAGAAAATTTATTAACGATAAAAAGCCCGATGATCGGAACTTTCTACCGTCAGTCCGGCCCGGGCAAACCGATTTTTGTAAACGTAGGTGATGAAGTGGCTGCAGGCAAAGTGGTTTGCATAATAGAAGCCATGAAACTTTTTAATGAAATTGAAAGTGAAGTATCAGGAAAGATTGTAAAAGTTTTGGTAGAAGATGCATCTCCTGTTGAATTTGATCAGCCTTTATTTTTGGTAGAACCAGCTTAGGAGTTGATTTTCAATCCGAAATAAAATTATTCATCGCGCTAAGTTTTACTTATTATTGCAAATTTAAAAAATATGTTTAAAAAAATATTAATTGCCAACCGGGGAGAAATTGCCCTACGAATTATTCGTACCTGTAAAGAAATGGGCATTAAAACGGTTGCCGTTTATTCCACTGCCGATAAAGATAGTCTTCACGTAAAATTTGCTGATGAAGCAGTTTGTATTGGTAAACCGGCAAGCGTAGATAGTTACCTGAATATTCCGCATATTATGGCTGCAGCTGAAATTACCAATGCCGATGCAATTCATCCGGGTTATGGATTTCTTGCAGAAAATGCAAAATTTGCACAAATCTGCAGCGATCATGGAATAAAATTCATCGGCCCAACGCCTGAAATGATCAATTCCATGGGTGATAAAATCACGGCAAAAGAAACCATGATAAAAGCAGGAGTGCCTGTGGTTCCCGGAGTGGAAGGATTATTGAGAGACGTGGCACATGCAAAAAAATCCGCTTCTGAAGTAGGTTATCCTGTTATCCTGAAAGCTACTGCCGGCGGTGGTGGTAAAGGAATGAGGGTGGTTTGGGAAGAAAAGGATATTGAAAAAGCTTTTGAAAATGCAAAAGCGGAAGCAGCCGCTTCATTTAAAAATGATGGCATCTATATGGAAAAATTTGTGGAAGAACCGCGCCATATTGAAATCCAGATAGCAGGAGATCAGTTTGGAAACGTTTGCCATCTAAGCGAACGCGATTGCTCTATACAGCGCCGCCATCAAAAATTGGTTGAAGAATCTCCTTCCCCTTTCATGACACCTGATTTAAGGGAGAAAATGGGTGAGGCGGCTATAAAAGCGGCAGCGGCGATCAATTATGAAAGCGTTGGCACCATCGAATTTTTGGTTGACAAACACCGCAACTTCTATTTCATGGAAATGAACACCCGTATCCAGGTGGAACATTGTGTTACAGAAGAAGTTATTAACTACGACCTGATCAAAGAACAAATAAAAATTGCAGCAGGCGATAAAATTTCGGGCAGAAATTACTATCCGGAAATGCACGCCATTGAATGCCGCATTAATGCTGAAGATCCCTACAATGATTTTCGCCCTTCTCCGGGAAGTATCACCGTTCTTCACCAACCGGGCGGTCATGGGGTTCGCGTTGATAGCCATTGCTATGCTGGATATGTAATTCCACCCTATTACGACAGTATGATCGGCAAACTGATTACCATGGCTCAAACACGCGATGAAGCGATAGACACCATGAGCAGGGCGCTGAGTGAGTATGTAATTGAAGGAATTAAAACAACCATCCCTTTTCATCAGCAACTGATGCAAAATGAAGATTTCAGAAAGGGTAACTTTACAACTAAATTTTTAGAAGGATTTAAAATGAGCTAAGAGAATTTTTTGAGAGTTGCCAAACTTTGAAAGTTTGGCAACTCTGTTTTTAAGATCACCTAAGATTCTTCAGTTCACATTCGCTTAAATCATTTCTTTTAGCTTCTCCACAACTTCATCCACTTCTTCTTTTGTATTGTATTTGCTGAAAGAAAAACGAACCGTAACCTGGTTTGGGTTATGAGAAATAGCGCGGATAACATGGCTTCCTACTTCAACGCCTGATGTGCAGGCACTTCCTCCACTAGCGCAAATATTGTGAATGTCGAGATTAAACAGCAGCATTTCTGATTTTTCAGTTTTCGGAAATGCCACACTTAAAACAGTGTAAAGGCAGTTTCCGTCATGGTCGCCGTTAAAATAAACTCCTGGAATGTTTTCCAGCAAGCTAGTTCTCATGTAATCCCTTACTTCTTTAATGTAACAGCTATCTTTCTCATGTTCTTCAGTAGCTATTTCCAGCGCTTTGGCAAAGCCTACAATTCCGTATATATTTTCCGTTCCGGCGCGCATGTTCCTTTCCTGGCTGCCACCGTTAATGAATGGATTAATTTTAATATTTTCATTGATATATAAAATACCAACGCCCTTTGGGCCATGGAATTTATGGCCGGCGCCGGTAATAAAATGTACCGGCAAATTCCGCAGATCAAAAGGAAAATGTCCTACAGTTTGCACCGTATCAGAATGAAAAATAGCGTTGTGTGCTTTGCATAGCTTTCCAACCCTTTCAATGTCCGTAATATTTCCAATTTCGTTATTAGCGTGCATTAATGAGACGAGGCACTTTTCCTTGCTTTCTTTCAATAATTTTTCCAAATCATCATAGTCAATATGCCCATTAGGAAGCACTTTCACAAAAGACAATTTGGCCTTGCAGCTTTTAGCCAAATGTTCAACGCAATGCAAGGTAGCATGATGCTCAAGCGGCGAACTGATAATGTGTTTACATCCTAAATCATGAACCGCCGCATTAATTGCAGTGTTACTGCTTTCAGTGCCGCCGCTTGTAAAAAAAATTTCAGCAGGATGGGCATTTAAAATTTTAGCTACTGATTTCCTTGCGCTTTCAATAGCCATCCTTGTCTCCCTTCCGTAGGAATAGATGGAGGAAGGATTTCCAAATTTTTCTGTAAAAAAAGGCAACATCACTTTAAAAACTTCAGGATCCAGAGATGTTGTTGCAGCATTGTCAAAATAAATTCTTTCCATCTTTTTTATACGGTTTATTGGCTTATAGGTTTAGCGTTATTTAATTAAATGCTTAGCTGATTCCGAAGATTGTGGTGAGCATTCATTACATGGCTTCATGAATATCTTTCATGATTTTTTTAGCGATATTTTCAGCAGTAGTTTCAAAATTACTTTCTGAATAAATTCTTAAAATAGGTTCCGTATTGCTTGTTCTCAAATGAACCCAATCGTTGTCAAATTCTATCTTCAATCCATCTTCAGTATTGATGGGATTATTCTTGTATTTGTCTTTTATTTTCCTGAAAATATCCTTTACATCCACATTTTTTTCCAGACTGATCTTATTTTTTGAAATAAAATAATCAGGATAAAAGCCTCTCAATTGCTTAATACTTTTTTTGGAATGAGCAAGGTGAGAAAGAAAGAGACCGATGCCAATCAGCGCATCACGTCCATAATGGAAATCAGGAACTATGATGCCGCCGTTTCCTTCTCCGCCTATTACTGCCTTCACTTCCTTCATTTTATTGACCACATTCACTTCGCCAACGGCTGAGGGAAAATATTCGCCGCCATGTTTATGGGTAATTTCTTTGAGTGATTTTGTGGAAGACATGTTGCTGACCGTATTTCCTTTTCTATGCTTGAGAACATAATCTGCAACGGCTACCAAAGTATATTCTTCGCCAAACATGCTGCCGTCCTCACAAACAAAGCAAAGTCTGTCAACGTCCGGATCGACGGCAATACCAAGAGAAGCATTTCGTTTCTTCACTTCATTGCTGAGGCTTGTTAAATGCTTGGGAAGCGGTTCCGGATTGTGTTCGAATTTTCCATTGACCTCTTCGTTAATCACAATGACCTTTTCTACACCCAACGCTTTTAAAAGCGCCGGAATATAGATGGCTCCCGAACTGTTGATGGCATCGAGAACGACTTTGAACTGCGCTTTTTTAATTGCCGCAACATCTACTAAATCATAATTCAGAACCATTTCAATGTGCTTCTCAAGATAGGAATCATCTTTTCTGTAATGCCCGATATGATTCACATCTGCGAACACAAAATTTTCATTTTCAGCAATAGCAAGTACTTTTTCGCCAGCTTCTGCATTGATGAATTCACCCTCACCATTTAGAAGTTTCAACGCATTCCATTCTTTAGGATTATGGCTTGCTGTAAGTATAATGCCACCTGCGGCTTTTTCAGCTTTTACCGCAATTTCAACTGTGGGAGTGGTTGTAAGCCCGAGGTCAATTACGTTAAATCCACACGCAATGAGCGTGTTTGCACACAAATCGCTCACCATTTCTCCACTTATTCTACCATCGCGGCCTATAACAATAGTTTTATTAGATCCACTGTTTAAGGAAGATGCAAAAGCAGCAGAGAATTTTACAATATCCAGTGGAGTAAGGTTTGCGCCGGGTTCACCACCAATGGTTCCCCTGATACCAGAAATACTTTTTATGAGTGCCACATCTAATTTTTAAAGGTGCAAATTTAATTGTTTTGAAACACTTCAAAAGTGAATTATAAGGCTATACACGAATTTATTGAATTCCATCTAAAGACAAAGATTTAATTTTTGGAATCAGTAAATAAGCAAAAGCGAAAAATGTGACATTCCACCTATTCCTTCAATCCTTTACCTTTGCGCAAAAAATCCTGATGTCGGAATCTCAACCCTGGTTCAAAGAATGGTTCAATTCACCTTATTATCATCAATTATATTTCAAGCGGGATGAATCCGAAGCCGCTGATTTTATCAATAAACTGATTGCTCATTTGCAACCCGCGCCAGGATCTTTCATGCTTGATGTAGCCTGCGGTAAAGGTCGTCACTCCATTCAACTGGCATCAAAAGGATTTGACGTCACCGGCATCGATCTTTCTGAAGACAGCATTCTTGAAGCGAAAAAATCTGAAAACGACAATCTTCATTTTTTTACTCATGATATGCGGCTGCCTTTCCGCATCAACTATTTTGATTTCGCATTTAATTTCTTTACAAGCTTTGGTTATTTCAACACGCAGCGTGAGCATGACAATTCCATAAGAACCATTGCGCAGTCCCTAAAGCCCAATGGACTTTTTGTGATCGATTATCTCAATGTGCATTTTGCGGAAGATCACCAGGTTCATAAATCGGACATAGAAATTGAAGGAGTGAATTATTACATTACCAAATGGTTTGATGAAGATCATTTTTATAAGAAAATCGTTGTTGAGGATGACACGCTGGAACAGCCGATTGTTCATCAGGAAAAAGTTGCAAAGTTTTCTTTAGGAGATTTTACAGATATGTTTGCCTATCATAATCTGCAGATCCAGGAAGTTTTTGGGGATTATGATTTTGGGGATTACCACGTAAAAAAATCGCCAAGGATGATTATCATCGCCAAGAAAAATTCTCCCATTCTACATTAAGCAAATGCATGTTGGAAAGCTGAAGCAAACGGACTTTTTTTTTATAATTAATCGTCAATTCTGTCTAATACCAACTTTAATTATTAAATAGTTCACTCCCTTTACTGTTAGCATAACATCTAATATTAACACATAAGCCTTTGGACCATTTTAGTAAATAAAGATGGTCTAAATACTTTTGAAACATTTCTGGTTATATCCGCTGAACTCTTTCTCCAAACGAACCTTTTTTAAGGTTTTTTAGTTGCAAAAGATGCTTTCCCTTCTAAAAAATCAATAACCGTTTTGTTAAACAATTCAGGATTTTCCTGTGGAAAATAATGGGTTTGCTTTGCAGCGATTAATAAGGTGGAACCAGCAATATGGGCGGCAATTCCCCGGGTGTGGTTTTCCTTAATAATATCTTTTTCTCCAGCCATCACAAGCACAGGGCATTGTATGGCTTTTAATTCTTCAAAAGTGTGTTGCGGTTCGGTAATCAAAAGGTTTGCAAGCCGCCAATTGTTTCTGGAATTATAGGAAGTATCCTTTTCAAATTCTTTCAATTGCTTCTTTACTTCATTAAAAACCCACTTATCAACAACAGTATTATCAATAAAAACATCTGCTCCCATGGCGACAAGGCGTTTTACTTTTTCAGGATATTTCATCGCCATGATTAAGCCCGTGTTTCCTCCATCACTCCAGCCAAGAATATTCACGGAATCTAAATGCAGGTAATTTAAAAAAGCGTTCATGTCTTCAGCGAAAAGATCATACGTATAAGATTTTCCATCTTCGGTTGATTTTCCCTGGCCGCGTGTATCAACGGCGATTACTTTAAAAACTTTGGATAAGGCTGGAATTTGCTTGTAAAAAGAGTTAATAGGACTGCGGTTACCGTGAAGAAGCAAAAGCGGTGCTCCGGAACCGTACGTTTCATAATAAAGACTGATTCCATTCACCTGTGCAAATTTTCCGGCAGCGGGATTATCACCATAGCTTATCGTTTCTGCGAAGCCTTTTCCGGTTATCTCAAAAAAACTTTTTCCCTCAAAGGAATTGCCAGTTGCAATCTTTTCCGTGAAGCCTTCCCGTTTGAAAAAGGGTTTCCAGGCAAAATTTGAATCATTTGCATTCTCTTCAAAACCGGGGTCCAAAAGGCTAACCGGCGTCCATCCGCCGTTTTCGTTTTCGATATCTAATCTAAAATCATCAAAAGAAAAGACTCCATTTCGATAATACAGACCGCCAATATTCAGCCATTCAGCGCCTTGGTCAATTTTGCCATCAATGGAATATACCTTCCATTCATTTAAACGAATAGGCTTATCGGCCATGTTATAAAAGAAACCCATCTTTTTATCTTTCTTGTCAATTCTCGCCCACAACGCGCCCTGGGCTCCGGGATCGCCTGCATTCACTTTAACGGCAGCCTGAAAATGGAATTTCCTTCCCTGATAGTTACTCACATCAATCCTTTGTGCAAAGGCATTCCAGTCCTGCCTGATCTGACCAAAAGAAAAAACTGAAGATAACAACGCCGTGAAAAATAATGAGTGAGATTTCATGTTATGTTGATTTTGAATTTTGAATGTTCTAAAACTCTCTTAAACCCAATACAATGAGCGCCCTTTCAAAGGCTGGACTTTTGAGAGAAATAATTCTAAACTTCCTAAATCAATGGGGAAGAGCATAGCCTATTTTATGGGACAACCATCTTAACTCATAACGATGATCCGCGATTTTACAACTCCTAACTCTAAACTCTGCCCGCCACAACAATCACGATTTCCCCTTTCACAGCTTTTGGATTAAAATAGTCATGCACTTCCTGCAAGGATCCCCTTTTATTTTCTTCATAAATTTTTGTCAGTTCCCGGCTAACGGAGCATTGCCGGTCAGCCCCGAAATATTCGATAAGATCTTTTAATGTCTTTACCAGCCGCATCGGGCTTTCATAAAAAATCATGGTTCTTTGTTCGTTTGCCAGCGCTTTCAAAAAAGTTTGCCGTCCTTTTTTCAGGGGCAAAAATCCTTCAAAGCAAAAACGGTTCATGGGCAGGCCACTGTTGACCAAAGCCGGTACAAATGCAGTAGCGCCCGGAAGGCATTCTACCCGGATGTCGTTTTTAATGCATTCCCTGACAAGCAGGAACGCTGGGTCACTAACTCCCGGAGTTCCTGCATCGGTAACAAGAGCCATGGTTTTTCCTGCAGCCAATTGTTCCGTCAAATGGCCAAGGATTTTATGTTCATTATGCTGGTGGTAGGAGGAAGTAGGCTTTTCGATCTGATAGTAACGGAGAAGCTTAGACGAAGTTCTTGTATCTTCAGCAAGGATCAGATCAACGGATTTCAAAACTTCGATTGCACGAAAAGTGATGTCTGCAAGATTGCCAAGAGGAGTGGGAACAAGGTAAAGCATGATTTTAATTTGATCTATGAAACAATTTCACGTAGATATACAATGTCCCGACAGGTTTTATGCATGCAAATTTTCTTGACAAGATATTTTCTTTCATGAAATTAAAATTCTCCAATTAACGTATTGTGATTTCGAAATCTTCCATCACGGGGTTCGCCAATAATTTTTTTGATGCTTCTTCGGCAACGGCCCTGGCTTCTTCTGTAGTTGTAGCTTCAATATTTAACTGAAGATGCTTTCCAATGCGCACATCGGAGATACTTTTGATTCCGAGGTTGGAAAGTCCGCCCAATACTGCTTTTCCCTGTGGATCAAGCAATTCTTTCAATGGCATTATTTTTATTTCAGCTACAAAATTCATTCGGGTTTTATTTTTTGTGTAAATAATGATAATAGAATGTAAGCGATAAAAACTACGGGTACCGCCACCCACTGCAAAAATAGGGCGGCAAGAATTGCAATCCCTAATAAAATAATTTTAGGCAGGTTACTTTTAAAAGTCAGATTAGGAAATTTCAACGACATCATCCGAAGATTGCAAACCATCAGGTAACTAACCACAACGATGAGGACATATAAAAACCATTTATTCAGGATCAATGAATTCACTTCCCCAATCTCATTGAAATGAAGAATCAGCGGAAACGAAGCGATTAGTAATCCCACAGCGGGAACAGGAACTCCTTTGAAAGAAAATTGCTGATCATTATCAAGATTAAATTTTCCTAAGCGGTAGGCTGCGGCGCAGGCAATAATAAATGCCGGCGCTAGCCAGATAACAAAAACATCCAACCCCTGAGGTTCTCTTGCATAGCTATATTTCAGCAATTGAAAAATGAGAACCGCCGGAGCCACACCAAAACTTACTACATCGCTGAGTGAATCCAGTTGCTTGCCAAGTTCGCTTGTCGCTTTTAACAACCGTGCTACAAATCCATCAAGAAAATCGATCACTGCCGCGATAATAATACAAACTGCAGCCCAGGAAAGCTTTTCGGGAATATTGAAACTGCTGGCATATTGCTCATTCACGTAAATAATAACAGAATTCGTTTGCAACGCAAAGACAATCGCCATGCAACCGAAAAACAAGTTGAGAAGCGTGAAAATGTTGGGAATTGCCCCTAATCCGGAAGGGGGATTTAATCCGTCTAAATTATGTTTCATGTTTATCAACTCAATTTCTTTTATTAAAGCTTACCGCTATTTGTAAATTCTTCTTCCCCCCTTCAGGTTTGTAGGCTATTTCATCAACCTCTCAATCTCCTCAACCGTGATTGGAATATTTTTCATCAGATCCTTGTTTCCATTCTTTGTTATCCAGAAATTATTTTCAATCCTGACACCCATTTGTTCTTCTTCAATATAAATTCCAGGTTCGATGGTGAAAACCATTCCTGCTTTTACCGGTTCTGTTTTCGTTCCCAAATCGTGAACATCCAATCCGAGATGATGGGAAATTCCGTGATATAAATATTTCCGGTAAGCTCTGTTTTCCGGATCTTCATTTTTAATGTCTGCTTTTGTCAGCAAACCGATTTTTTGAAAAATAGAAGTCGCTTCATCCGCAACCTTTTCTGTATAATCATTTATCGAAATTCCTGGTTTCAGGATCGAAGCGCAAAAATGATGAAGATCAAGACAGGCATTATACACCGTTTTTTGCCTTTTGCTAAATTTGCCATTAACCGGAATAGTACGGGTAAGATCGGCGTTGTAATTGCCGTAGCTGGCGCCAAAATCCATTAGTATCAGATCACCATCCCTGCATTCCTGGTTATTGTCCACATAGTGCAGGATGCGGGCATTATCGCCGCTCGCGAGAATACTTCCATAAGCGGGACCAGTTGCCCGTTGCGACAAGAAAGAATGTGCTATTTCCGCATCGATCTCATATTCCATCACGCCGGGCTTAATAAACTTCAATAAACGCCTGAAGGTATTGTCGGTAATGTCGATGGCTTTTTGAATTACTTCAATTTCCAGTGGTGTTTTTACGGCTCTCAACTCCTTCATGATCTTTGCACTTCGCTTGTAATTATGAAGCGGATACCGGCTTTTCATCGCGGCGGCATAGCGATAATCCCTTGAAGGAACTTCGTTGGCCTTTCGATCATTTTCGTTCGTGTTGAGATAGATGGTATCAGCCTGATGGATCCAGGGCTGCAGCAGACCTTCCAGGGTATCGAGCCAAACAATTGTTTTCATGCCGGAAATTTCTTCCCCTTCATTTGCGCGGAGCAGGTGTCCGTTCCATTTTTCCTTCAATTCGTTCGGCCGAACCAAAACGAGCACTTCACGGTATTTGGGATCCGGATTATCTGGAAATAAAATTACCATCGTATCAGGTTGCTGAATTCCTGAAAGCCAGAACAAGTCTGAGTTTTGGACAAAAGGATACAAAGCGTCTCCATTCGCCGGCATCTCATCATTGCTGTTGAAGATCGCTATGGAATTTTTATCCATTTGAGCTGCAAAACGCTTGCGGTTCTGAATAAAAATTTCAGGGTTGAGTGGTAAATATTTCATGTATCGGTGGTTTTATTTGTATTTGCCTCGCAATAGTGTTCCTATAAATTATTTAGGCTTGCAATATACACGAATAAAATATTTTTGATTTGGGAAATGAATGCGATGTAAAAATTACACATTGCAAAATTCAACTTTTTATTCTTTTTAATGAATCGCCAATTCCTTTATATTTTTATTTAAATATTTTCAATTTTCGTTAAAGATAAATAGGCATAAAACGCTCCCAATCAAATAGAAGCACAGTAAATATGGTATTTTCAAAACAAATGGAAAGTTTGAATGGTTAACTTTGCCACATCAACAAAATTTAAAAACTTCATGTCAGTACCAACCATGTTTGCTGTTCCTAAAAATTTGCTCTTTTCCATAGGCTTGCCTTCTGCGGAAAATACATTTTACCAGCTCTCTCCTGAAGAATTGGTTAACCAGTGCCTTCAAAGGAATGAAGGTGTTTTGAATGATACCGGAGCTCTTGTAATTTCTACTGGAAAATTCACGGGCAGAAGCCCAAAAGACCGTTTTATCGTTAAGGATAAAATAACCGCGGATTCTGTTAACTGGAATGACTTCAATCAACCTTTTGATGAAAAAAATTTTGATGGCATCTACAGGAAAATTATCGAATACCTTGGCATGAAAGAAATCTGGATCAGGGATTCTTACGCATGCGCTGATCCGGCTTTCCGTTTGAATATCAGGATCATTAATGAAGAGCCTTCCGGAAATTTGTTTGCCAGCAATATGTTTTTAAGGCCTACTGAAGAGGAACTCGAAAACTTTAATCCCGACTGGCATATCATCCATGCGCCCGGATTTTTAGCCGATCCAAAAACCGATGGAACCCGCCAGGAAAACTTTACGCTGATCAGTTTTACAAAAAGAATGATCCTCATTGGCGGCTCCGCTTATACAGGTGAAGTTAAAAAAGGCATTTTTTCCATTTTAAATTTCATTCTTCCCCACGAAAAAAACGTTTTGAGCATGCATTGTTCAGCCAATATGGGCAAGGACGGGGATACCGCGGTTTTTTTTGGATTGAGCGGCACAGGAAAAACAACGCTGAGCGCCGATCCTGGAAGGAAACTGATTGGAGATGACGAACATGGCTGGACAGAGAATGCTGTGTTTAATTTCGAAGGCGGCTGCTATGCAAAAACGATAGATTTGAGCGCAGAAAAAGAACCGGAAATCTACAATGCCATCCGTCCGGGCGCGCTTGTTGAGAATGTCACATTTATTGAAGGAACCAACAAAATAGATTTTGGGAGCAAGAAAATCACCGAAAACACCCGTGTAAGCTATCCACTCGATTTTATCAGCAACGCCTTGCATCCTTCCATTGGAAATGTTCCAAAAAATATCTTCTTATTGACCGCTGACGCCTATGGAATCTTGCCGCCGGTAAGCAAGCTTTCCCCAGGTCAGGCGATGTATCAGTTCATTAGTGGTTACACCGCAAAAGTAGCAGGAACCGAAGATGGCGTTAACGAGCCAAAACCCGTGTTCAGCGCCTGTTTTGCAGCGCCTTTCATACCACTTCATCCGGCTAAATATGCGGCCATGTTTGGTGCAAAAATGAAAAAGCAACAGGTAAATGTCTGGATGATTAATACCGGTTGGAGCGGCGGCCCTTATGGAGTTGGGAAACGTATGAAACTGTCCTACACGCGTGCCATGATCAGCGCTGCACTCGAAGGAAAACTGGATAATGTGGAATATGAAGCGCATCCGGTTTTCGGATTCATGATGCCTAAGGAGTGTCCGGGCGTTCCCGCGGAAGTTTTAAACCCGCGGAATACCTGGGAAGACAAGAACGAATATGACTCCAAAGCAAAAGAGCTTGGCCGTCAATTTATCAGGAATTTTGAAAAATTCTCTGCCGAGGCTGATGAAGAAATTTTAGCCGCCGCGCCTACAGTGCAATAAAATACAAATTGGAAAAACCACTAAAACAACCCGCCGAAAGACGGGTTGTTTGTTTTTTTGGCCCTTAGCAAACAAACTTTTTTAATGATTTTTTTGCAAACAAACAAAGTCGCCAAACCGCGCAGAACAACACTGGCATCCTTTGGGGATTGTTTCTTTTGAAACGATTGTTTCTTTTGAATCAAAGAAAAAAAACCAGCAAACAAACTTTTTTTGAAGATTTTTTTTATTCACAAGGCGCGTCTGCGTGACGAAAAAGTCCACCTTTGTTGTAGAAAATGCAACATTGGGCTTTGGCTTTATAAGTGAACCAAAGCTGCACATTTAGTAAAAGCTTAAAAAAGGCCGTAGAGCTGCGCGTCGATCTGGTTGATGATGATGCCAAGGTCCTCCTCGTTTTCGGCGAATTTATTTTTATCCGCATCGATGATCAGCAAAGGGCCTTCTTTATAACTGCCAATCCATTTATTGTAGAATTCATTGAGTTTTTTCAAATAATCGAGGCGGATGTTTTCTTCATATTCGCGGCCCCGCTTCTGGATTTGAGCAACGAGGGTGGGCACGGAAGCGTTGAAATAAATCAAAAGATCCGGCGGCTGAACCATGGTTTTCAGCGTTTCAAAAAAAGTGTAATAATTATCGAAATCCCTTTTGGTCATCAAACCCATATCATGAAGATTGGGGGCGAAAATGTTCGCGTCTTCATAAATTGTCCGGTCCTGGATAACCGTTTCTGTTCCGCGCTGAATTTCCAGGAGCTGATTCAAGCGGCTATTGAGAAAAAATATCTGAAGGTTAAAACTCCAGCGCGGCATTTCCTCATAAAAATCATTCAGATAAGGATTGTGATCCACATCTTCAAACTGGGGAATCCATTTGTAATGCTTGCTCAGCAGTTCGGTGAGCGTCGTTTTTCCTGCGCCTATATTTCCCGCTATTGCTATGTGTTTTGGTTTTTTTGATTTAGCCATTCCTGGTTTTAATTTTTTTTATTTCTGCAATTGAATACAACCTTGCGGACGGCAGGTGATTAAAAGTAAATATAAAAACAATACGGCAACTTTATTCGGAAGTTATTTTTTTTCATGTCAGAAATAATGTAAGTGCATCGCTTCCCTCACCATTTTCATGGTAACTTCCGCATTGGCAATGGATTTTTCAGCGCCTTGCTTCATCACTTTTTGCAAATAGGTTTCGTCCTTGAGGATGGCGTTAATCTTTTCCCTGATCGGCGAAATAAAATTCACCATATCTTCCGCCAATTGTTTTTTCATGTCGCCATAGCGAATTGAACAATCATTGTATTTATCCTCGAAATGCTTCACGGTATCTTCTGTGCTCACTAATTTCATTAACAAAAATAAATTCTCAATATAATCCGGCTTAGCTGAATTCTCTTCTTCAGGCCCCTGATCTGTCTTGGCTTTCATGACTTTTTTCCTAATGTCCGCATCTTCATCGGCAAGGTATAGAGTGGCTAATTTATTTTCGCTTTTGCTCATTTTGCCAGTTCCATCCAAGGAAGGAACCTTTACTAACTGTGCATTAAAATTATAGGCCACAGGCTCCGGAAAAACTTCACCATAACGATGATTAAACCTGTTTACATAAGTGCGTGCAATTTCCAAATGTTGTTCCTGATCTTTCCCAACGGGAACATATTGAGCGCGGTGTATTAAAATATCCGCCGCCATAAGTACGGGATAAGTGAGCAATCCTGCATTAATATTATCAGGATGCTGGCGTGCTTTATCTTTAAAAGTTACTGTTTTTTCAAGCTCGCCTTTATAAGCGAGCATATTTAAATACAGGTATAATTCGCCTGTTTGATGGACATGACTTTGGCAATATAAAGCCACTTTTTCAGGATCCAGTCCACAGGCGATATTTTCCGCTAAAACCCTTTGTACATTCGATTTTAATTCTTTGGTATCCGGATGGGTGGTTAAGGAATGCAAATCGGCGACCATGAAATAACATTCAAAATCATCCTGCATTTTGACATAATTGCGAATGGCGCCGAAATAATTCCCAAGGTGTAAATATCCCGTAGGCCTTATACCACTCATTACAACTTCTTTCTTCATATTCATAAGTTGGCGAAGATAAAAATAAAATCGGGCAAGCAACGGAGGCCGAAGCTTAAAATTTAGCGCAAACGAGCCATGCACCTTTTTTCATTTTCACTTCTACTTTTCCAGCAATTTTTTTGATGAATCAAATGGGCAGATAGTTAACAAACAACGCGTCTTTTTAAACTTTATTTTTGAATTTCAGGTAATATTTATTGTTTATCAATAAATTTTTTCGATATTTGCTACATAATATTTAAATCAACAATCAAAATGACAACAACAAATTCCAATGTATTGAAAATAATGAATGTTCTTTTTTGGATAGCATTCATTGGCCTCTGCATCAAGACGGGCGCTATACTCACTTCATTTATTGTAAGCCTTTTTGTGAACCCAGCCGGTGCAAGTGACTTATATTTAGGACTGAACTTGTCTGACTTATATTCCTTTGATAAGCTGTATTATATTGTTACAGTTTTGTTACTTACCGCGCTAACCGGACTAAAAGCATTTATTGCCTATTTAATCGTGAAATTCTTTTTGAAATTCAAATTATCGAGGCCATTTAGTAAGGAATTAAGCCGATTCCTTTTTAAGGATTAGTTATGTTTCATTAGGAATGGGCATTCTTGCAATTATAGGGAATCAGTTTTGTGAATGGATTTTGAAAAAAGGAATAACTGTTCCAATCGATTGGAGTGGTAATGAAATCTTATTTTTTGCAGGTGTTATTTACTTATTAGCTCTTGTGTTCAAAAAAGGAACTGATTTGCAAACTGAAAATGATTTAACTGTTTAAGCTATGGCAATTGTAATTAATCTGGATGTTGTAATGGCTAAACGAAAAATGTCGCTTAATGAACTTTCAGACAAAGTTGGTTTAACTTTATCCAATTTATCCATACTTAAAACAGGGAAAGCAAAAGCAATTCGTTTCAGCACATTGGAAGCAATTTGTAAAGTTTTGGATTGTCAACCTGGCGACATTATGGAGTATGTTGACGTCGATAAAAGAACGGACGGCTAACCTATTGGCAAATGAGGAGGCGTATCAACAATATCTGACAATTTTTTTACCAAAATATTTCCGTAGTTAAATAACTACGTTTATATTTGTAGTCAAATAACTTCATAATAAACGAAGGCTATAATTTTCCAAAAGGACTTAAAAAAACAGTAAATAGATGAATTTAAGACGAGACGTTTTTCAAGCCATTGCGGACCCAACAAGAAGAGCGATACTTCTATTGGTTGCCTCGCAAGGGATGACAGCAGGGGCAATTGCTTCCAACTTTGAAACCGCACGGCCAACGGTTTCCAAACACCTGCAAATCCTGACTGAATGTGAACTATTAATGTCGAAACAAAACGGACGGGAAATTTATTACCAGCTTAATCCTCAAAAAATGAAGGAAATAGCCGATTATATTGAGCCATTCCGCAAAATGTGGGATGACAGATTCAATAAATTAGAAACTGTAATGAAAAAGTATAAAAACAAATAAAATGGAACAAAAAACAAATGTCAATGCAGAAGATGGCAGGCAGGAAATCCTGATCACAAGGGAATTTGACCTGCCTTTGGAATTGCTTTTCAAAGCATACGAAGCACCTGAAATTTTAGAACAATGGATGGGAACGAAAGTATTGAAACTGGAAAATAAAAAACATGGCTCCTATGCGTTTGAAACATCACACAATGGAAATGTAGTTTTTCGGGCAAACGGAACAATTCACCAATTTATTCCTAACCAAAAAATAACACGGACATTTGAAATGGAAAACACACCGTTTCCTGTTCAGCTTGAATTTCTTGAATTTGAAAGACTCACAGAAGAAACGAGTAAACTCACCATGCATATTGTGTTTAAGTCTGTTGATTTCAGAAATCAATTGCTTCAAATGCCATTTGCACAAGGCATTAATATGGCTCACAACCGGCTACAGGAAGTCGTAAACAAACTAAAATAATGCGGCTATAAAAAAGAGTACCGGATTTACGATTACTCACAAAAATTAAACTTACACTTATGAACACACAAGCAGAACAATTTTTCGAAAAAGCTCAAAAATGGAGAGAAGAATTTCACTTGTTAAGAGAAGTCATTTGCGAAAATAAATCGCTTGAAGAAGATTATAAATGGATGCATCCTTGTTATACTTTTGAAGGAAAAAACATCGTTCTCATCCACGGATTTAAAGAATACTGCGCCCTTGTTATTTCATAAAGGCGCCTTGCTGAAAGACGCCCAAGGCATTTTAATTCAGCAGACAGAAAATGTGCAGTCGGCAAGACAAATCAGGTTTACCAATGCCAGCCAAATTATAAAGCTAAAATCTGTGATTAAGGATTACATCAAAGAAGCCATTGAAATTGAGAAATCCGGGAAGAAAATAGAAATGAAAAAAGTGGTTGATTATCCAGTTCCGGAAGAATTTCAACGAACATTAGACGAAGATCAAATATTGAACAAAGCGTTCTTTTCTCTTACCCCGGGACGACAAAAAGGATATTTATTCTATTTCAATCAAGCCAAACAATCCCAAACACGCGAAGCAAGAATTGGAAAATATTATCAGCAAATACTTGACGGAAAAGGGTTAGATGATTGAGAAAGAAGTCCGCCTCAGGATATTATTGCAAGGGCTTAAAATTTTCTTCATTCGGGAAATATGAATATTATTTGGGTTGGAGAAAATGTTCTCTATTTTTGAGTTGCACGATACATGAAACAAACGATGAAGACTTTTCTTTCTTTTTTCTTTTTAGTTTTTTCGATTCATTGTATTGGCCAAAATGCGAAAACTAAACTTGAGTTTTGTCCTCTTTGCTTAATTGATGAATTTAGTTTCCCGACCATACAAGCAGGGTTAGAATTTCAATTGACTAAAAAATTAAGTTTGTACAATGAGATTGGCATAAAATACCGAAAGGGATATTACGAAACAGCAGATACAAATTTCATTGGTTCAAAAGGTTTCAAAATCAAGACTGAAGTGCGTTATTATATTTCTACTCCAGAAGAATATTCTAAAAAGACCTACGTTGCAGTAAATGGATTTTATAACAAGGATGCCACAACACAGCAATAGGTTATTACTATCAAAATGACAGTTCAGAATCAAGGCAGGACAATTTCGGGGTAAAAAAATCAGTAATAGGAATGAATGTTTTAATTGGTTCTAAAAAGACAATTGGCAATAAACTTTCGTTTGACGCTTATGCAGGTGTTGGTTTGAGATTTATTAGCATTACAACGCTGAATAAAGAGTTTGATAAAAATCGTGATAAACTGCAACAGCCTGTAGATGTAACTATAGTAGGCTTAAGAGATAGAATCGACGCCAATGAGAAAGCGGAAAATTTTGGAAATGTAACATTAGGGATAAGATTATGTTATGAACTATAGATTAGTAATGGCTAAAATTCTTCTATATGTTTTTGTTCAATTGCTGTACTTTAGTTTTTTTAATAAGTTTTAGAGAAATCAATATGTCATGGTTACTCTCAAAACAATGTTTGATAAACATCATATTTTAACCCAACTAAAATGAAAAAGGTAACAGGAATTGGCGGCATTTTTTTTAAATGCAAAGACTCCGGCAAAATGAAAGAATGGTACAAAACACATTTAGGTTTTGACACCAACCAGTATGGGGTAAATTTTGAGTGGCGGCAAAATGCAGACCCGACAAAAAAAGGTTCAACGCAATGGAGTCCGTTCGATGAATCAACAAAATATTTTGAACCTTCAAAAAAAGACTTTATGATCAACTATAGAGTTGAGAATTTAGAAGCACTTGTTGAGCAGCTTAAAAATGAAGGAGTAACTATTGTTGACAACATCGAGGAATTTGAATATGGTAAATTCGTTCATATTATGGACATTGAAGGCAACAAGATTGAACTTTGGGAGCCCGTTGATAGTGAGTAGGAGAAAGGAAGTTGAAAAATATCGCCCCCGTTTTTTTCATCCTAAAGCCAGCAAACACACCTTTTTACCTTTTTTATTTTTTTGCAGGAAGGCTGATGAAAATTTTGGGACACTGCCTTTTTTGCTGAACAAAGAACCTTAAGCCGAGGAGCTGCCGGATGTGGGCGAGTATCCTTTCCCGCAGCGCAATGTTTTGACTATGCAGCAGCTGTCGCGGGAAAGATACTGACCGACAGCCGGAACTGCAGATCAGCCTGGAATCTTAAGCCGACAGCCCCAAATTGCCTTTCTTCTTTTCTTTATAAAATTTTTGCTTTTTTCTATCCAATCCACCTACACTTTATTGCTCGGGAGTCAGATCCGGCACCGCCGGTTGATTTGCCTGGCTCTTGTTTTGCTTGCGTTTAAAGAGTTGAAAATTGGTCTTTCCGAAATTATAGGTAAAGTTCAGTCTTAATAATCGCGAAGCGCGTTTTTCTATCTCATTTTGGATAAATACACCTGGAATATTAAAGGAACTTTCTCTTTCACGCGTATTGAAAACATCCGCAAGGCTAAGGATTAGGGACGCGTTTTTCTTCTTAAGAAAATCTTTTTTCAATCCAAGATCCACATAACCGAATTGCTTCATTGTTCCTTGCGGAGTGGCAACCGGTGAATTATAGTTTCCGTTTATTTGAATGCTGAAATGCGCCGGCAATTTCATGTCGGAATTGATTTTGGCAAACCAACTGAACTTGCTGTTGGAGAAGGAAGCGGATTTTACGTTGGCTGAAATATTGGTTTGGAAGACGTTCATGTTGGCCGTGATATTCCACCATTTAACAATCGGAGTGGCCAGGGTGAACTCCGCTCCGTAAGAATTATTGGTGTTGGCGTTAATGGAATAGCTGATGAGCGTATCTCTTGAATTATTGAATGGTTCAGTGTAGGTAGTGATCTGGTCGATCGTATTCCTGAAATAAATGGTTGTCATGAAATTGGCGCCGTGACCAAAGAGCTGGTTGTAGGACAATTCAAAAGAGTTGGTGTATTGTGGTTTCAGATCCGGGTTTCCTTCAGTAAGGTTTTGAGGATCAGACAAATTGATATAGGGAATGCGTTGCCAGAAAGAAGGTCGTTCCACCCGCCGGCTATAATTAACCTGGAGCTGCTCGTTATCAGTGAATTTATAAGTTAAGAAAGCGCTGGGAAACAATCCGGGTTTGTCGGCTGACGGCTTGAAAATAAGCGATTTGCTAGGTATCGTTCCGCTATAATCATATTGTTCTCCACGCAAGCCGAGTTCGTAACCTAATTTATGCCACTGGCTTGAAAACTGAATGTATGCCGCGTAAATATTTTCTTTAAATGTATAATCGCTCGAGAGGTAATTATTAAAAACATAACCGGTTGAATCCAGATCATAAACATCATACGTGCTGTTGTAGTCCCGATGTGTTGTTTTTAATCCCGCTTCCAGTTTTGTATTCTGGGTTATGGGGTTCACATAATCCACCTGGCTGGTGAAATAGGAACTTTTCCCATTGGTGGTATTGGTTTGAAAGGAAGTGCCCGGCATCAGGCTTCCATTTTTATCAAAAAATAAAGTTTGATAGCTGCCGTTTCCGCCGTTGGTAAAATTTTGGAGATTAAAATCAGCGGTGAGAATGTGCCCTTCTTTTTTAAATGTATGCTTGTAGCTAAGATCTTCCGAGTGGAAGAGAAAATGATTTTTATTATACGTGCTGCGCTGGCTGGTCGAATCAGAATTAAGAGTGCTATCAAGAAAATCGCTTTTGAGGGTTTCTTTGGTGAGGAAGTTTCCTCCGCCGACCTTTCCGTTAAAGGAGATGGTGTTCCTGTTGTTCAAAAAATAATCCAACCCGAATTGGCCCATTTGAAAAGCGCCGGTTCGTTTTCCATCCGTATTTTGTTCAAGCCAGTTATTTCCTATCAGATTATTACGGGTAAGATCAGAAGTGTAAGGCTGATTGTGCTGATGCAAAAAATAGCTTAGTGTGAAATTGAATGGTTTTTTATAAACATTCAAATTCGCGCCCGCATTTGCCCCTCCATAAGTATCAGCGCCAGCTCTCAGGGTTCCGTTAATTCCCGGCCTGCGGTTTTTCTTTAGCAGGATATTAATGATTCCTGACATGCCCTCGGCGTCATACTTTGAAGAGGGATTCGTAATAATTTCTACTTTATCAATACTTTCCGCCGGAATCTCATCAAGAGTCAATAAGGTTTGTTTTCCATCCACATAGATTTTTGGCGTTCCGTTTCTCAATGTCACATTCCCGGCAATATCTACATTTACAGAAGGAATTTGCTTTAAAACATCTGTAGCATCTCCGCCCGTACTCACAAGGCTTTTGGAAGCATCAAAAACTTTTTTGTCGAGAGCCATCGTATAGGCAGGCGTAGTTGCTGTTACCGTCACACCTTTCAGAGTGACTACTTTTGAAGCGAGTTTGAAGTTTCCAAGATCTACGCTGGTGCTTTTGGGCGAAAGTGTGAAAGGATGATAAATGCCACTGAAATTGACATAATTAATATGCAATATAAATTTTCCTGAAGGAAGCTGCTCAATGGCAAAATCGCCATTGTCTTTAGATAATACACCTGCAATTACACTCGAATCTTTAGCGCGCAATACTTCAACCGTTGCAAATCCAACTCCTTTATTTGACGAACCCGCCACAACTTTTCCTATTACCTCATGATTTGCAACGGTAAATGCATCAGGCTGCCCATTATTTTGCCGCGCCTGCTGGCCGAAAATCAAAGTTGGAAGAGCGCTAAACACTATCCATATTACGATACGTTTTTTCATGTGAATATTTTTTATTTTTTAGCGGATGGATTTCCACATAATAATTTTCATCGCTGGGGGTTATGTAGCCGCCAGATCTTTCATGTATCTATTTAATGTTTAGATAGCGGTTAACTTTTTCGTTTTCATACGAAGAACTGGGGAAAATAAAGAGGTTAGCCGTACTGCCGCAGCCACAAAAAAATTACCAGACGAACAATTTGAATGTTAAAAAACATTACGGTTACGGAAGAGGCCGCGAAATAAATGATAAGCGGAAGAATGATTGGATTTATGCTTAAGATTAAAACCACAAAGCAGATTATATTTGCGGATGGAGATCAACAAAGCATTAATAGACAAACTCGCTCATCTTTCACGGCTTGAGTTTGGAGAAGAAGAAAAAAAGGAGATTCAACAAGACCTTGAAAAAATGCTGGGCTTTATCGATAAATTGAATGAACTAGACACAGAGGGAGTATCGCCTTTGCTTCATATCAGTGAAAACGCGAATATTTTTAGGAAAGATGAGGTCAAAGGGCAAATTAGCAAGGAAGAGGTTTTTAGGAATGCGCCCATGCATGATGATGATTTTTTCAAAGTTCCAAAAGTGATAAAAGGAGTTTAGGATTTTGGGGTTAGTGAGCTTTGAAAATATTTCTTCTGCAATCAAGCCTGAAAGAGCCTAGGCTAAAATGACAGTAAATGGATTTAAGATTTACTGCAAACTAAGTATCAATTCAACATCAACATCTAAATTCAACATTTAACAATTCATGTCTTCAATCATCCATTTAGAAAATATTCAGAAAAGCTATTTCATGGGCAGGCAGGAATTAAAGGTCTTGAAAGGCGTCTCGCTTGAGATTTCCAGGAATGAATATGTAGCATTAATGGGCCCTAGCGGTAGCGGTAAATCTACTTTAATGAATATTCTGGGCTGCCTGGACTCTCCTACCGGTGGAAAATATATCCTGAACGGAAAAGATGTAAGCAAAATGCCTGACGACGATCTTGCGGATGTACGCAATAAAGAGATAGGTTTTGTCTTTCAGCAATTCAATTTATTGCCGCGACTCACTGCCGCTGAAAATGTGGCCTTGCCTCTAATCTATAATGGCACTTCAAAGAAGCAAAGAACCGAACTCGCGCACGAAATGCTCCACAGGGTCGGACTGGCTGACAGAAGCCATCACAAGCCAAATGAATTGTCAGGCGGACAAAATCAACGAGTGGCGATCGCGAGGGCGCTGGTGAACAATCCTTCCATCATTCTTGCAGATGAACCGACAGGAAATCTTGATTCGAAAACTTCCGTCGAGATCATGAACATTTTTGACAAGATACAAGCCGATGGAAATACAGTAATTTTAGTGACCCATGAGGAAGACATAGCCCATTATGCACACAGGATTATCCGGCTTAAAGACGGCATTATCGAGACCGATGAGCTAAAGAAAAAAAAATTGATGGTTGAAAGTTAGTTTACAGGCTAATCGTTGTGAATAAAATTCTTAATTGAATAAAATGCTTTTTTATGTCAATGAAAATTTATACAAAAACCGGTGACGCCGGGAAGACAAGCCTCATTGGCGGAACCAAGGTTTTAAAAAGCGACCCGCGGATTGAAGCATATGGAACGGTCGATGAATTGAATTCTTACCTTGGGGTTGTCTCGGATTTTACAGAAGATGATCATGCAAAAACAATTTTAAAGGAAATACAGGATCGCTTATTCACTATTGGATCAGAACTCGCATGCGATCCGCAGAAAGCCACAAAAATGAAACTTCCCGATCTTCATGAAAGCGATGTAGAACTCCTTGAAAAGGAAATGGACAACATGGATTCGGAACTTCCACCGATGAAGAATTTTATTTTGCCTGGGGGAATGCCGGCGGTTTCTTTTATGCATGTAGCGCGCTGTGTGTGCCGAAGGGCAGAAAGGTGTGCTGTAAACCTCAATATCCACGATGGCAACGTAGATCCCCTCATCATCAAATACCTGAACCGGCTCAGCGATTATCTTTTCATGCTATCGAGATATACAGGAATGAAAAATAACGCGCCGGAAATTATCTGGAAAGCACGCGTTTAAATTTGAAACCTGCAATAAAAGTACAACTTCGTCATTCAAGCGATGAATAAGCATTGAAAGCAACGAACATTTCTTTGTTCTTCAAAATGATGCATAGGCTGGTCTTGCACTAAAAATCTTCAAAAAAAGTACGTTTGCTCTTCCTGACGTTTCGGGAAAAAACCTTCTTACATTTGTTTCTGGGAAATACTTTTATTATGCGACCGAAAATGGGATGAATTATATCATACCTACACCTGGTATTAGTTCCCCGCCATGGCTGCGGAAATAAAAATCAAAAAAATGCGTTTGCTACACCAAAATAGTAAAATCATCGCCGATGCGAAGTTTTAATATTTACATATTTCCCCTGCTTTTCCTCCTGTTATTTTTACGACCTTCCATTACATCAGCTCAGCAAGACCAGCAACTGGTGCTAAAATCGATCAACGAACAAAATGGTTTAAGCGATAATAATGTCCAATGCATTTATAAAGACAGGAACAACTTTTTGTGGGTTGGCACGCAATCAGGCCTTAACCTGATTGATGGTTCGGACATCACCATTTTTAAGCACGACCCTGAAAACATCAACTCGATAACTGATAATGACATCACAGCTATTACAGGCGGCAACAATAGCCTGATCTGGATTGGAACTCGCCGGGGACTGAATTCCTATGAAAGGACATCGGGAAAATTTACTGCTTATCCTTTACGTGAAATGCCGGCAAAAAACGACCTCATCACCGCCCTTGCCGTTGATGACAAAGGAGGCCTTTTCGTGGGAAGTTTTAACGGCATATTCTTTTTGGATCCGAAAACCAAAAGCATCTCAGCCATACATTTACCGGAAGATAAATCGGTTACAACACGCAGCAACAACATTACCGGCCTTGCCATCGATGCTAATGGAATTTTATGGATCACGAGTGCCAACGGCCTGTGGAGCTATGATAAAAAAACAAAGAGGATCGTTCACGAGATCAGTGCGACAAATGATTCGTTTTATTCTCCGTTCTTCTCATGCCTGTCTGTAGATCATGCAGGAAACATCTGGATCGGGACCTGGGATAAGGGTTTGAAGGAATTTGATCCGATCACAAAAAAAATCGCCACCTATTTGTATGACGCCGTTCCGGAAATCCATTCCATTGCTGAAATGAAACAGCCGGATGGGAATTATGTTTTTTGGCTCAACGGTAATTTTTCAGGTTTTGATCCTTTAAAAAGTGTCTTTTTCAATTTTCCGGTTAACGCTAATTTTTCATCGTTAAACCAGGTGGAAAGCCTTTACGCTTCAAAGGATAACTGGCTTTGGATTGGAACCCATAATGGGCTTTATTTCTATAATCCCGCCAAAGTTTTATTCAGGCATCATCTTTTTCAAAAAGCGATAACAGGCCAGGGCGTAGCGCTCCTTGAATGGGAAAATAAAATGCTCGTTGGCGGCGCAGGGAAAAATTTTTTAAAGCTTTATTCAGCTGATTTGACTGAATCGGCCGATTTTGGCGCCGGCTTCCACAGCGAAACACTTTCGTGCCTTTCACTCACGTTTGCCGGTGCAGATTCTGTAAAAGCGGCCACTAACGAAGGAATCGCCGATGTCGGTCTCTTTAGCGGGGCAATCCGATTCCACAACTCGTTTTTGAAGAATACCGCTTCCGGAAATTACATCACCAATTTGCTGGAAGATGAACAACATGCCTGGTGGTTTTTCCCGTGGAGGCAAGGCATTTGGATAATGGATTCTTCCTATCGCAATGTTCACCAGCGTTTCAATAATTTTATAACCGAAAACGGAGTTCCAAAACCACTGGTTATTACAGATGCTGTTGAGGATAAAAATGGCAATATCTGGTTTGCCGATTTAGATGAGGGGATTATTTTTTATGACCGCGCTGCCGATGCTTTCTCGAAACCTTTTGCAAAAGAATTGGGAGAAAGAAACACGATTACCGAAATCATCAGCTATAAGGGGTCCTGCTTTTCATTTTCCGGCACTCATATTTTTCAATGGAATCCCGACGACCTTCTTTTAGAAAAAATTGAAATGCCCGTAGAAATCGATAAGGCCATTACTTCTATCGCCATCGACAGCAGCGGAATTTTATGGGCAGCGACGCAAAAAGGATTGCTTGCCTACAATTTGAAATCAAAAGTTTATAAGCACTTCACGACTACAGACGGCCTTATAACCAACGACATGAACGGAACGCTTTATTGCCGCAAAAATGGATCGATGTTTTTCGGAAGTCCTGAATATCTCACCACTTTCCAACCGGGAAAAATTTTGCATTCGGCCGATGAAGTGCCCCAAATAATACTGACTGAAGTGCTCGCCAATGGCAGGCCTGTAGTTTTTGACACTTCCAAAAAGATGCGTTTCAGTAATAACCTGAACACTTTTATTTTTAAATGGGCAGTGACGGATTACAACAATCCGCTCAACAACCATTATTATTACCGGCTTAAAGGAATCGACAAGGAATGGCGCTTCGCGGGCAATCGTGGCGAAATTGAATTCGCGAATTTGTCGGCCGGAAGCTACACTTTGCTGTTAAATGGCGCCAATACCAACGGCGTAAGTGCCAATAGAATTCTGGAACTCAATTTTGAAATCGCCCTTCCTTTCTGGAAGTCCTGGTGGTTTATCGTCCTGCTTTTTTTAGCCGTGGCCGGATTATTTTATTTGCTTTACAAATACCGTCTGAACCAGGTTCTCAAGATAGAAAAATTAAGGAACAAAATTTCCCTTGATCTTCATGACGACATCGGGTCAACACTGAGTTCTATCTCAATTTTAAGCGAGATGGCGCTACAGCAAAATCAAGACTCACCATCAGAGATGCTCAATGAAATTAAGGAGATCTCAATTTCTCTTATGGAACGGATGGATGACATTGTGTGGAGCATTAATCCCCACAAAGATTCTATGGAAAGCCTTTTCCTTAGAATAAAAACATTCGCGGCGAAATTGTTTGAAGCCAAGGAGATCAATTACAGGATCCATATCAGTGATGGCATAAAAGATATTCATCTTCCTATGGAATACAGGCAGCATATTTATTTGATTATGAAGGAAGCGATCAACAACATGGTGAAATATTCAAGTTGCACTGTCGCTGAAATTGACGTGAATTATCATTCGTCCCGGTTATTTATCCTCATAAAAGACAATGGTAAGGGATTTGATGGAGGAATAATACCAACAGGCAATGGGTTGTATAGCATCAGAAAAAGAGCGGCGGCAATGAATGCCGGCCTCGAAATTATTACCGATAAAAATGCCGGAACGGCAATCCGGTTTTTTGTTAAAATCAAATAATTTGGATACGGATCCAGAAGCAGTCTGTTGGAAAACGTGATGATCAAAGTAGCCCTCGTTGAAGACAATAACACTTTGCGCACTTCGCTGGCGCATCTCATTAGCCAGTCGGATGGAATGCAGTGCATTATTTCCTTACCTAACCTTTTGAATGTTGTCAGCGAGTTGAAGAAATGCACCCCCGATATTGTGTTGATGGACATTGGCCTTCCACATATTTCAGGCATAGAAGGGGTGACTACCGTCAAAGAAAATATGCCTGGAATCCAGGTGCTGATGTTTACGGTTTTTGAAGACGAGGAAAAGATTTTCGAGGCGATAAAAGCTGGTGCTTCCGGCTATCTTTTAAAAAAATCGGCGCCGGAGGAGATCATAGAAGCGATAAAATCGTTGTACAATGGCGGAGCGCCGATGTCGGCTAGCATTGCAAGAAAAGTTATTGAATCGTTCCAGAACAATTCGCTTAATCTAAAACAAGATTTTCAACTGACTACAAGAGAAACGGAAATCCTGCATTCCCTTACCGAAGGATTAAGTTATAAAAAGCTGGCGGAAAAATATTTCATTAGCATCAGCACTATTAGAACACACATCAGGCATATTTATGAAAAGCTCCATGTCAATTCTAAATCCCAGGCAGTTGCCAAAATGTTAAGAAAAAGGAATGTTGATTATTGAACAATATGGAACACTCAGTTGACATCACAATAACCCTCTCAAAATTCGCGTATTTCTTTTACGAATTTTTTCATCCAACACCCCTTTAAACAAATCGCCTTTCTTTTTCAGGCGTTCGGGAATTGCATGGAGGTCAAATTTTTTAAAATCCAGCTTTTCATTTATTTCTTTCCATTCGAGTGGCGTAGAAACGGTGGGTTGCCGAGCAGGCCTGACGGAATAAGGCGCGGCAACAGTATCAGCTTCGTCGTTTTGATTGGGATCGATATACAATTTATTGCCCCTTTGAGAAACGGTAATTTCTGTTGTTGTAATCTCAGGAGCGGCATTATGGATTTGCTTGCAGAGTTTTTCAGCAATGATCCTTGCTTCCGGAAAAGAAAATCCTTCACAGGGAATATAGAAGTGCATCCCGGTTTTTCCAGATGTTTTAGGGAAAGCTTTTAGTTTCAAATCATCAAAAATTTTTTTGGCCGCCAGAGCGGTCTTAATCACTTTTTTAAAATCCTCGTCGCTTGGATCCAGATCAATTACGATATAGTCAGGATGCAAATAATCGCTGACACGAGAAGTCCATGGATTGATATCTATGCAGCCGAGATTCACCATATAAAGCAACGCCGCCTCATCCTGGCAAACAAGGTAATCAATGATGTCGCGCCTGCCTTTTTTCTTATGTTTTCTCGGAGTTGAAAATATTTCAGCCCATTCGGGTTGCCTTCCCTCCATATCTTTGATATAAAGCCCTGGCGATGTAGGTTTCAAAGTTTTTATGTGGAGCGATTCAGCACGATCTTTTAGATAAGGCAAAATAAAAGGTGCGATAGAATGATAATATTCTATCAGGTCGGCTTTGGCAACGCCTTTCCACAATTCCTTTTCCACATTGTTCAGAATCACGTCTTTCCCATCGATAAAAAATGTATCGCTACTTGTGATTTTTTGCTTGTCTAAAATGGCCCAATTGCTTTCTTCTCTGTTGTCCTTTTCTGACGTTTCCCGTTGATGGCCTTCCGGTGATTCAACTGCTTTTTCTTCCACCACCTGGCCGGGATTTTTATCAGTCCTGAAACCAAGGAAAATCGCCGGCTTCCTGATCTTTCCTGATGCAGTGTAAGTGGCGAATTTAATGTTGGCGACAAGTTCCGGTTTCACCCAATGCAATTTGCGATCAGAATCTACTTCATTGGCAAATGGGCTTTTTTTCACCTCGATGCTTTGCAGCTTCTTTTTAATTTCCGCCTTATCCTTGTCTTTATATCCGCCTCCGGCGTGGCCCTGGTAAACAAGTTTTCCCTTTTCATAATAACCGAAAAGAAGGGAAGCAAAGGCAGAACCGCTATCAGATTCCGTCCAGCCGCCAATCACGAATTCCTGCCTTTTTTCTGTCGGTAATTTCAGCCAGTCTTTTCCTCTCTTGCCGGGAGTGTATATGCTGCTTTTCTTTTTCGCCACCATGCCTTCCATCTCCTGCTCCTTCATCAATTGAAAAAGCCGCATACCTTCTTCAAAATGGTCACTAAATTTTATCACGTCATTAAATGGGATCACTGAAAAAAGAATTTTTTTTCGGGTAAGCAAGTCAAGATCCATAAGGTTATACCCTTTGTACCAAAGGATATCAAAAAGATAAAAAACCAGGGGCGAATCACCATTATTCCTTTGAAGCGCGTCGAAGTCCGGCTTGCCCTCGGGATTTAGCGCAACCAGTTCCCCGTCGAGAATGACATCAAAATCCAGTGTTGCTAATTCTTTAGCCACTGAACGATATTTTGAAGTATAATTCAATCCTTTTCTTGAATTCAAAACCACTTTTCCTTTTTGCACAAAAGCAATGATCCGGTATCCATCCAACTTTACTTCAAATAAATAATCGGGATCATCGAAAGGTTTTTTGATCAGTGAACACAGCATCGGGGAAACGCCATTTAAGAACTTTGATTTTTTTCCATTCTTCAATAAAGTTTCCAGCGCTGGTTCGGGAAGCCTATCCTGCCCGCGATTTTCTTCTGACTGAATTTTTTTTTCGCGGTTACTTTCCCACGTTTTGGCCGGATTCGCTCTTATCTGTTCCATTGTTTTTCCTGACAAAACAGACTTGTCTTTTTCGGTTATATCAATGGAGGAAGCGTATTTGTCATTTTTCTTAATTAGCAGCCATGCGTTCTCACCGCGTTCTTTTGCTTTCACAAGTGAAAATGCGCCTCTCAATTTTTTCCCTTTCAGAATAAAGGAAAAAGAGCCCATAAATAAATGATGCAGCAAATGCTTTTCATTTTCTTTTTTGATTTTCTTTTTTTCAATCGGTTCATAGGTTCCCTCATCCCAAACCATAACGGTTCCAGCGCCATAACCATCGGGAATAACGCCCTCAAAATTTCTGTAATCCCACGGATGATCTTCAACCATCATCGCCAGTCGTTTGATCTGCGGATCCATGGAAGGTCCTTTGGGGACTGCCCAGCTTTTCAAAACGCCTTCCATTTCGAGCCTGAAATCATAATGAAGATGGGAAGCCTGGTGTTTCTGGACAACAAAACGCAACTGGCTCCCCTCCGGCTTTCCGCCAGTTGGTTCCGGGGTTTTATCAAAAGAACGTTTTTTCTTGTATTGACTCAAAGACATGATTACTTTTCTAATAAAAGAATATGCCAGTTTTGTCAGAACTGGTTGGCAGGAACCAAGGGCAGGCTACGCCAAATGTTGAAAAAAGGTTTCTTATGAAAGTAATGATCATCGGATTAAAATCCGATGTTACCATATAAATCAAGCCTACAACTTTGGCATTAAGGAAAAATCCATAAAAAAGTTTGTTTGCCGGAAAAACAAATACCTTTTATGGACTCACCTTACACCCTAAAATTCAAATCTTGATAATATTCTTCAAGAGCCGTAGGCCCGGCCAATTTTGTAACATGGATTTTAATCCATCGCAAAACAGTTGTGATCATCGGATTACAATCCGATGTTACAATATAAATCAAACCTACGGCTTTGCCATTAAGGAAAAATCCTAAAAAAGTTCGTTTGCCGGAAAAAACAAATACCGTATGAATACTTATCAAATTGAGAACATCTTCTCATCAATGCTTCCTAAAAAGCAGTGATAAGATTCTCGGTATCCCCTTCCTATCATCATCGTCAAAAAATTCCTCTATCCTTTCAATTTTAAGTCCCGCCGCAGCAGCACAACTTGTAAAATCAGAAATATGGTGGTTAAAGCAGGTCAAAACAGTTGTTTCATGTTCCAGACCGAATCTTGCTTTTGTACCATTATATTGTTTAAAAGGATGCAGTTCACCAACATAAACCATTCCTCCAATTTGCAGATGGGCGCTTGCTTTTTCAAAGGCAGGTCTCAAGTCCTTAATATGCTCAAGCACCAGGCTGAAGGTTATTAAATCAAAATCACCACCTGCAAATTCCCATTCTTTGGTGATGTCGGCTTGAAGGAAAGCAACATGGGTCGCAGTAATTTTTTGCCTGGCTTTTGCAAGCATTTCTTCCGAAAAATCCACTGCAACCACTTCATCAGAAACGTTCTGCAGCCATTCGGTGTTTTTTCCCGTACCGCAGCCTAATTCAAGTGTCCTTTGAAAATGAAAGCCCTTTAAAAGCTCCCGTAAAGAAGTGCCTTCCAGGTCACGAGTCCTGTTTTGGTTCGTGTCATATTGTTCTGCCCATTGGTTATATCCCTGCCTGATGTCCATAGTTTGCTTTTGATATTTTAGATATCTTCCGGGGTATACTTTTTCGGGTGCTTTCATGAAAACAATTTAAAATTTTCGAAAAAAGTCCGTCTGCTGAAACGGCTGGTTGAATATTCCTCTTATTCCTTATACTCCGGCTCGTCAAGCTGCACCACCCTTTTATTTTGCTTCCTGATCATCATCATGTTTAATGTTTCCACAATAAAGGAAAAAGCCATTCCGAAATAGATGTAATTTTTCAAATGAAGCTCTTCCGCTTTTTCGGAAGCCCAGCCTTCGATGATCAGGCTGAGTCCAATCATCACTAAAAAAGAAAGTGCCAGCATTTTAAACGTAGGATGCTTATGGATGAATGCGGCAATCACCGGGCTAAATGAAAACATGATGATCATTGCAATGATAACCGCCGCAATCATGATTTCAACATGCTTCGCGGTTCCGCCGGCTGTGATAATGCTGTCGAAAGAAAATACCAGATCAACCAATAATATCTGCAGGATGGCATTTGAAAAATTGAGCTTTTTTCCGCCTGATTTTTGCATGCCGGGATCTTCTCCTTCCAGCTTCTGGTGGATCTCATGAACTGACTTGTAAATAAGAAAAGCGCCACCTGCCAGCATTACAAGGCTTGCCAAATCGAATCCTTTGCCGAATAAGGAGAATACGGCTTTTCCCTTTTGCGCCAGCAGCCAGCCCAGGCCAAGTAACAAAATGCTTCTTACGATGCTTCCTAAAATCACCCAGAACAACCGGGCTTTTTTATGCTGTTCTTTGGGTAGCCTGTTGATGATAATGCTCACGAAAATCACATTATCAACTCCCAAAACAATTTCAAGAATTACAAGCACGAAGAAACTGATAATACTGTCGGTCGTTAATAAATGTGCCACGAAAGGTGATTGTGTTATAAATTATTTTATAAGCCGTATTCGCTCACCAGGTAGATCAATGCCGCCATGTTTGCCGCGCCAAGATGCAATTCCCGCTCACTTACATTTTCAAAAACATCGGTTGAGGCATGGTGAATATCAAAATAGCGTTGCGAGTCGGGTCTGAGTCCTGCAAGCGCCGCGCCAATTTGCTTTAAAGGGCCTATATCCGCTCCGCCGCCTCCGGCAGAAAAATCATAAATGCCATAAGGATAAAAAAGATCTTTCCAACCCGACACTTTCGCCCTTTGCTCCTCAGTCATGTCAAGGCTGAAACCACGCGGAGTGAAACCGCCCGCATCGCTTTCTAGCGCGAAAACATGCTTTTCATTGTTGGCCCTGGCCGCTGCCAGATAGGCTTTTGACCCGCGGCCGCCATTTTCTTCATTTACAAACAACACAGCGCGAACGGTCCTTTTAGGTTGAATTCCCAATGCTTTGAAAGTTCTTAAAACTTCGATGCTTTGCATTACTCCAGAACCATCGTCGTTCGCGCCTTCTGCTAAATCCCAGCTATCAAGATGACCGCCCACGGTGATAATTTCTTCTGGAAAATCAAGGCCTTTTATTTCACCAATTACATTGTAACCCTTCGTCTCCGGTAACATTTTGCAGTTGGTGGTAAAAGATACTTTAGCTACATTTTTCTTCATCAATTCCTTGCTCAGCAATTCAGCATCGTTGGTGCTGATCGCCACTGCAGGAATCTTTGGAAATGAATCGTTATAAACCGTAACTCCCGTATGAGGATGATCATTTAAATTAATGGCCAGCGATCTAACCAAAACGCCAATAGCGCCATACTTTGAAGCCATTCCGGGCCCGCGGGTTCTCGATCCTCCGCTTTCGCCATAAGCGCGAAAAGTCTCAATGGAGGTTGGATCCATGCGGAAATTGAAAAATACAATTTTACCTTTGATTTCAGCGCCATGTTTTGCCAAATCGTCCATGTTTTTTATTTCGATCACCGGAGCTGAAATGCCATTCACGGCCGTACCAACAGAATTGCCCAAAGCGGTCAAATTCAATTGAATTTTTTTCCCGCTGGAAAGAATGATCTCGCCCTTTTCCTTAGCGCCTCTGACCCAATGAGGCACAAGACATTCCTGCAAATAAACCGTGTCAGCACCCTCGTCTTTCAGCATCTGGCTGGTTAGCTTTACGGCTTTCAAATAATTATCGGATCCTGAGAGCCTTGGGCCTACCTGCTTGCAAAGAATCCTTAAATTCGAGTAGGCTTTGGCGTTAGTCATCACTTCATCCACTACTTTTTTAACCATCAGGGAATCTTTCATTTGGGAAAAAGCCGCTGCGGTTGTAAGAAAACCTATCAGGGCAAAGACGCATTTTTTCATTTTTATCTTTTTTTGATTTCAGGGGAATATTCTACAAACATAAACATTCCATGAAAAAAAAAGCGTGGCGGGGTGCATTCCACAATGTCACGGGTTGGGTCTTCACTGCCCACATTCAGCCCAACGATGCGACATTTTGAATTGCACCCGGGCATTTCAAAATGTGGCCGGGTTGGAAGGGAAGCAAGAAAAAAGAAGTCGTAAATTTGCGCCGAATCAGAAGGAAAGGTTGACCTTTAAATAATGTAACTCAATAAATTCTTGCTTTGGGCATTAACAAATAAAAGATCTTAAATGAATATAGGAATTGTTTGCTACCCGACCTTTGGAGGCAGCGGTGTTTTAGCGACTGAACTGGGTAAAGCGCTTGCTGAAAAAGGCCATAATATCCATTTCATCACTTATCAGCAGCCGGTGAGGCTCGGCGGATTTCTTGCCAACATTTTTTATCATGAGGTAAGCGTTCCCACCTATCCCCTATTTGATTATCCGCCTTATGAAACAGCCTTGGCGAGCACTATGGTTGATGTTATCATTAACAATAACATAGACCTTTTGCATGTGCATTACGCGATTCCACACGCCTCAGCGGCGTACATGGCACGCCAGATTTTGTTGAAAGAAGGGTTGAATATTCCGGTAATCACAACGCTTCACGGAACGGATATAACACTGGTGGGAAGGGATAAAACGTATTCGCCTGTTGTAACTTTTTCCATGAACGAAAGCGCCGCGCTGACAGCAGTTTCAAAAAATCTTCGCGACGAAACCTACCGCAACTTCAAAATGCAAAAGGAAATAGAAGTGATCTATAATTTTGTGGACGCGAAGCGCTTCAACAAAAAGCCACTTACTCCTTTCCGGCAGATCATCGCTCCCAATAACGAGAGGATCTTATTGCATGCTTCAAATTTCCGAAAAGTAAAAAGAGTGGAAGATGTGGTTTATATTTTTGAAAAAGTAAACAAGGAAGTTCCTTCAAAATTACTGTTTGTGGGCGATGGCCCGGAGCGCTCTTTCATAGAAGGGCTGTGCCGGAAAACAGAGGCTCATGCGGATATCCGCTTCCTGGGCAGGCAGGAGCAAATGGAAGATATTCTTGCAATCTCTGATCTTTTTTTATTGCCCAGCGAATATGAAAGCTTTGGCCTTGTTGCGCTTGAAGCGATGGCGGCAGAGGTTCCCGTCATTTCAACCAATGTGGGTGGCTTGCCTGAAATTAATATCAATGGTGTAACCGGATTTTTGAGCAACGTAGGCGACATAGAAGAAATGAGTCAAAATATTATCCGCATTCTTTCTGATCAGTCCGCCCTGGAAGCGATGAAAAAAAATGCGCTGCAGCAGGCGCTTAAATTTGACATTCACAATATTGTTCCGCAGTATGAACAACTCTACGAAAGGGTTTTGGCAAATAAGGGTTGAACGAAACAGGAGAAAATAAAATGACAACATGACCAATCGCCAAATATTTTTAAATCACATTGGACAAACATCGCCAGATCCGCTTGCACTTGAGATCACGAGAGCCAGTGGGAGCAGCTTGTTTGACGTAAATGGTAAGGAATACATTGACCTTATTGGAGGGATCAGTGTTTGCAATGTAGGGCATGGGAACAAAAAAGTTATTGAAGCGATTAAAAATCAGGCGGAAAATTTTATGCACGTGATGGTGAACGGGGAACTTGTTCTTTCGCCGCAAACTGCTTATGCCAAACTGCTTACCGATCATTTGCCGGCTTCGCTCAATTCTGTTTTTTTTACGGCTTCGGGTACTGAAGCAACTGAAGGGGCGATGAAACTGGCCAAGCGATTCACAGGAAGAACACAGATAGCCGCCTTTAAAAATTCCTATCATGGAAGTACACAAGGTTCCCTGAGCATTATCGGGGATGAATACTGGAGGAATGCCTTCCGGCCCTTACTACCCGACATCTTGCATCTTGATTACAATTCTTTTGAAGCCCTTGAGTCAATAACTACGCGCACCGCATGCGTTATTGCTGAAACCGTTCAGGCTGAAGCAGGGGTAATTGTTCCCGAAGAAAAGTGGTTGCAGGCGCTTAGAATAAAATGCGATGAAACCGGAACTTTGCTGGTTCTTGATGAAATACAATGCGGCTTTGGACGAAATGGTACACTATGGGCTTTTGAGCAATTCGGCATCGTTCCTGATGTCTTGCTTTTAGGTAAAGCTCTTGGCGGCGGCATGCCCCTGGGTGCCTTTATTTCCGATAAAAAAATCATGGATTCCTTCACTGAAAATCCGGTTTTGGGCCATATCAATACTTTTGGCGGACACCCGGTTTGTTGTGCAGCTGGAAAAGCGGCCATGGAGTTTTTATTGGAAGAAAACATCCTCTCAAATGTCTTTACAAAAGAAAAAATCTTTGTTCAAAATCTTCCCAAGGAAAAAATCAACAGCATCAGGAGCCGTGGACTGATGATAGCCGTTGAATTCACGGATTTTGATGAAAATAAAAAAGTGATCGACACCCTAATCAAAAAAGGTGTTTTTACCGACTGGTTTTTATTCGCATCGAATTGCCTGCGAATCGTTCCTCCCCTGACCATTTCTGAACCACAGATAAAACAAGCCTGTGATACCATAAGCGAAGTGGTTTCAAATTTGTAATTTTTTTTACTAAAATAATCACCATTGAGAGTACTAAAATCTTTTTTGTTCGCCTTGCAAGGCTTGAAAGACTGCCTGCTCCATGAAAAAAATTTCCAGATCCAATTTGCCATAATGCTGCTTGTGACCGGCGCAGGGATTTTCTTTTCATTAAGCAGCACGGAATGGATCATGCTTCTCATTTGCTTCGCATTGGTGCTGAGTTTTGAGATTATCAATTCAGCGATTGAAAAATTATGTGATCTTGTTTGCCCATCCTTCAACCTCACAATAAAAAAAGTAAAAGACATGTGCGCTTCCGCGGTTTTATTTTCCGCCATCATTTCTTTTGTAATCGGCTGCATTATTTTTCTTCCTAAAATAAAGGCGCTGATAATTAAATAACCGAATAAGGTACATAACGTAGCTGAGCATTGCGGAGGGGGCTTCTTTACTAAGGTAAGAAGGTTTGGCTTCGTGATTTTATGACGGCTTTGTGCGGAGCAGGTTTCTGAAAAAGAAAGTTTCCAGCAGACGTACTTTTTTGTTAGATTTTATAATAGGGTTGGTGAACGTTTAAAATATTTCCGGCAAACGTACCTTTTTCGAATTTTTATTGGATTACCATGAAGCATTCTCACCTATTTCGCAGCTTCAATATCTCCCCAATTTTCGCCCCGTTTAATTCTTAGGATTTGCGTTTCGGTCACTTTGAACTGCTTGACAAGCTGTTTCATCGGCTTGCCCTCATTGATGAGTTTTTTCATCAGCATCACTTTTGTTGTCGTGAGCTTTGTTCCCCTTGATTTTCGCTGCTGTTTTGCTATTATTACATGCGGGCTTGTTCTCTGGTGCTCATAATTCTCTTCGGGAGTCATCCATTTCAGATTGCTAACATGATTGTTCAGTTTATCATGATCCAGATGTGCCACAATTGTTTGTCCGGCGGATGGCTTTGGAAGATAATAGTCAGCCACTAGCCGGTGAATAAGAGAATGATAATTAATGGTCCTTTCCTGCAAGTCTTTTTGAAACTTTTTACTCAGGTTTTTCTTTAAAGTGCTTAACAATTCCTCTGCTTCATGGATCTCCTTTTCAATCGCATTGTTTTCCTTGAGCGACTTTAATTTCCGGGATAATATTGAAACCTGTTGCTGCAGATAATCAAGCCGGTTTTGCACTTTCTCAGATCTCGGCGTGTACAATTTCAGGCGTATGATCCGGTAGCCGTTAATCATAGAACCATTGACAATATTTCCATTAGAAATCTTATTGAAAGTCCTCAGGCGGCCGAAGTTTGATATTTCTATCCGCCCCTCATTTGTATATTCAAAATGAAACTCAACCACTTTCCATTTTTCACCAGTGTAGGACTGTGTCATCATTCTTTCCAATACTAAATATATTATGATGCAACATGCTTATTAGCAGTTGCAAAATCATTTTAATTATCGAGGGGAACCCGTTAGATACCAAATTAAAAATCGAGTCCCATGCTAACATACCATATCGGTTTCCCCTGAAAGAAACCATTCATCGGCCATCCTGCGTCAACTTTGATGAAATAGCTGAGCAATGTGCTTCTTGCTCCGAATCCGTAACCGCCAAGGAATGGACCAACTCCAGGAGCCTTTATTTTCACTTCTACCGTAGGATTGGCAGGATCCGAATAAGTAAGGGATGGTCTTGCAAGTTTGTCGTAAGCGCCATTCCAGGCCGAACCCAGATCGATAAATTGAGTGAGTTGGAAATTTCTTATAAAGGCGTTGTTAACCGGCTTGCTGAAAAAAGTGGTGAATACAGGCAGGCGGAATTCACTGTTGATCACCATGGAATTGTTACCATTAGCGGCATTTTGAATAAAGCCTCTCAAATTAACAGCCAATGTTTGAAATGCGTAATCAACATCAGGAGCCGGTTGGTTTTGCGGGTTGAAATAGCGGTAGGTTTGCTGGCCATTTTTCGTTTTTATATTGTCACCTAACATGAACCAATTATCTATTCCCCCAAGATAATAAATGAGTTTTTGATTTCCCCAGCTAAAATCGGCTGCGGCTCTTCCCGCCCAGATAAAATTGCGGTAAATCGGATAATAGCCTCTCGCGTCAAAACCAAAATTGAAGGTATAGCGCCCTTCGTTCTCGGCCAGTTTGCTGATCTGTGTGTTCCAGTCCACGTATGCCTTGTAACGCACGCCGTTCCAGATATTCTGGACAGGGTTTAACGTATTATCATAGACATATTCCAAATGCATCAACCCATATTTTTTCGATTCCCCAATCAACCCAACAGTAGTAGGATCAACTGAACTGATCACTTCCCTGTCGTTTCTAACACCGACGCTTAAACGCACGCTTTTGGTTACGTCGAATGGATAAGAAATGCTTCCCTGGTAAAGGTTGGAGAATAATTTTCCCGGATAAAACGAGGTGCCATCGGAAAAGCCAAGTTGCTGAACAGTCCTGTAATAAATTAATCCCCAGTCGATCCTTTTTTTCAAATTCGTAAACTGGAAAAGCCAGTCGTTATCTTTCAGGTTAGTAGAAAGACGGAAACCGCCGGAAACTTTAATATCTTCCATCACATCGGCTATGCCGAATCTTATTATCCCATTTATTCCGTTATTGGAGGTAAGTGTTACCGGCCCGGAACCACCCATGTAAGGCTGGTATTTTGTTCCCAGCACATTATTATTGAAACCGGCGATCACATAATCAACAGAAAATTTCAAAGGCTTATAGGGAAATAATTTCGCAGTAGATAACACAGTAGATTCATTTACCGGCTGCCCATAAATATTACTGGACGCTGCGGAAGTATCTTTCTTTTCCTGTTTAAATTCATGCTGGAAAATATCTTCCTGCTTCGCTGTATCTGTCTTGTTGATGATTTCCTCGCCATGAGAAATCCTGCTCAGTTCCATTAACTTCTTCATGTAAGCGCTGGGAACTGCAGTCACGTTCCTGCGCCGTAACGTGTTTTCATCGATCTTCAATTTATACAGAATTTTCTCGTCGCTTTGCCGCGTCACCTCGCTCACCTGGTGATTATCACCCGCTTCCCTGGTTTCGAGCAGACTGCTTGCATAGTTGGTCAAAGGAAAAGAATAGGCAGAATCTTTTGAGATCGCCACTATCGCTACTGAATCCACATCGTCCTTTTTATAGACCCGCAAAGTTGAATCCACATCGTGCCTTGAGGGGTTTCTCAATATTTCATCTCCAATTAAAACGAGCGTATCAACGCCTTCACTTTTAGTAGTAAAAAATCCGGCATAACGGTTCCCGATTCCGTTTTCATCACTAACAAAAGTGAAGTGATTGTCATTGTACTGGGTCGGAAAGCGTGCGTTGCCAAATTTCAAATCCGTAAGCTGGCTGATTTGATTCAAAGCTGCTTTATCGGTGTTGAAATCCGTTATCATAAAAATATTGTACCGGTTTTGCAACAATGAAGTGTCGCTTCCTTTGGCATGTGCGGATGGACGGTTACTGGAAAATATAATGCCGGTTTTATTGGGGAACGCCACGAACGATGGATCCAGATCGTCATACACATCGTTGGTGATCTGCTTCACTTTTTCGTTTTCAATTTGGTAGGAGTAAATGTCTGAATGACCATTTTTAACGGCGCTCAACAGCAGCGTTCCGCTGTTCATCATGTATTTCATATCCTGAACCTGGTCGAACAAATCTGTCAGATCACGCTTGTAAGGCTTCACCCTGGTGATCACGTCATAAACAAAAAGTTTGATCCTTCCTTCTTCTTCATAAAGCACCGAAAGCCTTGTGCCTTTTGGATCCCACGCCATCATCGGATAGTTGGGATTGATTTGATCGAGCCTGCTTTTCGAACCAAATTTAAGCAGCACCTTGTCTTTGTCCTCTTCATTCAAAATCAGGCGATACTGCCCTTTTTTGTATTGCGCGACAGCGAATGAACCATTGCGCTTATTAGGATTTACGTTGAAATGAAAATAATCTACTCTTTTGCCAATCGTTAGGCTGGTGATCTCGCTTCCTTTTGGATAATTTTTTCTCCGAGAAATGTCCTTGTCATATTTATCTTCCTGGTAAGTCATGAATTGCGCCAGCACATCCTTGAACTTTTTTGTTTTTGTAACCTGCTGCGATGCTTTATTCAAATTTTTATATACCCTGGCGAGATAAAGCAGGTAAGTAGTGTTTTCTTTCTGGTACCTTTCTTCTATATAATACCAGAAAGCGTGACCTGCCAGTTGCGGTCTTTCAAAAGCGAATTGATAAAAGTTTTTATATTTTCCACTCAGTATTTCACTTTTCAAGTCATCATCAAGTTGGGTGCTCCAGTTTTGCGCAACATAAGCTACGTAGCCATCAATGATCCATTGCGGCAGATCGAGCAAAGCCTGGTTGCCTGCCATTTCCCCAAGATCATCGCCGAACAGGATGTTCTGTGTAAGAATATTGGCAATTCCCTCCCTGATCTGGCGGCGGAGATCTGCATGGTTACTGTTATAATAAACGATCATTTTGTTGTTTACCAGTTTCGTTACGCCTCCGGAAATCTGCCAATCGATCCCGATTCCGATATTGCTTTGCTGCATGTCATTGAAACTGTTATAAATAACAATATTGGCGCGCCGCTGTAAGCTGTATTCTGTAAACTTTTCTATGCCCGGAAGCTCTTCCTCAGCAATTTGCGCCACATATTTCGCGATCTCCTGGCCATTCTGATTGAAGTAGGAATTAAAATTTGTTGTCTGATAATATTGCCATTTGAATTTCTTGAACTGTAGTCTGTTCTTTCCATATTCCACACTGCTCACCTGCGCATTGCCGAGAGTGGCAATTGCGAAAAAAAACGCCGTCAACAGAAATATTTTTTTCTCAAATCGATTCTTATGATCTTGCATGTCTGTAGGTTATAATTGCCCTAAAATTAATCGTTTCATGTTAATCAATGAAATGAATTTCAACAACTTCAATAAACATCATGTTTCAAATTAAGACTTTCACCTTCAATCCGGTTCAGGAAAATACATACCTGCTCAGCAATCAATCCGACGAGTGCATTATTATTGATCCGGGATGTTACTTTGATCAGGAGAAAGACGAACTAAAATCTTTTATAAACATTAACAAATTACAGCCCAAAATTTTATTGAATACGCATTGTCATCTGGATCATGTATTTGGAAACAAGTTCGTCGCTGAAGAATTCAAGCTCACTTTACAAACCCATTCACTGGAAAAAAACATTTTAGATCTGGCACCTGCCTCCGGCCTCATGTTCAATCTTCCTTTCGACAATTACCAGGGAGAGATCCATTATCTCGCCGAAGGCGATATCGTTTCTCTTGGAGATGATCAACTGGAAGTGATTCACTCGCCAGGACATTCGCCGGGAAGCATTTGCTTTTATTGCGAGAAACAGAAATTCATTATCGGCGGAGACGTTTTATTCCAAAACAGCATTGGAAGAACAGATCTTCCATATGGCAGCCATGAAGACCTTCTGACGAATATAAAGGAGAAGCTTTTCAAATTGCCGGATGATGTAAAAGTTTATCCCGGTCATGGCCCGGCTACCACCATTGGTGATGAAAAAAAGTTCAATCCTTATGTAAGCTAGCAAGATCAATCGTTTTAAAAAACTAACGCCTTATATATTTGCCATAAAAAACTAACAGAATGAAACAAATTCTCATAGCGCTTTGCGCGATTTTCCTTTTCTCGTGCAACATGAAACAAAAAGTTGACATGCTGGTTTACAACGCAACTGTTTATACAGTTGATAGCAGTTTCAGCAAGGCTGAAGCCTTTGTTGTGGACAAGGGGAAAATCGTAGAAGTTGGAACTGCTAAGGATTTGCAGGAAAAATATAGCCCGAAAGAGGAATTGAATGCTGAAGGAAAATTTATTTTTCCCGGCATCATAGACGCACATGCCCATTTCCTGCAATATGGATTGGGATTGCAAAATGCAGACCTTCGGGGAACCAACAGTTGGGACGAGATCATTGAAAAATTAAGAGCTTTCGCAAGCGAAAATAAAGAAGGCTGGATCGTTGGAAGAGGTTGGGATCAGAATGACTGGGCAGTAAAGGAATTTCCAGGCAATGAAAAACTAAATGAACTATTTCCCGACCGGCCGGTGGTCTTGTCAAGGATTGATGGCCACGCTGCTATTGCCAATAAAAAAGCGCTCGAGATCGCCGGACTCAAACCTGGCGACCAACTGGAAGGCGGAATGATAGAAGCGCGCAACGGCGTGCTTGACTGGAATTCTGATTGACAACGCTACTGACCTGGTATTTTCAAAAATTCCGGCCCCTACCCTTTCCGTTCTTAAAGAAGCCTTGCTCGATGCGCAAAAGAATTGTTTCGCCGCAGGTTTAACAACCATAGACGATTGCGGATTAGATTATCGCTCGGCGCTGCTGATTGATTCTTTGCACAAAAGCGGCGACCTGAAAATGAGGCTCTTTGTGATGTTGAGCGATGCGAAAGAAAACTATGATTTTCTTTTTGCAAAAGGCAAAATAAAAACCGATCGACTGAACGTTCGCTCCTTCAAAGTCTATGCTGATGGGGCTTTGGGCTCAAGGGGCGCGTGCCTGCTGCATGACTATTCCGACAAGCCGGGATGGAAAGGCTTTTTGCTCAGTTCCCAGAAGCATTTTGATTCTGTTGCCAACATCATTTACCAGAACGGATTTCAAATGTGTACACATGCGATAGGCGATTCCGGCAACCGCACGATGTTGAACATTTACGCGAAATACTTAAAAGGCCCGAACGATTTGCGCTGGAGAATCGAGCATTCGCAAGTGGTAAACCAAAATGATTTCCATTTGTTTGGCGAAAACAATATTGTCCCTTCCGTTCAGCCAACGCATGCCACCTCAGACATGTATTGGGCAGGTGACCGTTTGGGTAAAGAAAGATTAAAAGGCGCTTATGCCTATAATGATCTGGTAAAACAAAACGGCTGGATACCGCTAGGTACCGACTTTCCGGTTGAAGACATTTCGCCGTTAAAAACCTTTTACGCAGCCGTAATCCGTAAAGACGGGCAGGGCTGGCCAGAAACGGGTTTTCAAATAGAAAACGCGTTAAGCCGGGAAAATGCGATTAGGGGAATGACGATCTGGGCAGCGAAAAGCAACTTTGAAGAGAACGAAAAAGGAAGTCTTGAGAAAGGAAAATTTGCAGATTTTATTGTTGTCGATAAGGATTTTATGACGGCACCGGAAAAAGAAATCCTGAACATAAAAGTGCTCAAAACCTTTGTGAACGGAGAAAAGGTTTTTGAGGAAAAGTAAATTATGGCGGTTATTTATAAGTATTGACCAAACCCGAAGGGGGTGAAATGATTATAAAAGTGATAAGATTATAGATGATACCCAACCCCGAAGGGATGAAATGATTATAGGGGTGATAAGATTATAGATGATACCAAACCCCGAAGGGGTGAAATGATTATAGAGGTGAAATGATTATAGGGGTGATAAGATTATAGGGGTGATCGGATTATAGATGAAACCCAACCCCGAAGGGGTGACAGGATTATAGGGCGACAGAATTCTATAGCATATAAATTCTAGAAAATCATTATTTTTAAAATAAAATAATACCACCCATGGCCAGGAGGGACATTTTCACAAATCTTTATTCAGATCGTCTTTGCAGTCAAAGGCCGGGAAAATCTTATTTCCAATTTATGGAAAGATGACTTGCATAAATATATGGCCGGAATTATCAAAGGGAAAAACCACAAATCTATTATCGTAAATGGCATGCAGGATCATGTCCATGCCTTCGTGGGATTAAAACCTGCAATGAGTATTTCGGATTTGGTTCGTGATATGAAAAACAATTCTTCCAATTTTATCAATTACAAGAGATATGTAAAAGGGAAATTTTCATGGCAGGAAGGCTATGGAGCGTTTTCATATTCACATTCACACATCAGCAATGTATATAATTATATTTTGAACCAGGAGGAGCATCATAGGAAAAAAACGTTCCGTGAAGAATATATTTCTTTGCTTGAAAAATTTGAGATTCAATATAATGACGAATATTTATTTGATTGGTTTGAATAGAACGTCGGGATTCAGGAACGGCAATCAGGTCACCCGTTGGTGGGGGATCGCGAAGATCGGGTCACCCGATAATAATGTGTCCTCATATAATCATTTCACCCCTTCGGGGTTGGGGATCGGGGAGATTGGGTCATCCGCTAATAATTTGTCTCCTATAATCATTTCACCCCTTCGGGGTTGGGCGACACGAGGGTTGGACGTGGTCCGCATAGGCCGACTGTCCCTGAAATAATGCGGCTTAAAATACTATTTAAAACGAAGTCTTAATTACTATCTCTTTTGCTTACACCAAAACGAGTTTATGGATACTCCGTTCAAGCGGAAATTTCAATATAATTTGAAAAATTTTTTGCATGGATTCAGTTTTGTTTTAAAAAATAAATTTCCTTAGATTTACAATTCCAGTCCTCCGTAAAACCATCCTCTGCAAATTGCTGTTTTAAAACTTTAAATTAAAACCAATGAAAAGTTTTATTTTTTTGCTGGGTATCCATGTCATTCTTTTTCTTCCCGCAACAAGCAATGGACAATTTTTAAAAAAGCTGAAAGAGAAAGCGAATAGCGCTGTCAATAATGCTATTGACAAAAAAACCGGCAACGAATCGCAAAATTCCAGTAGTACAGAATCACAAAATCAAAGCAGCGGTAAACCCGTAAACAAAGGTGGTGCAGGATTGAAAAACACATCTCCTCCGGATGTAAATGCTGCTATGGATGATGCTAGCAAATCCTTTACTGCCAATAATTACAGTGATGCCCGCTATGCTGTCCAGCAGGCCTTGATGGGGATTGAAATTCAATTGGGACGTGAATTAATAAAATCACTTCCCGATAATGTTCAGGGATTACAAAAGGATACTACTCAGGACAGGGTAGTGAGTACTCAATGGGGTTGGAACAATATGACTATTCAGCGGGTTTATTCTGACAAAAAAGATAAGCAGTGCACAATTACGATTGGCAATAATATTTTGTATGCAGGATTGGTGAATGCATATTTTGGTAATGCATATGCTGTAGAATCAAACGGTAAAGATCAAAATGTGAAACAGGTAAAAGTTCAGGGAAATAAGGCTATTATTAGTTATGATGAAAGCAAAGGATATACATTGATTGTTCCTATCGGCCAAAGTTCCATGATAGTTTGGGAATGCATCAATTTTGCAAATGAAGAGGAAGTAATGAATGCTGCAAATGCTTTTTCTATTAACAGCATCAAAAAAACATTAGGCGAAAAATAATCACTTAAAAAATTATAACGATGAGAAAATATTGTATTTCCATCCTTGCTCTTTTTCTGACAATGGCTGTTCAGGCACAGGACTTTTCAAAAGACATAGCCGAAGCAAGGTCCTCTTATTCCTCCGGCAAGCTCGCCGATGCTCATTTTTCCCTGGAGCAGGCAATCCAGGAAATTGACATGATCGTGGGTAAAGAAGTTTTGAAAATATTACCCGATAAAATGAGTGATGCCGCCTTCGTTGCTGCACAGGACCAGGTAACAGCTAATATTGGTTTTGTAGGTGCAACTGTGCATCGCTCCTATGGAACTACTGGCTCACAAGTGGAAATCATCAGCAACTCCCCGCTGATTGGCACCCTGAATGCATTTCTAAACATGCCGTTGGTGGGTGGAATGATGAGAAATTCAACTACTAAAGTAGTAAAGATTCAGGGGTATAAATCCCGGCTGGAAAAACAAGGTGATAATGCAAACGGCAAACCAAATTATCAATTGCAAATCCCTTTCAAAAGCGCTTTAATTACCGTTACAGCAAATGGAATGGATGAAAGTAGTATACTTGCATTTGCCAACACAATTCCCCTGGATAAGATTAATGCATTGATACAATAGTTTAGGGCTCGTATTTAAAATTGGCATAGGGAACGTCGGTCAGAAGTTCCAAAAGCTTCAATGGGCGATTTTTATATAGCCCCAATTCTCCCGTTGTTTTTTGATAATTTCATAAATGCCATCCGGCACTACTTCAACGGTGGGAAGCAATTGGCTTTTGTCAACTTTATTTCTTTTCATTGCCAAAGCGCACGCCTTGAATGATACATCTTTCATATAGGATAATCTATCAATGTCGCCTGACCGGGAAGATCCATCTTTCATCAACAGGCTCAGCGCCTGGCCATAAATTACTGCTTCTATTTTCGCATCCGGATTATTTTCCTTTATAAGACTCATTTCGCGAAGAAGGGACTGTTGAATTAATGTGTCGTTGCTGGTCAGATCAAAAACTACTTTATAATCTTTGTTTTGAGCCAGGGTGAAATAAGCAAGCGATGTGAGGATGCTTATCATTGAAATTGTCTTTTTCATGTGCTGGTATTTTAAAATGAAAATTAAATTCATCACGGGTTAAGAATGCGACTTTTTATTTGATCGTTGAATTGGCCCGAAAGGACCATATTTATGCTGCTTCTGGGAAAATCTGTCGGCGTATGGTCCAAATGGATAATCAAACGGTTTAGCAGCTACATCCGGCCAATCCATTTTAAGATCTTTTAAAGGTCGTGGCTGCGAGTTTACATATGCGGCCACATCCCACGCTTGCTCATTGTTAAGTTGTGGCTTATGAAAAGTTGTTCCAAACGGCATATTATTTTTTACATATCCCGCGAATTTTGAAAGCTCATACATTCCGGCGCCATCATTATAACTGTGCTCCCCCCATAATGGCGGATACAAATATTCTTTGGCATTACTTTCCAATATTCCTTCTCCATTTTTACCATGACATTTCCCGCAAATTGTAACATAAACTAACTTCCCTTTTGAAGTATCTGCGGCCCTGTTTAAAAAGGGAAGATTTTCAACTCCTGAACCGTTCGTTTTTATTCCTTTAGAAACGCCTCCGCCAACCCAATTAATATACGTAACTAATGCTTTCATTTCCCTGGTTGAATCACCAGGCTTCTTTCCATTCAGGCTCCTTTCAAAACAGTCGTTGATGCGCATTTGAACCGTTTCAATTTTGCCACTCCTACCTCTGAAAAGCGGATAAGTAGCGGCTACTTTTGAAAAATTATTTGCCCACAAACTTGTTCCGGCTTCCACATGGCAATCGCCGCAATTCATCCCATTAGAAATATGAACTACTGAGCCTTTGGGGCCCAAAAAAATAGCTGTGTGCAAAATGAGTTCTCTGCCGTAACGAATCAAATCGCCTTGCCTTGTAGGTGGAATGAGGCTGGTGTCTGGCGCTTTCCATTCTTTATCTGTCATAGCTGCGAAATCGCGATCATTTTTTTCTTTTTTTTTCAGCTGATAAAAATAATTCGTTACTGCCAATGAAACAATGATCAAAAGCGCCAGTACTAAACTGATAAATATTTTTTTACGCATCGATTTTGCGTTTAACCTTCATACCTATCCTACAAAACAATAGCTGCATCCATGTTCTTGAGCACGGCCAACTGCCCACACGCCCGAAGGAACCACTTGTATGCCAGGCAAAATTCCTGAAAGGAAATCCTTTTTTACCCCTTCCGGATCCATATTCAAATTTTTCGCAAATACAGCGCTGAAAACAGTTAGAGCCATATTGCAGGCACAAAACATAGCACCGCTATCCTGAAGTTCGTTAATTCCTATTTGTACATTGCCAATTCCAGGAACACTGAAATCTCCAGGCTTAGGTTTCCAAAAGAGGTTGCGGACTGCGGGTTCTTTTGTAGTCGGATCTGTTATTTTAAAGGCTTCGCCGAATTTGTATTTTGCCCAGAGGCGGTCTTCCATGGTATAAGGAATCGCTTCATGGCGCAATACGATAACCTCATTACAATTTTTTTCAGGAGTGCCTGTCATTGCATTTGTCATCATAAAAACCCGGGGCCATGCAAAGGGAAAAATATCATGTGGCGCTGTAGTATCAAAGACAATCCTATGCTTTCCTTTAATCTTATTGAACCAGGCATCGGGATCGTCATCGCCCGGAAAGGAAAGCTTTTCGCTTTCTGCCGCCACAGCCAATGGCATGGATAAAGATGCCATACTAATCGCTCCTGCACCGAGCGCTATTGTTCCTAAAAAGCTACGGCGATTTGTTGTTGGTTTCGAATGATTTGATTGCATAAAAATTTATTTTTAGGGTGAAAAAAAAATAATGCCTCGTTCTTAATTACCTGGTTTTAGTGGACATAAAACCATCGTTTCCAAAATGATAAGAATTGTTTATAAAGCCATAAAAAGTAAGCATAAGTGCATTTTCCCAGGGAAAACCCATTTTTAATGCATTAGATTTGCTAGTGATTGCTACTGCCGGAATCATGCATTAAAAACAATGCAGGGATCAATCCGTTTTGAGAGGTTTAAATTTAATTTTCAGAGCAGTAAAAAGCCAGCACAAAAGTAGAGTTAATATTAAAAATAGCGAGGGAAATTTTTAAATGTATTCGGTTCATACCTGAAAATCATTCCCGGCTAAATGCTCTGACAATCACTCCAGAATTTTAATTACTTCATGTCTGAAAAGCCTTCCAATAGGCAATTCATTTTTTCCGATTTCAATGATGTCTGCATTGTAAGAATCAATCTTATTTATGGCAACTATAAACGAACGGTGAATCCGTAAAAAAGAATCTTTCGGGAGGGTTTCTTCAAGAGTTGCAAGAGAACGTTTTGTAATAATTGTTTTTTTGGTGGTAATAATTTTAATATAGTCATTCATTCCTTCAATATAAAGAATATCATCTAAAAGCACCTTTACCATTTTTCTATCCGCCCGTACATATAAACACTGATTCGCGGATGCCGCAGTAGTATCGTTTGTCTGAAAGGTGGGATCCTTAGCACGGATTTCTGTTTGCAAAACTTTATTCATTGCTTTTAAAAAACGCTCAAAAGAAATAGGCTTTAACAAATAATCCACTGCATCGAGCTCAAATCCTTCAACTGCGTATTTTCGGTAAGCGGTGGTAAAAATAATTTTCGGCGATTTTTTTAAAGTGCGGATAAAGTCTGTACCCATGATCTGCGGCATTTGTATATCAAGGAATAAAAGGTCAACAGAAAACTTTTGCAGCATTTGCAATGCCTGCACTGCATTAGTGCAGGTTCCGGACAGCTCGAGGCACTCTATTTTCGCGATATACTTTTTTAATACGGATATTGCCAAAGGCTCATCATCAACGACTACGCAATTTATTTTTTTAACTGGCACATCATGATTTTTAATGGTCATACTGTTGGTTCATACTGATGAAATCTTTCTTTTTTTAATTCTACCTTCAATCTTACTTTATAAAGGTTTTCAGAAGATTGAATCTCTAATTGGTGCTTTCCGGGATAGAGCAGCTCTAATCTTTTTTGAACATTCAGCAATCCTATTTTTTTTCTTGCCTCCTTTTTTTGCCCAATAGGATGGCCATTACTCACCCGGAATTCGAGCCATTCATTTCCTGTGTCAATAAACAAATCAATATGGGTTTTGCCAACCATTTTGCTGGCGCCATGCTTAAAACAATTTTCAATGAAAGGAATCATTAGCAAAGGTGCAATTAGACAATCATTGCCTGGATTGTGACGAATATCAATAGTCATTTTCAACCTATCACCATAGCGTATTTTCTCAAGGCCGATGTAATCAAGGAGCATTTTTATTTCTTTATGCACAGGCACCAAAGGTGCAGCTCCTTCATGAATCATATACTTTATCATGTCTGATAATTTTTTTACAGTAATAGCCGCTTTTGGGGAATCATCCAATGCCAGCGAATAAATATTATTGAGTGTGTTGAATAAAAAATGCGGATGCACCTGTGCCTTTAACAATTGTAATTCAGCTTGTAAATTTTCATTCACAAGCCTGTCATTTTCCCTTTGCTTTTGATACCAGTTTTTATAGTATTTCACCACCAATAGTATGCCGCACGAAACCATGGTTCCGGTAAAATGCATATTGCTGTAAATAATATAATACCGGTTAAGAAATGGAGTTAAAGGCCTCACGGTATTCGAGTCGTAGAAGTAAGGAAGTGATTTAGCCATCCACACATAAGTATTATACCACACGTAAGTAAAATCAAAATAAGTAAGCCAGTACTCACCAATAATTGTCAAAATAAGCAGTGCGGTAAATTGCCAGTATTTCTTTTTTTGTAAAAAAGGAATAACAAAATAAACAGTGACGTAACAAAAAATCATTTGCAGTAGTACGCGGTTCAGTGAAACGGCAAATTGGTAAATTATAAAATTTTTCATGCCGATTACTTGCGGTGTTTGATCTCTTAACTGCGTGCAAGCCATGTATAAATACCAGCATATCCAAAAGATAAGATGGCGTCCTATTCTTGTGCGCCGGTTATTGGAAAATATCAATTCATGCGCGGTCATGATAAAATGAATTCTTCTTTTTGCTGAACGATGAAAGGCTCAACATCAGCTTTTAGAATTAATAATAAACGAGTGATTCCATTTTCTGAATGAGCATCAAATTTGTATTTGCCGGCATACAAAATCTCTATTCTTTTCAATGATTTAATCCATTGATTATCTCCATGACTTAATCCTTTTTTCGAATTGCTTTTGCATTCCAGTAAAAGGTCTATTTCGTTTTGTTCAGTTTTAATTTCCAGTTTCAGTGAAAGCGTTTGTTTTAAAGAATGCAAAAATTTTTCCAGACAATTTTCAACCATTGATAATATTAATAATGGAGCAATGATGATATCTTTTACTTCATTTATTTGGTTCAATTCTATCCAAAGCCTGTTGGAATAAAATGTTTTTTTTAAACTGAGATACGTTTTTATGATTTCCAATTCCTTTTCCAGGGGAACCCTTTCTTTTTCATTTTCATATAAAATATAACTGAGCAGGTCTGAGAGCTTAAAAATGATTTCCGGTGATTTTGCAGAATGCTTGCGGATAAGATTATAAAGATGTTGTAAGGAATCATAAAGAAAATTTGGTTGAAATTGTGTTTTTAATAATTGCATTTCTGTATTTATTTTTTGCCGTTGCAGCGCTTCATTTTCTTTTTGGCCGATATGCCATGTTTTAAATAATTCGATAATGGTCACCAACAGAGATGAGGTAAGTGGGAGCCCGATTCCATAGCGCACAGGCTGAAACCATTTGAAAGCAACAGGCAAATTTTGAAAGGGTACATTGGTTGTAAGCCTTGCCAGCAGCAGCGTTATCAACAAGGCAATTAAGAAATAAACGATTGTTAGACCTGCTACTATAAAAAAAAGTTTAAAATATTTTTCCGTAAGAATGTATCGTGGCAATAAATAATAAATGGCTGTATAAACAGAAATTACGCTTACCGGAAAATAAATCATCAATTCAAAAGCATCGAGATAAGTTTCGGGGTTTAGTAAATCTTCAGGTTTCGCAGGAATCAGGTTTACATAATAGAAATAAAGTAAAAAAACCAGCCAGAAAATAAGATGCCTGAAGATGCGCAATGGCGGGTTTTTAGAGAATATGAAATCATAGGTTCTCACCCTTTTTTTTTCTTACATAAAGTTAGGATTTTTGAAAAACCGGAAAATCGAACCATTGTAAAATAAAAATAGCGGGTGTATCTTTTTGTAGGTAAAGCCGTTTACCGACGGCCTGTCTGTTTATTAAGTTATCGTGTGAATAATTTCATGATTGATATCTGGATTGAAACTTTATTGCCACCCAACCGTAAATTAATTTCTCTTTCGGTAAACCCAGGTTACAGAACTGCTTAGAATGCTGTTTACAGCCAATTAAGTGAATTAAACACTTACTTCCGGTTGAGTACTTACTAATGATAGCGGTTTGTCGAAAAACCTTCTTAAAGGCCTGTTGCCGAAAGTATCTTGCGTATGGATTATTCTGTGAAATAAAAAAATAAAAAAATATATGAAACCATTTTTTAAAAAGTAGCCAGACCTGCAAAAAAACATGCCGGGCTCATTATATGGCGAATTATTCACCAATTTAAATCATTAGCATGTGAAAACAATTATTATCGGCTTAGCAATGTTATTAAGCTTAACAGCTAACGCCACCCCAACACACATCAACCCGAACATCATTAAATTATTTAAGCAATCTTTTCCACTTGCAAAGAACGTTACCTGGTATAACGGCACAATGAAATATGAAGACAAGAGTGATGATGGCTTCTCTTCCTCCGATGAAAATTTTATTTATTCAGAAGCATGCTTTCTGGAAAATGACATGTCCTGCAGGGTTTATTACAACCAGGACGGAAAGGTTTTTTCTTGTGAAAGATATTATTCAGATGAAGAAAAACTTTCTCCTTTTATTGTTGAAAAAGTAAAAAATGAATTCAGCGGCAAGACTTTCAAAGGAATTACTGAAATACAAAATGACAAAGGATTGAGCTATCAAATCATTTTAGAGGACTACAATAGTTTATATTTTCTTGCTTGTCATGCCAATGGGGAAATTCATCTTTGTAAAAAAATCAGAAAGGCATAAAAGGCGGGCGAATTCAAAATAAAAAACATAACCATGAAAACAACAATCGTCCGGAATATTGCGCTCTCGTTAGCAACATCCTTAATGGCAATATATGCAATTGCGCAACAAACAAATATAAAAAATGAAGTTGCCGCAAACTTCTCCTACTATAATGCCCATAATGCGGCTGACAAATCGCCTTTTTCAATCAATTCGGCCGTTGCAATAAAACCAGCAGCAGTTGTCCCTTCGGAAAAAGTATTTCAAGAATTTCAGAAAAAATTTTCCGATGCCACGAATGTAAGCTGGTCACCTGAACATAACGGAAGCTATCATGCATTTTTTTGGAAAGACGGAAGTTTAAACGCTGTTCTGCTTAATAAAAATGGTAAAATACTTTACCTCATTAATTATCTTTCAGCCGACCAATTGCCTTCAGATATAAAAATGATGGTTCGTGATAATTATAATAATGAATTTAAGATTGCGGATGCAGCCAAAATATCTGTTAATAGCAATACCGTATGGATCATAACTCTTATCCGGGATAACCATTACGTGATAGTGAGAACAGAAGACGGGCAAATGGATGAAATAAAAAAATTTAAAGTGGCAGATTGATTTGCAAAGTGCAGCAATGAAAAAATTCTAAAGAAGATGACTCTTTAGAATTTTTTCATTTTTTTTAAGTGACCAGGAAGCAAATAGGTTTTCAAGGAGAGCCAATACTTACTTAAGTAAGATGCGCAGCAATTATTGCTTCAGATATGAAACTTCTTCAGTTAAAACACGATAAGTCATTAAATGCCGATCGATGTGTATCTTCAAAAATAAAAAATGTCTTTCCTGTTTTAACTTAAGCACTTATGATAAATAAAACTGGTAAAAATCACCGAATTGATTCAATTGATATTGTGCGGGGCTTGGTAATGGTTATCATGGCACTCGATCATGCACGGGATTTTTTTCATATTAATTCATTGACACAAGATCCCGCAAATCTTGCCACAACTACGCCAGCGTTATTCTTTACGCGTTGGATTACTCATCTTTGTGCACCGACATTCGTATTCCTTTCAGGTGTTTCAGCGTATTTATCATACAAAAGAAAAAATGACCTTCAGGCTGCGCGACTATTTCTATTAAAGCGGGGAGTTTGGCTTTTATTTCTAGAGCTTACATTGGTAAATTTTGGTGTTTGGTTTGATATTCATTTTCAAAACTTTTTATTTTCGGTGATTGGTGCCATCGGTGTAGGGTTCATAATTTTAGCCGCACTTATGGGGCTTAAGACAAAAATTATCGGGATGATTGGAATTTTGATAATTCTTCTACATGATCTTATTCCATCTATACCGCTTGGGACTGTTTTCGGATCCTTATTTTTACCAAAAGCTTTCCCCATTGGGCATTCACTCTTAATTATCGCTTACCCAGTTATTCCGTGGACTGGCATCATGCTGGCAGGATACGCAGCAGCGATTTATTTTATGAATGAAAGGAAAAAGCGAACTCGCTTCTTTTTGCTAACTGGTCTATTTTTATTACTTTTTTTCACCGCCTTGAGACTTCTCAATTTTTATGGGGATCCTGTTTTATGGCAACCATCGGACAATTTTTTGCATTCTGTGTTATCGTTTATTAATGTTACAAAATATCCACCTTCTCTTCTTTTTATTTCATTGATGTTAGGGATTATGTTCCTACTTCTCGCCGTCGCAGAAAGGCTCGGCCGCCGTATTCAGGCATTTTTAACAGTCTATGGAAAAGTACCTCTGTTTTACTATCTTATACATTGGTATATCCTGCATCCGTTGTTACTGATAGTCTTGCTCTTTCAGGGTTTTTCTACCGATCAATTTGTGTTTGGGTCAAATTTCGGGAGACCAAAAGCGGCGAGTGGACTGACTCTTGGTGAAGTTTATCTTGTTTGGATAAGTGTTGTTGTATTACTTTATCCAATTTGCCGTTGGTACGGTCGATACAAATCTTCACATCCGGAGAAAAAATGGTTACATTATTTATAAAACCATCAGCCTGTTTATAAAACCATCAGTCTGGTCATAAATCCACCAGTCAGTTTTTAGACTTCTCAGTTATGTATTATTCATAAAATTTAATCTATACTACAGGTATGATTAAACGCAATGTAAAATAAATAATGAAGTTTACATCTGCCTTTACCAAGCAAAATCGAGGGCTAAGTTCAAGAATCACAACTTCACCGAAAAGTGAGAAATGAATTCGGTTAGAATTTTTTTTAATTCCGAGCAGACACACTTTTTTTCAAGATTTATTTTACAGCCTCTCCCGTCACAAATACTTCAAAGGATTCCTTCTTGAATTTTTAATGTAGTTTTTTACATTCATCCAAAAAGCGAAAAAGAGATAAACGATTATTGGGGAACCGAGTGTGAGAAAAGAAATGTAGATGAAATATTTGCGGATAACGGAAGTGGCCACCCCCATTTTTTCACCAATAGCAGAACAAACTCCAAAGACCTGCCATTCGATAAAATGTTTTATTTTATACATGGTACAAATTTAAACAGCAATACAAATTTACAAAAAAAAGAACACGTTTATAAGGAAAATTTCCGGTGCTTTAATCTATTCTTTGCATGCCTTCCGCCGGCCATGCTGTGGCGCGAATAAAGCAATCATCACTGATCGGCGAAATATAAAGCAACTTGTCTTTTAAAGTGATACGATAGGTTGCGCTTATTTTTTCAGCGCAAGGGCTTTTTCCATCCAGCTTTACCATTTTCAAAGTGTCGTTGCTGATGGTATAAGAACTGATTTCGATCGGGTTTCCTTCCGGCACAGCCAGAATTAAGGAATCAACCTTAAACTCGAGGATAAGCTCCATTTCAGCAGGGATTTTAAACACCCCCCTCCAGGAAGTATTGCTGAATTGTGCATTCGCGTTTTTGAAAAAAACGATTGTGGCAAAAAAAAAGAGGTACTTCTTCATGAAGTCAAATATAATCGCTATTCATAAATCCTTAAAAAAAATTTCCATGTATTCCAAAATCAAGATCAACCTATTTTAAGTAATTTTGCAACCTGAAAAAAAAGCTCTTTCTTTTTTAAATAAAAAATTAAATCCTAAAGCATGGTTTTTGATCTTGAAATGATTAGAAAATTTTACGAAGGGTATTCCCGGAAAGTGGAAGCCGGTCGTAAAGTTGTGAATCATCCACTCACTCTAACAGAAAAAATATTATACGCTCACCTTTGGCAGGGAAATGCTGACACAGCATTTGAAAGAGGAAAATCCTATGTTGATTTTGCGCCGGACAGGGTCGCCATGCAGGACGCAACGGCTCAAATGGCTTTGCTGCAGTTTATGCAATCAGGGCGAACGAGAGTTTCAGTTCCTTCAACCGTTCATTGCGATCACCTGATACAGGCGGAAGTGGGCGCAGTTGCTGATCTGTCAAGGGCAAAAAGCCAGAATAAAGAAGTTTATGATTTTCTCGCTTCCGTTTCTAACAAATACGGGATCGGTTTTTGGAAACCAGGTGCGGGAATTATTCACCAGGTGGTTTTGGAAAATTATGCTTTCCCCGGAGCTATGATGATAGGTACCGATTCGCACACAGTTAACGCCGGCGGTCTTGGCATGGTAGCGATTGGTGTAGGCGGTGCGGACGCCTGTGATGTGATGGCAGGACTTCCATGGGAACTAAAATTTCCAAAACTGATTGGTGTGAAATTAACCGGAAAAATAAATGGCTGGACCTCTGCAAAAGATATTATTTTGAAAGTTGCAGGCATCCTTACCGTAAAGGGAGGAACCGGCGCAATCCTTGAATATTTTGGCGAAGGAGCGATGGAATTATCCTGTACCGGAAAAGGCACGATCTGTAATATGGGCGCGGAAATCGGTGCTACCACTTCTATTTTTGGCTACGACCTGAAGATGGCAGAATATCTGAAAGGAACCGGAAGAACGGAAGTAGCGGAAATGGCTGATCAAGTGTACCAGGATCTTACCGGCGATAAAGAAGTGTATGAAAATCCGGAAAAATATTTCGACCAGGTGATTGAGATCAACCTGTCAGAATTAGAACCTCATATCAACGGTCCATTCACCCCCGATCTTGCATGGCCGATTTCAAAATTTGCTGAAGCCGTAAGAAGCAACAACTGGCCGGAAGAACTGGAAGTAGGTCTCATCGGATCGTGCACCAACTCTTCTTATGAAGATATTACCCGTGCGGCTTCCATTGCTAAACAGGCTTCGGATCATGGCATCCGGACAAAATCAGAATTCATTATTACACCAGGTTCCGAACAGGTAAGATTCACGGTTGAGAGAGATGGCTATCTTGATGTTTTTGAAAAAGCGGGTGGCGTCATTTTAGCGAACGCCTGTGGTCCGTGCATTGGCCAATGGGCGCGTCACTCCAATGATCCCAACCGCAAAAATTCTATCCTTACTTCCTACAACAGGAATTTTGCCAAAAGAAATGACGGCAATCCCAACACACACGCCTTTGTAGCTTCTCCGGAAATTACGACTGCGCTGACAATTGCGGGCAGCCTTACTTTTAATCCCCTCACCGATTTTTTAACCAATGATCAGGGCGAGCAAATAAAACTTGAAGAACCGCAAGGGCTTGAGATGCCTATTAAAGGTTTTGCAGTGGAAGACGCCGGCTATCAGACTCCTGCCGAAGATGGCAGCGGAATCGAAGTGATTGTTTCCCCCACCTCAGACAGACTTCAGATTCTAGAACCATTTCCTGCCTGGCAGAAATCGGATCTTACCGGGATGAAATTATTGATCAAAGCAAAAGGGAAATGTACTACCGATCACATTTCAATGGCCGGCCCATGGTTGAAATACAGAGGGCATTTGGATAATATCAGCAATAACCTTTTGATTGGCGCTGTTAACTTTTTCAACGATAAAACCAACCTGGTAAAAAATCAGTTGACAGGAGAATATGGAGCGCTTCCGGATACCCAAAGGGCTTATAAAGCGGCTGGCGTTAGTTCAATCATTGTTGCTGACGAAAACTATGGCGAAGGTTCCTCACGCGAACACGCAGCCATGGAGCCAAGACATTTGGGTGTAAAAGTGGTGTTGGTAAAATCCTTTGCACGTATTCATGAAACAAATCTGAAAAAACAGGGAATGCTGGCCCTCACATTTGACAACAAAGAAGATTATGATAAAATCTGTGAGGATGATATCATCGATGTTACGGGTTTAACCAGCTTCAGCGTTGACAAGCCGCTGGTTGTACAACTTCATCATGTTGACGGAAGCACTGATTCATTCCTTGCCAACCATACTTACAACGAACAACAAATAGAATGGTTCAAAGCCGGCGGAGCATTGAATATTATCAGGAAAGAATTTGAAAGCCGCTCCTGAATGGTATAAATTTTTCCATCTAAAAATAAAAAAACGGAACTCTAAAAAAGTTCCGTTTTTTTATTAGATCCTTACATTAAATTTGGTTTCAAACTTCCTGCCTTCCAAATCAACCGCCCACTCCTCTTCTCGGAATTGGGTTCACTGAAGGCCTGATATCCTCATCGGCGACTTTTTCATAAATCATGACTCTGATAACCCACTCATGCAATACATAGTTGAGCGCCAATTCTACTTTAAAATGCTTCAAATTGCGGTCGTAGCTGCTAACCTCGAGCAGGCTGGAAGCAAAAGTACGCCCCTCATCAGGAGTGTCATAGATGCCTGAAAGCCGGTAAGAATTTTTGTCGGTAAAAGTAAATGTCGCTCCATTCAACTGGCGGAAATATTGCTTGTATCTGGAGGCTGCCTCTTTGAATTCTTCTGCCTTAAAAAGCGTGGATTGCCAACTGTAGGTTTTTGAAGATATATAATGGGTTATAGTGGCGTCAAGCGCGCCGGCAGGAACTACTTTGCTGTAAAATTCAATAGTTCCGTAACCGTTCATAAGGGTATCGCCTTTAATATTGTCGAAGTTTTTAAAATAATCGCTCGCCACTTTTTCAATATCTGTTTTGATTGAAGAATTGGCTTTTAGCCCGGGGAGTTTAAGCTGAGCAGAAACAGAAAATGCAAGAAAAATACATAAAGGTGTAAATAGTTTTTTCATAAGGTGTTTGGTTTTGAAATGCGATAATAATGCATAAATCCAGAGATTTAAAATTTAAATAATTCACAGCCTGTGAATAATACATGAACGAAATCCGGAAGTAGCAAGAGTGAAACAACCTGCAAAAAAATTAAGAAGACTTCATGCCAAAACTGCATTTTGTAATCCCATGAAATTGTCAAATTTAAAAAAGATATCAACCTAAAATCCGCTGCGGTACAGGTTTTGCCCTATTAAAGCAAATTATTTATGGTAAAACCTTTAAATCTTGTAAATTATGAAAAACATTAGCTTATTGATAGTTGCTATGGCATTTTGCTATGGCGCTTCAGCACAGGTAACGGACTCTACTGCCACCACGCAACGAAGCCATCACGCATATTCGTCAACCTCTCAAAACGGACGTTGGGATGAGGGATATGTAATGGAAAACGGAAAACTAATGCGCGACCGAATGGGAAAAAAATCGGAAGTGAATAACGAAGTAACCCTTAAAAATGGTACCAAAATCACTACTGATGGAAAGGTTGAAATGAAAAACGGTAAAACAGAAACCTTAACCAACGGCGAAATCATCGACATGAATGGTAAAATTCACACTGAAAAAGGAAAGCACAACAGTTCAATGAATACCGATCGTAAGGATAAAAGCAGCACCGCCGAATGGAACAATAAAAGCTATAACTCCAATAGTAAAAGTTATAACTCGACCTCCACTTCCAATCGCACTGATACTTTTCCAAGCAGCAACAGGAATTATAATAACAATTATAACAATTCCAGGGATTCCATGAGAAACAGGAATAACGACAACAACATGAACAACAACATGAACAATATGAATTCTGACAGTTCCAACATGAACAGGAACAGAGGAATTGACACATTGAAATAGCTGGAAACAAGTTTATAGATAAAGGCCGCTTCTTTATGAAGCGGTCTTTTTTTGTCTGAACCAGGATTTAATGAATTAGTCGATTGACAAGAATGCCTTTCCCGGAAGCCATAACTAAATCGAAAAACTGTCTTTACCGCCCAAGCTTTTTTTGTTGAAATGTCTTGTTTTCACGCTTCCGAACGTGAGGCGGGAATGTGTATATCAAATGAATTTTTGAGAAAAGTCCGTTTGCCGGATTTTTTTCTTCCCCGCGTTGAAGCTTCTCAATGGTTGACTGAATAAAAATCTTCCAAAAAAGTCCGTTTGCTGGATTTCCTCTTTTTTTCTTTTGCGCCATTGGGAGAAAAAAAGGTTTGCTTCTCTTAAAATTTATAACTTAATGAAAATCCTTTCGAGTCGTCTTGATAGAATGGCGACAGGGTGATATTTTTGAATTTTTTATTCCTATGTATTTCAGGAATTAAAATTCCCGTTGCAGTACCAATAATGCCGGAAAGAACGCAATCACTTAAAAAATGGTAACCTGCCTTGTATCTCATATATCCCATTGACGCTGTTAAAATTCCCGCTCCGGCGTACAGGTATGGGGTGACTTTTGAGCCGGGATTAAAGTCCTGGAAAACTTTTGCCGTAAAAAAAGTGGCAGCCGCTGTGGTAGCAACGTGTCCTCCATAAAATGATCTTTGGCCGCCTTTGTCGAGCCTTTTTTCCAAAGGCGCTTTGTCTCCGTAAACAAATGGGCGGCTTCGGTAAACAAGCCCTGCTGTAACAGTGTAGAGGGCGCCGGTAATCGCCATTGTTTCTACATACATAACCATTACCTGCCCGAATTTAGCGCGCTCCCTGCCGTTTATTAATGCCATCGCTACGGGAATCGCGTAGGATCCGTCGAAAAGGATGTAACTATCCTTATTTGCCTGAACAGAATAATAACCTGCGTTTCCGCGGTCGAAAAATGGAAGCTTGTCCCTGGTTTTTTCAGCGAGCTCAGCGGGGGTAAGGTCTTTTTTGTGCTTGATAAGGTCATATCCTAAAAGTGTTATTCCCGCGGCAGCGGCAATGGTAATCCCATCTTTTAAAAACCCCGTTGAGTAGGGCGTTGCAACCGCCGGAGTTTCAAGATGAACAGGTGAATGGATCAATAAGCTTTTTTGAGGTTTCAGCATGGTGTCCGAAAGAAATAATGGCTGTTGCTTTGAACTATCAAAAGGATTTTGTGCAAACAAGTATTGGAACGGAAATGCCGCTAAGAAGAATAATATACATTTTTTCATTTGTTGATTTTTGTTGATTTGTAACACATTGCAAAAACAATGCTATGAAAATTGCACCCCATTTTTTAGGTTTGTTTTACCCAAATTCTGACGAATGGCCCAAATCTTCATCAAACGCCTTGCAATATATTTCCGACACAACGTCATGGCGGGGAGCCAGCTTAATTTACTTGCTTTCACAAAACATACGGCGACGGGGCAATCTACTGACTATCAAAAGTGCAGGTGAAGAGAATTGTTTCCGCGGTCAATGTCGAAAGTGTCTTAGTCTGAGTAACTAATATTAAAATTGGCTAAAAAGTTGAGGAATAATCGTGAAAACCAATATTAAATTTTAAAAACACGAGTTATGAAACGCATCCTATTTTTTTCGGTGGTGATTTTTTCGATCGGTGCATGCACCAATCCGGATTCTACAGGCTACAGGTCGAATGATACAAAACCCGAGGATCTGCATTCGAATCATTCCGTTCCTACCGGAACCGGCGCCACCGGACTGGATTCTTCAAGAAGGGGAACTATGAATGGAACAGGGCAAAGAGGTGGAACAAATGCCAACGCCGGGGGAACTTCAAGCACCATGAGCGGGGCTCCTGATTCCACCGGTCATTGAGGCCCAATGTTACTGATTTTGTGTCTATAATGCCAGCAAAGAAGCAGCATTTAACGTCCTTTGTTCCTCAGGGCTTCTTTTTCTTTTTTTCATTAGTAAAAAATTCAGTAAAGCTGTCAAAATCCTTCCTGTAAGAAAGCTGGATTCCGGTGCGGTTGCGGCGCGTAACTCCGGCAATATCCCCCAGATCTGCATCACTCCTGTTGAAACCAATTACCCTCAGCCGCCCATCGGGAGTTATCAGATATTCGAAGGATACATCAGGAGTAAATAAAAAGTTGGAATTGGAATTGCTCACCGCCTGCCCCAAACGATAATCCACATTTCCGCCCACATTCACAAGAAGCTTATTGTTTAAAAAAGCTGTCTTCAATCCAAAATTACCTACATTTTGAATCTCTGCCTGCGTAACTCCCCTTTGAAAGTTAAAATCGGCGGTATTGATATTCGTATACAGATTTACATTATTGGTATTCAATAGCTTTTGGAGCCATGAATTCAATGAAGAAGATAGCGTGGCCGATAGCAACTGCCCCACACTTCTTGTAACGAAATTGCCCGTGTTGTTGCTCGTCAACAAGCCCTGGTCAGTGCTCATAAAAGTGTTGAACAGCAGTAAGGAGGTCACTTGCTTATTCAATTCATTCTTATCCGATTGGTACCTGGTTTTCAAAAACTCATTGGCAATTGGATCGGATTTTAATGGATTGTCGAAAGGAAATTGAAAAACAAAATCTGGCCGCGGATCTTTGAGCGTTCCGCGCAATTTGAAAATGATATCAATATCGCCTTTGGTATTCGTATAGCCTGCGCTGGTAGGAATATTGTTCAGGTTCACGTTTTGAGCCCTGTAAACGGCGTCAATATTCAAATTAGCGAGGTAGGGATCTCCCTGCCATTCAATGTAACCCTGTTGCAACGTGAAAGGCGTTTTCAGGAAGGTTTGAAAATTAAAAGTGTATTCGCCCTGTTCAATATCATACCTGCCCCTGATCATTAACGGGTCCCTTGTTCCGGCAGTGATATTTAATTTACCACTTCCCTGGGCCTTGATCACATCGCCGGTTGTTTGGTCAAGGATCACATCTATTTTTACCAGGGGATTGGCGGTCAATTCCATATCCACCTTAATATTCGAATTTTTATTGGCTTTCAAATCCGCTTTCATTTCTCGTCCAAATTGCAGGAATTCTATATAATCGAGCGTTCCCGTTTCTGCCGTTTCGCCGGTTGGGAGAAAAATGTGACTGCTGTCTGTCGGCTCTGCAGAAATGTTCATGCGCATGTCAGTAATAAAGCCGTTCAGGGATAATTCCGCCTGGCCGATTACCTTGCCATAGAACTGCTTGTTATCGCGCGGGGTGGTGTTTAGCAACAAAAACTTAGAGGCCGTGTTGCCCACCGCGTCTGTTTTCAAATGAAGCTCGTTGAAGAAAAAATTGTCAAAAAAGTTATGATAGATTTTGCCGCTCAGTGTTGCGGTATGATTGAGCGTGTCTTTTATTTTTATGATTCCAAAATCTATTTCGTCGGGATTGAAATTAATGATGGAATTATTGTTTAAAACATAGCGACAACCGGTATAATCCACTTTCATGGAGGTACTGTCGAGGCGGACGCTACCTGTGAGTTTTGGATCAGATAAATTTCCTGAAATACTCAGTTTGCCGGTAGCTTTTCCATAAATATTGCTGAAAATATTATCAAGGTATTTTTCAAGAATATGGATTTCGGAATTGTTGAAGACCACGGAACCCGATAATTCATGCGCGCTATCTGCCGGATTAAAGCCGAAATTGGCAGCGAAATTATATAACTGGTTATTCGAAATAGCGTTCACTGAAAGGCTTTCAGAAGCAACAACATATTCGCCGGAGGCGCTGATTACCCCAATGGAATCTTTTTCGAACCTGAATTTATCGATTTTGGTATCAAATTCGACAGCCATTTTTCCAAAAGGATCGTTGATTCGAACGTTACCTGTCAGGTAGCCATTCAGTTCCGGTGTTTTCATGAACATCGGTGTAAAATCTTCAATAACCAGGTTTTGCACAGCGATCAGCACATCATTGCTGTTGCCAATATCCGAAGGATGCGTTGAAACTAAAACCTCCTGCCCATTTTGTGAAAACCGGATGTTGCTGGCCATCAGCATATTTTTATTCAATTCCAGTTCGCCGTCTCTGGCGATTTGCCATTGCTTCTGGTTTACCGTGAAGGTGGAAGGATTGAAAGTGAGCCTGAAACCGTCTTTCTTCGTTTCGATTCTTGCGGAAAGATCAGCGGCGCTCAGAGTCTTGTTGCCGGTCGCATTAATCGTAACATCGGAAATGTCGTTAGCCGCCGTAATGCTGATCTTTGTGCCGGGAGAATGAAGGCTGTCATTGATTACCACATCGTCAATTTCTCCATGCAGGATCAGCGTGTCTTCTGTTCCCTTTCCTACAAAATGAATGTTATTGAAACTGATGTTGCTGTAATTCAATTGGGGAACATCTGCTTGCAGATTCAACGTATTTTCTGCAATGTTTATATTTCCGATAAAGACAGAATTGTTCAGTCCGCTAATCTTTTTGTTGAATAAAGTAAGATAATCGCTGACGTTTCTTGTTTTTATCAAAAATGTAAAATCCTCGCTTGCGGTTTTAAAGCGCGGGGTAGAAATATAGGCCGGGTAATATTTATGAAGGAATAATTGAAATGCATCGGGCAGGTCGAGAATCCTGAAATTTCCGTTAATGCTGGCTTCGAGTTCATTCGTTTGTACAGTAAGCAGTTTCCTGCCGTTGGCAAACGAGGAATTGATGTTTAATGAATCAAAGGACAGACGCTTGCCATTGTCTGTCAGCAATGCGTCATACAGCTTGGCTGACCCTAAGAAGTTATCAATATTATTCCCTTTAAAATCAAGGTTGAACCTTCCCGTAACCGAAACGCTGTCATTCGTGAATCCTAGGCTTTTCAGGTTTAACTTGCTCACCGTCGCTTCCAGGTTAAACTCCGGATCCTTGTGGCTGAAATTAATAGAGCCGACAAGGGTGTCAATTTTTACGTTTTCATCATCGATGCTGGCAGAGCCGGAAAACAATTGTTTTTTTAGGTCACCATGGGCGATGATGTTTTTGTAGGTATAATTATTAAAAGAAAGCTGGCTTATTACGCCATCTATCCCAAGATCCATATCGTTTTCGTTAAAACCTTTCCCGTTCAACTTTCCGTCAAAAGTTACATTGCCGATCTGGCTATTGCCAATCAGTTTTCCAAGTTGGAAATTCCCTGTCGAAACCTTTCCCTGGTAGCCTGCTTTTCCTTTCGCCGGAATCTGCATGTGAAGATCCGTTTGCAAAAGCCCCAGATCTGTCTGCAAGCTGCCGAATGTTACAAAATCGCGCGTATAACCGGTATAGCTTCCAATGAATTGGATGTTGCCCAGGGCGCTTAAATCGGGATTGGTGATGCCTTTCAGGTCTGGAATGAGCCGGGAAAGTTCCTTGTAATTGGTTTTCAGCAATTTTGATCGGAAATCAATGAATGTTTCATCAATTTCCGGCAATCCTCTCAGGCTGATATCTCCTTCAAGATAATTATCGGCGCCGGCCCTGATGATCATTTTTTGGGCGGAAAGATTATCTACCTTTCCTTTAGCCATCCCCGTGAGCGAAAAAACTGTGTTCCAGTATCTCGTTTCGGGGGCGAAATAGGCAAGGTCATCGCTGCTCAATTCGCTGTTTTCAAACTCGCCTTCCATGGTTACAGAGTGAATGAAATCCTGCATGTCTTCATTAAAGGAATTATAATGCATAGCGTAATAATTCCTCAGGCGGCTTTTTGAGGTAACAAGATCAAGATTTTTGAACTCCATAATCTTTGGCGTGAACTTGTAATCGGTTGACAGTTTTTTTATTACAAAGCCACTGCGATCTTTTGCTGAAACAGATACATTCGCTTTCAGGGTGTCTTTTATGAATTCAAAATTTTTAATGTTGCCGCCGAGATTGGAAATAACAATATGCCTTTCATCGAATTCGTTAGCAAGCACCTTGCTGATTCCTTCTCTTTCAAACGCCAGACCGCCGTTTTTTAAAGAAATATTTTTTACAGACACATACCAACCCTCCGGATTCCATTGCAATCCTTCTGGTTCTATATCGCTGATGGAAATCGCCTGGGAGCTATCCTGCGGTCGGTTTCCGGTATAGTCATACATGGCAAACAACGGCTTTTCCAGGCTGATGGAGCCGATTTTGATCACTTTGTTTTTTGTATCAAATTCATCTGCCCGCAAATTGAGCTTGTCCAGAGAAATGAGCATGTTTTCCCCGCGCCATCCGTCTTGTTGCCAGATCTTTACCCGATTGAGATTCACCACCTTCAGGTCAAGCTGCATCACATTGGTGGTAGGTATCCGTTTTTTGGGAAGGGCTGGAAAAATAATCGACAAGGAACTGGTAATTCCATGTTGAATCCGAACGTTTCAAATTGACTGTTGCATCGTCAAGGCCAATATATTTCAAGGTGATATTGTCCTTGAAAAAAAACCAGTCGGTAATGCTTACCCGCGCCGTTCCCGCATATAAAAGCGTATCCTTATTCCTGTCCAGGACCAGCATGCCCTGCATGAGCATTTTATCAAAAAGTTCAACATCAATATGCTTTATGGAAACCGTTGTGTTCAGGTTTTTGGAAAGCCGCTTAGCTACTTTGTGAACAATAAAGTTTTGAAAAAAGCTTGTTTGCACGAGGATCCACAACGCCAGTATGAAAACCAGGATGCCCAGCAAAACTTTCAGGAATATATTAGAAACCTTTTTCAGGGAAAAATAAATTAGAGTTCAGGGAAATAAAATTACCGGCAAAAGTAAACAAACCGCACCGATACACAAATTAGCGCATAGTTAAGAAGGATAAGCGGAACGCATCAACTCGGAAATGCAGCGCGGATTATAAGTAAAATCAAAACATTCATACCCCCTTTTCGGTGCTGAAATCTGCAAGGCAAAAGTCATTTGGGGCTGTCGGCAGTAGATTCTTTAGTGATCCAAGCCTTTCAACCACAGATTCTTTAATCAGCAGAATAACACTGTCAGCTTGCTTCTTCATAAACCTTTATTTTAAGCAAGAATTCTACTCGTATGAAAGTAGAAAACCTCAGGACAAACATAATCCATAGTCCCTTCGTTAAGCCCTTGCAGCAAACGCACCTTTTTTCAGGAATTTTATTAAGGACAAACGCGTTACCTCAACCACTCAAAGAGTTTATAAACCACAGTGGGAAAGAAACCTATGAATCAATTTAGTTGAGTTTGGCTTGCAGCAAACGAACTTTTTTTGCAATTTTTAATAATGGTTACCACACGCAATACCTTTTAATTACCATGCACCGCAGCAAACGGATCTTATTGGAATGTTTTTTTTCGACCCTGTGACACTTGCTCCTATTGTAGCAAAAAAAAAACCGGCACAAGACCGGTTTTTTTTAAAAGAAGAATATAAGGTTTAATTAAATTTAACCCTAACACCCACCTGCATATAGTAAGTAGATGCTGTTGTTTGGGTTACACGAAACCTGTCCTTTATTATATCTCCATTTGCAGTACCCAATCTGAAGGTAGGTACTGTTGCGCCTGTTGCAGTAATAGAGCTAACATTTTGTGGAACAAGTATGTTATTATTAGCGGCTTTATAGTTGCCCCAATTAGAGTTAAACATATTGCCAATATTAAATACATCCCAGAAAATTTCCAAGGAATTTTTTACTCCGCCAATTCCATTAAACAATTCCTGTGAAATGTGGAAATCAAATTGATTCCTCCATGGCATTATTCCTCCATTACGTTCAGCATATTGGCCTTTCCTTGTTTTTAGATAAGGGTCGCTGTCAATAATTTGGAAGAAAAGGTCACTTTGCTGCTGAGCAGTATAAGCTTTTGTATAACCCGATGTTCCCGCTGGTATATTTACAAAAGTAATTTCACTCGCGTCTTTCGGAACATAGATGAGGTCATTAGTTTGGCCATCCCTGTTAAAATCAGTGGTATAATAATAAGAATACCTGCCTGTTGGTGAACCGCTATAAAATAGGCCAACAGATGTTTTAAGGTTACCTATCCATTTGTTAGAGTAACCTAGGGATGCCACTAATCTACTTGGCAAGATGTTATCTGTGTAAGAAAGTGCGGGGTTATTTGAATTACCACTGGAATTGAAAGGAATTGACCATAAATTGGCAATTTGGTCGCCTGCTCCATCTCCATAATTTTGCCCGCCACTCAAAGTGTAAGCTATCATTCCAGAAAAGCCTTTCTCTACTACTTTTGTAAGTTGTGCAGTTAAAGACCAATATTTTCCACCTTTTACATTATCCATCACAATGGCGTCAAATCCACTTGTAGAGGTAGAGGATATATGGCCTGCAGCATCAATTCTGTTAATATACCTTGATGTGGTTCCACCATTTACAGGATAAATAGCTCTATGATCAGCATATCCCGGTATATTCATTTCAGTTGGATCTACCAGGTTCATATTACGGGCTACAACAGCATTCATATCTTTGTTATAAACCCCTTCCACTGTTGCAATCAATCCTAATGGCAATTTAAAATCAGCACCTACGCTTGATTTCCACGTTGAAGGAAATTTAAGATTTGGAGCCATTGCCGAAATACTGGCTGGGATAGAAGTTCCCGGTTCAGGTTTTGTAGTCGGATAATTTGCTTTTATATCAGGGTTGAAAGCAGGTGTGTTTGCCTGGCCTGTGTATGTTTGTAAAAATTGAAGCATCCCCGCATCTCCGGATTGTGATACTATCCATACAAATGGAATTCTTCCGGTAAATACGCCCGATCCACCACGGATAACGATTGAGCGATCACCCATCACGTCATAATTAAATCCAAAACGAGGTGCAATCATCATTTCGGTTTTAGGCAACGCTCCTGTATTAATTTTTGAATTGTTAGCAAAGGTAAGATCAGCTACCAGTGGGTGAGTTTTAATTTCTGACACATTAGGATAAGAAGGTAATTCAAACCTGATGCCACCCATAAATTTCAACCTGTTATTTACTGTATATTCATCCTGCAAATACAAAGAGACCTGGCTGAATTTGAAACTTGGATAAGCCTGGGAACCATCAGGTGTCAGTGGATAGGTTAAAGCAAAGTTGCTTGGCTTTTGGTTTGTAACAAAATCATTCCATGAATTAAATACGTAATATCCTGTTCCATAACGCTGAAAGCCATTTTTTGTAGTGCTGGATTCATATTGCAAGCCTCCTGTTAAATAATGAGCGCCTAAAGCATAGGTTCCGTCATAATTTAAAGTATTTGTTTTTACATCTCTCAGGTTGCCGTAGGTGAATGGTTCATATCCAAAAGTAGTGAGAACGGAGGGTCCGCTCATTATATCCACTAATGGGAATAATGAACCGGGAGAACTCCGAGGAGCAAACTGGTGGATGCGGGATGCTCTGAATGAATGGTTATATTTTCCTAACCGGCCATTATACTCAAAAGTTCCGGTATATAAGTTATCCTCCTGGAAATAGTTGGAGTTCATGAAATTTAAAGCATTGATACTTTGCCTGTTGTTAGCAGCAGAAAATGTTACACCCGAATTGGTAGTTGAAGTGCTTACCTGTGATGGAGATTTACTTTCTACCTGGGAATAACGGAAGTTAACCTTGTGGTTATTATTAATGTTCCAGTCTATGCGGCCAAATAGTTTATCATTATTGCTAAGATTACTATATCCCTGGTAAGGGCCGGTTTCGTATCCATAAGTATCCTTTAAGTATTTACTTATTAAATTCATTGTATCGGCGGTTGGCCTCGCAACATAAGAAGCTGAACCAAACGGAGCGCCCGGAGTAGCAGCAACTTTAGAAGGTCCGGGTTGAGTCTGTTTCTGTTTTTCTATGTTTACAAAAAAGAACAACTTATTTTTAATTATCGGGCCACCCACACTCACACCATACTGCTGGATTTTTAAAGGCGCAACTGGCGCAAAAACATCACCAATTCTATAGCCCTGCATTTTATCATCCCTGTAGCTAGTGAAAGCTGTTCCAAAAAATTCATTCCTTCCCGAGCGTGTTACCGCGTTAATTGAGGCGCCAGTGAAACCGGATTGGCGAACATCATAAGGAGTAAGGTTTACCGAAATTTGCTCCAACGCATCTAAAGAAATAGGAGAGCCACCTGCAGGTACGTTTTGACCAATACCAAACTGGTTATTAAAATTTGCTCCATCTACAGTAAAGTTATTAGAGCGATAGTTTCCGCCCCCGATAGAAGTTCCATTTGCCTGGGGTGTAAGGCGGGTAAGATCATTTACACTTCTATTAATAGAAGGAAGATTTTCGATCTGAGCGCGACCAAGTGTTGTAGCACTTCCCATCCTGTCCCTTCTCAACAAAGTATTGCCGCGGCTTACCACAACAACTTCGCTCAATGCTTTTCCTGTGCTCATAGAGACATTAAGAATATATGGCTGTCCCAATTCAAGATAAACTTCATCCTGAATTTCAGGGGTATAACCTGCATAGGTTATTTCTATTTTGTAAGGGCCGCCTACACGCAAATTTGCAAGGTTAATACGGCCGGATTCATTAGTAACACCTACATATTTTGTTCCTGTTGGTGTGTGTATCGCAGTTACTGTGGCTCCCGGCAAGGTTTTGCCATCAGCATTTTTCACAAAACCCGAAATACTACTGGTCGTCACCTGCGCCTGTAGCAAAAAAGGCGCAAACATCACTGCAAATAGTAATGGTAAGATTCGTTTTAACTTCATAATTAATTAGTTTTAATTTTATGACCGCAAAGAAAGTGAATAATTCGTTAATTGCAATGTTGGTCGCATTAACAGTTGTTAACAATTTATAGTCAGTTTTTCACGCCAATATGCTGCATGGTGCAGGTTTTAAAAGAAAAGAAAGTTTGATCTGGCCATCAAAAATTTACAATTAGTTAATATTAGAAGAGCATTGGGCTAGAACGGATGGAAAGATATATGAATAGTATTTCATGCCGGTATAAAAAAAACGGGCAAAATCTATCGTAATTTTAAAACGAATAGCGCAATCCAAGTTGCATGCTCCAGCGGGAAAGATAGTCGGAATATCCCCACGGCTTGTTGGTGTACTTATTTAACCCGAAGGTTGGATTAAAATACCAGAAGGGAGTGACGGTTCCATCGGCATTTTGAACAAAATGATCAACGTTTAGGGGTTGCGCTTCCTGGTTGCTCAAAAAATAGGCTTTACCCCATTTATTATTCAGCAGGTTTCCCACATTGAAAATATTTACAGCAAAAGAAAGGGTGTGTTGTTTGTAAAAGGCAAATCCTTCTTCCACTTTCAAATCAAAATGATTTTCCCATGGAAGCCTGTCGCCATTGCGGGTAGTGTTTTTGCCAATATGATCCCTCAAATATTTATCAGAATTCATGTAGGTTTGAAATGCTGCAAACTGCTGATCGGGAGTAAGGCCATTTTTTGTGGTAAACTGTGAAGCATTGGTTGGCAGGTAGAGAAGATCTGCACTGTTGGAGGTATTTGCGGTAGTTACGGTAGACCCGTCGTCGCCATTCAAATCGCCGAAAAAGACATAGGAGAAAGGAAGACCTGATTGGCCGCTATAAACCAATCCAATACTGGTATAGAATTTTCCATATTTGAATCTTTTACCGAGATAGCCAATGATGCGCGACCCCTGGTCGTAGTTATTGCGGGTTAGATCCAGGTTGTTCAAACCATTAATATTGTATACAAAACGATATTGGGAAGCAGCAGTAGAAGAAGTACCATCATTTACGCCGTATGAATGTCCCAGGGTATAGGAAATGCTTGTATTCCAGCCACCAGCGAATCTTTTTGACAGGGAGGCGGTAAAATTATAAGAATAACCTCTTGTTGTATTGCCCAAAGCATACACGCTCGAATAGGCGGTGTTGATTTTATTGCTGTTATAAAAAGGCCGGCTTATGTTGCCGAGGATAACGGTTGTGGCTGCAGGCGCAAGATTTATATCCTTGTAAAGAATATCCTCTAATGTACGGGTATAAATGGCTTCAATGGAACCCAAAATGCCAAAGGGCAATTTCTGATCGAGCGCCAGGTTTCCTCTTAATGTTCTGGGATATTTGAAAGAAGGAGCGGTTACATTAATGCCAGGCCCTACTCCTACTGCAGGTTGAAAAGGCTGCACGGGATTGAAGTGCACTGCATTTGAAATAACCTGCCCGGCATTTAAAGTACTGGAAATAGTTCCAATGCCGGTATTACTGTATTGATTGGAAATCCAAACAAATGGGATGCGGCCGGTAAACAATCCGACACCACCGCGAATTTGGGTTTGCCTGTCATTGTTAACATCCCAGTTAAAACCAATCCTTGGTGAAAGGAGCCCTTTCGTTGTTGGAATTTTATTGGTAGCTACATTATTTGCAGTGGCGATATTGGAACTATTGAATGCGGGATTAGCGGCAGGTTTGCCTATAAAAATGGGAATGTCCGCCCGGATGCCATAAGTAAGCCTGAAATTATCATTAATGGCGTATTCATCCTGCGCGTAAAATCCCAGCTGAGTTGCCTGAACATTAGCAGTGGGTGTTGGATTTTTAGGATTGGTAGAATAAACAGTTTTATAACTGTTGGCAAAAGCACCCGCCAGCCCCGATGCATCATTATAAAAAGTTTGCAGGTCGCTATAGTTGTAACTTCCAACCAGCCCCTGCAAAAAAACGTTTTTAGAATCATAAAAAGAATTGTCGGTCCCAAAGGTGAACGTATGCTTGCCGGCAAATACATTAAAATTATCGGTAAGAGTAAATATATTTTGATTAAGGGAATTGGCTTGAGAGCTATATTCAGTTCCAAAATTGTAGGTTGCGCCATTGTCGCTAATCGCAACCGTAGGGAAAAGGGCTCCGGGAGTTCCTCTCCTGTCCCTTGTGGCGGTATAAGTAAGCCTCAGCATATTAGAGTATTTACTGCTGAAGTTGGAATTCAATTCAAGCACAGTTGAATTAGCTTTTGAATAAAAATTATAGCCATTATTATAAAAACTCATTGAGTTAATACCATCACTGAAAATAAAGTTGCTTCCTTTTACATAATTATTCCGCAGCGTCAATTTGTTTTTTTTATCGATATTCCAATCGATGCGGGCAAAAAAGGCGTCAGATTTTTTATTCGTGCCAAATCCATTGTAAGCACCCGGATCATAAGTCCAAGCAGGATGTCGGGTGGCATCTTTCAGGAAACTGCTGATACTGTCGAGGGCAGAAGTACGCACGAGGGAAGTAGATGATCCGGGAAGATTGACAACAGGGGCGGATCGCCGTTCATTTTCATAATTTACGAAAAAGAACAATTTGTTTTTGATGATGGGACCGCCTAACCGCGCCCCGAAAGTATTATCCTTGAATTTACCATATTTGCTTGCGTCATTGGGGCTTTTTCCAACCAGGTCTTGATTTTGATTAAACCCGTATAACGATCCATGAAACTTGTTGGTGCCAGATTTGGTAACTGCATTAACACCGCCGCCGGTAAAACCGCCGAGAGTTACGTCATATGGGGATAAAACAATCTGCACCTGGTCAATAGCGTCAAACGGAATGGGGTTCAGGGCGGCTTGCCCTCCATTTGTACCACTTGCGGCCAGGCCAAAAACATCAGTTGCATTGGCGCCGTCGATCGTAAACTGATTATACCTGTTGCTCTCGCCTGCAAAAGAAACCCCAAGCGTACTGCCATCGGTAGCACTTTTTCTTGGCTGAGCCTGCGGCACAAGGCGGGTATAATCATCTATATTCCGGTTAATGGTTGGAAGTGATTGTAGTTGCTGCTGGCTGATTTGCGTGGCGGGACCTGTTCGATTTGGATTAATAAGGCCATTGCTTTGCGAGTTAATGGTAATTTCAGACAACGTTTTGGCAGAAGGTTGCAAAACCGCATCCAGTTTAAGTGGCGTACCCAGTTCAAGACTCAAATCGTTGAAAACACTGGGTGAGTAACCCACATAGGATATTTCAACTGTGTAGGGGGCGCCAACCCGCATATTGGAGATAGTGAATCGCCCTTCATTATTACTAACCGTGGTATAAACGCTTCCGGAGGGAACATGCGTAGCCCTGATAGTAGCGCCCGGTAAAAAGCCCTCTATCTGAAGCCTTAACTGAGCCGGTGATGGCGCTGGTTGTTACCTGCGCCGCCAACCAGAATGGAGCAAGCAATGCTATTGGAAGCAAGGATGAAATGAATTTCATTTTCATAGCTAATTATTTTGTTCGCGCTTATTATTTTAAACGATTTGTTAATTCACTTTGGGGTAAATGATTGGCATTATTTCCTGCGTGAATGCTGCATTGAAAAGAAGATGAGGAAACGGTTTTGAATAGGAGTTTTGAAAATTTTACAATTTCTTGATAAGGGAATTCGGTCTATGAGGATTGACTACATATCAACGCCCCGGCTCCAGTGATATCTATCGATTAGTATAATCATTAACCATTCATGTGCTATAATTTTAGATTATATCGGCTTCAAGTATTAGTCGCTCATTTTCTGTCGGCATAATACCCTCGTGTATTTATACCTGAACATTCAGGGCTACGTATTAATTTTCAACCACTTATGTACGAAACCGCCAACTCAAGGGACTATAATTTAACAAGTGGCAAAGTGCTGCAGAAATAAAACAGTGCCTTCATTCATCTATCTTTGCAGATATAAATACTATTACATGTTAGATAAAATTGAAGATGCTATTGAAGATATAAAAAATGGCAAACTGGTGATTGTGGTTGATGACGAGGATCGTGAAAATGAGGGAGATTTTATTACTTCTGCTAAAAATGTAACCCCTGAAATTATCAATTTCATGAGCAAGCACGGCCGCGGGCTGATTTGCATGCCCGTTTCTGAAACAAGATGTGACGAACTTGAGCTGGACCTGATGGTAAATAAAAATACCGCGCTTCACGCCACTCCCTTCACGGTGAGCGTCGATCTGCTGGGGCATGGATGCACCACAGGAATTTCCGCCCATGACCGGGCAAAAACCGTTCAGGCGATCCTGAATCCTGAAACTAAGCCCGAAGATCTCGGCCGCCCGGGCCATATCTTCCCTTTACGCGCAAAAAATGGCGGTGTTTTAAGAAGGACCGGCCACACGGAAGCTACTATCGACCTCTCAAAGCTCGCTGGCCATGGGGAAGCAGGGGTTTTGGTAGAAATTATGAATGAAGACGGTTCCATGGCGCGCTTGCCACAATTGCGCCAGATAGCTGACAAGCATAAACTGAAACTGATTTCTATAAAAGATCTGATTGAATACCGTTTGAAAAAGGAAACGCTTATTAGAGAAGAAGTAAGGGTGAAAATGCCCACTAAATATGGTGAATTTGAGTTGATTACGTTTACAGCAATTAAATACCGGTGAAGTTCACATGGCCCTGAAAAAGGGAGATTGGAAGAAAGATGAACCGGTTTTGGTTAGAGTGCATTCAAGCTGCATGACCGGCGACATTCTCGGTTCGCTCCGCTGCGATTGTGGCGACCAGTTGCATTCGGCTATGAAAATGGTGGAGGCGGAAGGAAAAGGCTTGGTTTTATACATGAACCAGGAAGGCCGTGGCATTGGATTGCTCAACAAATTGAAGGCATATAAACTTCAGGAGGAAGGAATGGATACCGTAGAGGCGAACCTTTCCCTCGGATTTTCTATGGACGAAAGGGATTATGGAGTTGGTGCACAGATTCTAAGGGAATTGGATATTTCCAAATTAAAGCTCATCAGCAATAATCCTAAAAAAAGAGCAGGCTTGCTGGGCTACGGGCTGGAAATTGTAGAAACCGTTGCAATTGAAATACCCTCCAACAAACACAACGAAAAATATTTGAAAACCAAGCGAGATAAAATGGGCCATAAAATTATGGCTAAATAAGTGCGTTTGCTGCCCGGCCTAACGGTCTCCGTCTGACCGCGACTGGGGGCCGGCAAATGAATTTTTTTGCGGCTACCTTTAAGCAAAGTAAGTTTGCATTTACATGAAACTAACTGAATTCCTGCATGAGCCGGGAAATTGTGATTTTTACCGGGTTTTGTATAATTACTCTTATACAAGTATTTTATTATCTTATTTTTCTTTCTGAGGCTGGCTTTTTACAAATCAAAACAAAAAAATATTTCCCAAACTCATCCGGTTTCGGTAATTATTTGTTCAAGGGACGAAGCGGCAAATTTGGTAAAAAATCTTCCGGGCGCACTGGTGCAGAATTATCGGACGACTCACGAGGTGATCGTGGTGAACGATAATTCTTTTGATGAAAGCAAATATATTCTCGAAGAATACCAACGCACTTTCAAGCAATTGCAATTGGTGGAATTGAAGCAGGAAGCGCAGGTTCATTCCCGGAAAAAAATTTCCATTAAGCGTCGGAATAAAGACGGCTAAACATGAAATCGTTTTGCTTACGGATGCCGATTGCGTCCCCGCTTCTGAATATTGGATCGATAAAATGCAGGAAGGATTTCATAATGGAATTGAAATCGTTTTGGGATACGGGGCACTACATAAGAAAAAGGGGATGTTTAACAAATTCGTTAGGTGGGAAACTTTTCATACTGCCTTGCAATATCTTTCCTATGCGGAAACGGGACTTGCCTACATGGGCGTGGGCAGGAACCTGAGTTATAAAAAATCCGTTTTTTTCAGGCATAAGGGATTTTCTGCGCACAATCATGTTCCGGGCGGAGATGACGATCTTTTTATCAATAAGGCAAGCACAAAAGATAATACTGCGATAGTCATTGATCCGGATTCTTTCACGCTATCAGAGCCGCCAGCAAGCTGGAAGCAATGGATCCGGCAAAAGAAAAGGCATTATACGACAAGCAAATATTATAAAGGAATCCATAAATTTCTACTAGGTCTATATGCCTTGTCACTTTTCCTTTTTTATCCGCTTCTTGCCGCCTCCTTATTTTTGTTTGACTGGAAATGGACACTGGCTGTTTTTGGAATCCGCTTCATCGTGCAGTCAGTTATCCTCTTCAAAACAACCCGGAAACTAAATGAAAAAGATCTTTTCCCGTGGTTCCTGCTGTTGGATATCGTGGATGTTTTTTTATTACCTGTTTTTTGCTTCTGCCCTATTTAAAAAACCAAGGAAAGAATGGAAGTAGCGTGTAGCGAATTTCTCAGCCTTCCACTAAAAAATAATCGGTAAAACATTCCAGTAATTTGTTCCAAAATCACCATTGAGAATTTTTGGAATCGGCAACAGGAATCATTGGCGGAAATTGGCGCAATTGGCAAGAAAATAATTACCTGATATTTGCTCAATTGAACAAAAAAATAAAAACTTCTATGAACCTCCTTACAAAATATTTTTCTGATTTTACGGAAAAGCAGGTTAAGCAATACGATGCCTTAAAAGCATTGTACCAGGATTGGAATCAGAAAATAAATGTAATCTCGAGAAAAGACATGGAGGATTTTTATGAACATCATGTACTTCACTCTTTAGCCATAGCAACTAAATTTGACTTCCCAGACGGATACGAAGTCATGGATCTGGGTGCGGGTGGAGGCTTTCCTGGAATTCCGCTGGCCATATTTTTCCCTGAGGTTCATTTTCATTTGGTGGACAGCATCAACAAAAAACTAAAAGTTGTGGAAGCGGTTGCCAGCGCACTTGAATTAAAAAATGTAACCGTGCAGCATTCACGGGCTGAAGACATTAAAGACAAAAAATTTGATGTGGTGGTTTCCAGAGCCGTAGCCCCACTGAAAGATCTCTGGTTCTGGAGCAAGCCCTTATTAAAAAAAAGGCCTATAGATCAGCCAAAAAAAATAAGCGGTTTAATTTGCCTGAAAGGCGGTGATCTTTCAAAAGAAATTTCAGAAAGTGGATTAAGGCCGTCTATTTGGGAGATCGATACAGTTTTTGAAGAAGATTTTTTTAAGGAAAAGTATATTTTGAATTGCAGGTAAACACACCTTTTTCTCAAAAACAATATGTTTCGAGTTGCCACAATTAATCATGCTCTAACAGCCGTGGATAAATAATCAAAGAGTGTCTCAGCGGGTTTTCCGCTTTTTGAGCATTGCAATTACAAACCAGACTCATTCGGAAACCCCAATGCATCGGCGTCAAAACCTATCAGCACTAACACGCAACAACGGCGATGTATGCCTCTGTGTAAGTGAAGTCTTTCGAGGAACACCAACAGGTGCAGAAGTATATTTCCGATTGCCACTCCTAATATGCTCTAAAGCCTTGGATAAATAATCAAAGAGTGTCTCAGCGGGTTTTCCGCTTTTTGAGCATTGAATTATAAAGAACTCTTCAGAAACTCCGATGCATCTGCAATGTTGCTGTTGTTGCCTGCCGGGGGCAAAACCATTAGCACTAACACGCAACCACGGCGATGTATGCCTCTGTGTAACGAACCTTTTCGGCAAAAAAAATATAAGGAGGTAATAGTACCTCCTTACATTTTTCATTTCAGTAAATTAGGCTGAAAACGTTCGAAATTTTTCAGAGAAAAATTTGGCCTACCAATTCAACTTCAGCGAATTATTTTTTTGATCAATATCCGCCATTCTTTTTGTAGGATCAATTTCAACTTTTATCAGATCAGTAAGGGGTCTCTTGAATTCAACTATATACGTAGGATTCGTCCAGTTCCATTCTTCATGAGTAAATCTGGTTTCCTTTGTTTCTGCCGGCTTGTTGCCAAGCATCAGATCCATTGGAACATAATGTAATTCCGTTGAACTGTCTTTAAAAGTCAATTGCAAGATCAACAGGCATCGGCATTTGACCAATTCTTTTCAACCTGATTTTGGAGATGCCATCTATCTTCCCAAAGGCTATCAATTCCGTAATCAATGCTTTTGGTTGTATTAACCCAATATTCTTTGTACCAATCCAATTGAATTCCGCTTACATCCTGAGCCACCTTCATGAAATCTGACGGATTTGGATGTTTGAACCTCCATAGTTTATAATATTCCAGCAAAATTTTATCCCTCGTTTCAGCGCTTACAATATATCCCAATTGCTCCAAAAATATTTCACCTTTTGAATAAGCATTCGTGCTGTAGGTCGACGTTGGTATTATAATGGTCAGAAAAAGTTGTCAGCGGTTCTTCCAGTTTCATTTGAACCAAACGGTAATAACCATTGTAGGCGCTCGCATGGTTCAATGGAAGCCTTTCTTCTTTTTCTTAATTCCCATCGCCTGATTATAAAAAGCGGTTACTTCGCCTTCGGCATAACTGGTAAAACCTTCGTCCATCCACGGATACTGATTTTCATTGGTGCCCAGCATCATCTGGTACCAGCTATGCATCCATTCATGAAACACGGTTCCGAGGCTTGGACCTTTAATCAGCGTAGCCATTGGATATTCCATTCCGCCATCGCCGCCCTGAATAAAAGAATATTGCGGGTAAGCATATTTTCCAAAGCGTTTTTCGATATAAGGCAAAACGGTCACTGCCGCATCCGCCACTCTTTCCCAGCTTTTCTGCAACGAGTCTGACCTTTTATAAATCACATTCAGAACCACGCCATCTTGTTTTCTAACGATATGTTCATAATCCGGATCTGCAGCCCAAACAAAATCATGCACATTGTTTCCTACAAAATGCCAGGTGCGTTTTGAGCTAGAAATATTTTTCAATGGAGTTCCCGGCTTATCATACCCCCAACCAATTTCATTCGCATTTACCAACAACTCCAGTTCCGCCCAACTTATAAGATTTGTCAATTTTAATAGTCACATCATAGTCGCCCCAAACGCCGTAAAACTCCCGTGCCACATACGGCGTCGGATGCCAACCATCATAATCATACTCACAGATTTTAGGATACCACTGGCTCATGCTGTAACGAACCCCTTCGGCATTATCTCGCCCGCTTCTCCTAATCTGAACCGGAACCTGTGCTTCAAAAACAATTTCAAAATCAACTTTGCTTTTTGGTAAAATCGGTTTGGTAAGCATTACTTCCAAAATGGTTCCATGCAACTTTGTGGCTTGTTCAACTCCGTTTACTTTCAAGGATTTTATTTTCTGATAGCCGATTTCGGAAGGCGTTAATTTTGAAATCCGATCCCGAACACGTGGATCCCAATCGGGCCTTCCATTTATCATAATCTTTCCCAATTCACGGCTTCTCACATCCATTTCGCTTCCAGGTTGAAAAGCATTCCAATACAAATGAAAAAACACTTTTTTCAACAAATCAGGAGAATTATTTGTGTATTGCAATTTCTGAGTTCCATTGATGAGGTTTGTATTTACATCTACATCAGCATGGATTTTATAATTTACCCTTTGCTGCCAGCGATCCGGCTGTGCTTGCACAAAAATGAGGAATGCAAAATTTAAAATTAAAAATAAGCTTGTTTTTTTCTTCATGGTTTTTATTTAAAAAGAGATAGGTGTAAACATCGTAAAAAATGCAGTTATAAAAAAAATAAAATGACAATTGAGAAGCGTCGGTTTTTTGCTAAAACATGGCGCTTATCAAATCGTCAGTAGTGATGCCGTTGAAGTAACTATTCACCTGAAATCCTGCCAGTGTTTGCCTTATTGAATTTTCTTCATGAGGAATATTTTCGAGCGCAGTTTCAATTTCTGAAATATCTTTTTCATTAAAAAAGTCGCCAAATATTTTTACTTTTTGAATAATCCCGTTTTCAGCTTCCAGATTCATTTCTAATGTTCCTCCGGAAGTCCTGATGCCTTTTTTAAAACTGTAGTTGGGAGAACGCCCGTAGTTCCATTCTCTTGTCGCATATTTTTCGTCGCGGATTTTTTCAATAGCCTTCAAATCCTGGGATGTAAATTCATAAAGCACGCAATCATCGTGCGTGGCGATAATGTGCTTCATTACCCGATCTGTAAATTCCTCCAGGGTAACAGGCGTTTTTAAATGTTCCGAAATATTTGTTACTCTTTTGGGAATGGATTTAACCGCCTTGTCAGAATATTTTAAAGGATTTATTTTCAAAGCTTCGGAAACATTTTTCATTTCAGAAGAGAACAGAAGCGTGCCGTGATGCAGCACTTTGTTTTTAAAAACATGTTCCGCATTGCCGGAAAATTTCTTGCCATCGATTGTCAAATCATTTCTTCCTTCAAAACGGGCATCAACGCCCAGCTGTTGCAAAACCTCAAGGATGGGCTGGGTATATTTTTTAAAATCTACCATTTCGCCATCCTTCCCGGTGCGGGTAAAAGAAAAATTAAGGTTGCCCAGATCGTGGTAAACCGCACCACCACCCGATAAACGCCTCACTACTTTTATGTCATGTTCCTTCACATACTCAACATTTATTTCCGCCAAAGTATTCTGATGCTTTCCAACAATAATGGCGTTATCATTTTGCCAAAGCATGAAGCAATCCTCCTGAAGATGCTTAAAAATATATTCGTCGGTGGCGATATTAAAATATGGATCAAGGGAATGATGATGAATGCAAAGCATGATAGTTTTTGTGTTCAAAATTAGCTTTACAAAAGGATTGTAGCAAAAGAGAAATTGAATAACTCATACCAACTTTAAGTATTGAATAGTCCATGCATTTTTTGTAAGCAATAATTTTAATTTGGTTAAATTTGATAAACCAATTTTATCATGCATACTTATAAACTTTTATTACAAAAAGAACCGGAAGGGGGGATTTACAGTGACTGTCCCTGCTTTACCCGGCTGCATTACGTATGGGGCAAATATTGATGAAGCCCTTGAAATGGCGAAAGGAACGCGGTGAAATAATCCCTGATAATAATAATACACTTGAGTATTCATTAAATCTTCAGCATGCATGAATCTTTCACCAACATGTAACGACACTGCCTGAACAAAATGGATTTATATTTAACGATTGCGCCTTTGCCATTTATAAAAAATTTTTGAAAAAAGTCCGTTTGCCTCAAGAGGCGACCGATTCAAAAAAAACTGTGAGTGGCACCTGTCGAATTGAATAAATTAAATACTTAAAAAAAAGTCTGTTTGCTGGCATCCTCATGCCCTTTCCGGCTTATAATTTTTATACAACAACCTTATCATCGAAGGCAATACGATCAGCAACAATGGAAGGGCGATTAAAAATCCACCAATCACGGCAATGGCCAGCGGCTGGTGAAGTTCCGCGCCTGCGCCAATTCCAAGTGCCAATGGCATCAAGGCAATGATCGCCCCGAGAGCTGTCATTAATTTTGGACGAAGTCTTGTAGAGATCGCGAATTCAATTGATTCATCAACCGATTGCTGATGCAGGTTTTCCTTGAATTGCAAAAAGGTAAAAATTGAATTCTCACCGATGATGCCGACGATCATAATTAGGCCGGTGTAACTGCCCACATTCAACGGCGTTCCTGTGAGGAATAAAGCCAGATAGCTTCCAGAAATGCCCAGCACGGCGATAATTAAAATCGCCAGTGCGACTTTCACTTGCCGGAATAAAAAAAGGATTACTCCGAAAACCAAAAGGCTCGATGTAATCAGGATCATTAAAAGCTCAGTAAACGATTGCTGCTGTGAAGCATAAGCGCCGCCATATTCAATATGATATCCCTGTGGCAGTTTGATCTGCTCGAAAGTTTTGCTTTTATTTCTTTTATCGTGCTTCCAAGATCGCGGTTTTCAAGCCTTGCAGAAACCACTCCCATTGACTGTAAATTTTCCCTATGAATTTCAGCGGCGCCTTCAATGATTTGCACATCTGCCAATTCGCTCAGCGGCTTTAATTTGCCGTCAGGCGAAGCAACCTGCAACTTTTTCACATCTTCCACACTCATTTTTTTGCTCCCCGGATAGACAAGCCGCACAGGATAAATTCTTTCTTTTTCAAAAATATTTCCTGCCACATTTCCCTGGAGTGATGTCTGCAACTGGAACTGAAGCGCGGCAGGCGTGATTCCAAATTGAGCGATCCTGCTGTAATCCGGAACAACAGTTAGCGAAGGGCCTGCAATTGTGATTCCATTGAACACATCGGCAGTGCCTTTGGTTCTTTCCACCACATTTGCGATCTGCGCAGATAAGTCGTGTAATTTGTTTTCATCCTCACCAAAAACCTTGATTTCAATGGGCTGCACTGAAGTCATCAGGTCGCCGAGCATATCACCTATAACTTGTCCAAAATCCACACGCAGCGCGGGTTGGGTTGCTTCTATCTGCTTCCGGATTTCATCAATGACCTCATCGGTGGTCTTGTCTCGTTTTTCTTTCAATTGAATCAAATAATCACCCGTGTTCGGTTCTGTTATAAAAAAACCCATCTGGGTTCCGGTTCGGCGGGAATAAGCTGCGACCTCAGGAACGGATCGGATGATTTTTTCGACTTGGTTAAGTATCCGGTCAGTTTCTTCCAATGAAGTTCCGGGTGGGGAAACATAATCGAGCACGATACTTCCTTCATCCATTTCAGGCAAAAAACCGGTTTGCAATTTTGGAAGGATCAAAACGATGGAAACAATTAGCGCACCAACAAAAGCAAAACTGATCCAGGGCCGGAAAATAAAAAATGAAACCCATTTTTGTTTTTTCACATTGACGGGCTTTTCCTTTTTAGTTTCTCTTTTTTTCTTTTTTGAAAACAAAAGATATACCACCGGAAGGCCAATCCAGGTAACAAGGAACGAACACACCAGGGTAATGATCATCGTGTTCGTCAGCACATTGAAATAAGCGCCGGCAACTCCGCTCATTAAAATGAAGGGAATAAAGATCACGATAGTACTTGCCGAAGAGCCAATCATTGCCGGAAGCAAATAATGTATAGCTTTTTGCACAATAGTTTTGTATTGCTGATCCGGGTGCTCTTCGTGGGTGCGGTGAATTTGCTCCACGACAACAATAGCGTCATCGATGATCAATCCTATGGCAGCCGCGATTGCGCCAAGCGTCATGATGTTGAGCGTGTAGCGGATCGCATAAAGGACAATAAGGGTAGCGGCCAGTGTGATGGGTATGGTAATTAAAATAGTGGCGCTGGCTTTGAAAGAACGGAGAAAAATAATAGCAACAATAATAGCCAGGAGCAAACCAATCCATAAGCTATCTGTAACACTTTTTACGGAGGTGTTCACAAAATCGGCCTGTATATAATAGGGCTGAACCCTGACGCCAGGAGGAAGGATGCTTTTCATTTCGGTGATTTTCACTTTCATTTTATCTGAAAGATCAACCAGGTTGGCATTCGGCTGTTTAACAACCGCTATCAAAATACTTTCTTTCCCGTTGGCATTTACTTTTATGTACTCCACCGCTTCCTTTACCTGGATGTCAGCAATGTCTCGCAATTGTATAACCCGTTTTCCATTGTTGCTGACCACAATATCTTTAAGCTGTTCCAATGTTTTCACTGAGGCATCTGTAACCGTAAGATACAGGAACCTGTAATCGGCCAAATAACCATTCGATCTGACAAAATTCGTTTGTGCAAGAGCGTTATTAACTATGTCAGGAGTAATAGAAAGCGTGCCCATTTTTTGAAGATCCAGTTGCACCCAGTACTCTTTTGATTTTCCTCCGATGATCCTTATTTCTGAAACCCCTTCTACCTGGCTTAAATAAGGCTTGATGGTGAAAAGCGCCAATTCTTTCAACGCTATCGGCGACAATTCATGGCTCTCAAGCGAATAGCCCATTACCGGCAAAATGGAAGGATTCATTTTTTCAACCGTGATACTCACATCGGGCGGAAGGGTATTCCTGATTTCTGAAATCCTTGATTCAATCTGCTGCCGGCTCAGATCTACATTGGCTTTCCAGTCAACAAAAGCGGAAATCTCACAACTTCCGCGGCTGGTCGTGCTACGCATGTCCGTAAGATCCGGAATTTGCTTTATGGCGTTTTCCAATGGTCTCGTTACCGAAACCATCATTTTATCGACCGGCTGCAAACCAGCATCAGCGATGATTTTTATTTTAGGAAAAGTAATTTCAGGGAAAAGAGAAATTTGCATCTTGCTATATGCGAAAAGGCCACCTAAAAGAATAATGGCTAAAGCAACCGTGAGCGGGCTTTTATAGGTTGTATAAAATTTTCCGCCTTCGTGTTTTGGCTGTGCGCTTTTTTCTATAGTATTATTTTCATCCATTTTTAATCTTTTGAATTATCCCTCTTCAATCTTCTTTACCCGCCGAGCCGGAAGTGGTAATTGTAACTGATGCTGTGTCCGTCAATCCGTAATTGCCGGTGATAATAATTTTATCACGCGGTGCGAACTGTGGTGAAATAATCTCAACTTTATTCCCCGTTTCTATCCCTGTTTTCACAGGAACTTTCACCGCAGTGCTATCGTTAATTATTTTCATGATCCAAAAATCAGATTGCGTTTCATCTGATAAAACAGCACTTTTCTGTAACGTTTGTGCAGCCGTTTTCGCATCCTTCACAATTTTTACTCTTGCCACTAAATTGACCGGTATAGGATGATTCACTTTAACCTTTAGAGACACCGCCTGAGTTTGAGAAAGCGAATCCATCATGGGCAATGTAGATTGGACAACCGCGTAAAGATTTTCTTTATCGGGCAGCATAAGTTGCACCTGTTTTCCAATACTCGCATATTGCCTGTACTCATAAGGAACATTCATTACGAAAACAAAGCTTCTTTCGTCATTAATTACAGCTAGCTGTTCGCCATCCTGAACATAATCGCCCGACTGATGATTGACTTCAGACACATAACCGCTCGCATCCGCTCTTACAACATTTTCCCCTGAAAACTTAAACTCCGGATTCAATTGATTCACTGAATTTCCGATCGCAGCTGCTTCTTTGGTTTTTAAAACAAATAATACCTGCCCACGATTCACGAAATCTCCAAACCGGATATTTGATTTTTGGATATAACCATTCAAATTTGATTTGACTATATTTTTCTGAAGATAAGTGGCTGTAGCATTCAGTTCTACAAAAGCCTCAATGGGCTCATAACTAATTTCAGTAACAGTTACCGGCGTTCGCGGCTCAATGGTTTCCATCAAATTTTCCGGTATCGCCTTTTGCTTGCATGATAGAAGAATAACACAGCAGGAAAGAATTGAAAGGCATGCATATTTTTTCATCTTTTTCTCAGGTATTTAAGGTTTCAAATTCCAGTAGTTCAACTGATGGATTACAAGATAGCGCGCGATTTGATTTTGCACAACGAGGTTCTTTGCTGAGATATAATTATTTAAAGCAAGCACATAATCCGTGATCCGGATGTCGCCGGTTTCGAGCAATTTCCCATTAACCTTGATGAGCGCCTCCAAATATTCAATCTGCTTGTTTATTGGAGCATTCAAGCGTTCAAGCTCGTTCAATTGCTGTTCGAGCTGCTGGATCTGCTGGCGAAATTGGTTGCTGAAAAACTCCTTTTGCTTTTGTCGGGTTCGTTCTTCAATATTAAGTTTCGAATGCTGCAATCGCCTTTGATGTCCGTCATAAATCGGGATGGAAAGATTGATCCCTGCATTGGTTCCAAAATTTTTATAGGGCGTAATGGTAAATGTGGATTGATAACCTGCATCGGCAAAAAGAGAAACTTTAGGGCGATAGCCAATGTCGATAATGGCATGCTGATTGAGGATGCGCAAGCTATCGATGTTATAAGTGAGAAAGAAAGGTGAAGTCTCAGTATCAAAACCGGTAACAACTCCGAACTCAGGCGCAGCAAGGGTTGCAGTCGTTGTATCGATGATTCCCGCCAGATAGTTAAGTGTAGCGAAATTGTTTTTAAATTGAACCAACAACTGACTACGCGCTAATTCCTGCTGTTGAAGCGTTACAAGAAATGCCAAATAATCCGCCTGTTTATACACATTTTTTCGGGTAAGTATTTTGAGAAGCGCCTCCTCCTGTGCCAGCAGACGAACAATTTCATCATTAAAATTAAGCTGCAACTGATCTCCATAAGTGGTGATATATTGGGTCACGATTGCCTTCCTGATATCCTGCTTTGAAATCTCAGCATTAATTTGCAGGGAATCCTTTTGAAGCTGCAGGCTTTTAAACTGAAGGCTCAGATTCCGCCGATTATAAATTTGCTTGTTGAGGGCAACTAGAGCCGAAAGCTGCTGGCCGTTTGTGATTGCCACGTCATACCCATAACCATTGTAAACCGGCGCATAGTAGGCGTTTCCGCTTCCGCTCACCTGCCATTTATTTCCAGCCGAAATGAGCTCGCTGTCCATTTTATTAACCAGGATCAGGTTTTGAAGTTCTGTGATCCTTGGATGGTTCGCCAAAGAATGGCTGATAAAATAATCCAGGTTTTTATTTTGTGAAAAAGAAAGTATCGGACCGAAAAACAGGAATATGATGAGCGCGGTTTTTTTCATATTTGATGCAAAGAAAAGCCATCCCTTTGTAAGGGACAGCCACGTGATGGTTCTTCAAATTTAGTCTTTTGTTGTTTTAATAAATTTACCATCTTTTGTAAACAAGATATCCATTCCTTTTACTTCCGCTTCATAATTAATCTCGCCGTTCGCTTTAGTAATGATTGCGGCTTCTTTAATGTTTTCGCCTTTGTAGTTTTTGGCGATGTAATCTTTAACTGCCTGGGGAAGTTCCGAAACTTTTATAGCCTCCTCGGTTTCCTGCTTGTTTCCTTTGCTATCATAAAGCGCTGACATTGTTTTTCCGTTCTGTTTGAAATTGGCTTCATAATTAACACCTTCTTTTTCCCATTTGGCAGTTGCGCCAGGAAAATCTTTAGCAAAGGAGGATTGTACCATGGATGGTGTTTCCACTTTTTTTTGCGAATAAGCGGCGAAAGTTAGCGTGAGCATCATAACCGCTGATAAGATCTTTCTCATGTTATTATTTTTTTGTGAGTTAATAGAACAAATCTAAAAGCCAATTCTGAAGGGAAATTGAAGAAGAAATAATTATGATTCTATGCCCAAAACGGGTATGTTTTTTGTTTTAGACGTTGTATTGAATGAGCCATTATTAAAACACGACGTTTATGCTTCTTCAATTATTAAGAGTAAAAATTCAGGAACTTGTTGTTACGGAAAGTTCACCTTCTTATCCCGGAAGCATTGCCTTGCCCGATGAGCTCATTGAGCTTTCAGGTCTGAAATTATTCGAACAGGTTCATGTGAATAATATTACAAATGGAAACAGGATCGTCACCTACATCATCCGCAGCGGGAAAAAAGGCTATGTTTCCATGAATGGCGCGGCCTCAAAAAAATTCAACAAAGGCGACAGAATTCATGTACTCGCATTTGGATATATGCAGGAAGAAGAAGCAGCGGTTTTTCATCCCATGATCATTCATGCTGATGAAGCCAACAAACTAATTGACATTAAAGAATATTCTTTTTAGAAATGAAAAGCATTGAGAACTTTACCTAAAAAATTGTTCCATTCATTGTTCCATTGGGAACATTGGCCTTTCGCGCTGTTTTATTTTCCCATTTCTTTTGCCTGGTTGTGGTATTGCTTAAAAAGCGGTTCCGCATGGTTTTTCAGTGCTTCCAACCCAACCTTAACTTTTGGAGGTTTCGAAGGGGAAGGCAAGGCAGAAATGTACCGTCACCTCTGCAAAGATGTATATCCTCATACCCATTACGTCTCTCCTAAAACTCCATTTTCAGACATTACTGCTTCTATAAAAAAAAATTCCTTTACTTACCCCCTTATCGTAAAGCCAGATGTTGGAATGGCGGGAATTCTTGTGAGAAAAATTGAAAATGAAATCGGCCTTTCAAAATATCACAGTCACATAAACGTTGATTATTTGATCCAGGATTATATTGATCTCCCTATTGAGATTAGCGTTTTTTATAACCGTTACCCTTCAGAAAAAACCGGCTCTATAACGGGGTTTATCTCAAAGAAATTTCCTTGCATCAAAGGCGATGGAATTTCCTCGATCAGACAAATCATGAGGAACCGACCGGGCGCAAAAATCAAAGAACAAGATATGGATCGCATTTTGGAAAAGGATGAAGTTTTTCAATTGTCAATCATTGGAAACCGCTATCATGGCTGCACCTTCCATGATCTTTCCGGCGAAATTGATGAAAAACTTATCAAAGTGTTTGATGACATCAGCCTTTCAACAAATTTTTATTATGGCCGTTATGATATCAAATGCTCATCAATTTGTGAGCTAAAAAATGGCCGTTTTTCCATCATTGAATTCAATGGGGCGGGTTCTATACCGAACCATATCTATACCGGCAAATTCACACTTTTAAGCGCCTATAAAGAAATTACCAGGCACTGGAAAATTCTCTATCAAATCAGCAGTTATAATCAGCAGGAAGGCTTGCGTTACTGGCATTTTTTTCAAGGATTGAAGTACATAAGAAATGCCAAAAAACATTTTAAGCATTTAAAGGAACTGGAAAAAAGCATTTGAATTACGGGTACCAACCCGTTGTTACATTTTATTTGAAATGGTAGACCAATCCAGGCTCCAAATGGCCAAAAGAATAATTCAAATTGAAGGTCACCGTGTTTTTTTTCGCTTCCTCCGCTTTTATTTTCGCATAGCGATGGTAATTATTCACCACATTTTTCCCGGCTAAAAATCCTACCGCCGCCCCAACAACCACGTCAGTCGTCCAATGTTTGTTCTCGGTGATCCTGCTCGCACCGATCAGTGTCGCGGCGCTATAAGCAATGATAGGGATCAACGGCCTATTCCTGTATTCGGAAGCAAACACAGTCGCTGCCGCAAAGGCGACGGTTGTATGTCCTGACGGGAAAGAACTATAAACCTTTTTTCCGCTGGCATCTTTAGATGTTTTTGAAAAAGGGCCGAGAAACCGCGGCTTCGCCACCACGCCTGCGGGATAAAAGGAGGGCCTTGTTCTTCCCGATAAAAATTTCAGAACGGTCTCCAAAGCGCCACCTGTAATGTAGGCCTGGGTAGCCAAAAGAGTTGTCGTCACCATTTTATCCTTCTTAAAAATGAGTCCGTAAGCGCCTAGCGCTGCAAGCGTATAGCCTTCATAAAGACCGCCAAAGTTCGTGACGTAATTGCTGACATTATTGATTCCAGTATTCCTGTTTCGCAGTTTCAGCGCAGCCTGCTGGATAGGCTGATCAGCGAAACCAATGGCAACAGTCACCACTGCAAATTTTCCGAAATTGAGCCAGTCTTTTTTATTCATGTGAAACGGCTTGGTAAACTCTTGTTTCAAGCTGCTTCCCAATAAAATGAAATAGGTTTTAAAATTGAGCTGGGTGTTCTCATTATAAGCCGCAGGATTAATGTTGTTGATTTGCTTTCCTGAACTGTCTTTCTTCCTTGAGAGGCTGTCCAGTTTATTAATGAGGCTATCTTTTTGCGCAAAACCGGCAACAGGAAAAGATAGCATAACAAGGAAAATCCATTTCTTAACACACTTCATTTTTATCATTTTTTCGTTTATACCTAAAATTTGGAGTGAGCCGATTTCCGAAACTCAATAACCAAACCAAATTATCCGGACTTATAAGATTTTTTGCAGCGTAAGTTTTACACGGCCTTTAATTACCAGGAAGTCCAGCCCATTTTCTGCCGGCATAATACGCATCTAATTTTACATAATCGGAAAATAAAGATCGTATTACCAGAGAAGAAAAAAGAAACAGGTCATCAGAAAAATTCACCCTGGCCCCTATTCTTGAACAAAAGATTTATAATGAATTTTTACAGAAAAATAATCTTCTTCGTTTCAGAAGACAATTTCGTCTGTATCATACTGTTATCACAAAAAAGTGCTGGCAAACTATTTCAAAGAAATCTTTAAGAGCTACCTTTCTATTCGCCGCAAACGGTGACAACTAAATGCCTGGCTCCGCCATGATTCCTGTGTTCACACAAATAAATGCCCTGCCAGGTGCCCAAGGCTAATTTTCCATTTCTTACAGGAATCATTACCGAGCTTCCTAACAGGGAAGCTTTAAGGTGGGCGGGCATGTCATCAGGGCCTTCGTCATTGTGCTGATATTCGCGAGGATTATCCGGCACCGCTTTATTGAACCAGCTTTCAAAATCCTTTCTTACATCGCGAGCGGCATTTTCATTTATCGTCAAAGAGGCCGAAGTGTGTTGAATGAACACCTGGCAAATGCCCGTTTGTATTTGCGTGATCTCTGGCAATGCGGCTTCAATTCTTGTAGTGATCAAATGAAAACCGCGTTTCTTTTCTTCCAGTACCAGGGCTGCTTGAAATATTTTCATGTTTCAATTGAGAATTAAGAATTAAAGAATTAGAATTAAGACGAAATTAATCTTAAAAAAGTGCGTTTGCGGCTTTTCCTTTTCCTCTTGCATCTTTGCTTCTGAGAATCTTTGAAAAAAAGAAGAAATCCTTTAAAAAGGACCGTTTGCTATGAAGGAATTACATCCAGAATTAAAAATCAAGAATTAAGGCAAATTAATCTTTAGAAAAAGTCCGTTTGCTGGCTTTCCTTTTCCTCTTTCATCTTGCTTCTGTAAGTCTTTGAAAGAAAGAAGAAATCCTTTAAAAAGGTCCGTTTGCTGACGCATAATAACGCATCATAGTCACAAAAAAACCGCCTCAATCAAATTGAGACGGTTTTACTATTGTTATTAAATTAACTGAGATTAACTCTTTGGATCCAAAGCAGTTTTCAAGCGCTCCATCACATCCTGCAAATGAAGTTTTGAGCTTTGATCCTGGATGGAAGGCAATGCCACACGGATCTCATTCATCAGATCTTTTGCCTGCCCTTTGGCGATAGAAAGACCGTCGTTGAGATTGTTGGATGCCGCTGATCCACCACGCCTTAATCCGGCTGGTTCAGCACTTTCTGCAGGCTTTACAAGGTTGATAAGATTCTGTACATAAATCTTTTGAAGATTTCTGCGATAAATATCAATTGGCTGACGGGTTTGCAGCTCCGTCCAGATGCCTTTTTTCAGGTCGCTGAAAAGAGCGGTAGCTGTGTAAGCGGCCGACTGATCATACGCCTCGAACTGCAATAATTTGCTGATCGTACTTGCTGTCATGATGCGGCCCAAAATTGAATTTTGAATGTTGGAAATTGTGGTCATGTCTCCTGCGCCGGCATACGAAATCAAATTTTTGTCAAGCAACCATTTAGGTGTGGTGAACAATTGTTCCTGCAAAAAAGTAACTGCTTCTTTCTGGGTACTTTTTGAAGTGAATTCATAAACCACTTTCGATTCCTCTATGCTGCTCGGAGTGGTTTTGACGCCACCGATATTTTTAGCAACATGGCCCATGTAGCGTGAGAATTGCGCCACGAGCTGGTCGTATATTTTCTTTGCATTGTCATAGCCTTCATTAGGCTCCTTTGTCCATTCCATAATGTTGGGAACAATACGCTTAAGGTTTTTTATACCATAGGCGCTTGCCTTCATGGCATTATCACCCAAATCTTCATTCTGGTTTCTTGGGTCATCAGGATCAGACTCGGTTCCAAAGAATAATCTCGGATTCTTAGCAAGATTTGTTGCGACAAGTTTATTCAAAAATGGAGTTTCTTCTTTTGCGCTTTTGAATTCAGGCAACCATTTGTAGCCCCATTCAATCGCCCACATGTCATATTCACCTATGTGCGGGAACATTCCTGCGTCACCAACATTATCACCTGGTTGTGCAACATAATTAAAACGCGCATAATCCATGATGGATGGCGTATGGCCATGTTCTTCCAACCATTTTTTATTTCTCAGATTTTCTACCGGAATAGTGGATGAAGATCCATAATTGTGTCTTAAGCCAAGCGTGTGTCCAACTTCATGGGAAGAAACAAAACGAATAAGCTGGCCCATCAAAGAATCGCTGAATTGCATTTTCCTTGCACGCGGATCAACCGCTGATGCCTGTATGAAATACCAGTTGCGTACAAGTTCCATCACATTATGATACCAGTTGATATGCGTTTCAAAGATCTCACCACTTCTGGGATCGTTCACGTTCGGACCACTTGCGTTAGCAATATCGGAAGGCTTATAAACGATTGCCGAATTTCTCGCATCTTCCAGGCTCCATGAAGGATCGTTAACAGGCGCTTCTTTTGCGATGATCGCGTTTTTGAATCCAGCTTTTTCAAAAGCTTTCTGCCAATCGTTAACACCCTGGATCAGATAAGGAACCCATTTTTTAGGCGTTGCCGGATCAATGTAATAAATGATGGGTTTTTTAGGTTCCACCAATTCACCACGTTTGTATTTCTCGATGTCTTCGTCTTTAGGTTCCAGTCTCCAGCGGGTTACCATCGCGATCCTTTTCACGCCCTGCGGATTAGCATCAAAGTCAACTGAAGAAGTAGCGAAATATCCAACACGCGCATCAAAAAATCTCGGCTTCATTGGCACTTTCGGCAACAAAACCATTGAACTGTTTAGTTCATAACTTACCGGTGAAGAACCTCCCGCCATTGGATTGCCCGGAACCGGCGGAGTGGTTTTCATATAGGTCTTCATGGTGCAGATCTCTATGTTTACCGGAAAAGCTTTGATGTCCTGGATATAAGAACGGTCGGCCAGCAATTGAGCCAGGTTGAGCGACTTCTTGACGCGGCTGTCGAAAAACAAAATATCATTGTCGCCATTGATATAATCGGTAACGTCAATTACAACCCCACATGAATCTTTTGCATTCGCTTTTATGTCAAAAGACGCTTGGAGCGGCTGAAGATTGGAGTTGATGAAAGAACGGTACATTCCGTTGTCAGTTGTATCAGAAGAAATTTCCTGGTAAGAAATGGTCTTCAGAAAAATTTTATGGTTAGGTCCTTTGCCAAACTGGATCACTTGTTTGCCGATTTGGTCGCCACCATATCCCATTGTAGAAACACGGGCGCCGGCAGCGGCTTTTGAGATCCGGTTCACAACAAGAATATCACGGTTCATTAAAGAATCATGAATTTCGAAGTAATACCGGTCTTCTACTTTATGCACCTTAAAAAATCCGTTAGCGGAAATAGCCTTTGAGGTAATTACTTCTTTGTAAGGCTTGGGTTCAGCGCTTTTTTTAGGAGCAGCGTTAGGCTTGGTAGTATCTGAACTGTTCGATTGCCCCGATGGCAAATTCCCCGGAACAGGCCGTTGGGCAGAGATACTCATTGACATCATTACTGATGCGATAAGAATAAAAGTTTTCCCGAAATGTTTCACTTGTTGGTTTATTTTTTTGTGATGAATACTATGGAGTGAATGTTTTGGATTCACGCAATCAGTTTCTGTAAAAGAGTACCAAATATAATGTTCCGGATTGAAAAAATTTTATTAATTATTTAAACGGGAGAAAAATCTTGTCTGTAAATAATCAAGCTATTCCCTGGGAGATTTTTTTTTGTAAAACCAATGAACAGCAAACAAACTTTTTTCAAACTTTATTTGAAATTATACCGCTTTAAATACCAGGTTTAAGAATTAAATAATACACACATTTTCTGTCGGCCTATTAAGGTATTTAAAAAATAGGGAGAGTGTAGAAACACCCCCCCGTTTACCAAAACTAACATTGATATGTAGAGAAACCTAAAGCCATAAATTTTAATAATCTAAATATTCATCGCCCGGCGTATTACAATAATAAGGTTCGTTCAGCTTTTTTAATATCCGAAAATGTCTTCAAGACTCAATTCTTTTACTTCACCGATCTTTTGCATGTCCTCTTTTTTCACTTTTTTATCAGACGCTACGATACAATAGGTATAAGGCTTATGAGCCAGATCGCTGCTATGCAGGCGTTCTACATCGCCCATGCTCAATTTAGAGAGTCCTTCATAAATGTATTTTCTCCTGTCCGCATTCAGGCCTTTTTTCTGGTCATTCAAATAAGAGAAAATAATCCCGTCTTTAACTACTCGCTGGGTTTCAATATCTTTTTTCACTCCTGCCAAAGCAAGGTCAAATCTTTGAGCTGATTGTGGAAGCTCATTCAATAATTCGTTCATGCCATTGATGGCATCATTCATTTTATCAGACTGGCATCCTACATACGCGAGCGCTGTAAAAGGATCTTCTTTTTTTGACGGAGTGCTGTAAGTAGCAAAGGTTGAATAAGCAAGGGCTTTAGATTCACGGATGGTTTGGAAGACAACGCCGCCCATACCACCACCAAAGTAATTATTGAAAACATTCACAATTGCTTCCTGTGAAAAATCGTAAGGCTTCACATTGCGTACCCAATAAATTTCACTTTGAACCATGTCATAATTGGCGAATAAAACCTGGTTTTTATCCTGTGTTGCATAAGAAAAGCTTTTGGCTTGCGGATAGCTTGCAAATGCAGAAGGCAGGTGATGAAGCCTTGCCATATCGCTTTTAAATTGCTCCACAGATTTCGGGCCGTAATAAATGATGGTATGCTTAAAATTCAAAAGATTATGCAGCTCACTGATCAGTTCCTCGGACTTGATATTCTTTAATTCTTCATTGGAAAGAACTGCGTTAAAGGGATTGGTTTTTCCATATTGCGCATAAGACATCAATCCCCTGGAAATATTTGTTTTGTTCAGCTTGTTGTTGGCGCGGCTTTTCAACCAGCGGTTTTTCAGCGAAGCTAATGCTTCCTCATTCGGCTGGCAGCCAGAAATAACCTGTTCAAATAACGCGACTGCCTTTTCAAAATTCTCTTGAAGGCCGCTAATAGTCACGGTTGTCACCTCATTGCTTACATTGATATTATACCTGCAGGCAATATTATAAAAGGCTTTGCTGATTTCTTCTGCAGACATTTTATCCGTACCGAGAAACTGCAAATATTCAACAGCGGGAGAAAGTTTTGCATCATTCCAATCGCCCATGTCAAAACGATAATACAAATTGAACAACTCATTGTCCTTATTTTGAACATACAATACATCGGCTATTCCGGCTTTTGTTTTTGTAATGTCACTTTCGTAATTGATCCATATTGGTTTGATATCGCTAACATTCATGGCAGAAATTTTCTGCACAAAAGGTGAAGCCTTACCCGCATTGGTTTCCACGGGAGTAATGGCAGGCTTTTCAACTTTCGCAATGCTCTTATCTTCGCCTTTCCTTTTATTGATCAATACATAATTGTCTTCAAAATATTTATTGGCTACTTTTTGAATCTCCGCCTTCGTAACCTTGGACAGATTTTGGATTTCAGCTACATCGCTATCCCATTTTTCGCCCCGGTTTTTTATGAAAGCGTCCATCAGTTGGCTAAGCCTGTTGGAGTTATTGTCAATTCTCTGCAATTGTGAAAGCTTGTTATTTGCCACGATCGCTTTGATCAGGCTTTCATCAAAATCTCCTTTCTTAATTTTATCTAATTGAGCCAGCAATAACGGCTTCAGTTCCTCGAGTGTTTGACCTTCTTTTGGCGAAGCCATCATCAGGAAAATCCCATAATCCTTATACTGCTGTAAGCCCGCCCTTGCGCCCTGAAGCTTTTGATTTTTGTTAAGGTTGATATCAAACAAGCCAGCGGAACCGTTGGAGAGGATGCTGGAAATAAGATCCAAAACCAATGCGTCATGTGTATTCGCCGCAGGAGTTCTGTAGGTAATGCGCATATTTTCCGCGCTTGGCCCAAAAATGTCTTTTGTGACTGACGCTTTCAACGGCTTTTCTGGCGCCGGATTATATAGTTTCAAAGGTTTTGGCTGCATGTAAGCGAACTGCTTATCGATCTTTTTAATCAGCTCATCCGCATTAAAATCACCGGCCATGATGATCGACATGTTGTTGGGAACATAATAACTGTTGTAATAATTCCTGATCGCGTTGATTGACGGATTTTTCAAATGCTCAATAGTTCCAATCGTTGTTTGCTGTCCATAATTGTGTGTTGGAAAAAGAAGGTTCATCATAGCCTCCTGCACTTTGTTTCCATCATTGTCGAGAGAGCGGTTTTTTTCTTCATACACTGCCTCCAGTTCTGTATGGAACAGCCTGAATACCGGCTTCCTGAAACGCTCTGCCTGGATGATCAAAAATTTGTCAAGAGAATTGGAAGGGATATCTTCTTCATACACAGTTTCTTCTACCCATGTATGGGCGTTGGTTCTCTGAGAACCGATATTGCTCATCAATTTATCATACTCGTTGGCAATGGCGTATTTTGAAGCCTGGCCGGATAAACGGTCTATTTCCTGGTACGTCTTTTTCCTTTCCTCAGGATCGGTTATGGTTGTATATTTTTCATACAAATTCGTGATGGAATCAATGTAGGGCTTTTCCTTTGCCCAGTCGAGTGACCCAAAAGTATCGGTTCCCTTAAACAGCAAATGTTCGAGATAATGAGCCAGTCCTGTGTGGCTTCTTGGATCCGTATTGCTTCCAGCCCTAACGGCGATGTTAACAGCAATGCGCGGTTCCTTATGATTTTCCGTCAGGATCACCGACAATCCATTTTTTAAAGTATAGAAACGCGCTTTCATCGGATCGTTGGTTACATACTTGTAAGTATAACCATTAGAAGCCGCTTGTTTCCAGGTGTAAGCCTGTTGCGAGTTAACGCTAAGGAAGGCTGTGGTAAACAAGAAGAATAATACCAGTTTGGCAATTCTCATAAATTGTAGTTTTTGGTTTGTTTTAAATTTATTGTTTGGTTTTATTGTACTCAGCGATCACATCGTCGAGCAGTTTTAAAAATTTCGCAACGTCGGGATCATAACCGTACCCTTCAGGCGCCAAACGTTTTTCATCGGCATCAAGGAAAAAATAATACGGTTGAGTGTTAGCGTTATATACACTCACCTGCAGATCCGCATTTTTGTCTCCCAGATCTGTTATCTGCTTGTTCAGTGCTTTTGAAAAATATTGTTCACCAGGCTGCAGGTCCACATTTTTATGAACATCCACATACAATGAAGCGATCACGAAATCCTCTTTCAATCTTTTCATGACCTGCGGATCGCTCCACACAGAACCTTCCATCGCCCTGCAATTCACACAATTGATTCCTGTAAAATCAAGCATCAAAGGTTTCTTTAATTTTCGCGCAACATTCAAAGCCTCATCATAATCAAAATAAGTAACCATCCCATATTTTACAACAACCTCCGGCTCATACATTTTCATCCTGTCATAATATTTTATAGGTTCAGGTAGTTGCTCTGCCGATGATCCGGAAATAACGGCACTGTTTTTTGAAGCCGCTGGAGCCGATGTGAAATCCTGCGTACCCATTGGCGGAACAAAAGCACTGATCGCTTTTAGCGGCGCGCCCCACATGCCCGGAAACATATAAACAGCAAACGAAAAAGACGCAATCGCAAAGAATAATCTGGGAATGCTGATATAAGGAATATCGAAATCATTTTTTGGCAATTCATCATCATGATGAAATTTCAGTTTACCCAATAAATAAAAGCCAAGTAAAATAAAGATCACCACCCATAACGCAATAAACACTTCGCGGTCCAGCAAGCGCCAGCCTTTCACGAGATCCGCATTTGACAAGAATTTTAAGGCAAGGGCAAGCTCCAGGAAACCTAGTGTTACTTTAACAGCGTTGAGCCATCCTCCGGCCTTTCCCAGCATATTTAATTTACCGGGGAAAAAAGCGAAGAAAGCAAATGGCAGTGCCAATGCAAGAGAAAAACCAAACATGCCGATCAACGGCCCGTAATAACTTCCGCGGGCAGCAATCACCAATAAATTTCCGATGATGGGACCGGTGCATGAAAACGAAACCACCACCAATGTAAGTGCCATGAAAAAAATTCCTAAAAAGCTTCCTGTTCCAGCTTTGCTATCTGCTTTATTGGACCATGAACTTGGCAAACCAATTTCAAATGCACCCAGGAAAGAAATACCAAATACCAGGAATAACGCGAAAAAAATAAGGTTCGCAATCCAATTGGTTGCCAGGTTATTGAGCGCAGTAGGACCAAAAATTACCGTGATTAAAAAACCTAATAAAGTAAAGATGATGATAATGGAAGTTGAATACGAAATAGCATTCTTAACTCCTTCTGCCCTCGTTTTGCTTCTCTTGGTAAAGAAGCTTACCGTTACAGGAATCATGGAATAAACACATGGGGTAACCAGAGCCAGCAAGCCACCGGCGAAAGCTGTAGCAAAGATCCACCACAATGAACGGGTGGCAACCGAGCCACCATCATTTCCCTGCGTAATTGCTGCCCCCTCACTTTTGCCACTTGCCGATTGAGGCAAGATAAATTCTTTGAATTCCTCTTCCTGCGGCAAATATTCAGCACCTTTTTGGTACATGTAACTTACGTTGCCTTTCACCAAAAAACTATCAGAAAGAGCCGCTTTTATTTTTTGCTGCCATACTACCGAATCGTTAAAGAAATGTACCTCAGTTTGTAAAGAAGGATCGAGCGCTTTTTGCTCATCGCCTTTTTGCGACACCGAATCTTTAAGTAATTTTTGCACAGATGAATCAAAGTGAACCGAGGAATACATAATATCATCCGGCGACTTTTGCAAGGCAAACAATTTTATACCCGGGGCGATTTTGGCTTTTATGGAAAGAAGCACTTCCTCATCATTCAACCGTTCCGTTTTGTAAGAAAATCTTACAGAAGAGTCCTGCCCGAAAACTTGTCCGGCAAAAAAAAGAGTAAGCAGAAAAGCAAAAAGCCTGGTAAACCTGATCATTAAGAATTTATATTTTACGAAAATCCGAATAATTATTTAAGCGCAATTGAAAATTTCTTCGTTGTTGGAGGAAGGCATTGTTTTTCGTTACAAACCATATATTCAACAGCTACCTCAGCGGAAGTTTTCACGTTCGCTTTCAATTTTACCACTTGTACAAATTCCACTTTATTGGAGAATTGTTTTACATCCACGCCAAACAAGGGTTCATTGCGTTGTTCCAGTTTGCCGATTTCTTTTGCCGTTCCGGAAAAATCGAGTAACGGGTTTTTCGTAAAAGAAATGCTGGTAGGAACAGGGCCTCCGTCCGGTGTTGTTTGGGAATATACATGCCAGCCGTTTTCAATATTCGCGGTTATATGAATTTCATACGTTTTATCAGCGATTTTCTTTGAGGTAGCAGTCCAGTTAACGGGATTTTGAATTTGGGCAAAAAGCGAGCTTGTTAAAAGAAGCAAAAAACCTGCGGTAATAATTTTTTTCATGGCTTATAATTTCAAACGGATGTTTATGATAAAAATATTTTGCAATTTACTTAAAAACGTGAGGCTCGCACCCCCAATGAGCTATATATTGATAAATGGTTAACAAATAGTCACTGAAATTTTTCTTGTAAAGACAACATAAAGACTTCTATTAACCCAAAAGGGAGTATTCGCAAGTGTCGATTTTTGATTTATTTAACAAAAAGAAAAATTTTTCACAGCCCTGTAAATGAATGGCGCATTAACAAAAAAGGGATTTTCCTTGCGGCAATTTGCTTTAATATTCAAAGCAATTTGCTTTATGCTTCTTACTAAATTTCTTTCATGCTTCTTACTATCTTACTATATGTAAGAAACGGCCTTACTATATGTAAGAAACGGCTCATAAAACGTTTTGCTGACCTTCACAATAAAATATACATCTTTCACAAAAGAATGTAACTGAAAAAAAAATATTAAGGAGAACTTTGTCTTTTAAATGATGATGATGAAAATGGACGAGCAGATAACCATAAAAAAATCTTTTCCTGTAAGCGGAATGAGTTGCGCTTCTTGTGCTGCCAGTGTGGAAACGACTTTGAAGGAAGAAAAAGGGGTTGTCAATGCCGCGGTAAATTATGCAAATTCTATAGCTCAAATTGAATATAGACCTGACATAGCGGATGTAAAGCATTTTAAACGGGCGGTTCAATCTTCCGGATATGATTTGATTATTGAAGACCAGAACGATGCGCTTGAAAATCGGCTTTCAAAATTGAAAAAGGATCAATACCTGACGCTTCGCAAACGAACTTTTTTTGCCCTTTTATTTTCGATCCCGCTCGTGGCCATAGGCATGGTTTTCATGAATATGCCCTACGCCAATTATGCAATGTGGATATTGGCAACTCCGGTTGTCGTGATTTTCGGAAGGCAATTTTTTATCAATGCATGGAAGCAGGCAAAACATCGCTCAGCCAACATGGACACATTGGTTGCCTTAAGTACCGGAATCGCTTATTTGTTCAGTGTTTTCAATACTTTGTATCCACAATTCTGGACAAGCAGAGGACTGGATGCACACGTTTATTTTGAGGCCGCAGGAGTTATCATCACTTTTATTTTACTGGGTAAAATGATGGAAGAAAAAGCAAAGTCAAACACTTCTTCGGCAATAAAAAAATTGATTGGACTTCAACCAAAAACAGTTGTGAAAATCAATAATGATGGCTCGGAAATAATTATAAAAATTTCTGAGGTACAGGTTGGCGATCATCTTTTAATAAAGCCCGGAGATAAAATTCCTGTTGATGGACTGGTAGTTTCAGGAAGTTCTTTTGTAGATGAAAGTATGATTTCCGGCGAGCCGGTACCCGTAGAAAAAAATCAGGATAAAAGTGTGTTTGCCGGAACCATCAACCAAAAAGGAAGCTTTGTTTTTGAAGCTAAAAAAGTAGGTGCAGATACCATGCTGGCACACATTATAAAAATGGTGCAGGAAGCGCAGGGAAGCAAAGCGCCTGTGCAAAAACTGGTTGATAAAATCGCGCGGATTTTTGTTCCGGTGGTATTGATAATTGCAATTCTTTCTTTTATCGCATGGATTACTTTAGGTGGTGAAAACGGGGTTACGCAAGGTTTATTAGCCATGATAACCGTATTGGTTATCGCGTGTCCGTGTGCGCTGGGACTTGCAACACCCACGGCCATTATGGTGGGTATGGGAAGAGGCGCGGAAAATGGAATTTTGATAAAAGATGCCGAAAGTTTAGAGCAGGCAAAAAACATAAATGCCATCATTTTGGATAAAACCGGAACTATAACGGAAGGCCGTCCTCAGGTAGTGGATATTGCCTGGAAAAATGATGTAAATATTCCTGAATTATCTTCTGTGTTGTATGGTTTGGAAATACAATCTGAACATCCGTTGGCCGACTCGATTATTCAATATTTTAAATCAAAAAATATTTTTAAAATACAGGCAGTAAACTTTGAAAGCATAACCGGCATAGGTGTTTCAGCAGTTTTTGGTGGGAAACAATATTATGCCGGCAGCTATAAAATGATGCATGAAAAACAGATTTTCATTCCGGAAGAATTACAAAATAAATCTGAAAAATGGTTGAATGAAGCCAATACCGTTATTTGGTTTGCTGATGATAAAAATGCTTTGGCTATTGTCGCCATCGCAGACAAAATAAAAGCAAACTCAAAGGATGCTATTTCGAAATTACAGCAATTGGGAATTGAAGTTTACATGGTAACTGGCGACAATGCAAAAACCGCTGAAGCGGTGTCTAAACAAGTAGGAATTAAAAATTTCAAAGCGGAAACGTTGCCTGATGAAAAAGCAGCTTTTGTAAAAGAATTACAACAGCAGGGAAAAAAAGTAGCCATGGTTGGAGATGGGATTAATGACAGCCAGGCACTCGCTCTTGCAGACGTAAGTATCGCCATGGGAAAAGGAACAGACATTGCGATGGATGTTGCGAAGATGACGTTGATTTCATCCGATTTGAACCACATTCCAAAAGCGATAAAATTATCTGCTCAAACGGTAAAAGTGATTAAGCAAAACCTTTTCTGGGCGTTTATTTACAACATCATTGGCATTCCAATAGCGGCAGGAATTTTATATCCTTTTACCGGATTTCTTTTAAATCCAATGATAGCAGGGGCGGCGATGGCATTGAGTTCTGTGAGTGTTGTGAGCAACAGCCTGCGGTTGAAATTCATTAAAGTATAAAATCATCGAAACACTCTAAACCCACTAAACCATCTAAACTATCTATAATGAAATAGAAATAAAAATCATCTAAACACTTTAAACCTCTAAACCATCTAAACTATCTATAATGAAACCACTACAATTCAAAACCAATATCATGTGTTCTTCCTGCATAGCCAAAGTGACGCCTGTTTTCAATGAAACATTGGGAGAAAATAACTGGAATGTTGATACCCAAAACCCCAAAAAAATTTTGACGGTTACTGGCGAAAACCTTGATGAGCACAATATCATAAAAGCAGTTGAAAAAGCCGGCTACAAGGCGGAGAAGGCATAAATTTCCGCTTTCTCCAAACTCATTTTTATTTCGTAAAATTTTAAAAAATTTCCGATGAACCAGCAATTATCCCTTCCTGAACTCCATAAAAAAAATCCGGGCTTTATGAGTTTGTTCAAATGCAAATGCCCGAGATGCAGGCATGGCAATATGTTTGCAATTGATAATCCCTATTCAAAAGGGTTCATGAAAATGAACGAAACATGCCCGGTTTGCGGACAATATTTTGACATCGAAGTAGGATTTTATTATGGTTCCGGCTATGTGAGCTATGGGCTTACGGTAGCCATCAGCGCAATATCTTTTATCGCCTGGTGGATATTAATTGGCATTTCTTATAATGATAACCGTGTTTTTCTTTGGCTAGGAATAAACGCGATGCTGATTATTGGTTTACAGCCTCCCCTTATGCGTTTAGCAAGAACAGGCTGGCTGTCTTTTTTTGTAAAATATGACCCGCAATGGAGAATTCATCCTGCAGAAAAGCCAGAGAGGATGAATGAGGACCAAAAGAATAATTGGTAAAAATCATCATGAAAAAAAATTTAGCTTTGCCTTGTCATTCATGAAAAAATTCATTCTTCTCATAGTGTCCCTTGCGTATCTCGCGACTTCTTCGGGAGCCACGATCTACATCCATGAATGCATGGGCAAAAGACTTCAGTGGGATTTAAAAGCGGATGAAAGCGACAAATGTGCCAAATGCGGCATGCACAAGAACGAGAGAAACGATTGCTGTAAAGACCACGTAAAGGTTTTAAAAGTTCAAAATGACCAGCAACTTCCGGAGAACTTCTTCAAAAATATTTTTTCAGCGGATGCGGCGTTGCCCGCTGCGTTTTACATTTTGCCAAAACAAAATTTCTTTTCACCAAGAAATAAAATTAACCATTACAAATATCCGCCGTCAGGCAGTAAAACCAGCTACTGCATTCTTTATTGCACTTTCCTGATCTGATTTTCTTTTTGTCTAAAAGAGCTTTTTCAATTTTTTGAAACGGGCTCATTGTGCATAAGCTTCAAAAACGCTTGCACCATTTTCACCTAGAAAGAATTTGAACAAATTGATAAAACAGTTAAGATGTTTTATCAATTACCAAAAAAAAAAGCAGAAAAAATCACTCATGAAAGTTTCAATAAACATAATTAAGACAATAGTTCCGCTCAGATATATCTTATTGCTTGCCGTTTCTTTTTTATCCGCTCACTCCTTAAATGCTCAGGCGATAAGCACTGATAGCGCAGCGGTATTTAAAGTCTTTGGCGAATGCGGCCAATGCAAAACGCGGATTGAAAAAGCCCTGAAAATCAAAGGCATTCATTCTGCCTCCTGGGATGTTAAAACAAAAATGCTTTCAGTTAATTATGATCCTTCCCTCATTAATCTGGAGGACATTCACTCAAAAGTCGCAGCCGTTGGCCATGATACAGAATTGAAAAAAGCAAAAGATGAGGTGTATCAATCGCTTCCCGAATGCTGTCTGTATAGGGATATGGATGACAAGGGGGACGCGCCTTCCCCTGAGTTTCATGATAGCGCTAATTCTGTAACTGGAATTGTTGTGTCAGAAGATAACAAGGGAAATTTTGCACCGCTTGCAGGCGCGAGTATCTTTTGGAGCGGAAAGAAAAATGGAGTTATGTCCGACAAGCACGGTGTATTCATTATTCCTAAAGAAGAAGGCATCTCAAAATTGGTTGTGAGCTACACGGGATATCAATCAGACTCCATTGAAGTGAACAGCAATCACCAATTGCAGGTGGTTCTTGCAGCAAACGGACAATTAAGCGTAATAAAAATCAAAGGGAAAGTACTTCCTTCCTATATCAACGAAATGGGCGCATTCCGCAGCATGATGATTAATTCCAAAGACCTTTTAAAAGCAGCCTGCTGCAACCTTAGCGAAAGTTTTGAAACCAACCCGAGCGTGGATGTTTCCTACAGCGATGCCATCACGGGTTCCAAACAAATTCAGTTACTGGGTTTGGCAGGAATCTACAGCCAGTTAACTGTGGAAAACCTTCCCGGACCCCGCGGTCTGGCTACGCCTTTGGGACTTAACAGCATTGCCGGACCCTGGATCGAAAGCATCCAGCTGAGCAAAGGAACCGGTTCTGTTGCGAATGGATTTGAAAGCATCGCCGGCCAAATTAATGTGGAATTGAAGAAACCGGAAAACAGTGAAAAGCTTTACCTTAATGGCTATGTAAATTCTATGGGCAAAACCGATATCAATCTCAACCTTTCGCAACACATCAATGAAAGATGGTCAACAGGATTGTTGCTGCATGATGAATTCCTTCAGAATAAAGTCGATGAAAACAAAGACGGTTTCCGTGATTTGCCAACAGGGAACTTGTTCAGCGCTATCAACCGCTGGAGCTATAACGACAACAAAGGCGTGATGATCCAGTTGGGAGCAAAAGTATTAACCGACGATAAAACAGGAGGGCAAATCGAATATGATTCAAAAGATAAATTTTCAACAGAAATCTATGGCCTTGGGATCAAAACAAACCGGTATGAAGGCTTTGCAAAAATCGGTTATGTTTTTCCTGAAAAAAAATACAAAAGTATAGGCCTTCAAATTTCAGCCTTCGACCATCAGCAGGATTCTTATTTTGGAACAACCATTTATAACGCCGGCCAGAGCAATTTTTATTCAAACCTGATTTATCAAAGCGTCATTGGAAATTCTGCTCATAAATTCAGGACCGGATTGAGCTTTACTGCTGACAAATACGATGAACTATACCAGACCGAGCGTTTTAAAAGAAATGAAATTGTTCCCGGCGCATTTTTCGAGTACACATACACGTTAGATGAGAAATTCAGCGCTGTAGCGGGCTTGCGCGCTGATGACAACAATTTGTATGGCTGGTTCGCAACCCCCAGGTTAAATATCAGATACGAACCGGCTAAAGGAACCATCATTCGCGCGAGCGCCGGACGAGGTCAGCGCACTGCGAATATTTTCGCCGAGAATATAGGCGCATTAGCAAGTTCAAGAATGGTCAGCATTATCTCAAATAACACAGGAAAAGCGTACGGATTGAATCCTGAAATTGCCTGGAACAAAGGCATCAGCATCGATCAAAAGCTGAAACTTTTTTCCCGCGACGCCATGTTGAGTTTTGATTTTTACAGGAATGATTTTACTAACCAGGTTGTAGCAGATCTGGAGGATGCAAGGGAAATAAAATTTTATAATCTCGATGGAAAATCATTCTCCAACAGTTTCCAGAGTGAACTTAATTTCATTCCGGCAAAGAACCTCGATGTGCGCCTCGCTTACAGATGGTTTGATGTTAAAACCACTTATGGAACTGAATTGCTTGAGAAACCTTTCACCGCGGCCAACAGGGCTTTCGCTAACCTTGGATACGACGCTACAGCGCTTGGATTAAAAGGTTGGAAATTTGATTATACGATTAATTATGTCGGCAAGAAACGCATCCCTTCAACTGAGAAAAATCCGGTTCAATACCAGTTGCCATCGTTCTCGCCCGGATACATAACTATGAATGCGCAAGTCAGTAAATCAATAGGCAAAAACAAGGCTTTTGAAGTGTATGCAGGCGGAGAAAACCTGACCGGTTATTTCCAGAAGACTGTGATTCTCGCGGCCGACGAACCGTTCGGAAACTATTTTGACGCTTCGATGATTTGGGGGCCGGTAAGTGGCAGATTGATATATGGGGGATTCAGGTATAAAATTAAATGATGAAATAAAGGCCGGGCAAATTGCCCGGCCTTTTAAATTCCAGGTATCAAAAATGAAGTAAAAAGTAGCAAACGTACTTTTTTCGAAGATTTTTATTCTGCCTACACCTTTTTAAAAATATACCATTTCACGTCAAAAGGGGGATAAGGAATCGCATAATTTCCGACAGAGCGATTCAAGGCGTTCATCATCCGTTTTTTAAAGGTAAAGGATGGAAGTATCCCGTCCATGAGTGAAAGACCGTGCTTTATATTCATGCGTTTTGCAGGACGGCCTTGTGAGATTAATTGAAAACCGTAGTAGTTGAAAATACCCTCCAAAGTTTTGTCGGAAAACCAATGAACTACGCTTGGAAGCGCATATTCATGCCAATTCTTTCCCATGATTTTTGCCATCCAGCTCTCACGATCCCAGGACTCCACCAGCACTAATCCATCCTTTTTCAATAATCTTGAAACATTGGATAAGGCTTTGTCAAGATCATAAAAATGACCAACAACCTGGATGAGATTTACAAGGTCGAATTCGTTTTCACCAGCCATATTTTCCAAACTTCCTGTCTGGATATTGAGGTTCAAATTATTTCTTCCATAGTCCGCCATCGTATCGTTGGGTTCGACGCCAAAACTCTCCCACCCTGCCTCCTGAAAGCCTTTCAGGATAAAGCCTGCCGCGGAACCAACATCCAAAACTTTTCCCGGCTTCATGTATTTTGAAACGATTTTGGCATAGCGCCTGCCATACTTTAACAAAATATCCTTTTCTTCAAGGTAGTTGGGATAACCGTCTTTTCCATCGAAAAAATAAGCGTCGGAATATACCTTTTCAGCGTGCTTTTCAAGATCGCTGATGGGAGTAAAACGGTGCCCGCATTTTTTACATTCAAAAATATCAAACCCGTTTTTATTCAGTAACAAAATTCTTTCCTCATTACAAGTGATGATGGAATTACAAGTTTTTTGCATGATTAATTCCTTTATTGAAAGACAATCACATTAAAGTAAATCCCAACGAAAATAACATCTTTTACATGATTGAATTTTTTTTATTTAAATCGAAAAGCATTCAAAGTTTTCTGCTAAACATGCAATCTGATTAATTTTTTTTGTTGATTAATGGAACATTTATTGTGCTTTTATTGTTCACAAATCCTAATCAGCTAATTTTTATGAAAAATGAAAACAGCGCCGACCCTTTGATCCGTATCTCCAAAGTGGAAAGGAAATTTACAAAACTTATTGAAGAACTGAGAAAGGATATTCCCCAAATGAATGAGCCCCAGGCGAAAGCCCTTTTTGAAACTTCTGCAGAAGTGATTGCCGCCCTGAAAAACGCTTTTTTGGATTATGAAAACAAAAACCATTCTGGCTAAAAACTAAAGCTTCCGGCAGACGGACAATTTTTGCCTTTTTATTGGTTTTTTTCATTCCAATAACCATTAGTAGGAATGGATTAATTATTTCAAATGATGCAAAAATTTCCTCTCAGGTAACTGTATCCGGAAAGGATCAGAGCGAGCCAGTTCACCTCACATCTTCTCTCTCCTCCACCACTTTTATTAGCGAGTTGTTTAAAGAATGATCGATCATGATCTGGCAGGACAATCGCAGGTTTTCTTTTTTAACAGCACACTTTTCCAGGGTGCTTTTTTCATTCCTGTCCATTTCGCTATTCATTCCGTTCAATCCTTCCACTTCAACCAGGCAGGTTCCGCATCTTCCAATGCCTTTACATTCCCCAAAATCCTCCACAAATATCTTTTCATTGATCAAAATCATCAGATTCCTGAATTCTCCTTCATGAGTGTTCACTGTTTTCTCCTCGTCGAAATAAATGAGGGTGAATTGAATATCCCTTTCTTTTGTAATCATGCGAAACGCGAATGCTTTTTAAAATTAAATTACCCGTTTTCATGGCTTGGGCCTAATCCAAAAATTGTCATCGTAATCATCTTTTAATGGCACTTTAGAAATTTGCCTGCCTATCAATTCCAATTCTTCTTCCGAAAGCTCTTTTTCCAGATGAGGAAATAAAACCCGCTCTTCAAAGCGCACGTGCTGATCCACCAAATCTGCCAGTTCAAGCAAAATATCCGCCTGATCTTCTGTACCAGAAAGCTCAATATTTTTTATAAAAGTCATTATTTTTTCATGATCCTCTATCGCCTTTTGAACTTTATCATCCGCTGGCAAAGGCGAAAAAAGAAACTCCTCCTCTTCTTTGAAATGTTGGGAAAAATGATGATCCCAAAAATATTGCACATACTTTATCATCCTTTCCGGCGCAGCCGAATATTTTACGCCTTGCCGGAGTTTCCAGCAAAACAAAAGACTGGCATGATGATCCTGGGAAAGTTTGACAATATTCTCATTTCTTTTGATCGGCTTTTTTTCCATAATAAGATTATTTTAAAAAGTAATTTTTCGTGTCCCGGTTTCCGTAAGACAAGGGAAACTTGCAATTATATTTTACCCCAAAAGCGCTCAGGATTACTGATACAAATCTTTAAGGGTTTCGGGCACAAATTGGGACGGTACGAGCTCTGATCCTGAAAGCTAACAATTTTCTCTCAATTGTTCCACACCCTTTTTTTTAGAACGGCATTAAAGTTGAGGAACTTATTGTTTTTATGCCCTCTTTCCTCGCTACACAAGATGTACCTGTTAAGGGGCACATGTTAAAAAAAACGGTTTGACTTACTAATGCAACCCGTATTAGAAGCAAACGAACTTAAATTGGCTTTAATCATTTTTATAACTGAATATATGATTTTAGAAAAAGGAACTCCCGCTCCAGACTTTGAATTAAACTGCACTCCCGATCAGAAGCTAAAGCTTTCTGAATTAAAAGGAAAACGCGTTATCCTTGCGTTTTATCCGGCAGACTGGAGCCCGGTTTGCAGTGACCAAATGGCGCTTTACAACGAAACACTAAAAATGTTTCAAAAACATAATGCACAAATTGCAGGCGTCTCAGTTGACAGCAAATGGTGCCATATGGCTTTTGCAAAACATAGAAATATCCATTTCCCGCTACTTGCTGACTTTGAACCAAAGGGAAGCATATCCAGGAAATACGGCGCTTATAACGAAACTGACGGGACAAGCCAGCGGGCATTATTTGTTATTGACGAGAACGGCATCATCGAATGGAGCTATTTATCACCGGAAGGAATTAATCCGGGCGCTGATGGCATTTTGGATGCACTTGAAAAAATGGATAAGAAAGTAAACACCTAAAAATTCCTGACATGTCTACGTTAAAAATTCCGGTAAGCTCCCATGATCATCAAACAGGAAAACCTAATGCTGCAGTAACTTTAGTGGAATATGGCGACTATCAATGCTCCCACTGTGCGCATGCCTATCCGCTCATAAAAAAATTGCTCAAACAATTCAATAATGAGCTGAATTTCGTTTATCGTAATTTTCCACTTCAGGAATCGCATCCCGCCGCCATGATCGCAGCTCAGGCTGCAGAAGCCGCAGCACTTCAGCATAAATTCTGGGAAATGCATGACCTGATCTTTGAGCACCAGGATGAACTTGACGAAAATGACCTGACATATTTTGCAGAAACGCTCAATTTAAATCTTTCAAAGTTTAATAGCGATCTGACGAGCAAAGCAACCATCTCTAAAGTCGAAAATGATTTTGAAGGTGGCCTCCGCAGCGGTGTCAACGGAACCCCTACGTTTTTTATTAACGAAAAAAGGGTCGACAGCTATGACGAAAGCTACGAATCGCTGGTCGAGGCAGTTGAAAATGCGGAGTAGAAGGAAAATTAAAAATTAAGAGTTAAGAATTAACCTCAATCTAAACCTTCTAAATTACCCTAAACTTATACCCTATGGGCGTTGCCAAATTGATGCTATATTACGCCCTAAATTCAACCCAATGGGCGTTGCCCATTGCTGGGAGATTACGCCCTTTCAGGGCTGCTTGTAGGAGAACTTCTAAACTTTCTAAACTCTTCTAAACTTTCATAAACTTTTCTAAACCCCTAAACCTTCTAAACAGAAAATTCTACCCAATCCTGACAACCACTTTCCCTTTACTTCCGTGCGATTCAACAGCTTTATGCGCCCATACAACCTGTTCGAGTGTGAAAATTTTATCTATATGGACTTTCAGTTTTTTCTGTTCAAGCAAGCCGGCAATTATGCGCATCTGATCCCCGTCCGGCCTCATCATCGGCCAGATCAGCTTCACGCCACGTTTTTCGGCAATCTCAATTGCTTTTGGGTCGCCTTTTGTAGAAGAAGGCAGGCAAACTACAGTTCCGCCGCGCCTCACGCAGGAAATGGACCGGTATAAAATTTCGCCGCCCATGGCATCCAGCACGCCGTCAAGCCCCTGCACCTTGTCTTCAAATTTCTCTTTCTTATAGTCGATCACCTGGTCGATACCTAACTTTTTCAAAAAGCCTTCATTTTTTTCTGATGCAGTTCCGCTAACAAAAGCGCCATTCAGTTTAGCAAATTGAACCGCCAGATGCCCAACTCCACCGGCGGCCGCCTGTATCAATATATTCTGCCCCGCTTCAACCTTTAAATGCTCATGAATGGCCTGGTAGGCCGTTAAACCGGCAAGTGGTACAGCCGCCGCTTCATCAAAGGATATGTTGAAAGGCTTTTTAGCAAGCAGTACCGGATCGGCGATGGTGGCCTCCGCATAAGTTTTGCCTAATCCCGGAAAACCTATGCATCCAAACACTGCATCGCCAGGTTTAAACTCAGTCACATTTTCTCCAACGGATTCAATGATGCCGCTCACATCCCAGCCTAAGATCGCCGGCAGTTTTAATCTGCTTTGACAGACCGCTGGTGCCGGCTCGAACTTTTGTATCAACAGGATTAATTCCCGCCGCCATTTCCCTGATCAGGACTTCATTCAAACCCGCTTCAGGTTTATTTATCTCGGTAATTTGAAGTACTTCCGGCGCTCCAAACTCATGTATAATTGCTGCTTTCATTCTTCAATATTAATCGGTAAAAATAATTCTTCACCAGGTTATTAAAAACCAAACCCTTTCTCCTTTAATTGCAATCGGGGCTCTTTTTCGGACGGATGATGAGACGCAAAGTCGGGTTATTGGTAATGAAAGACCAGAACCAGCTAAAAGCCAGCTTTACCTTATTCCTGAAACCTACCAGGGGAATAATATGTACAAAAAGCCAGATCAGCCAGGCAAAAAATCCCGTAAAGGAAACTTTAGGCAAATCAGCCACAGCCTCATATTTTGAAATGATCGCCATGCTTCCCTTGTCTTTATATTGAAAGGGTTTCAAGCTTTGTGCGGATGCCATCCTTCGAAAGTTTTTTGCGAGAAGCGTTCCCTGTTGAATGGCCACTTGCGCCAGTTGAGGATGTCCGTTGGGATAATTTTTATCAGTTGTCTGCAGGCAAATGTCGCCAAGTGCGTAAATATTTTGAGTGCCTTTTACTTTATTGAATTCATCTACCATAAGCCTTCTTCCCTTGCCAAGCGTTTCTGGTGGAAGACCAGGAACCGCCCGGCCGGTAACGCCCGAAGTCCAGATAAGCGAATTGGTAGGAATCGTTTCTCCATCGGCCATGATCACATTTCCGTCCTTATAATCCTTCACGGTTTTGTTCAAGGTAACCTGAACACCTAAATGCGTCAGCACTTTGAATGCCGCGTCCTGCGCCTTTTTGCTCATTGGTCCCAGGAGGTGCGGCGACGCATCAATCAAATGGATTCTCGAATTGCGGCGTTTAATTTCAGGATATTCTTTTTGAACAATTTTCTGTCCCATTTCGGCCAGCATGCCCGCGATTTCTACACCGGATGGGCCGCCACCTGCAATCACGATATTGAGCAACTTTTCACGCTCTGCCCTGTCTTCAGTAATAACCGCCTTTTCCATATTCAGCAACAAATGATTCCTGAGATTTATCGCATCATCAATCGATTTCATCGGCAAAGAATGTTCCTTCACATTGTCCATTCCAAAATAATTCGTTTCAGTTCCGATGGCAAGCACAAGGAAATCATACTCCAGCAAACCAGTGTCCGTTTCAATCTGGTTTTTAGGGATATCCACTTTCGTCAGCGCTCCAAAATGAAACCTCATGTTATGGTGATCCTGAAACATCCTGCGGAAAGGATAACTGATATTGGAAGGTTCAATAAAGGCGGTCGCAACCTGGTAAAGCAAGGGCGGAAAAAAGTGATAATTGTCCCGATCGACCATTGTGATCTGATAGCGATTGTCTTTCCAAAGGTGTTTTATAAAATTAATTCCGGCGAAGCCGCCACCAACAATCACAATTTTTTTTACCGCTGATTCCTGCATGACATTTTTTTTAAAAGTAATCAATGTTTTTCGGCGTTATTTTCTTAAACGGGAACTTTTTTATAATGGGAAAGAAATTCAACCTGCCAATCAATTTCGCATACATCTCAAATTTTATTCCTTATTAATTGCAAGCAGGACTGAAAGGTATGAAAGCTGAATTGAAAGCATTTGGGGCTGTCGGCTGAAATCCTTTGGGCGGCTTTTGTACCGGCTATCCGCTGCTATCTTTTTTGCCAGGCTAAGATGCCCGGAGAAAAAAAGGATATCCGCTACTATCCGGCAGCCACTCATCTATAGTTCTCCGTGGCAGCGATGCTAATGCAAGCTCTATACTGGTTTCGCAACCTGTTTGCTAAGATGATTTTTCACTTGTTTTTTGCGCACGAATTGATTGGGGTTGAATGATTACATATTCAACCAGCTTAAACTCCGCCTTGATGGCTTTTCTGACCCTGTCGATTGCAGCTGTGATTTGATCGGTCCCGAGTTCCGGCTTGAAAGAAATGATCAGCATCAGAACGATCTCATCAGGGGCTTCATAAGTGGAAAGGACATTGCCCACCTTAACCACCGCCGCATCTTTTTCAGCAAGCTCAACGATCTTTCTTTGGGTTTCAGGCGCTATTCCTTCTCCCATGAGCAGGCTGCGGCTTTCCCTTGCCAAAATAAGCGAAGCGAAAACCAGGATCAGGCCAACCAGAACGGAAGCGATACCATCAAGAACCGGCAAATTATACTCGTAATTAATTTTCATCAAAATCAGCACTATGAACAATCCGATCACGGCTGCGCCATCCTCGAACAAGACAAGGAAGTTTGCCGGATTCTTGCTTTTTATGATCGCTTCCCAAAAAGGCATTTCGCCTCTTGCGGCATTAAATCCCCTGATGGAAATGATGAGCGAACTTCCTTCAAAAACAATTGATAAAGCGAGTACCCAATAGTTCCAAACCGGATCGCCCAAGGAATGAGGATTCCGGATATGGTTGATGCCCTGCCAAATAGAAATACCGCCGCCTAGTCCGAAAATCAATATTGAAACAATAAACGACCAGAAATACAATTCCTTTCCATAGCCGAAAGGGCGCGATTTATCAGGAGGCTTTTTACTCCGCTTCAAGCCATATAAAAGCAAGATTTCGTTAGTACTGTCAACCAGGGAATGGATCCCCTCAGAAATCATGGATGTGCTATGTGAATAAGCACCGGCAACGAACTTCATCACCGCAATCAGCAAATCGGCGACCAGTGCACTATAGATCGTAGCATGGTTCTTTTCCATCCTGCCCTTATCTCAAAAATCATGCTGTTGACTGTGTAAGGGCACGGTTGACTCCTGCATCCCATGCTTCTTCCCTGAGCCTACGGGAAAACCACCTGATTCGCCAAATCAATTTCAGGCTGGGAAATAGTGTGTCCCATATTATCATAAATTTTTGTTGTGACAGCGGCATTCATGCTTTGCAACAAGGTTGTGGTTGCCCGTACTCTTTCTACCGGCACATGCGGATCTGGATCACTGCTACCAATAAAAACAGGCATTTGACCGAAATCACCTTTATAATTTTCAGTATAGATCCTGTCGCCGATCAAGCCTCCGGTAAAAGCAATCGCTCCGCCAAACCTCGCGGCATTGCGGGCAACAAATTCCAGCATCAGGCAGGCGCCCTGTGAAAATCCCATGAAATAAATATTTCTTTCCTCGATCCCTTCAGACTTAACATCCTCAACAACTTCATTTATTAATGAAAGCGCCGATGTCAACCATGGTTCATTTTGAGAGGGCGGCGCGAGAAAGGAATAAGGATACCAGCTATGATTGGAAGCTTGCGGGGCAAGCAGGGCAAAATCGGTAATTTTCAAATATCGGCCCAGCGAAAGAATATCGTGCGCACTGCCGCCGCGGCCATGAAGGGCTATTAAAACTTTCTGTGCCTTCTTGAGACTTTCTCCGTCTGTCACCAGATTTTTTGGATGGATTTTATTTTGCAGCATTTCAATTTTAAAGGTTACGGAATAGAAAGAGAATAGGATATTTAATCGTAAAGGGCAAATAATGGCCGCTTATTTATTTCCCGTGGTAACCGAACCGGCGCCGTTATTATTTTTTTCATAAGTATCATATAAAGGCGAACTGCTTCCCAGCCTTGTCGTTCTGAGAGGCACCGCGGAAGGCCGTCCCTGAAGCGGCTTTTGGGCGGTTGAAACAGCTGCAGGATTAACAGGCTTGTTAGCAGCGGTGGTGTCTGTAATAGCCTTGCTTATTGGTACGAGCTCCGGCTTGCCTGCCACAGATTGCGTTTCAATGGATTGTGTTCCTTTTGAGGCCGTTACGGGAATTGGCGCAGACACAGCGGTTGTAACAACCGGTTTTGCTGGCGCTTCAGATTTTGGTTCAATGTCAGTTTTGGGAGGAGAAACAGGTTTTGCTTCAACAATTGGTGCCGTATTTACGGGCCTTGTAGCTACCGACTTAACGGGGTTTTGCTGAGCGGATCCAACTGGTGCGGGTGTATTGGTTTGCGCTTCAGACTTTTGGGGATAATATTTATCAAGCAAAGGATGCTTTGATTTTTCGGTATTTTGAGAAATGGCGCGAAAGGAAAATACCGCCAGGAATATTACCAGGAATGTCAGTATTTTATTTTCCATGACAAACTATTTTTTGAAAGTTACCCATTTTTTTTCATTCCCTTGCCTTCAGAAATAGTTTATGCAAATTTTAAGCCTTAAAAACGCCTCCGCGGTTGCCACCCCCATATAAAATAAAACCTTAAAAAAAGTTCGTCTGCTGATTATTATGCTTTCGAATTTTTAGGGGGGCACCTTTCTTTTTTTAATTGGCAAAAAAAGTTCGTCTGCAGTACTTAACTTTCTAACTGTGTGTAAGGTCATCCGTCGTCCCACCTGAACTACTTTATACCGGCCTCAACAATTTCTGCCGTACTGTTTTCATAATGATGGTCGCCTTTCAAAAGGATGGTTTTGAAATTCGGCAATTGAATACCTTTTAAGGACTTGTCATTTTCTCCCATACCATAATAACAAATTACCGGTTTGCTTATTTTCAGAACTTCTGAAGCAACACTCTTTTTTTTGGAAAGAAAAAGATAAGAAACATGAACTTCAAAATCAGTATATGCAGATGGGGAAAGCAAAAGGATGCGGCTCACCCTTTCTTTGATATCTGAAGAAAGGAGATTGTAGATAAATGGCATCACCTCGGCTCCAAAGGAATAGCCGCATAACAGGATCGCTTTCTTTTTCCAGCGTGAATCGTATTCATGAACCAGCGCAGTCACATCAAGAGCAGCTTGTTCAGGTGTCTTGCGGCTCCAGAAATATTTAAGTGAGTTTAACGCGACTACCGGAGCGCCGGCTGATGCGAATTCATTTGAAAGTTTCTGAGAAAAATTGTTCCAGCCACCATCTCCCGTCAGGTATAAAACCATAACATCCGGACCTTGCTTTTTAGGCTCTACTATCTCAACAGGTAACTTTGAAATATCAGTTTTGTCCTGCGAGCGAACTGAAAAACCAACAAAAATTGAACTGATGAGAAGACTTGCCTTAAAGAATTTCATACGGTTTCAGGGTTTCATTACTTTGTTTAATGCCTTTGGGAGACTTATGAGATCGTAGTGATTCTCATAAATCAAATATTTATTGCTCCAGCCCGGAGAAAATTTTTCTTTAAAATCTCTTAATCCGCGATAATGGCGGAATTGCTGCAATTTCTCATAGGCAAACTTGAGGGTCTTTTCAGGCAAATCACGCGCTTCCTCAATGCCTGAAAGTGGTGCTAATCCGAGGTTCAGGTAATTCAGTTTTTCGGATTTGCAATATTCAATCATCGCGATTATCAGCGCGTCAATTACTCCGCCGGGCGCATCTTCAGTTTTTCGAATAAGATCATAGGTGGCTTCCCCCGGAGCGTAATCAGGAATGATGTTTAAAAATCCAAACACTTGCTCATCCTGGTTCTCAATGGTGATGACCGTTTGTTGTTTCAGTTTTTCCCAATCAAACATTCCCTGGGTAAAAACGATTTCTTCCCGGTTTGTGGCCTTTAGCCATTCATTGGAAACATGGTTAAGTTTTTGCAACAACCCATCTTTTAGAGGAGGCCGATGAACAACAGAAATAAGGCCTTTCTTTTCAGTATTTTTAAGACCGTTGCGCATGGATTTTTTATCCCTTCCTTCGAGGGTGAATGTCCGAAGGTCTATCACCGCTTCCTGGCCAATAATTAATGATTTTTTGCCAATATCATGGAACAGGCGCAGGCTATCTTCATCGACCCGATAGTAAGCGGATTTTAATCCGGACTCAAAGCAAAACTCTTCAAATTCCTCCAGTAAAATGGCGTTCTCCTTTTTACCGGCGCTTACCGGCTCATCCAAAACCACTGCAAAACTGCCCGCAACACGATAGGAAACCAAGCCTTCCACCTGGTCGCCGAAATAAAATAATTTGTCGTCCGACATTTTAAAATAATCAACAGGCGACGATCCATATTTTTCAATGATCGCCCCGGCTCTGGAGAAGTCTTCGTCATCCTGCTTCACTGTTGCAAAATAAGGTTTGATGAGGGCGTAAAAGATCAGGCCAATGGAAACAATTCCGCTGATGTGGATCGTATCCAAAAACACTTTTCCAAAACGCGTGCGCGGCACTAAAGTATCTACATCAAGCAAAATAAAATTCAGGAAAGTGTGCTTAATAGATTGAAACAGGGAAAAGTCAATTCCGAAATGCCTTTTATCCAAAAAATAAAACCCGATAACCCCATAAATAATGACGCTCGCAAGGATGATGAGGGAGGTTTCAATCCCAAATCTTTGAAGGCGCTTATTGTGCCTGATATAATATTGACCGCGGGTAAACCATAAAACGAGCAAGCTGAAAAAGGCTACAGACGCTTCTTCATAATCAATCGCTTTTGTAAGGTTTCCTATTAGCGACAAAACGCAAAGCAGGATGGCGAAACGCCAGGCATTTTTTAATCCCCGGAAAAGAAAAGCGGAAGTAATAATGGCAAGCAGTCCAAGGATAAATACCATGTAATTGGAAACGTGGATCGTTTCGAGCGGTAAAAATTCCCTTAACAAACGAACCCGATAACCGAGGGCGGGAGTGAGAACGGAAATGATATTGATGATCCCCAGCACGAAAAGAAGCAAGGCCGGTGCAACCCGCAGCAGCATATTTCCTTTGCGAAGCACAAAACTGATAATTCCTGCGCCAATCGGGATCCAGAATTCAAAAAGGCGGTACATGAGCGTAATAGCGAAAGCTTCGGCTGTGGGATATCCGTAATGTTTTAGAATAAGAGTAAGGGAAAATTCTATCGCCCCTATTCCACGTAAAAAAGGGGAAATAACGAGTAACAAGGTAGCGATTACATAGCCAACCAAAGCGATCTTCCAGCTTGCATCAGCACCTATCACCTTCATAGCGACGTATAAGTGGATAATACCCGCCAGGTCAATTAATACCGCATAGACATTTACCATAAAAAAACGAAACCGGAAATTCGGTTCCTTGCGGAATTCAGTACTGATCCTTGGAAGGAATCTTTGAATCAGCCTATGAACCCATCCCTTTTTAAAGTACGAAAACATCAGATACACGATCAGTAGCACAAAGAAAATCAGGATGACTGCAGCCTGGTTGGCGTTTTCCCAGCTTTCGCCAATAAAGGCGAGGTAAGCAAGAACAGGAATAGCGATAACGATGATAGAAACAATGCCCGTAAAGCCATAAATAGTGCTGGCAATATGGATGCGCGTTTTATTTTCTTCGTTGGTTTCCTGCTGAATGTCTTTGGTAAAAAATGCCAGGGAAGTAATGCCGCCGCCCGGCAAAAAAATACTGATCAGATTTCGTTTTAAAAATAAAACAGTGGATTCCCACAGACTCACCTTTAGCCCGACTGCTTTGAAGCTCCAGATATACATGAGTGCCTGGAGCAGAATGTAAACAACAGTTATGAATATTCCCACGGCGATCCAGCGTCCATCGCCGGTACTAAAATATTCGCCCACATTTTTTAATTCCTTCCCCTGGCTTCTGATGAAAAATATTCCCAGTGCCAATAGTAAAACACCTGTGATCTCACTGAGATATAATTTAGGCTTTATGAGTATCTTTTTAAACTTAGGTAGCATGCGTTTCTATCGTCAATAAAGTTGCAACTTATTTTCGGCCCCCGGCCGAAAAAATTCTTTTCAAAATCAAAGATAACAGACAAAAGTTCTTTGCACTCCTGAATGAATTAACTTTTAAACATTTAAACAATATTTTTGCTTCTCATAAAAAAGCAATCGCCAAAAGCACATAAAGAAAATGAAACCATCCCTACCACAAGGCACCCGTGATTTCGCCTCAGAAACCTTACGCAAAAGAAGATTTATTCTGGAAACGATTAAAGAAGTTTTTGAATTATATGGCTTTGAGCCGTTGGAGACACCGGCAATGGAAAATATGGAAACCCTTTTGGGAAAATATGGCGATGAGGGCGATAAACTGATTTTCAAGGTTCTTAATAATGGCCTGGCAAATCCTGTGAAACATGAAAAAGCGCGTCTCGATTTTGAAAATATTCTGAATGGGAAAAATGAAAAATCCATAACCGAAAGGGCGTTAAGGTATGATTTGACCATTCCCTTCGCCCGCTATGTGGCGATGAATTATGGCAAACTAACACTGCCCTATAAACGCTATCAGATACAACCTGTTTGGCGGGCCGACCGGCCGCAAAAAGGACGTTACCGCGAATTTTTTCAATGCGATGCCGACATTGCCGGAACCTCCTCCCTGATCAGTGATGTTGAACTCGCAGGAATTTACGTAGAGGTTTTTAAAAGACTGAAAATCGATGTGGATGTGAAGCTTAACAGTCGCAAAATCCTGTCGGCCCTCGCGGAAGTATGCGATAGCAAAGACCTAATGACACCGATCACCGTTATCATTGATAAACTTGATAAAATCGGACTTGAAAAGGTGAAAGAGGAATTATTGAATATTGGTCTGGCAGAAAAGCAGGTTTCCCTGATAGAAAAATATTTAAGGATCGAAGGATCCAGTAATGAAAAACTGGATCAGCTTTCGGAACTTTTCAGCACCTCAGAAACCGGTAAAAAAGGAATCGCGGAATTACAGTTTATTTTGGAATATCTGAATGCTTCGGGAGGAACAAACAAACATCAGCATCGACCTGACGCTCGCAAGAGGTTTAAATTACTATACAGGGACTATTTATGAAGTAAAAGCCAACCATGTCGCGATGGGAAGTATTGGCGGCGGCGGTCGTTATGATGATCTTACTGGATTATTTGGGGTCCCCGATGTTCCGGGTGTGGGCATTAGTTTTGGGCTCGACAGGATCTATGATGTTATGGACGAACTGGCGCTTTTTCCGGAAAATATCAACAGTTCGACAGATGTTTTGTTTTTCAATCTCGGAGAAAAAGAAAGCCGTTATGCTTTCAAACTGATGCAAGACCTGAGGGAACAGGATATCAGTTGCGAAATGTTTTATGAAAACGCAAAACTTGATAAACAATTCAAATACGCCTCTAAAAAGAATATTTCTTTTGCCGTCATCATTGGGTCAAATGAAATGGAAAAGGGAACGTGCGTCATAAAAGACCTGGTGAAAGGCGTACAGCAAACGATTGCATCGGGCGAACTTTCAGCATTTATAAAAACTAAAACGGTTACTTTATGAAAAAAAGCGCATAAATATAAGCACGTGTGACTTATATTTAACCGCGGATTTATAAAAACTTATTGTTCAATTCTTAAAAAATTATCATGAAAGCTTTTTTCAAACCGGCTCTTGTTTTTTTTGCAGTGGCCATCATTTTGTCTTCCTGCGGCACAAAAAATGAAACCGGAAAAATGATTCCCTCAAGCGCGATGTTTGCTGTTCAGATAAACACCAAATCTCTAAACGACAAACTTTCCTGGAATGATATCAAACAAACAAGCTGGTATAAAAAAGGTTATTCAGACACCTCTATCTCTGATTGGAAAAGAAAAATTCTTGACAATCCTGAAGCGAGCGGAATTGATCTGAACAAAGACCTGATATTTTTTGTTAATAAGGGAACAGGAAGCAATATTCATTTCGTTGTGGAAGGAATGCTGAAGAGTGCGAAAGATTTTGAACAATTCAATAAGAATGTGGCGCCTACACAAAACATCAGGAAAGAAGGCAGTATTAATTTGCTTACCCTGAAAGACAACAATGTGGTAGGATGGAATGACAATCGCTTCATTTACATGATCAATACCGAGACGTCTGCTTCCGGAATGTATAACCTGGGGGATTCGGGCCTCTCAGTTCCTAACAAAAATCTCACCGATAATAGCCCAGAGCTTTCTTCAGTTTGCGTAGGATTGTTTTCTTTGAAAGCAGACAGCAGCCTAGAAAAAAATGACAAATTTTCCTCCTTGCTGAAAGAAAACGGTGATATTCATGTCTGGCAAAACACTGAAGAGATCGTGAAAAGTTCTCCGTCTATGGGCGTTATGGGTATGTTGAAACTGGATGCCTTTCTCAAAGATAACATCAGTACTTACACAGTCAATTTTGATAAGGGAAAGATCGATGTTGATCAAAAGTGGTATGGTTCCAAGGAACTCACCGATATATTCAAAAAGAACCTGAGCGGTAAGATCAATACCGATATGATAAAAAGCATTCCTTCGCAAAATGTTTTCGCAGTTTTTTCAGCAGCTTTCAAACCACAGGGCCTCAAAGAACTCATACAATTAAGCGGCACGGATGGATTTATTAACATGTATGCAGGGCAAATGGGCTTCACGCTTGACGATCTCGTAAAAGCGGGAAATGGAGATGTTTTGCTGGCTTTTACCGACTTTAAAATGTCCTCCGATTCATTCAATATCATGCCTGATAATTCAACCTCCGGAAAGCTTTTAAAACCGGATTTTAATTATATTTTCTCAACGGGTATTGCTGACAAAGCCAGCTTTCAAAAGTTGCTTGATGCAGGAAAAAAGATTGGTTCACAGACCGGAAAAGATTCCTTGCTGAACACGGATATGAACGATAAACTATTCGCAATAAGCAACTCAACCGATTTCACGAAGAAGTACCTCGCCGGTGGAAATAATAAGTATGATTTTACCGACAAGATCGATGGACATCCGGTTGGTTTATTTATTGATTTCCAAAAAATACTTACTGTGCTTTCAGCAGAAAATGGAAAGCCTGAATCCAAAGAAATGATCGCCGAAAGCATGAAGATCTGGAACAACTTATATATGACGGGCGGTGATTTTAAAGATGGAGGATTTTCGGCGAAAACACAAATAAACCTCGTTGATGCAAATACCAACAGTCTAAAACAGCTGAATTCCTATTTTGATAAGATGTATCAGTTGTCAGAAGCTAAAAAAGCAGGAACCGCAAGCCGTCCCAATCTCGATTCTTTATTAACGCCGCCTCCAATTGATACGGTTAAAGTAAAATAGATAAAAGAAGAAAGATGCGGATACAATTGCGGAATGTCGTTCCTGATTTTATTGAAAAAGAAAAGAGGAAAGATTCGCAAATCTGGTCGGGCGACGTTTCTATAACCAAAGGAGAACACCTGCACATTGTGGCCCCTTCCGGCAGCGGAAAAACTTCTTTAATCCATTTCATGTATGGCTTGAGGAGTGATTATTCCGGCGAAATCTTTTATGGGGATATAGATATTAAAAAGCTCTCTGTTGAGGGCTTTGCTGCCTTCAGGCAAAAAACAATCAGCATTATTTTCCAGGATCTGAGATTGTTTGGCGATCAAACAGCGCGTCAAAATATTGAAATAAAAAGGATGCTGAATCCATATCATAACGCGACGGTGATTGAGGAGATGGCGAGGCGCCTTGGCATCGAAAGCAAGCTGGATCAACTGGCTGAAACATGTAGCTATGGAGAGCGCCAGCGCATAGCCATTATCCGGGCGCTGATGCAGCCTTTCGATTTTATTTTATTGGATGAGCCCTATAGCCACCTGGATGAATTGAATCGTAAAAAGGCCATGGAACTTATTTATGAAGAATGTGAAAAAAGAGGCGCAGCCATGGTTTTCGCCGATCTCAAACCGCTGGATTTTTTTTCAGGAGAAAAGGTGGTTTACCTCTAAGCGCGCAGCTTGAAGTTGCAAAAAACAATTGAATACCACAAATCAATGATGTCATCATTATCATATAAAAATATCAGGCCTTTAATCGTTTCTGGAAAGAATGCCTTCTCCAGATTGTTTGGTTATTTTGGCCTGGGTATCGGAGTTTTATTATTGCTGGTTTCCATGCAAATGTTTTTCAACATTAATGAACTCCTCAAAGAAAATACGCCCCGGAAAAGCGGCGGTTTTGATTTCATCTCTGTTTCAAAAACGATAACCAATGAAAATATGGGCCGGGATAACAGCTTTACGAATCAGGATTTAAAAAGCCTGGAAAACCAGCCGGAAATAAAAGCGATCTCACCCTTGATCGCCAATCAGTTCAGGGTGCGCGCAACAGCCGGCGACATTATTCCTTTCAGCACCGACCTTTTTCTTGAAAGTGTTGACAATGATTTTATCGATACTCTTCCATCTTCTTTTATCTGGCAACCCGGTCAAATGGTGGTGCCGATTATTTTCTCTTCCGATTTTTTAGAGATGTATAATGTATTCGCGCCCGCACAGGGATTGCCGCAGCTTTCCGCCAAAACGATCTCCTCCGTAAACATTATCCTGGAATGTTCAGGCCCTCTCGGTAGCCAGAATTTCAAAGGAAATATCGTGGCTTTGAGCGACCGCATCAACTCTTTGCTGGTTCCTAAAACTTTCATGCAATGGAGCAATCTGCATTTCAGCGGAGATACGAGCGTGCACGCTTCCAGGGTTTACATAAAAACGAGGGACGCCAATGATCCTCAACTGATCTCTTTTCTTGACGCCCATGACTATCATGTAAATAAGGATAAAATAAAATTCAGCAGGATAAAAAGCGTACTGCAAAATATAGTTAGTGTCCTTGGAGTGTTTGGAATTCTTGTGATCATCCTGGCGCTCATGCTTTTCTCGTTTTATGTGCAACTTATGATTGCCAGGAGCAAAGAGAATTTGAGACTGCTGCTGACACTCGGATACTCCCCAAAATGGCTTGCCGGAAGCGTTGCAAAAACATGGCTTCCGGTTTATTTATTCGTCATTATCAGTGCATTGGCAGCGACACAATTTTTGCATTTTTTATTTATTCAACTGGCCTTTGTAAATAAAGCCGCCATCTCTCCCCTATTGAATTGGAGCGTTTGGCTAACGGCAGCACTCCTGCTGTTGTTGACCGTATTCATTAATTCGAGATTAGTGAAAAAGGAGCTGCTTAGGTTATAAGAGTTTAGAGTTTGTCATATCTCACAAATTACCGCTCAATCCACTGCGAATTCCATCCTTATTGTTATGGAGCCTGTTTTGTTCCGGCTTGAGGTGTTGAAAGTGCCTCCATAGCTAAAATCTTCATTACTGTTTTTGCCGGTGATCTGAAAAACACCGAGGGTTGCTTTTTTCAATTTGCCGGGTGAACTTCCAGCGTTTTTTGCAATGATATCCGCTCTTGACTTTCCATCAGCGCTTGCTTTGGCCAGAAGATCCATTTTTATTTCCGTTAGTTTGGTATAATAGAACAAAGGAGCCGATGAATTGAACTCAATTCCTTTTTCAATCAGTTCGGTTGCCTCACGTGAAATCTGATCGATCTTGTCAACATTTGAAGACTCTATTTTCACATTTTGAGAAAGGTTGAATCCGGTAAATTGCTGACCAAGCGAACGGCCATTTTCATCAGTTTTATAGTTGTATTCCTTGTTGATATTTATCGCGGAAATAACAATCTCCGAAGCCTGAACGCCTTTCCCAATCAGGTATTCCCTGATAGCAGCCTCATCACTTTTTAATTGCGCATAAGCAGATTTAAGGTCCATGGACTTCCTGGAATAGGAACCATTCCACACAATGAGGTCACTCACAAAATCTTTTTCAGATGAGCCGGTGACTGTAATATTTTCCAATGCCTTGGAACGGTATTTATAAGCTGTTGCGGCGATAAACAATCCAATGATGAAGGCTATAGCAATAATCAGCGCGGAAGCATTTCTCATAATAACGGAAGTGACGTTTTAAAACCTAAAGATAATACTTTGATCAAGAAATTAAAACGTTTCTTCCCGTACAAAAAAAAACCTTACAGATTAAATTTGCCGAGTCTATCACTTTGGCGAACTAAGATCCTGCCGGTGTTTTACTATCATAGATTCAAATGATTTTTGTGTACCGTTAAATTTTTTCATCCACGCTGTATAATCTTCTTTCGGGAATGCTGCTTTAAACAGTTTTGACCAGTCGGCATTAGGATCAGGCTCTAACGAAGTCCACCCTTTAGGTAGTGGAAACACCACCATTGCCTGGCTTCCCTTACCAAATAAATTGGTCTGAATAAAATAGTGATTTTTGGAATTGCTTTTCTTATACATTTCCTTAATCTTCTTAAGGCCTGCAAAAAAATCTTCTTCCATCCCGGGGTTTATATCAATAAAATACAGCCCCATCAGACCGGCATGCATATCTGCAGGATTAGCAGATAAATAACTGTCATCGCTTATTTCATAAAAATAACGTGAGGCCGCGTCAGACAGGTGTTTGGCAACATTTTGATTCCAATCATCATAGTGGCTTTTTTCATTGGCAGCTTCAAAAGAAGTTTCAACATTGGCCCATGAAGCTGGGTTGCGATATACAAAATGATATTCACCGGTATGATTGCCCGTGAGCACTTCATAAACATCGATCTGACCTTGATCTTTATGAAATTTATTGATGTGTTGTGCAAGCGCCTGTTCAAGTCCGTCCCTGTCACCCGGCACTGAACGAAGTACTAAAACGGTTAATTTATTTTGCTTCGGCATAGCGCTTTGTCCAAAAAGCAGTATGGGCGCTAAAAGTGTTATTGCCAGAAATAATTTTTTCATTGTTTTTAATTTTATTGAGGGTTCCATGAAATATTTATTCGATAAGAGTGATGGCCGCAATTACTGCAAGGCCATTTTTGAAAAGTCACCATAGATGTATTCTCTCGATATTTTTCCAGCTGTATTAAATTCATCAAAAATTACAAAGGGCACTTTAATTACATCTCCTGTCTTCTTGGATTTTCCGGACCAGGTCCACCACGATTGAACAATCATCGCATTATCTTTTTTATAGTGAAGGAAATCCGGATATCCGGTGGGAACCTGTTTTATATCGTCAAATTTATCAAAATCACTTTTCCACATTTTGACTGCATCGGCAAGGGGAATAAAATTTGGCAGGCCAGATACCCACCATTTGGCAGTATCGGCAAAATAATTCGGAACGGTCGTGAAATTATTTGCGACATAGTCTTTATTCGCATTATTTACCACTTCAATGTAGGGATGCTTAATGTAAATAGTGCCATTCTCTTCCTCCTGGCAAAAAGCGGTTATTCCTGATAGAAATAAAAACGCTGTGATAAGAATCTTTTTCATTTTTTTTAGTTTAAATTTATTTGGTGATGGATGGGTTTCACTTTTATTTTCCCGGACTGCGGTATTCCACAGAAATGTCTTTTGCTCTATCGATTTCCTCGCAATCCACTAAAACCGTCATTGAAATATTTACTAATCCTGAAGCCGTTATCGTGAATGCCACTGCTGCTGCCGTTGCCGCATCGGGTAATGCACATATTGCATATACATCGTGATTGCCGAAAGCATAGTAAAAAACTTCCAGCTTTCCCCCAAGGTCATTTACCATCTTGTCTATGGCTTGCTTTCTGTTTGTGCCACCCGATTTAAGTAGCCCTTTTACCCCTTCTGCGGTGTAAGAGGCCTTGATTAAATACTTTGTCATTTTTTGATTTTTGTTTTTCCTACGTTTGGCTTTCGGAAACGCCTCCGCAAAAAATGCTTGTGCGGAACAAGCCCGTTTTTTAAAGGGATAATTGTAGCTACTTTATCCAGCGTTAAATCGTTATATTTTTAAATTGGATCCATTTTTAAATCTTTGTTGAGTAATTTTCTTTTCTTAAAAACCTTCAGCCAAACCGAAATGAAGTCTCCGAACGCAAACCACCCGTTTTAATCCCTAATCGGTTTTTGAAGTGGACATACTGATTGTTCTGTAGAAATGAAAAATCTTTTGAGAATATTATCTGAGGAAGCATTTTTCTCAAAAGCGTAGTGATAGAAAAGGAATTGAATTTTATAAACTGAAAGCGCTATTATAAAAAGCAATGGTTTTTTACATTGGTTTGAAAACAACCAGCCATTATAGGATAATAAATGTGCAGAAAAAAGAAGGTAAGGGGAAAATAGTTTTACAAGGATGGAATAAAAGAAAATAGCATCTTATTTTTCGTTTAATAAAGATAAATCAATACAGTTAGTTTCAAAAATATTTTTGAATTTGCCAAACCGCCTACTATTCTCCATTTTTCAATCTTTTTTTGCCTTGAGTAAAAAGCATAGTCATTGTTCTTATAAAAATAAATTTAATCAGAAAAAGTTCGCCTGCTGAAAAGTTATGTAAGACTATAGAATGTGCTTAGCGCTGCTGGTGTAATTGGATGAGCATCTCCCTGGAAAAAATAAAATTTAATGAAAAAAGTGCGTCTGCTTACAAAATGCTTTTGCAACAATTTAATAAAATGAATGATTAACCTCAAAAGTTTCCTGCTGAAGGAAAGTGGCCATTTTCTTTGCAGAAGATTCAATCAGGGACAAAACCTTTTCCCAGGGATCATCAAAAAAGCGCGTTTCAATTATCAGTTGATCCTTTTGCAATTTCTTTTTCCATATTCCTCGTGCGCGACCGTCTATAACAATCGTGGGCCAGAAGATGCCATTATTAGAAAATGCTTTTTTCTGATGTTCCACATCTATTGCAGCGCTCCTGTCTTTATAGCTAATGAGGAATTCATCAAAAGCTGGCAACAAATAAGCGGAATCTCCTACTACTTTTGGCATTGTGAAGGAGTTGTGAAACCAATACTTTTTCGAATCGATTTCTTCAGAAAAAAAATCGACTTTTATCATTTGCAGTGCCAGTTTGGCCTCCGATGCTGTCAACCCCGACCACCAGGTAAAATCTTGCAAGGTAGCCGGGCAGTGGCTTTCAAAATATTTCCTGGCGAGATTATATAAGGCCTCATCTTTATTGAAATTTATTTTTTGGGGAACCCTTTCTTCCAAAAGCGCATAAGTTGGTTGCTTATTTTTAGAGACTCCACTGCAAAGAATGCCTTCAATTTCGGCATTGAAAAGAATGTGGGAAGATCTGTTATCAGTAGTTTTGATTTTAGATTTGAGAAGTTCCTTTATCAATTCCGCCCTTGTCAAACTGTTGCCGCCTTGCAATGCTTTTTCAAAAATTGCATTGCATTTTGAAAAGATTTTTTCTGATAATTCCAATTGCTTTTCTCTTGATTTTTGCGCGGATTTCAATCGTGGAGCAGACAATTTCAACATCCATTTTATATCATCTGCTGAAACAAAATGCCATGTGGGCCTTAATACATGTGTCCTGAAAATTTCCCCTTCGTCGATAGCTTCCAGGATCATTTGGTCGGTCGTTTTTGGCATTCGAATTCCGATCGCCCATCTGGCCATTCCATAATCCTGCGCCTGCATCGCTCCCATCCAACCGACAATTTGTTTTGCAGTCTTGAATTTCGTCGTTGCAATTTGCTGGCTCATTAACCGGATTCCTGAAATATCATGAACGGTCATCGATGAAGATTTGGATTAGATGAACGTTTGTTTATTATGCCAGGTTTTCATAAATAACCGCCGCTCCCTGGCCAACACCCACGCACATGGTTGCAAGGCCATAGCGCGATTTCCTTCTTTTCATTTCATGCAGCAAAGTTGTGGAAATTCTCGCGCCACTGCAACCCAGCGGATGGCCGATAGCGATGGAGCCGCCATTGACATTCACCTTCTGAATATCCAAACCCAAATCATGGATGCAGGCAATGGATTGGGAAGCGAAAGCCTCGTTCAATTCTATGAGGTCAAGATCGTTTATCGTTAGTCCCGCGCGGGACAAAGCTTTTTGGGTTGCGGCTACAGGACCGATGCCCATAATGGATGGATCAACGCCTGCAACAGCCATGCTTACTACACGAGCCATTGGTTTTGCGTCATATTTTTTTATCGTGGTTTCATTGGCCAGCATCAGCATGGCAGTGCCATCATTAATGCCGGAAGAATTGCCAGCCGTAACGGTTCCATCCTTCATAAATGCAGGTTTCAGGTGAGCCAGTTTTTCCAGCGAAGTTTGCCGGGGATGTTCATCCGTTTCAAATATTACACGCTCTGTTTTATTGAGAAGTAATTCAACGGGAACGATTTCATCTTTCCATTTTCCGGCCCCTAAAGCTTCGAAATATTTCTGCTGACTTTCAAACGCAAACTCATCCTGGGCATTCCGGGAAATTTTCCATTGCCGCGCCACATTTTCTGCCGTTTCACCCATGGAGAAAGGATAGTACAAATCAGATAATTTTTTATTGGGAAAACGCCAGCCAATGGTAGTATCATACATTTCTGATTTTCTGCCGAAGGCAGTCTCCGATTTTCCCATCACAAACGGAGCCCTGGTCATGCTTTCCACGCCGCCGGCCAAATAAATATTTCCGTCTCCACACATGATCGCCCGCGACGCGTCCATAATTGCCTGCAACCCGCTTGCGCACAACCGGTTCACGGTATTTCCCGCAACAGAAACCGGCAAACCCGCCAGCAAAGCCGACATGCGAGCCACGTTGCGGTTATCTTCCCCCGCCTGGTTGGCAGCCCCGGCAATAACGTCTTCAATCTCATCCGGATTAATTTTTCCATTTCTGCTGAGAATCGCTTTTATCACCGTTGCCAGCAGATCATCCGGCCGAACCGTGCTTAAACTGCCACCATAGCGGCCTACAGCCGTTCGCATCGCATCAAGAACATAAACAGATTCCATATTTTTTAATTGAAGCCTGCAAGATAATCGTTTCATTTTTTTCCGCACGACGCCAGCAGACGAACTTTTTTTCGGTTTTTATTGAAAAGGATATCCGGGCAACTCTTTATGCAACCAAAAGAGAAAATTTTGCCAGTAAGGCCAATGAAAGAATTGTGATAAAACCGCCGATGCCTTCAAGATTTTAATTATTTTTTACCTTGTCGTGGGCTTCTTTCCTATTATTATATCCGTTCACTCTCAATATATTTGCAACAATGACCTCTGCCGGATCCATAGAGCCCGATTTATTTGCATCGATACAATTGCCCGTCACCACATGGGTTGAGGTGATCCTGCCTTTGGCTATTCCTAAAACCTATACCTATGCTGTTCCTGAAAATTTGTTGAAGAAAGTGAAACCGGGCTGCAGGGCGGAAGTTGTTTTTGGAAAGAATAAGAAATACGCGGGAATCATAAAATCGAGCAGTACCGAAAAACCGGCTTATGAAACAAAAAGCATTTTAAGTGTGATTGACGACGATCCTGTTATTTATGAAAACCAGTTGCGGCTGTGGAAATGGATCAGCGATTATTACATGTGCAGCGAAGGGGAGGTGATGGCCGCCGCCTTGCCAACTCATCTTAAATTAAGCAGCGAAGCCGTGTTGATTTACAATGAGGAATATGGTGATGATTTTTCCGCTCTCGATGATGAAGAATACCTTTTGGCAGAAGCACTGCTCATAAAAAAAGAATTAAGGATTACGGAAGTTCAGCAGGTAACTAATATCATTCATGTTTACCCTTTGATTCAAAGGCTCATAGAAAAAAAAGTTTGTTTCATCTGGGAAGCACTGTCTGATAAATACAAGGAAAAAAAAGAAAATTTCGTTTCCCTGAATCCTGAATTTTCGAGTGACGAAAAATTGAGCCAGTTGATGGACGAGCTCGCCAAAGCGCCGAAACAAATGGAACTGCTGCTTTCTTTTTTGCATTTTTCCAAAACCGCCGGAGAAGTTTTACAAAGCCAGTTATTAAAAAAATCCGGCGCGACCGCTGCGCAGCTAAAAGGCCTTTCTGATAAAAACATCTTGCTGATTGAGCGCCGCAGCACTGACAGAATTCAATCCCTTCCCAAAAAAATGGAAGTAAATTTTGAATTGAATGATTCCCAAAAAAAGGCATTGGCAGAGATAGATGTGGCGCTGCAACAAAAAGAAGTTTGCCTCGTACATGGGGTTACGAGCAGCGGAAAAACTCAATTATATATCAAGCAAATTGAACAATATGTAAATGTCGGCAAACAGGTTTTGTATCTGCTTCCGGAAATCACTTTAACGGCTCAAATTATTCGAAGGCTTCAACTTTATTTTGGTGGCAACATCGCCATTTATCATTCCAAATTCAACAACAACGAAAGGATTGAAATCTGGAATAAAATAAAAACCGGCGAACTGAAAATCATCCTTGGGGCGAGAAGCGCCTTGTTTCTTCCTTTTAAAGATCTGGGTTTGATTGTCATTGATGAGGAGCACGATCCTTCCTTCAAACAGCAGGATCCTGCGCCACGCTATAATGCACGTGATGCCGCCATTTTTTACGCTTCTCTTTTCAAGGCGAAAGTTTTGCTCGGCAGCGCGACTCCTTCTTTGGAAAGTTATTACAACGCGAAAAAAAATAAATACGCTTTAGTGAATCTTTCTGAAAGATATGGCGGAACTGTATTGCCGGAAATAAGGATCATAGATACTAAAACGGTGGCGGCTTCAAAAAAAGGAAAGGTGATGATCTCTCCACAATTAAAAGCGGAAATAGAAGTGGCCCTTCAAAACGATAAGCAGGTGATCCTTTTTCAGAATCGCCGTGGTTACGCGCCTTTCCTGGTTTGTGGCACGTGCGGATTTATTCCGCAATGTGAAAACTGTTCGGTTACTTTAACCCTGCATAAATATTCCAATAAACTCCATTGCCATTATTGTGGCAACAACTACCCCAAACTTACTTCCTGCCCCGCATGTGGAAGCGTGAACTGGGCAGAAAAAAATTTCGGAACAGAAAAAGTGGAAGAGGAACTGGCTCAGGATTTTCCGAACAACCGCATTGCAAGAATGGATGTGGATTCGGTAAAGGGAAAAAACGCTCACGACACCTTAATAAAATTATTTGAACAGCACCGCATCGATATTCTGGCAGGGACGCAAATGGTTGTGAAAGGATTAGATTTTGAAAAAGTGAGTCTTGTCGGCGTTCTTGACGCCGATGGCTTATTGACCTTTTCGGATTTCAGGGTCAATGAAAGAGCGTTTCAAATGATGGAACAGGTAAGCGGAAGGGCCGGCAGGAAAACCGGCAAAGGACTGGTGCTCATCCAGGCTTCAAAGATAAGCCACCCGGTGTTGGCCTTTGTACAGCAGCACGATTATGCCAGGTTTTTTGAACACGAAATGGCCATGCGAAAACAATTTTTTTACCCGCCCTTCAGCCGCCTGATCCGAATAACTTTAAAACACAAGTTGAAAGAAGTGGTGGAAGAGGCTGCTGATATTTTAGGAAATTTATTAAAGAAAGATTTCCAACATTTGGTTGGTCCTGCCGCACCAGTCATCAACCGGGTCAGGAACATGTATTTAATGGAAATATTGATCAAGCTTCAGCAGGACGCTGCATCCCTGCAGGCCCAAAAAAAAGTGATTCAAAATCAGATTGATTTGCTGAAAGCCGAAAAGAAATTCAGGAGCGTGATCACGGTTCCTGATGTCGATCCTTTCTAACCCGACACAAGGCCGATCATTTCAGCGTACTCAAAAACATGAATCCCCGGATCGTTCTTTTTGCTTTCAGACACCATGGCTTTTGCAACTGTCGAGGCGTATATGGGTCTGTATTTTTTATAGGATCCAAACAGTAAACCGGAAACTGCTTTCATTATGGATTGCATAAGTTTTTCTCCCGGTCTGATCTCTACGCGATTGCCCAAAAGAATGGAAGGACGAAAAATGCCTATGGATTCAAAAGGAAATTTTTTCAAAGCATTTTCTGTTTCACCTTTTAATTTTAAATAAAAATTGGAAGAGGTTTCATTTGCTCCTATTGCCGAAACCATCATAAATTTTTTAAAGCCATTTGAAACCGCTGCTGCTGCAATGCTGACCGGTATTCCATAATCGATTTCGTGATACAAATTTTTATCCCCGCCAACTTTTTTCCTTGTTGTTCCAATACAGCAAAACACGCATTTGCCTTCGCCTATTATTTTCGTATAGTCATTGCTGTTATCAAAGGTGGTGATCCGTTCATTAAGCTTAGGATGATCGATGCCCAGGCTTCTCCTGACCAATACGCGCACCACCTGAAATTCGGGATCTTTTAATAATAGATCCACTACAAAACTTCCGGTCAATCCGCTGGCACCGATAACTACTGCTGTTTGTACATTCATATTTTTCGGTATTTTGCCGCTAATTATTCTTTATGCAAGTTCTAGAAAATTATCCGCTCAAAAAATACAATACTTTCGGAATTGACGCTTTCGCCCGCTATTTCACGGAATTCCGTTCTGTCAACCATTTGCGCGAAGCGCTGGAAACAACCAGCGCATTGCAATTGCCAACGCTCATTCTTGGCGGAGGAAGTAATATTCTTCTGACGAAAAATTTTGAAGGAATCGTTTTAAAGAATGATATCCCAGGAATTAAAATAGTGGATGAAGATGAAGAGCATATCTATGTAAGAGTTGGAGCGGGAATTAGCTGGAACAGTTTCGTAATGTATTGTGTTGACAGGAATCTTGCCGGAATTGAAAACCTCTCACTGATCCCCGGAAATGTTGGCGCTTCGCCCATGCAAAATATTGGCGCCTATGGAGTAGAAATAAAAGACGTTTTCCATGAGTTGGAAGCCTTTCATCTGAAGGAAAAATCGGTCCAAAAATTTTCATTGAAAGATTGCCGTTTTGGTTACCGGGACAGTGTTTTCAAAAACAAATACAAAAACCAGTTTGTGATTTTGAATGTTACCTACCGTCTTAAAAAAGAACCGGTTTTCAATATTTCTTATGGCGCGCTCCGCGAGGAACTTGACAAAATGAAAGTGGAGGATCTGTCCCTTAAAGTTGTGTCGGACGCTGTTGTGCGCATTCGAACTTCCAAACTTCCCGATCCGGCAATTCTTGGCAATGCCGGCAGCTTTTTTAAAAATCCGCTCATTCAAAAAGAGAAGGCATTGGAATTACAAAATACTTTTGCCGGTATTCCACTTTTTGAAGCGGATGAAAAACATTGCAAGATCCCTGCCGGCTGGTTGATAGAACAATCCGGCTGGAAAGGATATCGAAAAAAAGATGCCGGATGTTACGAAAAACAGGCCTTGGTTTTAGTGAATTATGGAAGCGCCTCCGGAAAGGAAATTCATTTGCTTGGAAAAAAGATCCAGTCATCGGTAAAGGAAAAATTTGGCATCAGGCTCGAAAGCGAAGTAAATATCATCTAACGATTTCTTTTATGATTCGTCTTCCAGTTCTTCATCGCTAAAAGAGTTGGAGCCCAAATTTAACATGCTTCCCATAAGATCCTTAAACTCTATTTTCCCTTCAACAACTTTCTTACTGATTATGGAATAGGCAGACAAACCATGCAATACAAATTCCATCAAAAGCGCATTTTCCTTAATGCTTGCATTGGGATAATATTTCTTGACAAGCCCAAAAAGGCCGTCGACTTTGTAGAGCAATTGGATTTTATCATCGTCCTTTAGTCCAAAGAAAATGTTGAGGTGATTTCCCCTGTCAAACCATTGAATGATGGCTTTATAGGGATTTTCCTCAACCGCCACTTCCTTGCTTCTTTTCTTTTTATAGGTCTCCGGATTTGGAAAATATTTAGCGAATTGAGTGCGAATAGCCTTCTCCAATAAATTATACGCTACCTGGTAAGGGCCTTCCTGTTCGCCTTCATAAACCAGTTCTATTTTTCCGGTTATGGAAGGAATGATCCCTACGAGGTCGCTCACCCAAATCTGTGTTTCCTTTTCCTTGTTGATGATGGCGCGACGTTCCGCGGAACTCACTGCGTTTTCATAAGCAGCGATCGTTAATCTTGCCGAAACACCGCTTTTCTTATCAACAAATTCGCTGCCACGTGCCTCGAATGATACCTGTTCAATCAGGCGCTTGATGAGATCGCTGATATTTACTTTTTTCAACTGATCATTGTGCAGATCGGCTTCCTGTTCGGTGATGAACAAAGCGTTTTCTATAGTGGTTGGATAATGAGTGAGAATCTGGCTTTCGATCCTGTCTTTAAGCGGCGTTACAATGGCGCCACGATTGGTATAATCTTCGGGGTTAGCTGTGAAAACAAACATGATATCAAGCGGCAATCTTAATTTAAAACCACGAATCTGAAGATCGCCTTCTTCAAGAATATTGAATAACGAAACCTGGATACGCGCCTGAAGATCGGGCAGTTCGTTGATCACAAAAATTCCACGGTTGCTTCTGGGAATAATTCCATAGTGGATCACCCTTTCATCGGCGTAACTTAATTTCAAATTCGCTGCTTTTATCGGATCGATATCACCGATAAGATCGGCCACGCTTACATCCGGAGTGGCAAGTTTTTCCCCGTACCGGCTGGAACGATGAAGCCATGCAATCGGAGTGTCATCGCCCCGGTCGCAAATAAGGTCACGGGCATATTTGCTCAACGGATTATAGGGACTATCGTTCACTTCACTGCCTTCAACTATGGGAATAAATTCATCAAGCAAATCGATCATTTGCCGTGCCATACGGGTTTTCGCCTGCCCGCGCAATCCTAAAAAAAGAATATTGTGCCGGGACAGCAAAGCCCTTTCTGTATCCGGAATTACAGAATCTTCATATCCGATAATCCCCGGGAACGTCAACTCTTTTCTGCTTATTTTTTTGATGAGATTGTCTCTTAATTCCTCCTTGATGGATTTGGGTTTGTAATTGATTTCCTTAAGCTGGCCGAAGGTTTTTATTGTTGTAAGATTCATTTTTTAATTTTCTTTATAGAATTTAATCCCTTCAATAAAATTGAAATCCTTTTTATTATCTGTATAAAGGAACAAATCATTCATAATTGCGGTAGCTGCAATAAAAGAATCGGATATTCTCATGTCATTTTTAAAAGAATATTTTTTATACAAAGAGAACGCCTGTTCAGAAATTTTTTCATTAACTAATGCAACTTTATAATATCGTAACACTTTCAAAAATTCCATTCGTTGCCGGATGTTTTTTGCACCATTAATTAATTCACATGCTGTGATAACAGAAATACAATAATTTCCCTCCAGGTATTTCAAATGGGTCTCTTTTGCGACATTGCCTCTATAGGCTTTGATTATGATATCCGTGTCAACTAAAACCGATTCAAATATCACCATGATTCTTCTCTTAATTTTCTGGCATCAATATCAAACTCTTTCCATTTTCCAAATAAATACGTATGATCGATTCTTTCTTTTTGTGATTTTTGCTTTGATTTTGAACCTCTCTGCGGCTTCAAATTATTCTTTCCTAATGATGACTCTTCTTTTTTCAGTGTCGCCACTAATGAACTATCATTCCTTCCATTGATAGGACGTGATTTCTTTATTTCTTCCACTGATTCACTCTTTATATTGATACATCCACCTAATTTTTCGACCAGCTCTGTTACAAGCTCAGCAGCATCCTCAGGCACTAAAAAAGTAATTTTCTTCATTTCCATTTTTTATTGAAGTTACAAACTTATTTTAATCAGAAATTCCAACTACATCTCACATCCGGGAACCTTTCTAAAATATCAATAAACTGTTTTCCTTTTTCCACTTTCAAAATCTTTAAAGATAAAAGCGCCAAGCTTGTCGAGCGAAGCGAAGAAAGCTTTACCATTATTGGTTTCTGTAAATTCAGTCACAAATCTTTGCAAATACGGATCGGTAGCGATCATAAAAGTGGTTATGGGAATCTTCAGTTTTTTACATTGCGCGGCGAGGTTCATGCACCGGTTTAAAATTCTCCTGTCAACCCCAAAACTGTTTTTATAATACCGCTTGCCTATTTTAAGGCAGGTTGGCTTTCCATCTGTGATCATAAATATCTGCTTGTTCGGGTTTTTTCTTCTCCTTAAAATATCCATTGCAAGTTCCAGTCCCGCAACGGTATTGGTATGATAAGGGCCTACCTGCAAATAAGGAATATCCTTGATTTCCACCGTCCATGCATCGTTGCCAAAAACGACGATATCGATCGTATCTTTTGCATATTTTGTGATGATCAACTCGCTCAAAGCCATGGCAACCTTCTTGGCCGGCGTAATGCGGTCTTCGCCATAAAGGATCATGCTGTGAGAAATGTCAATCATCAGGACAGTGGATGTTTGGGCTTTAAAATCTGTTTCCCGGATTTCCAGGTCATCTTCCTGCATCATGAAACTTTCCGCACCATGATTGATCTGTGCATTCCGGATGGATTCTGTAAAATCGATTTGCTCAACAGTGTCACCGAATTGAAACGGTCTTGTCTCAGGATTAATTTCATCACCGTTGCCGGGCTTGAAAGTCGTATGGTTACCAGGTTTTGATTTTTTTAATTTGCCAAAGATCTCTTCCAGGCTGCGTTTCCTGATTCCTTGTTCAGTTTTAGGTGTGATTTTAATTTCCCCCTTTTGCTTGTCTTCATCAATGTAGCCTTTGTCTTTCAAATCCTGTATGAAATCACCAAGGCCATATTCCTCGTTGGTAAGTTCATATTCCTTATCCAGTTCAGTAAGCCAGCTTAAGGCTTCGCCTACTTCCCCACTTGTAAAGGTGAGCATTTGCATGAAAATATTCAGCAGGTTTTCAAAAGAGGTTTTCTGATTTTCATTTGGGTCAAACTTTGAAAAATGGTGCGCGCGCATAAATGGATGTTTTCTGAAATCCCGTTAGCTAATACTGCAATTTACATCAGTATCCTTTTTTAAAAATGCCGCCTATTGTTAAATAATTTTGACGGAAGGAAGGCAGGAAAAGGAAGGTTCCGTAATTGATTAGTTTTCCGGCAGCCGGACTTTTTTCCACAATTTTTATTTTCCACCCTTTATTTTTAATGTGAAAGAAAGGTATTATACGGAAGAGATTTCAGGCAAACTTTTGCAGCAAATTTTCCAGCAAAAACTTCTTTTGGAAGATTTTTTTGACATAAAAGATTGTAAGAATCCTTTTACAATCCCTCTTCCAGCAGTCGAACTTTTTTCAATCCTTTTCCCCCGATCCTGCTTTAATGATATTTATACCAGCTACCCGTATTCAATACCAAAACAGTTTCTTCCTTTTTGATCCAGTTGATGGCCACTAATTTTTTTACAGCAGAAACGCAGGCCGCGCCTTCTGTTGAGAGCAGCACTCCTTCCATCCTGGCAACTTTTAAAACTTCTTCAAGGATTTCGTTATCAGCGATAGCCACTGCGTTGCCATTACTTTTATGAAGTACCTGCTGAATCTGATCTTTGGCAAATGGGAATGGCACAGCCAATCCGAGTGCAACCGAGGCACTTGCCCTATATTGATCCGGGACTTTTCCATGGTTAAACATTTCAACCATTGGCTGGCAATTTTCGGATTGCACCGCCACCATGCGGGGCATTTTGCCGCTGATCCATTTCATGCGGCGCATTTCCCCGATTGCTTTCCAGATACCGAGGAGGCCGGTTCCGCCGCCGGTAGGATACATGATCACATCAGGCAATTGCCAGTTCAGTTGCTCGGCAATTTCATAACCCATCGTTTTTTTGCCCTCCAAACGATAAGGTTCTTTTAAAGTTGACATGTCGAAAGCGCCCGTTTGTGCAGAAATTTCCCTGGCCAGGACGCCGCAATCGTTGATCAGGCCTTTAACAGTAAGCAATTCAGCCCCATAGGCCCTGCATTCATCTTTTAAAAGTTCGGAAGTATGTTCGGGCATTACAATTGTGGCTTTAATATCCGCTTTCGCGCAATAAGCACTTAAAGCTCCGCCTGCATTTCCTGCTGTGGGCATCACGCAATGGGCGATGCCGAATTGCCTGGCTTTAGAAACGGCCATGCTTATTCCTCGGGCTTTAAAAGAACCGGTTGGGTTAACGCCTTCATCTTTCCAGAGGAGGTTTATATCAAGCTGCCGGCCAAGCTTTTCAAATTCATGCAAAGGAGTGAAGCCTTCACCCAGGCTCACAATATTTTTTTCTTCAATAAATGGCAGGAAACTCTGATAGCGCCACATGGAACTTACATCCCGCTTTATGTCCTCTTTGGTTTCGTGGGTAAAATCAAATTCCATAATGAGTGGCTGATTGCAGCAGGAAGCAAAGGTTTGAAGATGATTCTTATCGTACTGCATGCCGCACTCGGGGCAACTCATTATGCTGGTCCTAATGTTAATTGAAGTGGTTTTCATCCACTAAAATTAATTGTTCGACATAAAAGCAGATTATACAGTTTTATTAATACCAATAACTACAAGTTATATGTATGCTTCGCGAATTTTATAAACTGGTCGTTTAGGGGAGTGCTTTCATTTTTTCTTTTGATGAAGAAAAAGCTCCTGCTGATGTGAAATTTTTCCACAAATATTTCCTGGAGCAAGCCGTTTTTTAATTCGGTCAAAACCGAACGTCTGGGAAAAAATCCGAGGCAATCGGACTGGATAATAAAATTTTTCAGCGCCTCCGTGCCTCCCAACCTTACTTTGGCGTTAAGATCTTTTAATTTAAGACCATTGTTCTCCAGGCTCAGCTTAATTGCATTCAACGTGCCGCTTCCGCTTTCTCTGAGGGCGATGGGAAGGGCAGTCAAATCCGAAACAGCATAATTTGTTTTTAGCTTTTTATTTTTTTTACTTCCAACCAAAATCACTTCATCCTCTAAAAAAGGAAGCGTATCGACTTTGGAAATCCCTCTTATTTTTTCAATGATCCCGAGGTTGATTTCCTTATTCAGCAAGGCATCAAGGACTATTTCTGAATTTCGGTTCAACAAGCTAATTTCCAATTGCGGATATTGCTTATGAAACCCCGACAAAATTTGAGGCAAAACATACAATGCAATAGTCGTGCTTGCACCCAGCCGCATAAAGCCTTTTGGCTGCAAACCTTTGCTTAGCGAAGACAGTTCGAATTCAATTTGATCCTGCATTATCTTCACTTCCTGTAGTTTTTCAAATAATAAAATTCCCGCAGGAGTCAGGTCAATATTATTGGCGTACCTGTTTATTAATTTCGCCTGGTAAAAATCTTCCAAAGCCTTTATATGCTTGCTGATGGCGGGCTGCGATATATACATGGTTTGAGCGGCCTTAGAGAAACTTTTAAGCGTCGCTACTTCAAGAAAAACCAGATGCCTTGTGGATAACATAGCACAAAGTAAATAATTAAAGGATTAAAAAGCGACAGACAGGCTTTTGGGAATTTAGAAATATACATTCCAGGAGACGGACTTTTTTCAGCTTTTTTTTGTTTTCACGCCCGTTACCCGGTTGATCTGACGGCGCAAAGAAAGCCGCTTTTGCTGAGTAAAGAACCTGTAGCAGAAGGGCTTCCGGATGTGGGCAAGTATCCTTTCCCGCCGTTGAAAGTTTTGACCTGAAAAATGGTATCGCGGGAAAGATACTGCCCGACAGCCGGGACTATCGATTAGCAGAGGATTTGCAGCCGACAGCCCCAAATTCTTCTTTTCTTTTCCGGTTCGAAACTGTAAAAGAAATTCTGTTAAAAAAGTTCGTTTGCTGAATTTTAATTCGCCGCAAACCACATGAAAACATCGAGTAGAAACCGTATTTCCAGCAGGCAAACATTTTTCAGCATTTTATCATGATCCTTCCTTTGACTTAAATTTATTCGACTTTACATGGTAATAGTCCAACTATTTTTCTGTCGGCATAAATACTTGAAAAAAAAAATCCCGTTTCAAATGATTTTGAAACGGGATTTTGACATTTATATCAGCAATGAGGCCTACTGGGTTTTATCATGCACCTGGGTGTCTGCCTGATGCTGCACTTGCGTATCCGCCGGAATCAACGCGTGGCTGTCTGCTTGAGGACCATTAGTTACCGGCCTGGTTCTTTCAGGTGACAAGGGTTTTTGCGGCTTCGCAAAGTATTGCTCCATGCCGTTTATTTGCTGAAGCAATTGCTGAACAATTTGATTATCATAACCGAGCGCCATCTGCTTATTCTCGTCAAGGTTATTGAAATAAGTGATCTGCTGTTCCAAATCTTTTCTCAACGCGTCGGAAACCTTTTTGGCGAGAGCAAAATCTTCGGATTTATATGCAGCTAATAAAAACTGTCCTGAAATCTGATTTTGCTGCTGGCGGCGGGAAGCCATTGCATATGGGAAATTTTGAGGAAGCATCATGTTATCGCATTTTGCGAGAAGCCGTTTCGCATCATCTTTCCTGCCCCTATCCGCAAGGTCATTGGCAACTTGCGCGAATTGCATGCGGATCGTGTTCAAATGGCGGCGGTTTTCTTCGTCGAAATAAACTCCCGGAACATTCGCGTTTCCGAAACGGAACTTCTTCATCATCACATCGTATGACCATGAATCATTCACTTCACTGTTCTTCACAGGAACAAGCCTGTAGCTCAATCCATCGGTTCTCAGGTATTGCTGGAAGCCAAGATCAGAATAAGGAGAGGTAAAATAAATGGGTCTTTTCCATTGATTAGCAGCGATAATATTTAAAATAGCGCTTTCATTTTTTCCAATTGCGTTCTTAGGAATATCGAAAACGAGTTCGTTTACCACGCTGTCGCCGGGTTGCACAGTTCCGTTCTCCTTTACCAGGTTGGTATCAACAGGAACGAAGACTTTTTTTGTTGGGAAAACATTGAGGTAATCACCATTGTTATTATACATTCTTGAAGGATCATCGCTTCCCGCATAATCTTTCATCATGCTATAAAGATTCATAGGTTTTGACTGATCCACGGTTGCTCCCGGCAGGTTCGGCAAATAATAGATGGCGTCGCGGTTGCTTCCTAAAATTTGATCCTGAGACCAAATCACATCAATCGGAGCGCTTTTATTTACAGCATAACGAAGCTGATTGATGTACCAGTCGGTTCCCAACAGGCTCGAATTAATAACCCGGATATCCCTGCGAACTCCTAACACTTCCTGTGCGAACCACAAAGGATAAGTGTCATTATCTCCAAAGGTAATCAAGATGGCATTTGGCGCACAGCTTTGCAGATAATCCGTAGCCAGATCCGGAGCAAGGGTTTTATGGCTGCGGTCATGATCATCCCATTCCTGGGCGGCCATCAAAACAGGAACTGCAAGAACGCAAATCACGGCCGCGGCATAATTGGCCATTTTCGAATTTTTAATATACTTCTCCAATAGTTCTTTCACATAAAGGACGCCCAGCCCTATCCACATGGCGAATGCATAAAAAGAACCGACGTAGGCGTAATCCCTTTCCCTTGGCTGGTTTCCGGCCTGGTTGAGGTAGAGAACAATGGCGATGCCAGTAAAAAAGAAGAGCAATCCAACCACCAGCGTATCGCTTTTATCTTTTTGATATTGATAGATCAATCCAAGAATACCAAGCAATAATGGCAAGGCAAACAACCTGTTGTGGGCCTTATTATTTTTGAGACTATCGGGCATAGAACTTTGGTTGCCTAATCGTGCATTATCCCAGAAAGGAATGCCGGTAATCCAATTGCCATCTCTCACATTTCCCATATCAACACCTTGCAAATCATTTTGCTTTCCTGCAAAATTCCACATAAAATATCGCCAGTACATCCAGTTAAACTGATAACTGAAGAAGAAGCCGATATTATCGCCCATCGTAGGTTTATCAAGATAATGCCCCGTTTTTGGATCCTTTCCAATACCGGCAAAACTTGCGTAATAATCTGCGTGTCCCTGGTCATTGCTTGCATCCCACATGCGCGGAAAAATGTGCTTGTCTTCAGACGCATATTCGGTCACTACTTTTTTCCCCTTTTTTTCATATTCTTTCTGGCCTTTCACATAAGTGTCCACATATCTTTGATCGGACGGATCGGCGGTAAAATCTGGCCCATAAACAATCGGCCAGTCTCCATATTGCTCGCGGCTCAGATAGCCTACAAGGCTCACCGGATTATCGACATTGAACATGTCGATGGCAGGGTCTGCAAGTGAGCGGATGATGGTTGTATAATAAGTGGAAAATCCAAGCAAAACGAATGCAAAGCTCCACATGGCAAGCCTCAGGTAATTCCAATTCTTTTTATTTGCCAGCCTTAACAGAAGGTAGATGATAACGGCAAGCAAAACGAAGAAGAAAGTAAAACCTGCGAAGAAGGGAAGACCGAAACTATTTTTGAAAAGAATGTCAAACTGGCCTGCAAGCTTAATAGTCCATTGAATCATCGGCACCTGAACGATTCCCGTAATGACACAACCGATGATGAATGCCCAGAAAGTACCCCATTTGGTGGTCTTGAATCTTCTGAAATAATAAATCATAACGATGGCCGGAATGGTGAGGATATTTAGCAAATGCACGCCCACCGCAAGTCCTATCAGATAAAAGATGAGAATAAGCCATCTGTCAGCACGTGTAAAGTTTCCTTTTACGCCGTTTAATTTCTCCTGAGTAACCTCGTGTTCCCATTTAAGTGCCGCCCAAAAAACGATGGCGGTAAAGAAAGAGGAACTGGCATACACTTCAGATTCTACAGCACTATACCAGAACGAATCTGAAAAAGTATAAGCCAAAGCGCCAACAACGCCGGCAGCCATGATGCTGAAAATTTGTTGAGAAGACAACGGGTTCGGATTGTTCCGCTCCATGATCTTCCTGGCAAAATGGGTGATGCTCCAGAACAAAAATAAAATGGTAAAAGCGCTCATCAGGGCGCTCATTGCATTGATGCCCGTAACTGCGTGTTCCGGACTGAAAGGGATCATGAAAATCCTGCCCAATAAAATGAAAAGCGGCGCGCCCGGCGGATGCGGAATCTGCAATTTATAGGCGCTGGATGCAAACTCCCCGCAATCCCAAAAACTGCCGGTGGCCTCCATTGTAGATAAATAGACAAAGGCGGCAATAATGCAAATTGCCCACCCTGTAATGTTGTTGATGCGTTTAAAGCTCATAGTCTGGGTTTAAATTAAACAGGGGCAAATATAAAGCTATGATCGGTACAATTATAGGCCGTAAATTTTTTTTATAAAAAGGAATGTTAATTTACGATAAAAATCGTAGATGAAGGAAGGTTTAGAAGTGGTTGGAAGGTTTAGAAGGCTTAATAGGTTTAGAAGGTTTAAAAGGTTTAAAAGGTTTGTCCTACTACCAGCCCTCAAAGGGCGTTTAAATAGTCCCAGCAATGGGCAGACGCCCGTTTAGAGGTTTAGAAAACCTCTCCTACAACCAGCCCTGAAAGGGCGAAATATCCCAGCAATGGGCAACGCCCGTTGTAAGGATAGTTTAGAAGGTTTAGAGTTTAGCCGACTCTTTAGCACGCAGGCCAATTGATAACTAGTCCTGTAATTCTTCATTCTTCATTCTTAATTTTTAATTCTTAATTCTTAATTGCCTTAATTTTGCCGCCCTAATGAAAAAAGCATTTCTTCAACTTCATCTTGCCGTATTACTGGCTGGTTTCACAGCGATTTTTGGAAAACTAATTGTATTAAATGAAGGACTGCTGACACTCTACCGCATGGTGCTGAGCGCTGTGCTCCTTGCTGTCATGTTATATTTCAGGAAGGAATTGCAAAAACTTACAGTGAAAAACACCATGCAGCTTTTTGGAGTTGGAGCAATCATTGCTTTGCATTGGGTTTCATTTTACGGAAGCATTAAATACTCCAATGTTTCCGTTTCTGTTACCTGCTTATCTACTATCGGATTTTTCACCAGCCTCTTCGAGCCGCTGATCATGCGCAGAAGAATCGACATGGTTGAAGTGTTTCTTGGCTTGCTGGCAATAGCAGGTGTTTACATGATCTTTAATTTCTATCCGGAATACAAAACCGGAATTATTTTCGGAATTATTTCAGCTATGCTAGCCTGCCTTTTTCCAATCATTAATAAAAAGCTGCTTAACGATTTTTCACCCAGAACCCTGACACTTTATGAAATGGGCGGAGGTGCAATCGCCCTGCTTTTTATCCTTCCGGTTTATCTGTATTTTTATCCTGCCAATTATTTCATACCAACCGCAAGCGATTTCCTTTGGCTGCTTATCCTTTCCGGAGTTTGCACAGTTTTCGCGTTCAATTTAAGCCTCAATTCCTTGAAACATATTTCTGCCTTCACCACAAACCTTACCTATAATTTTGAACCGGTTTATTCCATACTTCTCGCCTTCCTTATTTTTAAGGAAAATAAATTTTTAGGCCCCGGATTTTATTATGGCTTCGCCCTCATCCTGCTGGCTGTTACCCTTCAAATGCTCAGGATTTATCAGGAAAAAAAGAATTTAGTAAAGGCATAAAACCTTCTAATTCCTAAACGTTCTAAACCTTCTAAACCTAAACCTTCTAAACCTTTTAAAACTTCCAATTACAGCTTAATGTTGATAGCTGCCATAAAATTTCTTTCGGCCATAGGGAAATAATAATTTTCAACGTTCAAAACGCCCCCTGAAATATAATTGTAGGTATATCCATTGGCCACATATTTTTTATTGAACACATTATTGATCCTAAAAATAAACGTTACCTCTTTTAGATTTTTTTTCTTCAGCAAATAAGAAAAATTCACATCCTGAACGAAATAGGAAGGAATGATCCGGTTCAGATTTGAAGTATTATCTAAAAACTGGCGACCTACATATTTGGATTGAAAACTGATCTCCCCGTTTTTTAATGGAAGGAAATTTATTGCCAAAGCGCCAACGTTGTCTGGAGAAAAGGAAATGTCAGTATTGGTAAAGTTATTTTGTTTTTGATCCCCGTTGCTGTTATCGTAATCGTCCACATACTCTGTAAAACTTTTAATTTTATTCTTGCTGAAAGAAAAATTCCCCGTGGCCGTTAACCATTTGGCAAGGATCGCACCGCCTTCCAGCTCAATTCCAGCCCGATAACTTGTGGGCGTGTTGGTTCTTGTATAGGCTCCGACATCATTGATTTCTCCGGTGCTTACTAACTGATCCTGATAGTCCATGTAATAGAAAGTAACGCCGTAATGATAATTCGTTTCTTTTTTATTAAATCCCAGCTCCCAATCAAATAATTTTTCCGGCTGCGGAATTTGATTAATGCCGGCTTCGAAATCATCGCGGTTCGGTTCATGCGCTGCAACCGAAAATGACAAGTATGCCTGGTAATTATTTTTATTGTATGAAATTCCGGCCTTAGGATTAAGGAAAGAATAATTTTTAGAAATATTTATCTGCGGATTGGCTTTAAATCCATGGATATCATATTTTATAAATCTTTCCTGAATATCGGCGAATGCCGTAAATCCTGATCCAAGATTTTGCATCCATTTCAAATAAAAATTCAGATCATTTTTTGTTGCAGGATTATTGTAATACGAATAATTTGAGGGAAACCCGCCGGCCTGCGCCCATTTCACAATTCCATAATGTCCGCCATCATATTGATTCCACCCGCCGCCAAAAGTGATTTGAGTTTTATTCTTTTGATATTGCACAGAAAAAATACTCCCATACAAATAATTATTGAGCCATTGCTGCCTTATCAAATCTGTAGTAAACGTAGTGTCTGTTCCATGGATGACCAAAGGAACTCCATATTTTTTATACGACTGCGCGGCCTTGTATTCTTCATAATAGCCTTTTCCGCGGGACAAATAAACGGCCACGTTGAGTGCCAGTTCGTTATTTATTTTCCTGTTGTAAAATAACTGATAATGGGTTTGAATATAATTGTCTGTTTCATTATCATAGGGCGTTCCCGGTTTTTCAGTACCCATCGAATTATAGGTTCGCGCACTATCGAGAAAGCTTTCCGGAACGCCGCCCCAAGCCTGGTAGGTTTTTTCTTTTCCCCGGATCACATTAAAGCGCAAAGAACTTTTATCATCAATATATGCGCCGCTAACATAAAATGATTCAAGGTTTGATTTTGCACGGTCGATATATCCATCGCTCGTAATCCGCGAGAATCTGCCGTCCAGTAAAAAATGCTTCCCCATCAATCCACTTCCCATTTTTAAAGTATTTTTCCATGTGTTGAAAGAGCCAAAACTGTTGTTTATTTCAACATACTTTTCCTTATTTACCTCATTGGTTGACAAATTGATGGTTGCACCAAAAGCCCCTGCACCATTGGATGAAGTGCCCACCCCGCGTTGGATCTGTATGGAACTGACGGAAGAAGAAATATCCGGCATGTCAACAAAAAAGGTTCCCTGGCTTTCAGCGTCGTTATATGGAATTCCATTGAGCGTAACATTGATTCTCGACGCATCGGAACCGCGAATTCTTATTCCTGTATATCCCACCCCGTTGCCTGCATCAGAATTAATGACTACCGAAGGAACCTGGTTTAAAATAAAAGGAAGATCCTGACCGAGATTCACTTTTTCAATCTGCTGTTTGTTGAGATTCGTTTTTGTAAATGGCGCTTTATCGGATGCACGAATGGAAGTAACTTCAATGTTTTGGAGCAGCAAAGTGTCTGAAAGTTTATGAACACTGGTATCCTGCGCGTTTACCATAAAAGACAGAAGAATAAAAAAGGAAATAAAAAGTGCTTTATACATGATTGTATTTTTTTTAATCAATACAATGCATGAAAAAGAAGGCGGGTCAAAGTATTCATCCTCCCTTCGCAGGCATTATCCTGATCAGGTATGCGGGTATTTTCTCAGCGATCCGTTTTATCGGACGCACCCCGGTTTATAAATTGTTTATTTAAAAAGCAAAGATAGGAAAGAAGAAATTGTTTTATAAAAATTGTAACTTTTGCAATTCAACATCGTTACAATCAAAACACTTTTTATGAAATTCCTTTTTGTTCTTCTTTTTTCAGCTTCCTCAATGAATTTATTTGCCCAAACGGTGATCAACGACAAAAATGCGCAGGTGAAGGAAACCACTTCATTTACGGGGATCAAAGTTTCAGGCGGAATCGATGTTTATTTATCGCAGAGCAATGAATATGCATTAGCGGTAAGCGCATCTGACGCTAAATTCCGCGACAACATAAAAACCGAGGTCGTTAATGGGATCTTGAACATTTCTTATAATAGTGGATCACTCAGATTCAATGAGGATAGAAAATTGCGCGCGTATATTTCTTTCAAAACCCTTGAAAGCCTTGAGGCATCAGGCGCAAGCGACATCATCATTAACGAAACCCTTAAAGCCCAAAACCTGAAATTAAAGCTTTCCGGTGCCAGCGACATGAAAGGGAATTTAAAAGCAGAAAACCTGATCGTCGATATGAGCGGAGCTTCAACAGTTAAGATCGCAGGGACGGTAACCAATTTAAAAATAGACGCCAGCGGAGCAAGTGACATTAAAAATTATACTCTCTCAGCCGATAATTGCATTGCGACAATTTCTGGCGCTTCCGATGTAAAAATCACCGTTAACAAAACGATTTCGGCGAAAGCAAGCGGAGCAAGCAGCTTGTATTACAAAGGAAACCCGGAACGAAAAGAAATTGAATCCAGCGGCGCCAGCAGCATCAGTCAAAGAAATTAATTTCCTGCAGCAAACGGATTTTTTTTGAAGATTTTCGGAAAAGAACCACTTCTCCAAATCCTCTTTGCTAAAGGGTTTTAAGGGACAACCATGATTTGATTTTTGTCTTAGATTTTATAAATTTAAAAAGGAAAAGCAATTAAATTTGGCAGGGAATAATTAACGCCCTACATTTGCAACTCGAAATCGCGAAGTAGAGCAGCGGTAGCTCGTCGGGCTCATAACCCGAAGGTCGGAGGTTCGAACCCTCCCTTCGCAACAATCAAAAACCCTTAGAAAATTAAGGGTTTTTTGTTTTTTATAGCTATCAGCTTGTTGGTTGAACGGATTATTTGAAAAAAGAAATTCTTCAAATTTTATTCGTTTGCTATGCGATCCCCAACCCTTACTGAATAAGAAAAGAAATTTGTAGATGAGGCGAAACAAGATTTCTTGACAAATAAACATTCAAGAAAATGTTAAGAATCAGCAAAATTGAAAAGCTGATTTTAACAAAGGGAAAAGATACTTCGCACTATTTAAACTTCTTTTCTATGACTTACAAAGGACAATCAAATAGCATGTTGGGTTTTTGTTAAAGGCAAATGGCGATGAGGTTTCCGTTTATAAAAAAATAAGCTAAAAAATTGCCTTTCGTATATTACCTTAGCTGAGAAGGAACGCTTATTATTTTATTTTACGGATCGCTAATTACAGATCTTGCCGATTATCAAAGTTTAATTCCTTTAGATATTTTTTTAAAATGAACGTTTTTTTTAGAAGATTACCTCTCACTGTCAAATTGATATTAATCGGAATCATTCCTATTTTATTCCTGGTTTACTTCTCTGTAATGATATATGTAGAAAAATCGGAAAAAGTGAATTTGATAGAAGACTACGTGGATCAAATAAGCGAAACAGCTTCTCTGGGAGAACTGATCGCACGCCTGAGTGCAGAGCGAAAAGCCAGTTACCAGTATGTTCTGAAAAAACAGACTCACGAAAAAGTGGCAAGCGAACGGTTAAAGACCGATTCTTTGATTTCAGTTCTTCAAAAGAGCGACGATTTGAAGATAGCCGATTTCACTAAATACACTTTTTTGGATGAACTGGAAAATACGCGAAACCAGGTAGACACCTCAAAACATTTCACGACTTATAATGTCATACAATATTATACAGATGCAATTTTCAGGCTCAACACTTTAAACACTAATAGCCCTCCAAGCAACTCATTTGCAAAACCCATTTACCAGGATTTGGTAACACAAAAGATCCTCTCGCAAATGGTCACTTTTCTGAGCATCATCAGGACTAATATCTACACTGTTTTATACTCAAAGGAATTCATGTATGAAACATTATTTGGAACGCTCGGAGTTTACAAAGTTTACAAAAGCTATGAAACGGAATTCCTGTTGAAAGCGTCCCCTGCCTCAATCCGTTTATACAACTCGGCAAAAGACACAACCGCCTATAAGCCTACTGTGGCCTATATAGACAAGCTTTTTTCAACGTTTAAATTTGACAGCACTTATGATTCTGAACAGTGGGAGCAAGTTTCATTTGAAGGATTAAAAGTTATAAGAAAGCAGCAACTCGACTTATGGAAAAGCGTTGACACGAAAATGAAAGCAATCTATGCGCGCGAGAAAAATCAGAAAAATCTTACTTTCATTTTCCTGTTGTTTTCCATGCTGATTGTTATCCTTTTCGTGGCCTATTCCATCAATCACATCACTGCATTATTAAGAGAACTAAAACATGCCGCCAGAACGATTTCAAAAGGAGGCACAGGCTTTCAATTGGACAACATGCCGCGGGGAGTGATGAGCAATCTTGCCAAATCTATCATGCAGATTGACAGGAACAACCTGCTTCTTGCCCAGGCGGCCAACGAGATTGGGAAAGGAAACTTCGATGTTTTAGTCAAACCCAGGAGCGATGAAGATTTGCTCGGGCTTTCTGTCAAAAAAATGAAGCACGATCTGCGTGAATTCAATGCGCAGAAAGACAAAATCCAGAAAGAGACAGAAGAACTGATTCATCGCAGGGATGAGTTTTTTAGCATTGCCAGCCATGAATTAAAAACACCAGTAACTTCATTGAAAGCTTATACCCAATTGATGCTAATGGATTCTTTTGCAACACCGGATGTGCATCGCAAAAAAATGCTTCAAAAAATGGATCATCAGATCAACAAGCTTACTGCGCTTATTACGGATCTCCTTGACACTTCAAAAGTTCAAAATGGCCAATTGATTTACAATAAACAACCCTTCATCCTGAAACAGCTTGTCATGGAAATTATTGAAGAAGTGCGCCAATCAACTACTCAACATGAAATCATTTTCAACTCCGAAACCGAGGCACATATTTTCGCCGATCGGGATAGGATTGGTCAGGTCTTGAGCAACCTTTTGCTCAACGCAATAAAATACGCTCCATTATCAGAAAAGATTATCATTAATTTGCTAGAAAGAGATGAAAAAATAATTTGTTCCGTACATGATTTTGGAAATGGAATTCATGAGGACGAGCATGAAAAGATTTTTGATCGCTTCTACAGGATTTCAGGAAATAATTTGCACACCTATCCGGGACTTGGCCTCGGCCTTTACATTTCAAAAGAAATCATTGAAAAGCACAATGGGAAAATGTGGTTGGAAAGTGAAAAAGGGAAAGGAAGCATATTCTATTTCGAACTTCCCTTGAATTAAAAAGCATTTTTTTCGAATTGGCCGTAAATCAATTTTGAGACATTTGCCATGGCTTTTATCGCTGCTTTTTCATCCCCGATATTTTTGGACAACAATACCAGAACATATTTTCTACCATCAGGAAGAAATACGATTCCTGAATCATGCTGAACTCCGGTGATAGATCCTGTTTTGTGGGCAACGGTAACACTATCAGGAAGTTCGGCGGGAATAATTTCATTGAAGGTTTGATCCAGAAGAATTTGAATCATTGCCCTGGAAGCATCGTTACCAAAGGTTTTCCCCTGAGCGATATTTTGAAAAACAAGCATCAGGTCATAAGCAGTTGTGACATTGTTCAGGCCTTTTTCAAAAGCTTTTCCATCCTCAACTCCCCGCAAAACCAAAATATCTTTCGCACCTATGGAACGCATCGTACCAGTGACGTTTTTTGCGCCCACAAGATCAATGATCAGGTTCGTCGATAGATTGCTGCTTCGGATGATCATGTCATACACAAGCTGGCGCACGGTTCTTTTTTCACCGACGTGGCTGTAGATTTCGTTATCACTGTCACTGGCAAAATCAAGCGTGTAAAGGCTGCTATCAACAATGCTTTTAAATTCATTCCTGATATAGAGAGAATCACTTAAAGAAAACCGGCCTTCAGCCGCTTGCTTAAAAACTTCCATCATCACAGGAGTTTTCATCGTGCTTGCCGCATGAAAAATTTCATGTTCGTTGATTAGCAATTCATTCCCATTTTGAAGATTTTTAAAAGCTACGGCAAAGATTCCTTTTTGGTTTCCGAGCACGGTGGCTATTTGTTGTTTCAATGACTCCATAGAACCGGCTGTTTGAGCTTTTCCTGATAGAAGTAGATTCAATAAAAGGCTGAAGCAGATGATTTTTTTCATACTGAAAGTTAGGGTTTTATTGAACAATTGAATTCTTATAAGAATGCTGGTAATTTATTTTCCTCAATCCTGTATTCACTTCGTTGCTTCAAGCTTTTGACATATTTCACCGTAGAGCTCTTTCGCATTCAAAGATATTTCAGCATCTATTTCAATAATTTCCCGAAGTTCCAGGGGATCAATTTCCTCTTCAAAGATAGATTTTTCCAATTCACTATTTAACGTGCGGCAATCGTGCCATTTCCCTAACAATCCCAGGAAATCGTCTTCCTTTTTAAGAAGTCCTTTCTGATAAGAAACATTCAATCTCTCTCTGTTGTAATAATCAACCTTCAAGCGCTTTCTCAATTGGTGAAGAAGCTCAGGCGTGAGACGATTTCTGGCAAATAATCTCTTTGATTATCCTTCCTTGTTTCGCCATGAATGCTGCTTCAGAAATATTTTTCCGCTGTTTCTTTTTTTTAAGGAAAGGAACTATTTCGGCGAAAGCTTTTTTCACTTTTTTTCTTAGTCTTTTGTTAAGCAGTGAAGATAGCTTTTCCTCTTCCTTGCTGATCCGGCTTTGCAGATCGTTCAAATAATGTTCGAGGTGATATTCGCTATACTGCTTCAAAGCCGCTTGCGCCAATTGCAATTCCCTTATTTTCCCAGCCTGCTTGAAAGGTCGCTTCAAAACTTTTGTGTACTTTTTTTCTTTAAATCCGTTCGAATAGAACTTTACGGATTCAAGCAACGCGTTGAGTTTTTTTATTTCAACACGCAATCGGTGATAATCCTCCTTATCAAATTGATTCACATTTTTTTTCAATAATGCGCTTATCTTTTTTTCGATTTTTTTGAAATAACCATATCGGGTTTTTGATTTCAACACTCGCAAATATTTTATAAAAAAATGTAAGATGATGCCGCATGCAAGCATCGAGACAAAAAATTATTCTCCCTAAAATCCCTCCAACTATTTTGCCGGAAACGTTTGCAGAACCTGCTAAACTATTTTAACATAAACCCCATCATCAGAATTTGTAAATTTGGAAAACAATCGGTTATGAAAACACCAGCCAGCTTGTTTCTTTCGGCCTTTTTAATTTTCGCCGTCACCTCCTTCGCTCAAAAAACATCTAAAGAACCTTCATCGGAAATTTCAAAAAATGAAGAAGTAATGAGCCAGGCAACATTTGCAGCCGGATGCTTCTGGCACGAAGAAGCGCTTTTTAGAACCATTAAAGGTGTAAGTAATGTTGTTTCAGGTTACGCCGGAGGCACTGCAAAGAATCCCGATTATGCAACAGTAGAAAATGGTAAAACAGGTTATGCCGAAAGCGTAACGGTTTATTATGATTCCAATTTAATTCCTTACGAAACATTATTGAAAGTTTATTTCGCCGCCCAGGATCCCACTTCTGTAAACGGACAGAGTCCCGATTTCGGAAGTCAATACCGCTCGATCGCTTTTTATACAAATGAAAATCAGAAAAAGCAGATCATTGATTATATAAACCGGTTAAGTGCCTCGCATCAATACAACGCTCCTATAGCGGTGCAGGTTATGCCTTTGCAGAAATTCTGGCCCGCCGAAAGATATCACCAGGATTATGTTGCTAAAAATCCCGGAAGTAGCTATGTTCAGCATGTTTCCATTCCAGAAATAAAGGCTTTTCAAAAGCGTTATCCGGAATTAATAAAACCCGGGCATTTTTTTTAGATTTTCTATTCTCCGCACTTTACTATCATCCTTAAAGCGCCTCCTGTCCTTATATTATCCTATACTCGTATTATAACTCCCAGGCATACAGATTTTGCGGGTATTCGCCATTTTCAATCAGGGCATGAATATCATTCCTCACTGCAGGTGCATCTTCTTTATACGTAACACCAAACCATTGGGCATAAGTTGGGATGACTTTAATTTCCCCTTTTCCATTTTTAAGATCGATGAAGGCATCACCTACAATTGGTATAAAGAATTCAGCTTTCGGGTTTTCAACATTTTCCTGCAGAAACTGAATGAAGAGTTTTTGAATGAAAGGAAAAACACTTGGATCGAATCCCCAAAAATTCATGCTTACAGGCGTGTCCGGGGGGAGGGGTACCTCCAATGCGTTTTCGATGTAATAGATCTTATCCCCTTCAGGAAAAATTTTGGTGCGCTCAGTAATATTTACCAGGTTGCCGTGGGCATCTACATCGCATACCCCGCGGCTCACAGTTCCGTTTTCTGAAAGTGTTTTTGAAAGCTGGTATCCGATGATGCAATATTTTTTTGAAGAAACTTCGTTCGTGAGGAAGGTGGCGGCTTTTTCAAACGCGTCCCTGCCATAAAAATCATCCGCATTGATTACAGCAAAAGGTTCATGGATAACTTCCTTGGCGCAAAGAACAGCGTGAGCCGTTCCCCATGGCTTGCTGCGTGGTTCTATCGGATGAAAATCTTCTGTGTAGGAATCAAGTTCCTGCATCACGTATTCAGTTTCTATTTTACCTTTTAATTTTGGTTCAAACATATTTTTAAACTCTTCAGCAAAATCTTTTCTGATGATGAAAACGACTTTCCCGAAGCCACTTCTAATGGCATCAAAAATTGAATAATCAATGATAGTTTCACCATGAGGCCCAAAAGCGTCCATTTGCTTGATGCCGCCATAGCGGCTTCCCATGCCTGCTGCCAGAATTAAAAGTGTAGGTTTCATTTTAAAAGATTATGTTTTTTGTATAAAAGCCATGAATTAAATTGCCGCGAAAGTAAGCAAGAAAGTTTTATGCCACATTCATTCATGGTGAATATCGTTCCCTCTCTGCGATTCAAAAGGCCGCCAATTGTTGCATTGAATGACCAGGCCTATGAAGAAAACCACATAGAAGTTTCTATGCTGCGGCTCGATGAAATTCATCCGGTCATTTCCGGAAACAAATTATTCAAGCTGCTGTATTTCCTGGATAAGGCAAAAAATTCCACATCCAAAAAGGTTATTACCTTCGGTGGCGCTTTTTCCAATCATCTTGCCGCTACAGCTTTCGCATGCAGCGAAAGCGGTTTGGAATGCATGGGAATTGTGCGGGGGGAAAGGGCAGCATCCCTCTCTCCTACCTTGCTCTTTTGCGAGGCCAATGGAATGAAAATGGAATTCGTTTCAAGAGAGGAATACAAAAAATCCAGCGAGCAAAAATTCCTGGACCAGCTTGCAAAAAAGCATGGAGAATTTACCTTAATTCCTGAGGGCGGATTTTCTTTGGAGGGAGCAGAAGGAGCCGCGCACATTCCGGAGTTGTATGCTGATGCCGGATTTACTCATATTTGCCTTCCTGTTGGCACCGCCACAACATTCGCCGGAATCATTAAAGGCAGCGATTCAAATGCGCAAATACTTGGATTTCCGGTTTTAAAAAATCTCAATGATATTGAAAAGCGGCTGGAAGAATTGCAGGCCTGGAAACAAAAAAAATATAGTTGTTTTGGAGATTATCATTTTGGTGGATATGCAAAAAAGACAGCCGAATTGATTTCTTTCATGAACCGTTTTTATAACTCTCATGAAATTCCGCTGGATTTTGTTTACACCGGAAAAATGATGTTCGGCGTTCATGATCTCATCAGCAAAAAATATTTTCCTCGCGGTTCAAAAATCCTTTGCATTCATACGGGCGGCCTTCAGGGAAATAATTCTTTGAGTGAGGGAATTTTGAATTACTAATTTATTTTCCGGGAAACGGACTTTTTTTTAATTTTTGTTGAAGAGTCTTTCCGGTATAATAAAATCGCTGCGCGATTCATAGCAAAGCAGCAAGAGTATTCAAGTCAATTCATTCAAACAAAAAACCAGAAGCGATGAAGAACGAGAAGAAAGAGATAAAAAAAAGGTTTGAAAAAAGTTCGTTTGCTGTTTCAAAATAATGCATATCGCAGCGGCCAGCAAACGAACTTTATTTCAAAATTTTTGATGGTGAGAAGGTGCTATTGAATACTGAAAGCAGCCATCATTTTGCAAAAATGGAATCCATATTTTCACCACAATGAAGCATGGAGGATTTATATTCCGGATGATTTTTTCCAAGATAAGGATTGATAATTTCGGAAGTATTGCTTAACCAGTTCGCGGGTTTGTCGTCCCCAAAAGCCATGGGGCAATTTTGCCAATATAATTTCTGGCCTTCATATCCTATCGTTTTCAAAAACGGATAAAGATTTTCGGAAACCATGCTGAAATCGTGGCGCATCTGCTGGAGATTTGGCTCCTGTAAAATAGGATTGGTATTAGCTTTCAGCTCGCTTAACTGCTGGCGAACGGTAGGCAGAATTGTCGAGTCGTCTTTCTGAAATTCGTTTAACGGAATACTATCTATGGCGCTGATAAACCTTTGCGCATGTGTTTTTACAGCAGGTGAATCTGCATTTGCAAATGCGGTTTTCATGTCAAGATAAGCATTGATAACAGCCGCAACTTTTTCGTTGAATTCGCTGGAATGCTTCATTACAGCAAGCGCCTCGGCTTTAGGTTCAGGAATTGAAGCCTCATTATCTTTTTTAAAGAATAGATACCATGCACCGATTACAATAACAGCGAGGAAAACAATAGCGAGTACCCTTTTCATAATATTTTTTTGCGCAAAGTTAAGGGTTTCGGCCCAGTGCTCATAACCCGTGGCTTATCTGTTGAGCGTTGATTGTTGAAAGCAGAAAACGAGATTGCCGAATGCTTATAGTGGCAGGTTATTTGCAAATTCAATTGCATGGCTCAATTGATTTCATTTACAGATAAAGGGCTTTTTTGCGAAGCGGGAAATTTCTATATCGATCCCTGGAAACCTGTAAAGCGCGCGGTGATAACGCATGGACACAGCGACCATGCGCGTTCGGGGAATCAATATTATTTATGCCACGAATTTACCAGGCCCATCCTTCAATTGAGGTTGGGAGACAATAATTATCAAACAGCAAAATGGAACGAAACGATCAACATGAATGGAGTAAAAGTCTCGCTTCATCCTGCAGGTCACATCATTGGTTCTTCCCAAATCCGGCTCGAACACAACAATGAAACATGGGTGGTTACTGGCGATTATAAAAGAGAAGACGATGGCATCAGCGGAAAATTTGAACCTCTGAAATGCAATGCGCTGATTACCGAATGCACCTTTGGGCTTCCTATTTTTAAATGGAAACCACAACAGGAAATATATAATGACATTATCAACTGGATCAGTAAAAATAAAGAAAACGGGAAGGCAAGTATTCTAATTGCATACAGTTTGGGTAAGGCCCAACGGGTGTTGCAGGCGATCAAAGAAACTACACAAACAATTTTTGCCCATGGGGCAATATTCAACATGCAACAGGCATTCATAGACGCAGGATGGAATGTAACTCCGGTAGTCCGCATTACACCGGAAACTCCGAAGGAATTATTGAAAGAAACCGTGATTATCGCTCCGCCAGGCGCTGAAGGGACCTCATGGATGAAAAAATTTCATCCCTACTCTCTCGGCGTTTGCAGTGGTTGGATGCAGGTGAGGGGCAATGCAAGAAGAAGAAATGTGGACGCAGGATTCGCGTTGAGCGATCACGCCGATTGGAATGCATTGCTGGAAACAGTTAAGGAAACAGGAGCCGAAAAAGTGTTTACAACGCATGGTTTCCAGGCCGCTTTCAGCAGGTATCTTAATGAACAAAATTTTGCGATTGCTGAGGAAGTGAGAACTCAGTTCGGAGATGAAGATGAGGAAGCATCCTCACCGCTTGAAATTACCAACGATGAAAAGACTCCGGCATGAAGGAAGACGTTGCAAATAAAACCGCGAATTCGACATTGAAAGAAGGTCTGCAGTTGTTTTGCGATTTGATAAAGGAAATCAGTTCCTCCACAAAAACAAATGACAAGTTGCAAAGCCTTACCGATTATTTTGCTATCGCTCCCGATACTGATAAGGTATGGGTTATTGCCCTCTTCAGTGGTCGCCGTCCCAGGCGAACAGTCAATTCGAGGCTTATGCGGGAGTGGAGCACTAAAATCGCTAATATCCCTGAATGGCTTTTTGATGAATGTTATCATGCGGTAGGCGATTTTTCTGAGACATTGGCTTTGTTGCTTCCTGAAACAAAGAAACCGGGTCAGAGCAATGAGAACCTTTCCTTTTATCTTGAAACTTTTATCAATCTTGAAAAAGAGAATGAAGGTGTAAAACAAAGATTCATTGTTGAAAGCTGGAACCGCATGAACCGGGATGAACGTTTCGTTTTTAATAAGTTGATCACCGGAAGTTTTCGCATTGGTGTTTCACAAAAAACAATTGTGAACGCTCTGGCAAAAACCGTACATCTGCCTAGCTCTGTGATAGCCCATCGCATCAGCGGCAACTGGGATCCAGTCACAACCTCATTTAACGAATTGTTAAGTGAATCTGCTTCAGTTTCCGATGTTTCCAAGCCTTATCCTTTTTATCTTGCTTATGCTATTGATAACGAAGTTTCATCCCTTGGCGATCCGGAATTATGGCAGGCAGAATGGAAATGGGATGGCATTCGCGGGCAGATCATAAAAAGAAATAATGAAATGTTTGTGTGGAGTCGTGGCGAAGAATTAATGACAGATAAATTTCCTGAGTATTTTATTTTAAAAGACTTATTACCTGATGGAATTGTTATGGATGGCGAAATAATTCCCGCCTCACTTGTGGACGGCATCATGAAACCCTTGCCTTTCTCACTTTTGCAAACAAGGATCGGGAGGAAAAATATCGGCAGGAAACAATTGCAGGAAGCACCGATTAGTTTTTTTGCTTATGACCTCCTGGAATGCAATTACGAAGATTGGCGCGAAAAACCTTTAAGGGAAAGAAGAAGAAAAATGGAAGAAATTATTTTGCCAATAAAAAATAACAGCATTCAAATTTCACAAATAATCAGTTTTCATTCCTGGGATGAGTTAGCGAAATTGCGGGAGAATTCCAGGCAAATGAACAGTGAAGGCATCATGCTGAAAAGAAAAGAATCGGCTTACCAAGTTGGGAGGAAACGCGGAGACTGGTGGAAATGGAAAATCGATCCCTTAACGATAGATTGCGTTATGGTTTATGCACAAAAAGGAAGCGGAAGGAGAAGCAACCTTTATACTGACTACACATTCGCAGTTAGGGACGGCAAAAAATTAGTAACTTTTACAAAAGCCTATTCTGGCTTAACAGACAAGGAATTCGGGGAGGTAGATAATTTTGTAAAAAAGAATTCTATTGAAAAGTTCGGACCTGTGCGAACGGTGAAACCGGAACTTGTTTTTGAAATCGCATTTGAAGGAATCGCGTCAAGCAATCGCCATAAAAGCGGGGTAGCGTTGCGATTCCCAAGAATGAACCGCTGGCGGAAAGATAAATCAGTGGATGAAATCAACACCATCGATGATTTGAGAGAAATGCTGCGGCTGTATGGCAAGTAATGCAATTAGCAATTTTTGAAAAAGGCTGCAAGTGAATACTAAGCAGATTAAAGAGATTAAAAAGTGGAATTAAAAAAGACCAAAGGTTTTCAAATAATCAATGAATGGCTTTATGCAAAAGGTTTCATTCCCTTTGCATTCCAGGAAGAAACCTGGCAGCACATTATCAATAAAAATTCAGGTTTGGTGAATGCGCCAACGGGCTGCGGCAAAACATTTTCTGTTTTTTTAGGCGCTATCATTTCATTCATCAATGACAATCCTGATCATTATAGAACAAAAGGCAAAAACGGCCTGCAGCTTTTGTGGATCACGCCTCTGCGTGCACTTGCAAAAGATATTGGCCGGGCGATGGAAGAAGTAATTTTCGAATTAGGAATGCAATGGAAAGTCGGGATCCGCAACGGCGATACAACCATCAGCGAGCGTGCAAAACAAAAAAGGAAGATGCCTGAAATTTTAATTATCACGCCAGAAAGCCTTCATCTTTTATTAGCCCAAAAAGATTATTCTGAGGTTTTTAAATCTTTAAAAATAATCGCCGTAGATGAATGGCACGAATTGCTGGGAAGCAAGCGGGGCGTGCAGGTGGAACTTGCCTTATCAAGAATTATAGGACAATTGAAAATGGCGAATGATCATTCCGGCAATCCTCATTCCCGGGCAAGGGAGCTATCTGTCTGGGGGATCAGCGCGACAATCGGTAATCTCATGCAGGCAGAAGAAGTGCTGCTTTCTCCGCTTTCACAAATAGGATTTGGAAGACAGGATTTTAAAACGGTTACCGCCAATATTGATAAGGCCATTCACATCGAATCAATTTTTCCCGATGAAATTGAAAAGTATCCATGGGCCGGCCACTTAGGAATAAAGTTGGTAGAAAAAGTGATCCCCATCATTTTGGAAAGCAAGACCACGCTCATTTTCATCAACACAAGAGGAATGAGCGAAATGTGGTACCAGGCCTTGCTGCGGGTCTGTCCGGATCTGGCAGGAGCCATTGCTCTGCATCATGGAAGCATTGAACAGGATCTTAGATTTTGGGTGGAAGAGAATTTGCATTCCGGAAATTTGAAAGCTGTTGTTTGCACAGCGAGCCTTGATTTAGGAGTTGATTTCCGTCCCGTTGAAACCGTCATACAAGTAGGTTCTCCCAAAGGAGTAGCGAGGTTTTTGCAAAGGGCGGGAAGAAGCGGACACCGGCCCGGAGAAGCAAGCAAAATATATTTTCTACCAACACATTCACTGGAATTAATAGAGGCCGCAGCATTAAAAGATGCAACAAAAATAAAATTAATTGAAAGCCGGGAGCCACGGCTTTTATGTTATGATGTGCTCATTCAATTTTTAAGTACCATCGCCATTTCTGATGGATTTTATCCGGAGGAAATTTTTAAAGAAATCAAATCAACTTATTGCTTATAGTGAAATTACAAAAGATGAATGGCAACAAATTTTGCATTTTGTAACAGCAGGTGGTATTGCGTTACAGCAATATGATGATTATAAAAAAATAGAAATCCTTGATGGACTTTATAAGATAAATAACCGCCGAATGGCAATGAGGCACCGGATGCATATTGGAACCATCGTGAGTGACCCAATGCTGAAAGTAAAATTTTTAGCGGGTGGATATGTAGGTGTCATTGAAGAATGGTTTATTGCCCGGATGCAGCCGGGAGATGTGTTTACGCTTGCAGGCAGAACTTTGGAATTTGTGATGATAAAAGACATGACCTGTATCGTTAAAAAATCAAATGCTAAAAAATCCATGATCCCGAGCTGGCAGGGCGGAAGAATGCCGCTCTCAGCCAATCTTGGTTTTATGCTTCGCAAGAAATTTGATGAAGCAGGCTTTGCAATTGATACGAATGAAATAAGATTCTCAAAAGAACCTGAACTTGAAATATTAAAACCGCTCTTTCAATTACAGGAATATCTGTCTCACATTCCAAAAGAAAATGAATTATTGATTGAACAAATTGCAACAAAAGATGGCTTTCATCTTTTCGTTTTCCCTTTTGAAGGAAGGCTTGTTCATGAAGCCATGGCGGCGATTCTGGCATACCGTATCAGCTTAATCACTCCGATCACTTTTTCTTTTGCGATGAATGATTATGGATTTGAGTTATTAAGCGATCAGCCGATTCCTTTAGATAACAGCAATGCATATGCGCTTTTTTCGCCCGATAATCTTTTCGCGGATATTCAGCGAAGTTTGAACAGCGTTGAAATGGCCAGAAGGAAGTTCCGGGACATTGCAGTAATCGGAGGCCTGATTTTTCAGGGACTTCCAGGCGAACAAAAGAAAGCGAAACACCTGCAATCCTCAGCCTCGCTATTATTCAACGTGTTTTCTGAATACGAACCTCATAACTTATTGTTGAGGCAGGCCAATAATGAAGTTTTGGAACAGCAGATGGAAGAACAGCGTTTGCGCGACATGCTTGAAAGAATTCAAAAAGGAAAGATTGTGATTACTTATCCGAAACGATTAACACCTTTCTGTTTTCCAATAAAAGTAGATAGCATGAGAGAAGACCTCTCCTCAGAAAAACTGGAAGACCGGATAAAAAAAATGCAGATGCAATTGGCGAAATAAATTAGCGAAGCAATTCCCGCGAAGCGGAAAAAAAACTTTAAAAAAAAGTGTGTTTGCTAATGAGGCTTCTAGAACCGTTTCAAATGCTTTTACGGTGAGATTGCCACGGCGCATAGTCTTCGTTTAGAGAAAAAATTTTTGCGTGCGCCTGGCAATGACGGTGGGAGTGTTTGTTGGTTTTATGAAAAGAAAGAAGTGTAACGGATGCATTTCTTTCTTTGTTTTCGCAACCTATTTTTTAGCGAAGCAATTCCCGCGAAGCGGAAAAAAACTTTAAAAAAAGTGCGTTTGCTGGTAAGCATTATTCGTGGAGCATGAACTATTTTTGCTTAAAAAAAACGTCTATTGCCCGCCCCACTTCGATTTTTATTTCATAAACAAACCCTTTGGCTCTCTCCCTCACGTTGCATTTTTTGGGAAGAAGAGAGTGTTTTAATTCTTTCCGACCTGCATTTTGGAAAATCAGGGCATTTCAGAAAATCGGGAATAGGAATTCCACAAAATATTTATAAGGAAGACCTGCAAAGGCTGTTTTCCCAAATTCAATTTTTTAAGCCAAAAACGATCCTGATTACCGGCGATATGTTTCATAGTTCCGCCAATAAGGAATTGGATTTTTTTGTGAAATGGCGAAAGGATATTCCCAATGCCCATTTTATTTTGATAAGGGGAAATCACGATATCCTTCCAATAAACTTTTACCAGGATGCAAGCATAAAAGTATTTGAAGAAAAGCTTTCTATCAATCCATTCTGTTTCACGCATGATATCAATTCAAATTGCGCCGATGAAAAGTTATTTACTTTTTCCGGCCACATTCATCCTGGGGTAAAGATGAAAGGCGCAGCAAATCAATCACTGATGTTGCCCTGTTTCTATTTTGGTAAAAAACACGCAGTACTGCCCGCTTTCAGTGCCTTTACAGGATTGGCGAAAATAAAACCTGCCGGGGCAGATAATGTATTTGTAATAGCAGGTGACGAGGTCATGAAAATTCAGTAGGTATTTATAAAGATGCCTCATGCGCAGGGATTTTATACTTCACTCCCTACATGGGAAAGGATCAACCCTGCCCACGACGTTTCAATTCCTTTTTTATCAATAATAATTCCCTTCCGGTTTGACCGCTGACGGAAGAATTTTCCTGCGCACGCCGCATCAGGTAGGGGATTACGTCTTTTATGGGCCCAAAAGGCAAATATTTGCTTACCGAACAACCGGCTTTTGCGAGATTAAAGGTGATGTTGTCGCTCATCCCATACAACTGGGAAAAATGAACATGATTGCTATTGAATGGTATGGCGAATTTTTCCATGAGTTGCGTTGCATATAAATTGCTGTACTCATTATGGGAGCCAACTACGCAATAAATATGGTTCGCCGGATCAATGCAAAATTCGAGTGCGGCATTATATTCATTATCGGTTGCCTGCTTGGTTTCGTTGATGGGCGAAGGGTAATTATTTTGAGCGGCACGGTCACGCTCTTTCTCCATATAGGCGCCGCGAACCAGCTTCATCCCAAGTTTAAAGTTGTTTTCTTTGGCAAAGGAATTACTATCTTTTACAAACTGAAGCCGATCGTTTCTGTAAAGCTGGGCGGTGTTATAAACCACGGCTTTCTCATGGTTGTATTTTTGCATCATCTGCATGGTCAACGCATCAACCGGGGCTTGTATCCAGCTTTCCTCGGCATCTATTAGTACGCCCACATGATTTCTTTGAGCCGCTTCGCAAATGGAATCCAACCGGTTCACAATTCTCTTCCATTCCTCTTTTTCATTTTCATCCAAAATTTCCAATGGAACTTTTCCTTCAATTATTTCGTTATAAACTGAGGCATCATTGAGTTTCTGCAGCAATCCAAAGCGGGAAAATCCTGTCATCTTCACGCTCATAAAGGGTATGTTCCGCTGGGTAGCTGCATACTGGATCACCTTTATAAACTCATTTCTCGCCTTGTCAAAATTTTCTTCGCCCTCTTTGCCTTCCACTCCATAATCCAAAATTACCTGCACATGGAATTGAGCCAGCTTTTCGGCTACGGCAGAAGTTTCCTGTAAAGTTTCCCCGCCTACAAACTGGCGAAAAATCGTATTTCTAATGAGGCCTTTTACGGGCAAACCAACTTTCAGCGCCCATGGGGTTAGCTTTAATCCAAGATTCACCAGCCATTCTTTTCCCATTGATGCGAAAAGAAAGCGGGCCATTTTAAGTTCTTTATCAGTTTTATAAGCAAAAGCAGTTTCGGTGTTTTCAAAAGAAATCTTCATATATTAAATTGGATGCAATTAATTGAGGCCGAAATTCTGAATTCCAAAAGGATTCACCAAATAAAAATAGGCAGTGTTGATATTTCATCAGCAGGCAAATTGGAGGCATTTTCTGCCGCAAGCGGCACAACTTTCAAGTAATGCAATAAATAAGCAATGCAAATTTCAATAATTCAATACAACTATCTTTGCAAAAATTTTTTTAAAGATGATAGCGAAAACAGCAACTGAAAGCCTCGTGATAATGACTGAACTGGTTCTGCCAAATGACACCAATACCTTTGGAAATTTGATGGGAGGAAGATTAATGTATTGGATGGATATCGCCGCCGCTCTTGCTGCAAGCAAGCATTGCAACGCTCCGGTTGTCACTGCTTCGGTTGACAATATTTCTTTTACCAACCCCATAGGACTTGGTAATGTTGTGCATATTGAAGCGAAAGTTTCGCGGGCTTTCAAAACGAGCATGGAAGTTCATTTGAACGTTTGGGGCGAAGATATTATTCATCAATATCGCTACAAAAGTAATGAGGCCTATTATACATTTGTCGCACTCGATCCCAACGGAAAACCAAGGGTTGTTCCGCAATTGACTACAGAAACACCGGAAGAACAGGAACTTTTTATCAGCGCCTTAAGAAGGAGGCAATTAAGATTAATCCTGGGAGGAAAAATGAAGATTGAAGAGGCTTCTGAATTGAAGGCGCTTTTTAATGCAGATAGTAAATAACCATCGGGAATTCCAGAATTCTTTACTTATCCAAAGAGGATATCAAATGGTGCTTGCCTTTTTCCATAAACTTTTTACTTTGTTCAATGGCATCCATTACTTTTTCAAGAATCACTTCGATGGTTTCTTCATAAGTAAATTGAAGGGGTTCTTTAAACCGGACACTTAAAAGAGAACCTTTCTTTTTAAATTTTAATCCTTTTTTATTAAAGGCACGCCAAAATCCGTTGATGACAACAGGAATTACAATGGGTTTATGATGTTTAATAATAAAAGCGGTTCCTTTTCTTCCGGGAGCAAAGGGCTTGGTAGTACCCTGCGGGAAACGTGATCACCCAATTATTTTCAAGCGCTTTGGCGATCTTTCTGGTATCGCCGGGATCAAGCCCCCGCCTTACTTCTTTTCCTTCTGAGCGCCAGGTACGCTTCACTGTAATAGCCCCTGCCCAGGTAAAAATTCTGCTGATCCACGTGCTTTTCATGGTTTCTGCTGCGGCCACATAATATACCCGGGTAAACGGGATTTAATAAATAAAAAGGAATTCCCAGCTTGTTTTCCTTGCTCCATTTTACGGCGCAAAAAATATGAAGAAAAGTAATTACATCCGCAAAATAAGTTTGATGATTGCTTACAAATAGTACATTTCTTCTCGGAAGATGTTTTAAATTTTCAGTTCCAGAGATTTTTATACTGTTTACAATAGCAAGCCCGGGATAACTTGTCACGCCTACTATAAAATAAACCACGGATTTTGCAAAATGCGTTTGCTGAAAACTTTTAACCAAACTCTTCATTAATAATTATTTAAACATGCAATCGTGCTGCAATTTAATAATTACCTTCTAATAACAAAAAACTATTTGTTGGCATGAATTTTTTAGCAAATTTTGAAAAACTTTATGAAAAAAATCATTAATTTTACTCGTTTGTGTAGGACTATTTTCAACCCGTTCATCCGCTCAAATTCAAAAAGGAAATTTATTGATAGGCGGAGACATTGCTAACCTGAATTTCACCCTGGGAGGCGGCGGGGATTTTAATGTAACTATAGATCCGAAGCTTGCATTTTTCATTAAGGACAACCTTGCCATAGGCCCTTATATTAATTTTGGCCTGACTACAGCTAAGGAGCAAGGTACTATCACCACATATGGTGTGGGTGCTTTAGTCCGGTATTATCTAAATGATCCCAAAACCAACGTTCTTAAACATGGCCGTTTATTCTTTGAAGGAAACGTTGGTATAGAAGGTAATAACATCCAATGGTTCCAGTACAACGGGCTGGGGTTACGGAGTAGGCCCCGGATATGCGTATTTTATTACACCAAACATCGGGTTAGAAACTTTACTAAAGTACAACGGAATTGTTGGTTTCGGTAGTCAAGCCTATAACAGCACCTTGAATCTTGGAGTTGGTTTCCAGATATATCTGCCAGGAAGAAGAGTCAAAACAATTATAAATGAAGTAAAGTAGTAGTGTAAAATCTATTAAGATACTTTTCCTGTTTATTTTCCGGGCTCAATATATAGCAAACGGACTTTTATTAAGTTTTTCATATTAGCCTGGTGCTTTACGCCAGCGAGTTCTCCTTCTGACATCCAAGGAAATATCAGCAAATTATATTCTCTTTTTAACGATTAGCTTACAGCAAACCCACTTTTTTCAACTTTTCATTCTTCCTGCTCAAGGATAGGTAATTTTTATCCGCGAAACCAATTCGTTTTTGGAGAAGTGTAGAAGCGTTTCTATACTTTTGCTATTCCATTTTTGTGTCAGAAACGAGAAAAAATTTTGATCCTTCCCGGACATTTTTTATTCGGCCGGAAGGGCCGCAGAATCACATATTTCCACGGTTTTTTTAGGGTTTTTTGTTACCTTTGCACTCCAAAAATGAAAATTTTCTTTTTGGACAACTTATATTTTTAATCAAATGCTGATAAGCAGGATCCGAAAAAATTGGATACAGCAACAACAAATTTACCTGCTGAAAAAAAATGGATACACAAAACAAAGAAACAAATCCTGCCGAGCAGGAATTGACTGGAAAACAAGCCACAAGGCGGTATTGAAGGAGTTCCCTTCCCTGATTTTCCAGACACAGAATCTACTGTTGCGGCTAGCGAACCACAACCGACTTTGAACAGGTTCACGAAGAAGCGCTACCAACAGCCCATGATGATTTTGACTGGAGCGTTGACAAAAGAAATGTATCGTCCTACAACAAAGCTGAAAGAGAAAAGTATGACGATGTTTATGACAAAACCTTTAAGCAGATCAACGACAATGAAATGGTTACCGGCACTGTGGTAGGCCATGACAAAAACCGATGTTGTGATCAACATTGGTTTTAAAAGCGACGGATTGGTTGGCCTGAATGAATTCCGCGACATGCCTAACCTTAAAAGTAGGTGATGAAGTAGAAGTAATGGTTGCGGAAAAAGAAGACAAAGATGGCAACCTTCACCTTAGCCGCAAACAGGCCCGTACTACAAGGGCATGGGAAAAAATTGTTGAAATGCACAAAACCGGCGAAATCGTTACTGGTCTTGTTACCAGCAAAACCAAAGGTGGTCTTATCGTTGATGTATTCGGAATGGAAACATTCTTACCAGGATCTCAGATCGACGTTAAACCGGTTACCGATTACGATCAGTTTGTTGGTAAAACAATGGAATTTAAAGTGGTTAAGATCAATGAAGCCATTAAGAATGCGGTTGTTTCTCATAAAGCGCTTATTGAAAGCGATATTGAACAACAACGCGCTGAAATTATCGGTAAACTTGAAAAAGGCCAGGTATTGGAAGGAACCATCAAAAACATTACTGATTTTGGTGCATTCCTTGACCTTGGCGGCTTAGACGGTTTATTATATATCACTGATATCAGCTGGGGACGTATCAATCATCCAAGTGAAGTATTGAAACTGGATCAAAAACTGAATGTAGTGGTACTTGATTTTGATGATGATAAAAAACGTATCAGCCTTGGCTTGAAACAATTGACTCCACATCCTTGGGATACTTTGCCGAAAGCATTAAAGAAGGTGAAATCGTAAAAGGAAAAGTAGTAAATATTGAAGATTACGGTGCATTCCTTGAAATTTTCCCAGGTGTGGAAGGTTTGGTTCACGTAAGTGAAATTACATGGGCAAATACTCCGATCAACGCTAAAGAATTCTTCAAATTGGGTGATGAATACGAAGCAAAAGTGGTAACACTTAGCAAAGAAGACCGCAAAATGAGTCTTTCTATCAAACAAATGACAGAAGATCCATGGAACACAATTGAAGCTCAATACCCTGAAGGAAGCAAGCACAAAGGATTGGTTAAAAACATTACTCCTTACGGTGTGTTTGTTGAACTTTCTCCCGGCATCGGCGGCATGATCCACATTAGCGATCTTAGCTGGTTGAAACGCTTCAATAACCCTAATGAATACACGAAAGTTGGCGAAAGCATCGATGTGATCATTATGAACATTGATAAAGAAAACCGCAAACTTCAGTTAGGACACAAGCAAATTGAAGAAGATCCATGGAACTCTCTGGAAGAAACTTTCCCTGTTGGAAGTGTTCATGAAGGAACCGTTACCCGTAAAGATGATAAAGGCGCTACCGTTCAGCTTCCTTACGGACTAGAAGGTTTTGCTCCTGGCACGTCACCTTCGCCGTGAAGATGAAAAAGTGATTGCTTTGGATGAAATCGCGCAGTTCATGGTGATTGAATTTGACCGTAACGATAAGAAGATCATTCTTAGCCATAGCCGCATCTGGGAAAAAGAGAAAGCTGATGAGAAAGAGCGCTCAGATGAAAGAAAAAAGAGCAGATGCTGAATCAACTAAAAAAGCAGTGAAGAACATTCAAAGCAAAGTTGAAAAAACAACTTTGGGTGATTTGGGCGTATCTTGCTGATCTGAAAAAGAAAATGGGACAACCAGAAGTGGTAAAAGCAGGAAACTGCTCAACCTGAAGTGATAAAAAAGCACCTGCAAAAAAAGAAAAAAGAAGAAGAGCCAAATGCTGAAGTTGCAAAAACGGAAGAACTCTTGCCCAAACTCCTCCTCCACCGGCTAACGGCCTGAAAGATGAAGAAGAAGCAAAAGATAATGAATCAAAATCAGAAGATAACGTATAATTAGTTTTCCTTTACAAAAAATCCCGTTGCAGAAAGCAACGGGATTTTTTTATTTAAATAAGAAAGTTTTTCAGGTCTTTTTTTCTTAAATAAGGATTTTTATCAATAAGGATTTGTTTCATTTATCCTTATTTCCCAATGGTACAATAAATAAGGAATATTACACTACTTTTAAAGTTATTGCAAACACATTGGGTTAGCGCAAATTAAAAAGCGTTTATAAGTGGCTGTGACATTGAAATTCAAGCTTCTTCCAATTTCTTCAAAGCGTCTTTCATATTAATTCCTTTTCCCAAAACCGGTTTGAAAATATCACCTTCAGAGCGCATTCTTTCAATTGCATTTTTTAAAGTAAAATCTGTCATCTTCAAACCTTTCTTTACTTCTTCCCAATGCAAAGGCATGGAAACAGTTGCGCCTGGTTTTGGCCTTACAGAATAAGGCGCAGCCAAAGTTGCCTGTGGACGATTTTGCAAAAAATCAACATACATTTTTCCACTGCGGTTATTTACAATTCTTTCAATGCTGGTAATTTGTGGCAATTCCTTATGAACCAATGTTGCAATTTTTCGTGCAAATTCTTTTGATTCTTCATAAGTGTATTTGGCGCCTAATGGAAAATAAATATGCAAACCTGTTGAACCGGAAGTTTTGCAATAACTGTCAACATCCAATAGAATCCAAAATTACTTTTGTGACCTGCGCCGTTACAATTACCTGCTCAAAAGTATTTTTATCCGGATCAAGATCTATAATGCACCAATCAGGATTATCGGGCTTTGCACTCCGTGCTGCTCCACGGATTTATTTCAATACAGCCCAGTGAAACTACATAGAGCAAACTTGCCTCATCACGTAATAACCAGAAAATTTTTATCGCCATCAACACTACTGTGATAGGGAAATTTTTGTATCCAATCGGGCACTTTTCCTGTTACATCTTTTCTGATAAAAACTTTTTCCCTTAATTCCATTTGGATGCCGGTTGAGAGATTGAGGACGGTTTTTTAAATAAGGCAAAATAAATGGAGCGGCCTGGTAATAATAATTGATCAAATCCCTTTTCGTAATTTTTCGAATCCGGGCCAAAAAATTTTACTAAGATTGGTAAACTTTATATCATGGCCGTTAACCTTTCTTACCTGTGTTTCCTCTTTAGGATTCAGTAAAGTTTTCCTTTCGATTTTTTTGGCGCCGCAGGAACTAACTGTTTGCTGATCAAATTCATGCTTTCATGCAATATTTTTTCCGTTTCGGCTTCCTTTTCCAAAACCACTTCCTGCGGATTTTTATCTTCCCGCAAGTCCTTCAAAAGACGGATGGCGCATCACTCCATCTCTTGTCATTTCGCGGTAACTAACCTCACAAATTAACTCCGGTTTTAGCCACACTGCTTCTGCTTTGGGAGGATTTGGCCTGAAACGCGAAGGCTGGTTTACGTCAGGTTCATGTAAAAATGGGCTATCAGTAATTATAAGCGGCTTAAATTTTTGCATTAATTCATTCTGAAGTTTTACGGTAAATCCTGTTCCGATTTTTCCGGTAAAATACAATGTCCTCTTGTTGAAAACACCTACCAAGAAAGAACTGAATTTCTTTGGATGAACCTTCGTTTTTCGTAAAGCCCTCCAATAACCACCTCCTGCCGTTGCTCGGTTTTAATCTTCAACCAATCTTTCGATCTGGTTCCCGGAACATACAAACTATCCTCCCTTTTTGCCATAATTCCTTCAAGAGACATTTCCTCAGCAAGATTGAAAAAAATCGATCCCACTCGTCTCAAAACTTTCGCTGATTTTTATTGAGGCCGACACAGGTAAAATCTCTTTTAAAATCTCTTTTCTTTCAGTTCAAAGGCAACTGCATCAGGTCTTTTCCATTCATAAAATAAAACATCAAAAACATAATACACCAGATTTCCATCCGCTTCACTGCGCCAGCCTTGAAGCAACTAAAATCAGCATCCCCTTTTCATTCACGCATACGATTTCCCCATCCAGCACTGCATCGATTTTCCAGCCTTCAATTCCTCGTACAAGGGATAAAATTTATCATTAAACGATTTCGAATTCCTTGAAGACAATTCCACATGGCCGTTTTTTATCATTGCAATAGCGCGATATCCGTCCCATTTAACCTCGTAGATCCAACCGGGACTATCGAATGGCTCGTCCACCAGCGTTGCCAGCATCGGTGCTATCTTTTCAGGTAATACTAATGTTTCACTATCCGTTTTGTTCGAAACTTTAGGCATCAAATTTTAATTTTAGTGACACAGATATGCATCAACCCTAAAATTATGTGCCAATAAAAATCCTAAGTGTCAAGGTGCCACAATAAAAGTCTTAAGATACTTTTAATTGCCTTCTCAACTTTCGGAATCAGAAATTTCTTCAGCGGATTTCAAAGTGCTGTTTCCTCTTGCGGGAAGAGCGGCCAGAATAATCGTAATGGATAATGGAAATAATATGCACCAGATGACGCAACTTTCTGCATAGGTGCAGTTATGGACTTTCATCATCCGTTGACAAAAATCAACACCGGCCTGGAACAAGTCAATAGCGCCCGTAAAATGAAGGGTGGAAGCAAGTATAATCAGGATTAAAAAACTGGCCTTGAAGGTCCATTTGAAGTTAAACTTCCGATCCAGAATAAAACTCCAGGCAATTGGAATTATAAACAGGAAGACCAGGAGATTGACATTTGTATAATTGAGTTCGAAAGGCTGAAGCATGTCCAAATATTTTTGAAAATTGAGGTTCAGGAAGGTTGAGTTTTTTCTTCAATAATCCGGCAAATCTCCTTTGCAGCAAGCCAACCGCTCGTCCAGGCATGCTGGAAATTAAAACCACCTGTTATGCCATCAACATCCATTATTTCTCCTGCGAAAAACAAACCGGGAACTATTTTGCTTTGCATGGTGCTTGTTTCAATCTCATTGAGTTTAATTCCTCCGGCCGTTACAAATTCTTCTTTAAAAGTCGTTTTGCCATTCACCTGGAATGACTGTGCACACAACTGTTTGGCCAGTTGATTTCTTAGTTTTGCCGGAAGATCCGCCCACCTGATTTCCAGATCTATTTGGCATTGCTCCAAATGATATTCCCATAACCTCTGGGGCAGATGAAAGGGATTTTTATTGGCAATTTTTTTTGAAGCCAGCTCCTGAGCAAATAGCTTTAGTTTTTCCAGCATTGAATTTTCATGATAATCAGGCAGCCAGTTTATGGAAATGGAAAAATCATAATTGCTTTTTGCCAGTTCCAGCGCAGCAAAGGCCGACAACTTTAGAACTGCAGGACCGCTGAATCCCCAATGGGTGATTAACAACGGGCCATTCTGAGAAAATTTTGTTCCGTTAATTTTTACCTGCGCGTTTTCCACAGATATGCCCATTAATTCCGAAATTGGATTTTTAGGAATATTGAATGTAAACAGAGAAGGCACGGGAGGTTCAAAAGAATGCCCTAACTCTGTAAGCCAATTATATTGCCCGCTCTTGTGAAATCCACCGCAAGCGATGCAAATAAAATCTGCTTTAAAGCAGGAACCGTCTTTTGCAAATAACAGGAAATGATTCTCTTTTCCAGGAAGCGCTTCTTTTTCAATTCTAACAATTTCGCGGTTCATGAGAATTTCTACCCGATGCTTATTGGCTTCCTCTAAGAGGCATTGAATGATGGATTCAGATGAATCACTTTCAGGAAACATTCTTCCGTCCGCTTCTGTCTTTAATTTCACGTTCCTGCTTTCAAACCATTTGATAGTATCGGTCGTAAAAAAATGATGGAAAGCATGTTTTAAAAACTTTTGTCCACGCGGATATTTTTTGATCATTTCGGAAATGCTGAAACAGCCATGAGTTACATTGCAGCGGCCTCCGCCGCTAACCCTTACCTTGCTTAATAATTTGCCCGATTTTTCAAGAAGAGCCACTTCAAGTTTCGCATTCTCCCTGGCCGCATTCACAGCACAGAAGAAACCTGCCGCACCACCTCCGATTACAATTAATTTTTTCTTCACAGGATGCAAGATATTTTAAAAAGGGAATTTTATTTTGAAAGATATGGACGCAGTATCAATTGGGTATTGATAATAAAACTTTGAAAAAAGTTGGTTTGCTGGCTTGCCGGAAATTAAAATACAGAAACCCGCTTATCACTTTATGCCAACAGGAAATTCATTGGACTTTGTTATATTATATTGAGTAGAACTTACAAGAGAATGATTTTCGAAACAAGGTTTATTTTTCCAGCAAACGGACTTATTTACAAAATATATTCAAAAATGGCTTTTGGTCTTAATGATAGAGTAAATGCCTTTTCGCACCAAATATTGTATCGCCTTTCCATTCAGCATTAGAAAAGTCCGTTTCATCAGCAGACGGACTTATTTCAAATAAAAAGGTAAATGTGTTCTAAACGGTAAGGAAATTTAGTAATCAGACCACAAGTTTGGGTTGGCTTTTTCTGCCGCTTCTATGGAATCAAATGAAGAAAGAACGTCCGCGTTATTTTTTCTCACGCAAACAGTATGTTCAAAATGAGCTGAAGGTTTGGTGTCTTTTGTGCGGATGGTCCAGCCGTCTTCATCATTAAAAACATCTTTGCTGCCCAGGTTAATCATGGGTTCAATGGCAATCACAAGCCCGTCCTTCAGCTTCGTACCGCTACCTCTTTTTCCATAATTGGGCACATTAGGTTCTTCATGCAATTCGCGGCCCAAACCATGTCCAACCAGCTCACGAACCACTCCATAACCGTGCTTTCTTTCAGTATGATCCTGGATAGCAAAGGCGATATCTCCCACCCTATTACCTACTGTAGCTTTTCCTATTCCTAAATAAAGAGATTCTTTTGTGACGCGCAGCAACTGCTTTACTTCCTCCGATACATTTCCAAGAGCAAAAGTATAAGCGCTATCGCCATGAAAACCATTCTTAAAAGCGCCGCAATCTACAGAAATAACATCCCCGTCTTTTAATTCATCCTTTGTAGGAAAACCATGAACCACAGCGTCATTGACAGACATGCAGCAGGCGTATGGAAATCCATGATAATTTTTAAAGGACGGAATAGCGCCATGGTCCCTGATAAAACTATCGGCAATATCGTTCAGTTCAAGTGTAGAAATTCCAGGTTTAATTAATGAGGCGATATGAGCAATGGTATCATTTACCAGCATGCAACTTTGCCTTATTAATTCAACTTCTCCATGATTTTTGTAATGAATCATTATCTTCTGATTTAAAAAACCCTGACAGAATAGCCAGGGTTTGTAAAATAATATTCTGATTTAGGATCGGCTACATTCCGCCCGTTACTCCGGGAGCGGCAGTTGATTGCCTTCCCTGAATGCGTCCGGAACTCATTAAGCCATCGTATTGACGCATCAATAATTGAGTTTCAATCTGCTGTAATGTATCTAAGACTACAGCGACCATGATAAGAAGGGATGTTCCTCCATAAAAGGTGGCAAAGCCCTGGGTAACACCCATTAACTGCACAAATCCGGGCAAGATTCCCACCACGGCCAGCAATACTGAACCAGGCAAAGTGATCCTGTCCATTATCGTACCAATGTAATCGGTTGTTGGCTGTCCTGGTTTAACGCCTGGAATAAAGCCATTGCTCCTTTTCAAATCATCAGACATTTGCTTTGGATTGAAAATAAGCGCCGTATAAACAAAAGTGAATCCAATAGTCATCAGTCCGTAAACAATCATGTAAACTCCATTGGTATGATCGGTAAAATATACCGCCCAGTTTTTTCCTGATGTTTGGAACCCAGCGAAAATGGTTGGAAGGAACATGATCGCCTGCGCGAATATGATTGGCATTACACCAGCAGCATTCACTTTCAAAGGAAGGAATTGCCTTGCTCCGCCAAACTGCCTGTTTCCAACAATCTGCTTCGCATAATTGACCGGAACTTTTCTAACACCCTGAACCAGGACAATCAGACCTAGGATCACAGCTATGAAAGCAGCAATTTCCACCATAAAAATCAATAATCCTCCTCCGCCACGTGTTTGCTTCGCAAGAAACTCCTGCCAGAAAGATTGTGGAAGACGTGCCAGGATTCCGATCATGATAATGAGCGAAGTACCGTTGCCTAAACCTTTATCGGTGATTTTTTCACCAAGCCACATTACAAACAACGTTCCTACTGTAAGAATGACCACTGTTGAAACCCAGAAAAAACCGGAATAGGCTTCCAATAAAGCATCTCTGTTGGATGATTTAAGAAAACCGATATAGGCGGCTGCCTGGAAGGCAGTAACAATAACAGTAAGATAACGCGTCCACTGGTTGATTTTTTTCTGCCCGCTCTCTCCTTCCTTCTGGATCTTGGAAATTTGGGGAACAAGAATGGTCACCAATTGCATAAAGATGGAAGCCGAAATGTAGGGCATGATTCCCAATGCAAAAATGGAGGCTTTCGAAAAAGCTCCACCTACGAAAGCATCTAAAAGTCCGAGCATGCCCCCTTTGGTACTATTTTCCAAATTGGTAAGCTTGTTGGGATCAATTCCTGGGAGAACAATATATGAACCTATCCTGTATACAAAAATAAGCGCAAGAGTGATTAGAATTTTATTTCTTAAATCCTCGATTGTCCAAATGTTCTTTAATGTTTTGATGAACTTCTTCACAGAATTATCTAGATTTTATATTTGCAGGCCGGAATCCCGGCCTGCAAATATCTATTAATTATTTAACAATTTCTACGGTTCCTCCGGCAGCTTCAATAGCGCCTTTAGCTTTTTCGCTGATTGCATTAACCTTGAAAGGAATGTTGGCTTTCAGTACGCCGTTACCAAGGATTTTAACCCTATCGGTCTTGTTGATAAGATTATTGATATAGAGGCTGTCAACATCAAATTGCTTCAATTCGTGCTTTTCGATCAGCTGATCGATTTGTCCGAGATTGAAAACTTTATATTCAACGCGGTTGTTGTTTTTGAAACCACGTTTAGGAATTCTTCTTTGAATAGGCATCTGGCCACCTTCGTGAGCCATCTTAATTTTATAACCTGCGCGGCTTTGTCCGCCTTTGTTACCTTTGGTGGAAGTTCCACCTTTACCGGAAGCTTCACCGCGACCTAGTCTCTTTTCTTTGTGTGTTGCGCCTTTTGCAGGTCTTAAATTGTGTAGTTGCATCTGTACTTTTTTTTGAACTTAACGCTCCGGGTACCCGGAGCTCGCTTTTGAAATTGTATAAAATAAAAAAACCGGTTATGCCAGTTCTTCTACTTTAATTAAATGATTTACTTTCTTAACCATCCCCAGAATTTGCGGAGTGGCTTCTACTTCCTTGGAGGCATTCAGCTTGTTTAAACCAAGAGCCTGCAAGGTAAGCTTTTGACGCTCAGAACGATCTATGCCGCTTTTAATTTGTGTTATTTTAATCTTTTTCATATCCTGCAATTCCAAAAGGAATTTATTTAAATGTTATAAAATTTTATCCTCATTCCCGTAGGAAAGGGCATTTTTAGCCATTAAAAACTTTCTTCAAAGAAATATTTCTTGTCTTTGCTACAGAAATCGGTTCTTTCAAAAGAGACAATGCTTTAACAGTAGCCTTAACCACATTTTGAGGATTGGCAGAACCAAGAGATTTTGCGAGAACGTCGGTAATACCAGCGCTTTCCAAAACTGCACGCATGCTTCCTCCGGCGATTACACCTGTACCATGAGCAGCAGGCTTAATCAAAACTTTTGCAGCACCTTCTTTACACCATTGCTCATGAGGAATGGTTCCGTGAGCTACAGGAACTTTAATCAGGTTCTTTTTAGCATCATCAATGCCCTTTAAAATGGCTTCCTGAACTTCTTTGGCTTTACCCAAACCCTGGCCTACTACGCCGTTCTCATTTCCGACTACAACCAAAGCGGAGAAACTGAATGCACGGCCACCTTTGGTAGTTTTTACCACACGGTTGATAGATACCACTTTCTCTTTTAATTCGAGATCAGCGCCTTTAATTTTTTGCGTATTTGCTTTCAACATTATGTCGATTTAAAATTTTAGAGTTTGGGTTATAAATGAACCAAACTATATTTTGTTTTACTATTTTTTATTCTACTGATTTTGAAATAGAGCTTTCCCCATTGCGGATTAAACCTAAAGTCAAAAATCAGAATTGCAAGCCACCTTCACGCGCGCCATCAGCCACTGCTTTTATCCGGCCATGGTATAAATAACCGCTACGGTCAAAAACCACTTCTTTAATACCAAGATCCTGAGATTTCCTGGCAATTGCTTCGCCAACCATTTTGCTCATTTCAACTTTGTTGCCTTTTTGAGCAGCAATGTCTTTCTGCCTTGATGAAGCAGCAGCAATGGTTGTTCCGCTCGCGTCGTCAATCAACTGAACATAAATATCCTTATTGCTTCTGAAAACACTAAGCCGGGGTTTTGTGGAGCTACCGCTGATTTTTTTGCGGATGCGGTAACGGATTTTTTGCCTGGCACTTACTTTTGAGTTCATTTTGTTCTTATTTTGTATTCTGATCCAAGGATCAAAATTCTTATTAATTCGTTATTTTTCATTTGCCCCTCAGGAGCAGCGGGCGTTATTTACCTGCAGACTTTCCTGCTTTCCTGCGAAGGATCTCACCTTCAAATTTCACACCTTTTCCTTTGTACGGTTCAGGCTTGCGTAAGCTGCGGATTTTAGCGGCAACCTGTCCAAGCAATTGTTTATCGATACTTGATAAAGTGATTTTTGGGTTTTTACCTTTTTCCTGTGCGGTCGCTACAGTAAGTTCTTTAGGGATCTCAACAATGATATTGTGTGAATATCCTAAAGAAAGATCCAACAGATTTCCCTGGTTGGAAGCTTTATAACCGACACCCACAAGTTCCAAAGTTTTTGTATAGCCTTCGCTAACTCCCTGAACCATATTGTGAACCAATGAACGGTATAATCCGTGCATAGCTTTATGGCGGATCTGATCGGTAGGGCGAACCAGTTCGATCTTATCATCTTTTACCTCAACTTTAATATCGCGGTCAATCGCCTGTTTTAATTCGCCTTTGGGGCCTTTAACAGTGATTACATTATCTGCACCTACGGTAACATTTACACCTTTGGCGATTGTTACGGGATTTTTTCCTATTCTTGACATAGTCGGTTTTTAGTTTTATGTTTTAAAGTTGGCAGTGTTCAGCCACGACTAAGGCTTAATTATCTTGCCTGTGTTTATTATTTCTCTTTATTTCCCGACTTTATTATCATCCGGAATATCAAATACAGTATGATAAAAATGACTACAGTCCAGAGAATTGAGCCGGATTGCAGATTCATAATTATTAATAAATATTGCACAATATTTCTCCACCCACGTTCTGAGTTTTCGCCTCTTTATCTGTCATTACTCCTTTAGAAGTAGATATAATAGCAATGCCCAAACCATTTTTCACTCTTTTGAAATCCTGTGGTTTGGAATAAGTGCGCAAACCGGGACGGCTTACTCTTTCCAGACTTTGAATAGCCGGAACTTTTGATTGTGGATCATATTTCAAAGCGATTTTAATAACTCCCTGTTTGGAATCATCTTCAAATTTGTACTTTAAGATATAACCTTTGTCGTATAAAATTTCAGTAATGCGCTTCTTAAGATTGCTAGCCGGAATTTCCACTATTCTGTGGGTGGCCATTTGTGCGTTGCGGATTCTTGTTAAATAATCTGCTATAGGATCAGTAACCATTGTTTGTGTTTCTTTTTAGTTTTTTTTAATTACAATGCGATATCCATCGATACCATAAATGCTTTAAGCTGTGAGCTACAAGCCTGAAGCTGATTTACCAGCTTGCTTTTTTCACTCCGGGAATTTTTCCTTCCAAAGCCATGTCGCGAAACATATTTCTTGAAAGTCCGAAGTGCCTGAGATAACCTCTTGGACGTCCTGTTAGCTGGCAACGATTTTTAAGGCGAACAGGTGATGCGTTTTTAGGAAGAAGATCCAGCGCCCTGTAATCTCCCGCTTCTTTCAAAGCTTTCCTTTTTTCGGCAAACTTTTCAACCATTTTCTCGCGCTTTCTTTGCCTTGCTTTTATAGACTCTTTAGCCATGATTTTATATTTAAATTTTAGCAGAAAGCGAATTTGAAATCTTCAGGCTTTCCACTGGTGCTTTTTATTTTTTAACGTTTTTAAAAGGCATTCCCAATTCTTTCAACAACTCAAACGCTTCTTCATTTGTATTGGCAGTTGTAACGAAAGTGATATCCAAACCGGTAATTTTATTAACTTTATCGATATCGATTTCAGGGAAAATGATTTGCTCAGTTACGCCTAAGGTGTAGTTGCCGCGACCGTCAAACGATTTGTCATTGATACCTTTAAAATCGCGAACACGTGGAAGGGAAACAGAAACGAGCCTGTCCAAAAACTCATACATGTTCACTCCGCGTAAGGTTACTCTTGCCCCGATAGGCATGTTTTTACGGAGTTTGAAGTTCGAGATGTCTTTTTTGGAATTGGTAGCAACCGCTTTTTGACCGGTAATGGTTGTTAACTCATCAATAGCAACATCAACCAGTTTTTTATCGGCAACTGCGCCATTTACACCACGGTTAATGCAAACCTTAGTAAGCTTGGGAGCCTGCATAACGGTTTTATAACCAAATTTTTTCATTAGGGCAGGTACCACTTCTTTCTTGTACTTGTCTGCCAGTCTCGGAGTATATTTTTCAGTGCTCATTATTTAATTACCTCCCCTGATTTTTTTGCTGTTCTTATTAATTTTCCGGCTTCGCGGGTTCTGCTGATCTTGGTATGAGAATGAGATTTAGCATCCCAAAGCATCACATTGGAAATGGCGATCGGCGCTTCAACTTTCATGATTCCACCTTTGGTGTTCTGCGCCGAAGGCTTGGTGTGTTTTGTAACGATGTTCACCCCTTCTACCAGCACGCGATTCTTCTCTGTTATTACTTCCAACACTTTACGCGGCTTCTTAAGGTCTTTGTCATCACCGGTAATTACTACCACTGAATCGCCTTTTTTTATGTTGAACTTCGGTTTAAATCTTGTCTTCATTTTGACAAATATTTTGTCTTGATTAAATTACTTATTAAATACCCTTTTTTCAAAAGGGGTGCAAAGATACAATTATAATACTTCAGGAGCAAGAGAAATAATCTTCATATAGCCTTTATCCCTTAACTCGCGGGCAACAGGGCCAAAAATCCTGGTTCCCCTTGGTTCGTCTGAAGCGTTTAAAAGAACTACAGCGTTATCGTCAAAACGGATATAGGAACCGTCTTTGCGGCGAAGTTTGTTTTTCGTGCGAACAATAACCGCTGTGCTTACTGTTCCCTTTTTAATTCCACCTGCAGGAATGGCGTCTTTTACAGTTACCACGATTTTATCCCCTACATGCGCATAATCCTGTCCTGAATTACCAAGAACCCTGATGCACAACACTTCTTTTGCTCCGCTGTTGTCTGCTACATTAAGCCTGCTTTCTTGCTGAATCATTTTATTTTGATTTTTAGACCTTTGACGCGATGCTATTGAGCCGCTATCCGATCAATTTTATATTTTATTATTCTTTTGCTTTTTAAATCGCACCGCGGCGACAACGGGTTATTTAACTTTCTCAATAACCTCAACAAGCCTCCAGCGCTTTGTTTTGCTCATTGGCCTTGTTTCCATGATTTTAACAAGATCACCAATGCTGCACTCGTTCTTTTCATCGTGTGCATGAAAGCCGGTAGTTTTTTTCACGAATTTTCCATAAAGAGGATGTTTAACTTTCCTCTCTACTTTTACGGTAATGGTTTTATCCATTTTGTTACTGGAAACTACACCAGTCCTTACTTTTCTTAAATTTCTTTCGGACATTTTATTAAATTTGATAATTTGATAATGCGCTAAACGGCGATTAACCCACTAATTGTTTTTTGCTTAATGCTGTTTTAACGCGAGCCAGGTCTTTTCTCAAATCCCTGATGCTCATAGGGTTTTCCAATGGAGAAACCGCATGGGCAAATTTTAATTTCTTTAATCGCAACTCATCTTCGCTGATCCTCGATTGAAGATCCTGTTCACTCATATCTTTCAAGCTGTTTACGAAATCGTTTCTGTTTGACATTGTATTCTTATTTGATACTTTATTTACTTATAAATCAGGACTTGCATCCTATTTTCATCTTACGCCTCATAATCCCTTCTAACAACAAATTTTGTTTGGATCGGCAACTTCTGCGCGGCAAGTTCGAAAGCTTCTTTAGCAACCTGTAAGGGAACACCATCGGCTTCAAAAAGAATTCTTCCCGGTTGAACGACAGCAGCCCAGTATTCAGGGTTACCTTTACCTTTACCCATCCTCACTTCGGCGGGCTTTTTAGTGATTGGCTTATCAGGGAAAATTCTGATCCAAACATTTCCTTCACGTTTCATATGACGCGTCATCGCCTGCCTGGCAGATTCAATTTGCCTGTTAGTTAACCAAACGGAATCCAAAGCTTTCAACCCGAAGGTTCCAAAAGCAATAGTAGCTCCGCGTTTTGTATCGCCCTTCATACGGCCTTTCTGCATCTTTCTGTGCTTCGATCTTTTTGGAGATAACATAATGTGTTGTTTATTGTTTCCGGCAGTGTTTTAATGCCGCCAAATTTTTTCTAAAATAGTATTCTTAAATTTTTTATCTTCTTCCGCCTCTTGGTGCTCCACCGCCGCTTCTTCTATCACCGCCGCCTCTTCTGTCTCCACCGCGGTCACCGCCACCTCTTCTGTCACCAAATCCACCGCCTCTTCTGTCGCCCTGCATTTCATTTTCATTCTTTCCACCACCGGCAATGATATTAGGATTCAGATCGCGTTTTGCTAAAACCTCTCCTTTACAGATCCACACTTTAATACCGATCTTTCCATATACTGTTTGAGCAAATACATTCGCGTAATCGATATCCATGCGAAGGGTATGCAATGGGGTACGTCCTTGTTTGATCTCTTCACTACGTGCTATTTCCGCACCGCCTAAACGACCGCCAACTCTAACTTTAATTCCTTCAGCACCCATTCTCAGAGCCGATGCAATTGACATTTTGATGGCTCTTTTATAGTTAATGCGGTTTTCAATCTGCTTCGCTATAGTGTCAGCAACAATATTTGCATCGAGTTCCGGGCGGCGAATTTCAAGGATGTTGATCTGAACATCGTCCTTTCCGGTTAATTTTTTTAATTCTTCTTTTATACGGTCAACTTCTCCGCCACCTTTACCAATGATGATCCCTGGCTTGGACGTGTGGATAGTAACGATAAGCTTGTTAAGGGTACGTTCAATAACAATCTTAGCTATTCCGCCTTTGTTGATACGTGCATTCAGGTATGTTCTGATCCTATCATCTTCTATCAGCTTTTTTGCGTAATCTTTAGGATTTGCAAACCAGTTACTGTCCCATCCACGAATGATTCCTAACCTTGCACCAATCGGATTTGTTTTTTGACCCATTATTCGGTTTTTATTTTGTGTTTTTGTCTGATGATTTCTTTTCTGCTTTCTCTACTGCAGGTTTGGCCTTTTTTGTTGTTGCACCTTCCTTTTTAGCGGTGGTTTTCTTTGCCGCAGGTTTCTTTGCAACTACTGCTTCCGGAGCTGCTTCAACAGGTTTCGCCTCAGCTTTCGCCGTAACTTTTTTTGGCGCACTTACTGTGCCATTAATGCTGCTGTCAACAACGATAGTAACATGATTGCTGCGTTTGCGCACCCGATAGCCGCGTCCTTGTGGAGCAGGGCGCATACGCTTGATCACTCTTCCGCAATCCACCATGATAGTTTTAACAATCAGGCCCGCATCTTCAACCTTTTCGTCAGAGTTTTTTTGTTCCCAGTTATTGATGGCGCTCTTTAATAATTTATACATCGGCACAGCAGGATGTTTCGGGTTGAATTGTAAAATGCCCAAAGCCTTCTCTACTTCCAGTCCGCGAATCAAATCAGCCAGCAAACGCATTTTGCGCGGCGATGTGGGATAATTATTAAGTTTTGCTACTGCTTCCATATTTATTTTATTTCTTGATATTTGATATCCGGATACTTCGTACCTGATACCTAATTATGCAATCTTTTTACTTGAATGTCCTTTAAAGTTTCTTGTAGGTGCAAATTCACCGAGTTTATGGCCTACCATAAATTCTGTAACATAAACCGGAATAAATTTATTCCCGTTATGAACGGCGAAAGTATGTCCAACAAAGTCGGGCGTAATTGTTGACCTGCGCGACCATGTTTTAATAACACCTTTTTTTGCTGTTCCTTCGTTGATGCCAAGCACTTTATCTTCCAGCTTTGCTTCTACATAAGGACCTTTTTTAATTGAACGAGCCATATTCGATTTGTGATTTTAGATTTGCGAATTGTTTAGCAAACTCTTATTTAATTTTTTTTTTCATTCCTGATACCGGGCACCGATGCCTGGTATACCTGACACCTTCTTATTTATTCGGCAATTTCTTACCGTTTCTTCTTTGGATGATCATTTTATCAGAGCCTTTCCCACGGGTACGGGTAATTTCACCTTTTGCATATTTACCTGTACGGCTGCGCGGATGTCCACCTGATGCCTTTCCTTCACCACCACCCATCGGGTGATCAACAGGGTTCATGGCCACACCACGGGTTCTTGGACGAATACCCAACCAGCGGTTTCTTCCGGCTTTACCTTTGCTTTCAAGACTGTGGTCACTATTGCTCACTTCACCAACCGTTGCAAAACAGTTGATAAGGATTTTTCTTAACTCACCACTTGGCATTTTCAATACTGCAAACTTTTCTTCCTTGTTGGCCAGCTGTGCAGAAGAACCTGCACTTCTTACCAGGATTCCACCTTGTCCAGGTTGCATTTCGATATTATGAACCACAGTACCCAAAGGCATGTTTTTCAATTTCAATGCATTCCCTAATTCCGGAGCTACGGCATCACCACTGATGATGGTTGCGCCTACCTGCAAACCTCTTGGAGCAAGAATGTATCTTTTTTCACCATCAGCAAAAGCGATCAAAGCGATGAAGGCCGTCCTGTTTGGATCGTATTCAATAGTTTTAACAGTTGCCGGAATATCTTTCTTATCTCTTTTAAAGTCGATAATGCGGTACATTCTCTTGTGACCACCTCCAAGGTAGCGCATACTTCTGCGGCCCTGAGAGTTGCGTCCAGCCGTATGGTGAACTTTTTCTACGAGGCTTTTTTCAGGCACATTGGTAGTAACTTCCGCATAGGCGTTACCAATTCTCCAGCGGGTTCCTGCGGTGGTCGGTTTGTATTTTCTTAAAGCCATGATTTATGATTTTAGAAATTCGGCGGGATAAATTATCCTAAACCTATTCTATTTTAAATTATTGTTTATCTTTTAAATTATACGTTTCCGTACAGGTCAATGGTTTCGCCTTCGGCTACCGTTACTACTGCTTTCTTTTTTGCAGGCTTGCGACCTGTAAGCAATCCGGCTTTCGTATTGCGCTGTTTTACTTTCGAAGGCATAGTCAACGTATTCACTTCCTGCACCTGGATGCCATAGAATTCTTCTACTGCTTTCTTGATTTCCAGTTTATTGGCCTTTCTGTTAACAATGAAAGTATAGCGGTTGAACTTTTCAGTCAATCCGTTGACTTTCTCTGATAATACCGGCTTTATTAAAACTTCAGACAATTTCATGTTCTTAATTTTTGTCCCGATTCAATCGGTATGGTTTATTTAAGCTTCTGCAGCTTCTGTGTTTTCTTCTACAAATATTTTGGCTGCGCTCTCGGTAAAGACTACTGAATCGGCATTTACAATATCGTAAGTGTTAATATCGCTTAATAATGTTCCGCAAATGGAAGGAACGTTACGGAAGCTTTTGTACATATTTTCATTATGCTCAGGCATTACGAACAGTGTTTTTCTCCCACCGTTTTCAATGCTGTTGAAAATCTGTGTAATCTTCTTTGTGCTTGGAGTTTCCAATTGTAGAGAACCATCGTCCAAAACAAAAATCTTATTGTCCTTAGCCTTGCTGCTTAAAGCGCCGATCTTGGCAAGATCTTTTACTTTGCGGTTCAATTTGAAATCGTAGCCATGTGGTTTAGGTCCGAAAACGGTACCACCACCTTTGTATAAAGGGTTACGAAGATTTCCTTTACGGGCACCGCCGGTTCCTTTTTGCTTATGAAGCTTTTTGGAAGATCCCTGCGCTTCGGCACGCGTTTTTACTTTGTGAGTTCCCTGGCGTTGAGCCGCAAGATATTGCTTAACCGCAAGCCAGATAACGTGACTGTTGGGTTCTGCGCCAAAGATTTCATCCGGCAGTTCAATGGTTCTGCCAGTCTTTTTTCCTTCTATATTAATTATATCTACTTGCATATTATTTCTGGATTAAAACGATTGAACCGTTATGGCCGGGAACCGAACCGCTGATTAATAAATAATTTTTTTCAGGGAAGATTTTCACCACTTTCAGGCCTTTCATCTGAACTTTATCGTTGCCCATGCGGCCAGCCATGCGCATTCCCTTGAATACCCTTGAAGGATATGAGGAACCACCAATGGAACCGGGAGCTCTCTGCCTGTCGTGCTGACCATGGGATTGTTCACCTACACCATGGAAGCCATGACGTTTAACAACACCCTGGAAACCTTTCCCTTTTGAGGTGCCGGTAACAATGATGTTATCGCCTTCGGCGAAGATCTCAACACCAATGGTGTCGCCCACATTCTTATCTGTTTCGCTATCGCGGATTTCTTTTACGAATTTTTTTGCCGGAGTATTTGCTTTTGCAAAATGGCTTTTTTCTGAGAGGAGAGTATGCTTTTCTTTTTTGTCGCCAAAAGCGATCTGAACTGCATTATAACCGTCTGTTTCCACGGTTTTCTTCTGCGTTACCACGCATGGCCCAGCTTCAATAATGGTCACGGCTGTCTGCCTGCCATTATTATCGAAAATGCTGGTCATGCCAACTTTTTTTCCAATAATACTTTTCATTTCTATTTTATTATACCCAGCGCTCCGGCAAAAGCCGGAGATGAGTGTTACAATTTTTTATAAGAACTTTTCCGCTCCATCCTCCTTTAGAAGAAAGGTTTGGGTTATGCTTTGATCTCAACGTCAACACCAGATGGCAAATCAAGCTTTGAAAGCGCATCAACGGTTCTTGAACTGCTGGTATAAATATCCAGCAAACGTTTGTGCGTGCATAACTGAAACTGCTCACGTGCCTTTTTATTTACATGCGGCGAACGCAATACAGTAAATATTTTCTTGTGAGTCGGTAAAGGAATAGGTCCTGTTACTACTGCACCTGTGCTACGAACAGTTTTCACAATTTTTTCTGCTGATTTATCAACCAGATTGTGGTCGTAAGACTGAAGTTTTATCCTGATTCTCTGAGACATTTTAAAGAACTTTTAATCCCATTTTATTTTGGGAGTGCAAAAGTAGGTTGATTCATGGAAAAAACAAAAAAATTATCTGCTCTTTTAAAAAAAACTTTTAAAACCATTACTGGCATTAAATTTATGGGTGTAAAAGTAAAGCTTTTATTATGCAAGAAAATAAAAATAATCCGAGAAAAGATGAGCTTTCTGACCTGATCGATCCTGAGAAAGATCGCAAAAAGATGGAAAATGATGAAATAACGGAAATAAGTATCCCTGATGTAAATGAAATTCCAGGGCAGAAAGATTTCGTGCCTGCGCCGCTGGGTGAAATGGCCGATACCACCGCTTCATCCGCAGATGAAGAAGGCGATGACGTGTTTGATGACGATATTGATGAAGATATAATCGAAAATCCGGACTCAAATGTTAGCCCTGCCGAGCAGCGGGATCTTGCCATAGCGGGAAATGACATGCCGGGCGATGATGAAAATTTACGGGATGCGGCTTTAGACAATACCGATGAAGATGGCACTCCACTCAATGAAGGTAGTTTTAATAAAAATATTACGGCGAGCGATCTTGACATTCCCGGTGATGAACTCGATGACGACGAAGAAGATATTGGAGAGGAAGATGAGGAAAATAACGATTACAGCCTTGGAGCGGATAATGACAATATTCCCCAGGATGATTATTAACCAGGAGGATTAATAATAAGTAAAGTGGCATTTTATAGTTAGATAGCTGCTCACGGTGTTTTGGGTAAGGACCAGCAAACGGACTTTATTTCACTATTTTCAACAAGGATTGAAAAAAGATGTATGAAGGGTTGAGTTCAATTCTAAGAGCCTATCCTGGCAAACGGACTTTTTTTTACCTATTTCTTTATATAGGTTTGGATCCTAAAAGCCATTAGTATCATATTCATGTAATTGCCCGGCTGGCGCCAGCAGACGAACTTTTTTTGAATATTTTTTGTTTCGTTCATGATTCATCAAGGGTTCACTTTTAATTCTAACAGTTTTCCCAAAAGGGCTTTTGTTATATTTCCCGGTTTCCCATTTCCTACAGGTTTTCCATCAACTTCAAGTACGGGTAAAATGTTTTTTGTTGTGCTGCTAACAAATGCCTCCTTCGCCATGGCCAAATCATTGAGGGTCACAGGCACTTCCAGGAATGTAAAGCCTGACAATTCAAGGATTTTTTTCCTGGTGATTCCCTTTAGAATATTTTTTGAGGGAGTGAGGATTTCATCTTTGGAGTTGACAATGAAAAAATTGGAACGAGGGCATTCTGTAATTTCTTCTTCATTATAATACAACACATCGTCCGCGTTTTTTTCTTTTATCAGCGATTGCAGCCTTATGGCCATAAGATAATCGATCGTCTTCACAAAAGGCAATTGCCTTTGATGCTCATGAGTTATCAGGCTGATGCCTTTATTTGCAATATTCAAAGAGAAAGCGTTTTGGGTGATCAATAAATTGGGCTTTCCCAAATTATACCCGTCTTCAGAATAACCACCCGTCAAGGTGATCCTGATTCCGGAATCGGGAATGCCATTTTTTTCTATTAATGTGTGAATGAGGGCTTTCAATTCTTCACGATTCAAATCACGTTCGAGCCTCATCTGCGAAGCAGAATAAAAAAAACGGTCAAGATGATCGTCCAAAAAAACGGGCTGGTTGTTTATCGTCAGGAAGAAATCAAAAATTCCATAACCCCGTTGAACGGAAAGGTCGGAAATTAAGATTTTGCTCTCCTCCTTCGGAACGAAATCGCCGTTAATTATTGAATAAGTTTCAGTCATTTTAAATTGGTTTTAAAGCATTTGCTCATTGCTCACATCAGATAGTTGGGACTTACAGGAGTGGATTTATCTCTGTCATTTCTGCAAACCGTTGTATTTTTTCAAAATAGGAATCACTTTATCTAAAGGCAATGCCTCTGTTTTGTTTCCATCTCTTCCCGTCATGGTTTTCGCAGCAAATAATGAATTCACGATTGCCTCTTCAGTTGCTTCTATCGTAGCCATGAACAATGGCGACATGGCGTCATTGAGCAAAACCGGATAATTTATTATTAGCTCCTTTGCAGCATGAGGAATCCTTGCATTTTCGGCAGTGGAAAACGCAATCACATAATCGCCGCTACCGTTAGATTCAATGCCTCCGGTTTTTCCCAAGCCCAGCATCGCCCGTTTGGCAAGGCGCATGAGATTTCGGTGATCGAGCGGTGCATCCGTGGCTATAATCATCATGCAGGATCCGTCCACATTGTTTAAAAGCTCGTTGCTAAAACTGAATTTTCCCAATTCCTTTCCAACCGGAACACCATTAATCTGAAGGACACCACCAAAATTCGTCTGGACCAAAACACCCACCGTAAAGCCGCCCATACTTTCCGGAAGTTTCCGGGAAGCCGTACCAATGCCGCCCTTATAGCCAAAACAAACCGTTCCCGTTCCCGCGCCCACTGCACCTTCTTCTACCGGACCACCTGTGGCATTTTTCAGCGCAGCTAAAACATCTTCTTTCTTTATATGCCTTCCGCGGATATCATTCAGAAAACCGTCATTTGTTTCCCCTACCACCGCATTTACCGATTGCACCTTTTCATTTTCTTTTTGATCCAGGGTGTAGCTAATCAGGGCATCCATTGCTGTGGAAACATTGAGTGTATTGGTGAGCACAATGGGAGTTTCAAGATTGCCCAGTTCGTTTGCCTGTGTGCTTCCCGCGAGTTTGCCGAAACCATTGCCAACAAAAACCGCGGCTGGAACCTTTTGCTGAAAAATATTTCCTTCATAAGGCAGAATCGCCGTTACGCCTGTGCGCACGTTTTCGCCCTCCATTAAAGTGGTTTGCCCCACTTTCACTCCCGCAACATCAGTGATGGCGTTAAGCTTTCCGGGCTTCATCACACCAATTTTAACTCCATAATCCCTTGCCCTTTTATTTTCCTGCGCTTTGATCATGACGGGAAATGTAAATGAAATAAGAAAAAAAAGTTTTGTAAACATGGTTACAATTATAATCTTTTTAAATCCAATTGATCTTAATTTTTCTTTATTTGCAGCATGAATCTCCCTGATTTTGCGTCTTTTAACTGGCTTGTTTTACTGACCCTGATTTTTTTCATAATCATTACAGGCAGATATTTTTTAATAGCTGGCTTATTCTATTTGATTTTCTATACCTGGTTTCCTTCCAAATTTGAAAAAAGAAAAATCAACAAAAAGAAATACCCGCGAAATCAATTCAAAAAAGAAATAAAATGGAGTCTCACCACTTCCCTGCTTTTTTCAATAGCGGGCGCTTTTACCGTGATATTATGGCAAAAAGGTTTCACAAAAATTTACACTGAAATCAATTTATATGGCTGGTTTTATTTGCCTGCAAGCCTCGTGATCTTTATGTTATTGCATGAAACGTATTATTATTGGATCCATCGCTGGATGCATATTCCATCGGTTTACCGAATTGTTCATAAAGTGCACCATGAAAGTCTTATCGCTTCTCCATTTACCGCTTTTTCTTTTCATCCTTTAGAAGGATTGCTTCAGGCGGTATTCCTGCCCGCCGTGCTGCTCGTTTTGCCCATGCATTATTATGTGATCATCGCAGTACTGACGCTCATGACTTTCAGTAGCGTAATCAATCACCTGAACATAGAGATCTATCCCCGGAAATCAAATAACCTTTTATCCAGATGGGTGATCGGCGCCACACACCATTCTCTTCATCATAAGCAATTCAAATGTAATTACGGATTGTATTTCACATTTTGGGATAAAATAAAAAAAACCGAAAGCGCGGAATTTAAAGAAGCGTGGAAAACAAATGGAGAAGCAACACCTAATACCTGAAGCCTGGCACCTAACAACGATTCCTAAAAGTTAAATCTGCCCTTCTTTCCATTAATCCACCCCTAATTCCGTTTATAAACCCTATCTTCGCACCTAATTTTTTTAAACAACACAATACAATGGACAACAAAAACACAGGAACCGTTAAATTTTTCAACTCTGAAAAAGGGTTCGGTTTTATCAAACACGATGATTCTTCTAAAGAAACATTCGTTCACGCAAGCGGATTAATTGACGAAATTAAAGAAAACGATAAAGTGGAGTTTGACTTGCAAAATGGACAAAAAGGCATGAATGCCGTTAATGTGAAATTAATCGGCTAAGATCGATATTTCCAATGCAAAGGGCGTCCCTCAGGGACGCCCTTTTTTATTTCCTTCTCTTAAGATCCAGCTACCTGAAATGGTTCGGAGGGGACACCAACCAGGGCGAGGTAATTTACCACACACCAATTTTTCATGAGTAAAGTGATGCAATTTTCAGCTATTGAAAAATATCCCCTCAATTAGGCGGAATGACCATGAATATTCCCTTAATGGTTTATCGGTAAAATTCACGAAACTACGGCAGCCAGCCCGATGGAACACAGGGTTCCTCAAACGGTTCAACAATTAACTAACCATAATCAAACTTTCAGCCACTCACTTTGATGGAACATTCTTGGGCAAGTTATGGTTCAAAGGGTTCCAGCTCTAACATCATTTAAAATTGATTAGCAAGCAGGATATTAGCTCTTGTCAATGCATCTTCAAAAGTATCTGCTACATTTCCTTTTCCTATTGCAAATATCAGGCGTGCATCCTTTAGCTCTTTCATCACCTGGCTGCTGTTTATCTCTGATAAAATGATCTTTTTGTGATGTTTTTTTGAGTGGGCATACACTTCTTTTAATGTTTGAATTCCGGTAGCATCAATAATGGGCACGTGTCGCATCCGAATGATTAAGACTTTTGTTGGCTTTTCAATAAATTGCATGGCATCTTTGAATTTATAAGCAGCGCCAAAAAATAACGGCCCGGTAATTTCAAAAACTTCTACCAAATTGGGTATCTGATATTTTCCATCCACCAAATCATAACCAAACTGGTCGTCATCAATTTCGCGGGTTAATATACTTACATCGCTAAAACGAATCATATCTCTCATAAATAAAAATGCTGCCAGTACAATTCCAACTTCGATAGCAACAGTAAGGTCAATTAAAACCGTCAGAAAAAAAGTTATTAGTAATACTGCCACATCTCCCCGCGGCCCTTTTAATATGGATTTGAAATTCCTCCACTCACTCATGTTATAAGCCACGATCACTAATATTCCTGCAAGGTTGGCTATCGGAATATAAGAGGCCCATTTCCCGGCAATGAGCAGGATTATTAAAAGTACCAAAGCATGCACAATACCCGCAATAGGTGTGCGGCCACCATTTTTTACATTGGTTGCCGTACGGGCTATTGCGCCGGTGGCAGGAATTCCGCCAAATAAGGAAGAAAAAATATTAGCGGTTCCCTGGGCCACCAATTCCATGTTCGACCGGTGATTTCCCCCAATCATACCATCAGCAACCACTGCCGACAATAAAGATTCTATGGCGCATAATAGGGCAATAGTAAATGCCGGCTGAATCAAATGTTTAATAGTCGCGAAATCCACCATAGGAATTTCAGGTTTTGGAAACGAGGAAGAGATAATTCCAAAGCGGCTTCCAATAGTTTCGACAGGTAATTTCAAGAATTGAACTGCTGCCGTAGTAATTAAAATAGCGATCAAAGAACCGGGTATTTTCTTTGACACTTTTGGCCAAAGAATTATGATCACTATAGTAACTGCCGCAATCAGTATTGCATATAGATTAACGCTATGTATATTTCTAAAATAAGCGCTCCATTTTTCTAAAAAATTAGCAGGAACCGCTTCCATTTTTAGTCCCAGAAAATCCTTTACCTGTGAGGAGAAAATGATAACCGCAATGCCTGTTGTAAAACCAATGATTAGGGGATGAGGGATAAATTTAATAACAGTACCCAATCTTGCAAAGCCCATGATGATCAACATGATTCCTGCCATAAAAGTCGCGACAATCAAGCCACTGACTCCATACATCTGTACGATTCCATAAACGATTACAATAAAAGCACCCGTAGGGCCGCCGATCTGAACCCTGCTTCCGCCCATAGCAGAAATAATGAACCCTGCTACGACCGCTGTGATTAGACCTTTCTCCGGAGTGACTCCCGAAGCAATGGCAAAGGCGATAGCCAAAGGTAAAGCCACAATCCCGACAATGATGCCTGCCAATACATCATTGGAAAGTTGTTTTCCGGAATAGTTTTTTAGAGTATCAAAAATCTTAGGTTTAAACATTCCTTTCATGGGTATGTATTCTTTTAGTATTTCCATCGCATCTCAACCCTATTCCCGTCTACTAAAAATTCATTATTTTTTTTTAAAAGTGATGTCAAATTTAAAGTTTTTCTATGGGGAATTTTCGTTGTTTTAAACACCTGAACACTTTCAAGGCCTGCAAAGGGCCTTGCAGGCTCTGCCATGCTTACTTCACCACAGTGACAGATGAATACAATATTGCAGCAGGCAAATATGTAATTGCAGGACAACGGCATCCGGATCAGCATTGACAGGATGAGAAGAGCGCTCATGAGGGACGTCCTTTTTTATTTCCTTCTCTTAAAATCCGGTATCAGCATCGGCACCCTGGATATGTAATCTTCATATTCTTTACCAAATTCTTTTTTCAGTTTCGCCTCTTCAAACGTTATTCCGAGTAAAATATAGAAAAGCAATAAGGTGGCAGCGATCAGGTTGGCAAGCGTTGGAAAAATAAAGAACAATCCCCACACAAAAAGGATCGTGCCTGAATACAACGGATGCCGTACAAACCTGTGGATGCCTTCTACTTTCAGTTCCACGGGTGCCGATGGTTCATATAGGGAGCGCACCCCGCTCAACATAAAGAAATACTTTTTTATTGAGATCAGCATGATCATCATTCCAGGCAAAACAAGAAGGAGGACAGAGATATATTTCAAAAGAGTCGAATGAAAAAGCAGGGGACTTTCAAAAGAATATTGATACCATAAAAGCAGCAGCAGGCTAACTGTTGCAAAAAACGAGTAGGCAAGCCTGTAATACCGGAAAAATTTTTTCATTTTATTTTGAAAAAAGGATTTCACCCGGGAAGCTGCCCCAATGCTATGAATCGCATAATACATGACCCAGGCGAGAATTAGCCACTCATGATACCCGTTCATTTTTTTCATGAAAAGTTAAGGCAAATATTTTTTAAACGAGTTGCAATCTTTTTTTTCTATTAGACATAGAGTTGAATTTTAAATTGTCGCTTGTCTAACATGGCCAATTCAAGGAGACCGCCAACGGCACCCGTTCACTTGTTACCAACAACCCGTGACGAATCTTTTTCTACCCTGTTAAATATCCTTTTTAAAAATATTTTATAATTTCAACCAGCCTATATTTGCTTCTTAAAAATTAAAAAAAATTCGATGAAAAAAGTATCATTTTTAGTTGCGGCGGCTATCTGCGTTTCAACCGGTTTGCTGGCCCAGGGCAACTCTTTAAATTTAAAAAAGGGGCAAAAATATTTAGTTGAAAATAAAATCAAAACTGAAAGCACCACACAAGTGCAAGGCCAGGATATGGAAGTTACCGCCGACGTTAGCTCTACCTATAGCATACTTGTCAACGATCTCGTGGATAATAATTACAATCTGACCAACGCAGTTACTGCTGTAAAAATGAACATGACTCAGATGGGCCAGGAGATAAGTTTTGATTCTGAAAAGAAAGAAGACCTCGATGGACCGATGGGCAGTGCGCTTAAGGATTTTATAAACAACCCCAAAAATATTGTTGTGGACAGGTCAGGAAAAGTGGTTCAGCAAAAAGCCAACGCAAAAAGTGATTCGGCCTCCCAGGCAATGGACCTGATCTCCAGGCAGATGAATTTTGAGGAGAGTGGCTATGGTTCGGAAATGGCTTTTGAATCTTTGCCAAAAGACGTAAAAACAGGTTCTACATGGAGTAATAAATTTGACAAAGACGGCGTTTCAAAAACAACTAATTATAGCGTAACGGCCGTAAACGGCAATATTGCAACTATTGCATTAAGCGGCACCCTTGCTACAGATACAAAAATGGACATGCAGGGAATGTCTGTATCCACAAAAACAACCGGAAAATTTTCAGGCGAAGAAAAAGTAGATATTAAAACGGGGGTAATCCAGTCAAACACTACCACCACCGATGCTACTGGCGTTGTGAGCGTGATGGGCCAGGAATTTCCTACCTCTAGCAAAGTCACTACTACAACAACAGTGAAGAATTTATAATCTTCATCGTTCTACATATTTAAAAAGCCCCGCCATTCGCGGGGCTTTTTAAATATGCGCTGGATCAACCTCCCGGCATCCAATATCCTGTTTATTTACTCAATAGCCCGAAGGATTCCTTGCACATATCAGAGGACATTATGCCGGCAAAAAATAGATTGGACTATATGACTCATAGTCGCATAAAATACAAAGCCCTTATTTTTGCGAAGTGAAAAAATATTACGGACACTTTTCCTATTTTTTATACTGGCTTTTATTTTTCATTGTCGCCCGGGCCGCGTTCCTTGTTTATCATTATCCGCTAAGCAAAACCTTAAGCGCCTTAGAGATTTTGAAAGTTTTTTTCTATGGCTTGAGAATGGATATTTCTTTTACAGCTTATATCTGCATCCTTCCTTTCTTTTTATTTTTTCTGAAATCATTCCTGCTGAATATTCCGGTAAAAAAAATCATCAGGCCCTATACTTTTCTTCTTTTGATCGTACTCTCATTCTTGTCCACAGCCGATCTTGAATTATATACAGCCTGGGGATTCCGCATGGACGCCACCCCCCTGCAATATTTTAAAACGCCAAAAGAAATGGCAGGCACTGTTTCGTCATCGCCGGTAATTTTATTGCTCTTGATTTTCGCTCTGCTCTCGGCGCTCTTCATTTCAATTTATAAAAGATTTTTCGACTCTTATGTTGACAGGAAACAAAAGGCGTTCAACTTTCGCGACCTGCTACTTTCTGCATTCCTGTTGATACTTCTTTTTGTTCCCATCCGCGGCGGCATTCAAAAAATCCCGATCAATATCAGCGATGTTTATTTTTCAGAAAAGTTGTTTGCCGATCATGCGGCAATCAACCTGCCCTGGAATATCATGTTCTCCATTCTGAATAAAAACAACGAAAAAAATCCCTTTGATTATTTTCCGGAAAAAAAAGCCGAAGAATTGGTTGGAAGCCTCTACGATACGGGTCCTATGCGAATCCCTTCCATTTTGTCGGTTGAAAAACCTAATATCATTATTATTATCCTTGAAAGTTACACCGCCAAATGGGTAGGATGCCTCGGAGGAGTTCCCGGCGTTACGCCGAACCTCGATAAAATTGCAACAGACGGACTCTTATTCAATAATATTTACGCTGCCGGAGACAGGAGCGAAAAAGGGCAGATCGCTATTTTAAGCGGCTACCCTAACCAGGCGATCAATTCGATCATAAAAACGCCTAACAAAACCAGAGAGCTTCCTTCCCTGAACAAGGCATTGAAAAATGCCGGTTACACCTCCTCCTACACCTACGGGGGAGAATTAGAATTCGCCAACATTAAATCCTACCTGGTAAATGTGGGTTTCGATAAGCTTACGGATAAATATTCATTTCCGATTTCGCAGCGAACCACCTCCTGGGGCGTGCATGACGAGTATGTTTTCAACCGTTTTTATGAGGATCTGCGAAAAGAAAAATCGCCATTCTTTTCCGTGCTGTTCACCCTTAGCAGCCACGAACCCTATGATGTTCCCATGACTCCGCATTTCCCGGGAAAAGATGAAACCACCCTTTTCAAAAACTCTGTTTATTATACTGACAGTATTGTCGGGAATTTCATCAATAGAAGCAAAACTGAAAGCTGGTGGAACAATACTTTGGTTGTTTTTGTTGCCGATCACGGTCATCCGCTCCCGGGAAACGATCCTAATGACCGGCCTTCCAAATTCCATATCCCCTTGATTTTTTCAGGTGGTGCTTTAAAAATGAAGGGCACAGTCGATAATATCGGATCCCAAACAGATCTTGCCACTACCCTTCTGGATCAGTTGAAAATTTCCACCAAAGATTTCAAATGGGGAAAAGATCTTCTTGATTCCTCAGCGCATCAGTTTGCCTTTTATTCATTTAATAACGGCTTTGGTTTTGTTACACCTAAAGGCACAGAAACCATAGATAACGTTTCGAAAAAGACCATCTACAAAACCCCGGGGTTTGACACAAGTGATATAAAATTCGGGAAAGCCTATATGCAGGTTTCTTATGAAGATTTTTTGAAGAGATAGGAGCCTCACCCCGACCCGGCCTCACCCCAACCCCTCTCCGAGGGAAAGGGACACCGTCTGAGGGACGTTTAGGGCGATTTTTATTCAATAAAAAACTGGGAGACACACATCAGCAAACGGACTTTTTTTCCTCTCCGAGGGAGAGGGACACGGTCGGGGGGAACGTTTAATACCAAATTGATATAGAAAATAGTCTAATTTAATTTCCTTAACTCCTTAATGGTTCCCTATTTTAAGTCCATGATTTGGATTATTTTATTTTTACTCCGCGATTTTTTTCATTAAAAAAAAGTAGGGATATGTAAAATTTAAAGTGGAATTTGATTCAACAGCAAACGGACTTTTTTTGAAGATAAAGCCTCACACTGACCGCCCTCCGAGGGAGAGAGACACGGTCTTGAGCTGCCATGTCATGCTAAGAAGAAAAAAATGATTTTGATTTATGCAGCCTCCAGAAAAAAACCGACAATAAAAAGCAAACAGCGCTGATAACATACCAGAGCGCTTTATAACTCCCGTGCTCAACTAACAAAGTTCCGGAATAAGGTCCAATCGCTTGTGCCAGTGCCCAGGCGACGGTGAAGAGTGCGGCATACTGGCCACGGTTGTTTTGTGTCGATCTTCCAATCCACCAGGAGTTCATAAAAGGCATGGTAAAGATCTCCCCGAAAGTGAGGATAACCATCGAAACAATAGCTATCAGCGCGTAATTCCCGGCAGGCAGATTAAGCAATAAAAATGAAGCGGCCACTAACACCGTTCCCAGAGAAATATAATGCAGGGCCGGTCTCCTTCCTTCCAGCCTGAAAACGGTTATCATTTCGAAGAAAGAAATGATCAGTCCGTTCAATGCCATGATCATTCCGATAAAAAAGACACTCAGCCTGAAATCCTGCTTAAAAAAAACCGGAATAGTAGTAAACAATTGAAAGAAACAAAGGGCAAAAATAAAAACAAGAAAAACGAAAGCCAGGTATTTTTTGTCTTTATAAGCTGAAATTTTAATGGCGCTCTTATCCATCTTTTTCACTTCAGTTGCCGGATTGCGTTTAGGGGACAACGTTATATAGAGCATAACCGCCGCAAGCAAATTGGAACAGCCATCAACGAGGAATAAAAGGTTATAATTAAAACTTGCCAGAATCCCTCCCAACGCGCCGCCAACCGCCCAGCCAAGATTGATGGCAAGCCGGTTGAGCGAATAAGACCTGGTGCGGTTTTCCTCCTTGCTGTAATGGGCGATAGCAACGGTGTTAGCCGGCCGAAAAGATTCATTCAGCATCGCCAGAATAAAGGTTACCACACAAATAGAAAAATAGGAGGTCATTTGTCCCAAAACGATAAAAAAAGTTCCGCCTCCAATCAAAGCGAACAACTGCACATAATAATAGCCAATTGTATCAACAAGCTTGCCTCCTATCAATGCGCCTGCGATGGCTCCAACTCCAAAAATGCTCATAACCAAACCGGCTTTATCAATGGCGAAACCATCATGCTGGGTTAAATACATAGTCATAAAAGGGATGACCATGGTACCCATGCGATTCACCAGCATCACCAGTGAAAGCCACCAGGTGCCGGAAGAAAGGCCGCCATAAGATTTTTTATAAAGGGAAAAAACGCGCCTGATCATAAAAAGCAAATATAAATGAGAAGTAGCAGGACGGTTAATTGATTTCTTAGAAAAAGTTAAAACGGATTAATGTTGATTCCTTCTTTTAACTATTCCGCCTGCCGCTTCTTTAATTGTATTTGCAAATACAAACGCTTTGGGATCTAAATCATATACCAGGTTTTTCAACTTTCTTAATTCCAACCTGGTTATTACGGTAAAAATAATATCACAATCGGCGCTAACCTCAAACTTGCCGGGCAAAAACCCGCGTTCCCCCTTATAAACTGTAATGCCTCTCTTTAAGCCATTTACAAGTTCATATTTAATCAATTCGCTTTTGCCTGATATAATGGTTACCCCTGTGTATGCCTGAATACCTTCCACTACATAATCGATACATCGGGTTGCGGCAAAATAAGTAAGTATGGAATACAAGGCTGTTTCAATACCGAAGGAAAATGCTGCGACGGCGAAAATTAAAATATTGATGGCCATTATTATTTCAGTAATGGTAAAAGAAGTGCGTTTTAGAGTATAGAGTGCAAGCACTTCAATTCCATCAAGTGCTGCCCCGGATCGCATTACAAATCCAATTCCAATACCCAGGAATACTCCCCCAAAAATGGAGATCAATAATTTGTCGGAAGTGAGCGAGGTTTCCGGAAGAAGCCAAAGGCAAATACTCAACAATAAAATGCTCATTATGGTACGGATAGCAAACTTTTTTCCCACAGTAAAATAGCTGATAATTATTAATGGTAAATTAAGCAACACAATAACTATTGCCAGATTTACGTGATATAATTCGTGTAACAATAAGGAAATACCGGTGATGCCGCCATCAAAGAATTTATTGGGTACTAAAAAACATTTTAATGCAAAACCTGCCAGAATAACTCCCAGAATAACGAATATGAAATCCGTTATCATTTCTGATGCAGAGGCTTTTTGATGTGCTTTTAAAGATCCTGTAATAATTGCCTGAAGCCGCTTAAGGTGCAATTTCTTTTTTTCCTCTCTTTCCTTTTCTGCTGTAATAGTGTAATAGTGGTGAGAAGATAAAAAGTTAACTTGTTTAATATTCCAATCTGACCGGTTTTTTATAAATCCGTATCTTTTGAATTCTGCAAAAAGGTTGTCTGAATATTCTTCATACTCATCACCTCCCAAATAATAGAGATCCGCATCGCAAAGGATTTTACTTACATGATTTTGAGGTGATTGTGGTATTTCCGTGCTCATAATCATGCTGCATATTTGATCTATTTGTTCGGTATTATAATCAAAATCAGGAAGGTATTTTCTTGCTATCAGGCATGACAAATGTTCATGATTCACGTGATGTTGTAAAAAACCGGAATCATGAAATAATGCCGCTGTTTTTAGCAAGATCAGATCATCATCAGCAATTTTTTCTTCATCGGCTAAATGATTGGCATATTGAACAACTCTTTTTGTGTGATGTACATTATGGTAAGTAATATAGGCAGGCAATTCGTGCTCTAGCTTACTTGTCAAAAAATCATAAACCTGTTCAAATTTCATTTTCCTTTAAGTATTAATTGATTACTTCATAAAGCGTAACTTCTTCTGATTTATTTTTAAGAATTGCTTTTCCTATTTTAATACACTGAAAAGATTGTTTTACTTTTTCATAGCAATTTTCCGCAATCACTATCTTGCTGATACCTGCAACGCTTTGTAAGCGCTGAGCTGTGTTTACCGTATTACCAATAACGGTATAATCTAATCTTTTTAATGTTGCCGATCCTATGTTACCCGAAATCATTTCACCGCTGTGAATTCCAATGGATACCCGTGCAGAAAAATTATTTTCAACCGGTAAATTGTCAATGGCATTTCTAATGCTCAGGCATGCCTCAATACCGCGGTCCAGGTGGTATTCTCCTTTGAATACTGCCATAATGCAATCGCCAATAAATTTATCAATGATGCCTCCCTGAGCAATAATTTCTTTTACCATGACATCAAAATAACAGTTCAGCATTTTTATCACCACATCCGGAGATTCTTTTTCGCTTATGGTGGTAAAACTGCAAATGTCAATGAAAGCCACAGTGGCCTCAATAGTTTCATTGGCAGTTAAAGACGTTTCATATTCTCTTTTGCCCATGAAGCTGAGTACATTATGATCTACATACATTTTGAGAATATTATTTTCTTTGATGGCCTGCAAGGTTTCCTTGATCTGTCTTACATGCAGAATGGTTTTTTCCACCGTTAATTCCAGGTCTTCAAAATTTACTGGTTTTGTTACAAAGTCATAGGCACCCCGATTCATTGCTGTGCGGATATTATCCATATCCCCGTAGGCAGATACCATTATCGTTTGAATCAGGGGACATACTTTAGTTAGCATATTGAGCAAGGTAAGTCCATCCATTTCGGGCATATTAATATCGCTTAAAACAATATCAATATCCGGAAATTGAGTTACTTTTTCCAATGCTTCTCTGCCATTGCTGGCGAAAACAAAATGGTAATGTTTGTCTCTAATCTTTTGACGAAACTTTTGCCGGATTAAAGTCTCCAGATCGGCCTCATCATCAGCTACTAATATCTTTGTCATGGAAATTTGTTTTTTAGCTTTTCTTTCAATGCAGCAAAATCTACGGGTTTGGTTAAAAAATCATCAGCTCCCAGTTTCATAGCTTCATTATAATTTTCAGCATCTCCATAGGCAGTTATCATCATTACTATCGGTGGCGGTTTTTCATAAGTATTTTTAATAACTTTCAAAAGTTCCAAACCACTCATGCCCGGCATATTTATATCAGAAAGTATAAGTACCGCTTCATGCTCATTTGCCTGCATATATTTAATCGCTTCTTCTCCTGAAAATGCAAACGCAAAATTCATTTGACTTTGTTTAATTTCTTTTCGGAAGCGCTGCTCAAAAAGGGTTTGAACATCTTTTTCATCATCAACAACTAATACTTTCATCTGCTTTCTATTTAAATGGGTAAAATAATTGTAAAAGTGGTGCCTTCATTTTCTATGGTATCTACTTCTAATTTTCCACCATGACTATTGGTAACAATATCGAAGCTCATACTTAATCCCAACCCTGTGCCCTCGCCAGGAGGTTTGGTAGTAAAAAAGGGTTGATAAATTTTGTCCAATACTTTTTGCGAAATCCCATTTCCGTTGTCACTAATTTGTATTTCAACAGCTGAACCTATTTTTCTTGTTTTTATGGTTACTGTCGGTTCATAGCCATTAGAATTTTGCTGTTTCTTTTCTTTGACGGCATAAAACGCGTTGGTAAGTAAATTTAAGATCACCCTTCCCAGGTCCTGTGATATAATATCCACTTTACCAATTGCTTTATCAAAATCAGTTTTCATAATTGCATTAAATGATTTGTCTTTTGCTCTGAGTCCGTGATAACTTAATCTTAGATATTCATCAGATAATGCATTAATATCCGTAGGTTCTTTTTGGCCTGAACTGATTCTGGAATGCTGTAACATGCCTTTCACAATAGAATCAGCGCGTTTGCCATGATGATTAATTTTTTGTTCATTCTCTTTAATATCATTGGAAAGCGCTAACGCTTCCTCTATATTTCCAGATTTAATTTCCATTTGCAATTCGTCAATTAATTCTTCATTCACATCAGAAAAATTATTGACAAAGTTTAACGGATTTTGAATTTCATGGGCAATGCCTGCTGTTAGTTCACCGAGAGAAGCCATTTTTTCAGATTGAATTAATTGCTTTTGAGTTTGCTTCAGGCTTTCAAAAGTTTGGTTTAATTCTTCATAAGCTTCAGCATTTTCTATGGCTATGGCTGCATAAATAGCAATATTTCGGAGCATAAAAAGATGATTTTCTGAATAGGCGTTTTTTTGAAAACTTTGAATGGTAATGACACCCAGTTTTTTTTCTTTGGCGATCAATGGAAGATAAATCATGGAAACCGGTTGCTCACCTGCAAAAGGGGTTGCTACTGTTTGTATATAATCTATATGCTCTTCATCCAGATTTCCCATAATGATTTCTTTGCCAGTATTAAAACAGAGTGGTGCAAAGCGGCTTTCATCATCAATAGAATTTGAATAAAATGGAAGGGGCTGATCTTTTTCATAGGTAGCCGGAAAATCGAGAGCCTTTGTGTTTTCATTATATATTCCGATGCCAAAAACGGCAGCATCCATTAGTGTATTTACATTCACATAAACGGTACTGATGATTGTTTCAACGGAAAGCGATGAGGTGATTTTTCGGCCAATTTCACCCATTAGTTCAATATTCCGGTACGATTTTTCCAGGTTGTCTTTTTGAACAGAAAGCTCATGTGCTTTATCATCAATTTCCTGCTTTTGTTTTTTTAATAACCGGTTGGCTTTTTGTTTAAGCCGGTTATTGCGTAGCAGCAATGCAGTGGTAGCCAGGATTAATAATAATAATATCATCGCCCCGATTAACATATTGCGCTGTCCCTTTTTTTGCTCGTTCAAAATGCTTATTTGCGCCTCTTTTTTATCAAGGTTAAAATTGTATTGCTGAACGGCCGTTCTGTTGCGAACTTCTTCGTTCGTCATGCTATCCTGGTAATTTGCATAGAGTAGGCGGTTGGCATATGCTTTTTCAAAATTTTTTTTAAAAGCATATGCATTTGCCAGTGCGAGGGCATTATCCCGCATAAATTCAATCGTCCCGGTTTCTTTGGCTCCTTTTAAACCGAGTTCTCCATAATAAATGGCGCTGTCCGCCATATTTTTTTTAAGATAAGCACGTGACAGAATACCCTCTATCCAGGATTTGTTAGGTATATTTTGAAGCCTTTGGGCTTCTTTTAGAGACTTGAAAGCGTATTTGAAAGCAAGCGGGAGACTATCCATACGCGTATATACATCAGCAAGATTGCTTTCATCAAAATAATCACTGCCATTAACGCTTTGATATAATTCTATTGCCTTATTATAAGCCGTTATGGCTTCAGGGTATTTTCCCATGAGGCGATAACTTTCTCCAATCGAATTTTGAAGGTTGTACTCAGCTACATTATCCCCCAATTTATTATTGGCTTCTTCTGCCTTTCGAAGAAAAGTTAATGCATTGGAATGATCTCCCAAATAACTATAAACGGCTGCAAGATTACTCCAGCAATAAATAAGGGATACAGTGTCATTTACTTGCTCTGCAGAACGAAGCGCCTTCAGATAATATTCCATTGCCTTGGCATAATCACTTAAAATACTTAAAAAAAAATTGCCGATATTTGACTGATACCTGGAAAGAAGTATTTTATTACCAGAGTTCTCCGCAATTTCTTCTGCTTTCGAAAAATGTAATAGTCCTTTTTTATAATTAGTTGTAATAAATTTATTTCCCAAATAATATTGAGCTCTGGCCTGTAATTCATAATTTCCTATCTTTTTTGCAATTGAATCAGCTTTCCGGAACCTCATTTCCATTTCATTGATATCTGTGGTGTAATTAGCCCAAGTGATCAATGCATACGCTTGAGCATCCAATAAACCAGCCCTTTCTGCAATAGAATCACTTTTGAAAAAGATTGTTTCCCTTTTCTTGATATCTGTTTGATCACCTGCCCTGGTTAATAAAACCTGGATCTGCAAGAACACATTTCCTACCTTTTTTGAAATGGAATCTGCTTTAAGAAGCATTATTTCTTTTTCTCTTTTATCCTGGACGCTAGTTGCCTTCCTCCATAATACAGTGGCATGCAGGTCCCAATCGCCTGTTTTTTTTGCAATGGAATCGGCATATTGGTACATTAATTGGCTTTCGGATTTATTACCCTGATTAAACTTTAGAGTTCCTAAAAGTGCATATGCTAACCCTTTGCCACTACTATAGTTTATTTTAGTAGATATAAAAAGTGCTTCATTTGCATATTTTTCCCTTTCTGGTGCTGCTAAAAAGCTAATTGTTGCAAGCTCATTCAGCCGGTTTACCCGGAAAGTATCCTCTTTTTTATGGCTGTTTAATTCTTTTTTCAGCTCCTCTATTTGGCGACTTTGTGCGTCAGCTAAAAAAGAAAGCGAAAAGAATGATAATAATAAAACTGCTTTTTTCATTTTTTATGCTTGTGATTATATAAAAGTTCAACAATCTTCTAATTTTTAGAAAATAGGATTGGTGGATATAAAAAAAATAGTTTATAAGGAAAATGCAAAAGGAAAACATTTTCCTATCTACCGGTCACAAAAAATAAAGTTGAAATGTGGTAATTACAGAAGGTACGGATTCATAAATACAAACAACGTAGCGCAGTTCCACTTAACCATTTTTAATAGGCTTTGTTTGTCTCTTCTTCACTTACTTCATTTTCAAGCAGAAGTAATCTTAATCAAATATAACAGATATTATTTTGATTTATCTGGTATTAAGAAAATAAAAAGAAAGCCGTCCGAATAATTTTTTTCTGAAAGAGGACACGTGGCTGGGTTTGAATAGATGCTTCTACTCAAGGGTTGTAGCGGTAAGTCTTATAAACCTTTATAGATAGACGAATAGAATAAATCTTTGAAAAAAATCCGTTTGCTGGTCGTAAATGCAGGATATAATTGGCCGCACGGGGCCGTTGTTGATTTTCGCCTTTTAAAAGAATTTTCCGGAAACCCCTACAAAGTATTTTCCTTTCATCGAAAACAGGAATGAAAGAAGTGAAATTATCTAAAATTCAGCGTTCGTAATGATTGTGGAATATACTCCTTTTTCAAAAGACCAATTATTATTTTTCAGATAATCACGGTTTGATTGTAGTTGTCCTTTTGTTACTATAACTATTTCTAAGTCCTTGTTTACATCCCGCGGATAGGGACCTTTAGGTCCTTCAATACCATGCTCCGTCATAAAAAGAATCTTTGTTTCGTCTTTTGTGACTTTAAAAACAGAGTCAACCCTGAATGTTTTTACTTTAATGTTAATGGTGCTGTCAGATAAGTTCGTTACAGAATATGAATAGGTATAAGCATATTCGCAGGAAGTCAACAGTCCAACTGATAATAGAATAAGAAATGTCATTTTGATGTTCATGGTGTCTTTGTCTTACCCTGAAAATAGGTTGACAAATTTATAAATAATGTTCATGCTATCGTTCTACAGAGATTTTTCAGCCCCGAACTGCAGTGAAATAATGAACAAAAAGCTCATCGTTATTTCCTCAGCGCCCACTTGCTGCACCCATTTCGGTACAACCGTTTACTATGGCTTCAGGCTTCACCCCAGCCATCCTTTGCCAGAAGAAATGGATATGTTCTCCATTTTCAAGTACTGATTGAAAGTAAGATAAATATCCTCAGTTGAAAACTGAGGACAGCAACTCTTTTTTTATTTGAACATTCTAAGAATAGCTGGGTACTTTCGACATGTCTTCGGGCGGTTTACTTTCGTTCGGCCTCTTTACCCGTACCTGATGCCTTTACAGACACCTTTTTCCTGAACGTTCAGCATCACAACTTTTGATTGCAGCACCTTCAGGTGGTTTGCATACTCCGTCTGGATCGGCGTATGCGGTAGGCCTACTACCATCTTTTATACAGCATTGAAAAGAACTATCTATTCTATTCATTCGTGACACACCCAACAGGTGCAGGAAATACCGGATGCTTTTTAAAATTCCTTCCCGGTATTCGTCTCTGATAAATAAATCCAGTTTGTAACCGAAAGAGTAACAAAGTAGATTTTATCATTGTCAGCAAATTTATATTTATGGCTCATATTGTAAATATAAGCAACAGTCGATGATTTACATTGGCACAGATACGCTGCCGCGCAGAAGCTGGAGGAAGGCTGAAGTTGTTTTATTGTCAGTAGTTAAAAACATAGAAACAAGTAGTACTTTCCTATTTTTTGAACATTCTACGAACAGCTGGTGATCTTTCTGCTTCAAAAATAATGCTCCCCTGGGTCAGGTAAATAGTAACCGATAACCTTTCACGGCTCCCCATATTAAAAAACAAACGACGTCAATCATTGGCAGTTTACTTTATACTTAAAAACCACGACCAACTATTTTAAAGTCGGATCTTTTTCAAGCAATTTCTTCGCTTCTGCCTTACCCTCATTCCAACCCTGTTCCCAGGCTTTATATTTATCTGACGCCCTTCTGAAGGGATTACGGTGGTGATCAAAATAGGCATTAAATCCCAGGGATGAGATAGAATCCCGATCATCCTCGGTAAGCGGCGCTTCAATTACCGGTTTATGCTTGACTAACAGGGCCGGTTTAGCGTTGTCGTGCTTGATTGCTTTTTTTTCGGCCGGTGGTAACACGGGTTGTTCCGGTGGGAGTTGCTGTGTCACAGCCCGATCATGTATTGGGATATTCCGCAATGTTGATGTGGAATCTCTATGGTGGGAATTGGATACCGTTGTCGCACTTCTTGATTGTGCCGAATCAGCAGTTGGCAGCCCATCTGAAACGGATGGTGATGAAGAGGATTTGGAATTGTCTGTTAGCGGATATAAGAAATAAACAGCCGGGAGCAGACCAATCAAAAGCACATAAAAAGCATATTTATAAAATAAATTTTTTGGCCTCACTTTCTCATTAACTTCCTGCCTTTGGGCTGAAATTTGCCCCGTTAGCTTCTCCCAATCTTTATAAAGCATTTTATGAAGAAATTGCTCCCTTTCCAATTCCTTTTTCAGTTCGGTATTCTTTAGGCGTAACTCATTCACCTGTTGGCCGCCTTTAATATTTTGTTTAATATTCACTGGATTATGATTTTATTTTTCGGTTTAAGGTAATTGGCTTGCTGTATCGCAATATCTATGCTCAAATAAGCAATCAGCGTTTTTTCGCTGCAAGACAAGCTGTAAGCCTCATTACAAAAATGGTTCCCGAAGCAATAAAAATAACAGCAAAAAGGCAGCTTTAAATGCAACCAAAGTCACCCGGAAGTAAATAGTTTTGGAGACCTAAGCCCTACCCAAATTGATGCCCCCGTTGGGATTTTGCAGTCCTGCGTTAGAAAAATGCATAAAATAATTCCTTCGGCCATAGCGAGGCCTTCATTGGCCTTCATTGGCGCAAGCATCCGCTTGCGCCAGTATGATATTAACTAAAATTCAATTCAACCAATCCTTTCATTCCTGAAAAATCTCTTGCACTACTATACTTCCAATCTTCCGGATTAATTACAAAACCTGCCATCTGCCTGCTCTTTCCATCATCCAAATTATCCATTCTTTTCTGCTTTCCTGTACGTTTTCTTTAAGTGATTTTTTAAGCGCTGTTGATGTAAAACTTTTCATATCCCGGACTCTATCTTCCAATTTATTTTTGTTGCTACCAATTATCATATGTACATGACTGGGCATTAAGCACCAGCCATAAATCTCAAGCGCTCTGCAATAATGAACGCAAAACTGAACATTTGTGCTTCGATTTCCGCCACTTCGCAAAGCTGCAAACCGTTAGGCGTAATTTTGCCGGAGAGTTTCGAATTCAAAGTTTTCCATTCTTTTTTGACGAAAATGGTGAACCTTTGAGGAAAGCGTATTAAATGCCGACCGTTTTCTGTTCGATAAAACTTTCAAGACTTGCTGGAATAAAAACAAGGCTTCCTTCACTTTCAATGGACAATTGGAACGGACACTTATTTGCTTTGCAGGGACGAAAGTGTTTAGCTTTCGTTCATAAAGAAACGTTTTACTCATTTGTGATTTTTGATGTTTTAAAAAAGCAACTCTTGGATTTTAAACAGATTTTTATTGACAGTTTCATAAACCAACTAACACATGACAACTTGCTTTCTAATGAGTTAAAACAATCAATTGCAAAAGACTTTGAAAATTTAGAATTTTCAACAACAGACGGTGACAAATCAACAATTGGTTATTTAAATGACTGCATTGCAAGATTAACATGGGAAAGAAATGGAAGACCGCCTACAATTGAAGAAACAAAAGTTTATGTGGAAAATTATTACAACGAAAATCCTTTGATTTCAAAAAAAGGGATTAGACCTAATGAGTTGATGCGGGAAAAATTGAAAAACTACGCCTAACAAATAAGACTTCGTCGGGCACGAAGTGCCTCCGATGAAGTCCGATGTTGTACGGAACCGCCTGACTGAATAATTGGGAAAAGATTTCGTTTACGGTAGGTCGTTATATCTCACCCAATTTTGGCAAGCGGGTTTTTGAGACGGAATTATTTTGCTTCTTATTTTTGCATTGTTTTTATTCCAAAACATGTTTAAAATTTAATCAATTATTTTACTGAGTGCATCATTTTTCCAGGCCGCAGTTGGGACGACACAACAGACAACCACAAGTATGACATATTATTTCAGACAAATAAACCAAGTAAAGAATGACTGTTACTCTAACAAGGGACAGCTTGATACAGTAATTGGGACACGCCGTTACATAAACAATCACTTTGACAAAGAATTGAATTTAGACTTTCTTTCAAATGTCCGCTTTACTTCAAAATTCCATTTACTTAGGCTATTTAAAAAATATTACGGACAAACGCCTAAACAATATATTATTGACAAACGGATTGAACAGGCAAAAGAGTTACTAAAAAAAGGGACAAACATAACTGACACTTGTTTGGAAGTCGGATTTGACAGCCCAAGCTCATTTTCCACTTTGTTCAAATCCCGTGTTGGACTGACACCGACTGAATTTCAAAAAAGAGCAATTTTTACAAAGTCTGACTAATTTCTTTTTTAGAATTTTGCGACATAAAATTTAAAAAACAAAGTAAATGAAAGTAAAAATTATCAGTATTCCGGTTCAGGATCAAGAAAAAGCATTGCAGTTCTACACTGAAAAGTTAGGATTTTTAAAAAAGGTGGACGTGCCACTAAGTGAACACAGCAGGTGGTTAACAGTGGTAAGTAAAGACGAGCAAGACGGAGTTGAAATTTTATTAGAACCTGCACCAAATCATTTTGAACCAGCTAAAATTTATCAAAAGGCACTTTTTGACGCAGGTATTCCTTACACACAATTCAATTCCGACAAGGTGCAGCAAGAATATGAAAGACTTGTAAGTATGGGAGTTGAATTTAGTGTAAAACCGATAGAAATGGGGACGGTAAAAATTGCTGTTTTCAATGACACTTGCGGAAACAATATTCAAATTGTAGAAATGCTTTAAGACAAAAAACAACGAACCCGTAAACATAGGATGCGGTTTGGCACAAGCGGGACTGAGATGCTGAAAGTGAGCATTGGTACGCCCTTCAGCAGTAGTTCCAGGCTGAAGAAACTTTGTTCAGCGATAGTAGTAACAATGAACTTTTAATTATAAATTTGGCAACGGTTCCGGGCAGACCAATTTCTATTATCCCCCCTGTGTAAAGCCGTGGATGTTGCAAGCAATGCGTCAAGCAGTTTTGTATTACACAAGGTTGTCCAAAAACCATTTCTCTAGCCCTCGGTTTATTTGAAGAAAAGTTCACATTCGGTGAACTTTATTCAGTATTACTCACCAAGCCATTTGATTGTAGACAATTTATCTTATACAATCAAAAATCAAAGGAATAGTATGATAAGTCCTACGAATTTGTTCGTATGTTTGTAACTTGTAAGTATCAGATCATTAAACAACATTAAATTCTTTCGGATTATGAAAGTCTTCATCACTCTTGTCGTATTCTTATGTTTGCATTTGCAAGCTTTCTCGCAAACTAACTTTATTAGATTGGAGAACTCTTCAGATAAACAAGTGGCTTTTGTCAAATACGATGAATTTGGTAATTACCAACACTTTTCAATAGCGCCAGGCAAAACAACCGAAATCCGCTTTGAACATGACTATCTAAACATTTTTGCTCTTGAAAATGACCGGAATGTCCCCTATTTTTTCTTTGATGGTGACGAGGTTGAGATCACTGAGGTAAACGACAACTACTATACATTCGATTGCAAAGATTTGCAACGTAAAAATGAACTTCAGCTTGCTGTCACCATCTTTAAAGAATTTCTACGGGACTCGCTGTTAAGCAGTAATACGCCGCTACTATTAAAACAAACTGCAATTAAAATAGATTCAATTTTTTTATCGTACACATTTACAAAAGTCTCCTCTAAATTCAAAACACTCACACAATTGTTTTATCGATATGAAACGTTGGGAAGAAAACAAAAATACAATGTCAATAACAATATCGAAGAACCTTTTGATCAGTATTGGCAGAAAGACTTCAATTATGCACTTCAGTCTTATATCCTTACGTTCAGAAGCTATGTCCTGACCTATCTGCCTAAATTTTTAAACACGGATACGCTATTAAAACATTTGAATCACAAATTTCAGAATGAATATAAGGAGATAGCTATGTATACATCCATGCACATGTCTTATTATCGGGATAAAGCATGGTTTCGCACTCATTATGATGAATATAGCTTTTTGTCAAAAGACAAAAATTTCTCTGAAAAGCTTTCTTATCTTAAATTAACGGACGATGTATCTAAAACCGCCGGGGAAATCATTCTCATCAACCCTGCGAAAGATACGACTACCCTTAAGGATTTATTAGCACAGCTCAAAGGCAAAGTAATTCTCATTGACCTATGGGCGAGTTGGTGTGAGCCCTGTATGGAATCACTGCCGTATACAAATGAACTTGCAAAATCATTCGAAGCAAATTTGTTTCAGGTACTTTATCTCAACCTAGACCGGGAATTGCATTTATTTAATACATATGCAATAAAGAATTTGAAAGGAAAACTAACTTATAATATTGTAGGGAATTTCCAATCATCCTTTGCCAAACTTAATAAGATTACTTCCATTCCACGATACATGATCATTGATAAGCAAGGAAGAATAGTAAATGCCTCAGCTCCACGACCCACTGAAGGTGAGCTAAAGTCAATGATTGCAAATTATCTCTAATTCATTATGGCAATTTAGCAATGAAAGAAAAAATCTAATGACCTTCGGTTCCAGCAGACGATCAAATCGGCTTCTTGTATTTATCTTCGGCGGTAGTTTTTCAATCGGCAGAAGTTCCGGGGCTGAAAGTTATAAAATGCACTAAAGGCCTCAACATTGTGTGTTATTGCCTATTGACACTTATTAGTTTGGAAATATAAACAATGTAAAAAAATAAGATATTATGAATAAAATTGGTTTTCTTTTTATGATTTTGTTAATCAGTTTTCATTCTTTTGGACAAACCGCCAAAAGGCCTGATTATACAGTTATAGCAGAAGGCAAAATAACCACAAAACAAATTGTGGACTCACTAGCTAAATTGGGGTATGTTAAGTCAATTCATAAAGGAGTTTCTGAAGAAGACAGAGTAAAGCTTGTAAAAAAATATGGTGACAAAATCGGTGACAAAGAATTTATAGTTCTAATTTCTCTCTTTACCGAAGAAGAAAAAAATGAAAGAGCTAAACATAAAGTAGAATATGTTGCTGAAAAAAGAGACACATCAAACAATGATAAACCCACTATAAAAATAAATGATAGCCTCCGAGACTTTACCGTAAAAATGATTGATGGCAGAATGATAAAACTTTCAGAATTAAAGGGTAAAGTAACCTTAATAAATTTTTGGGCTACATGGTGTGCGCCTTGCCTAATGGAGTTTTATGAATTTCCCTCTACCATTATTAATCCATTCAAAAATTCAGCATTTGTACTATTGCCTATTTCGCGGGGTGAAACGGAAAAAGTGGTAAAGAATAAAATGACCCAACTAAAGCAAAAAGGAATTGACTTTAATGTGGGCATTGACCCAAATCAATATATTGCGGGGCTATATGATGCCCAAAATGCAATTCCGAAAAATGTATTGGTTGATAAAAATGGTATCATAAGATACATTTCATCCGGATACAGCGATGAGAATTTGAAAAACATTTCATTGATGATTAAAATATTATTAGACGAGTAAAAAACTACACACAACAAATAAGACTTCGGAGGGCACGAAATGAAAGTTTGTTTGAATTTTTGAATAATAGAAAAGAAATCAAGCAAGAAGCTTTATTGAAATATTTTCTTGAAAAAAAAGGATTAAAGGGTAAAACTCTAAATTTAGAAGTTGCAAAATATCGCTGGAATTTTGTTGATGATAAAACGTACCCTGGCAACGAAACAAAAACGTTGATTTCAACACGGCTATCAAAAGTTAAGAATGTTACTGACGATTTTTTAACGCCAGAAAAAGAACTACAACTTTGGCATATAATCTACTCAGTAAATGATAAGACAGAATATGAGAAAGCATTGAACACTTTCGCTATAAAAAATAAATTAGATGTAGATTCATTCATAGAAAATTTCAGAAAATTTCCGCCATTCAAAAGTGAATACGGTTCGTATTCAGAAAAAGCCATTAGGAAATTACTGCCATTAATCCGGATTGGAAAATTCTGGAATGAAAATGAACATTATTGAAAATGTGCCAAAATATCAGGAAAACATAAATTTATTGTTAGGGAACTTAAAAGAGATAAGCGGATAAAATAAAAGAACTGAATAATAAATTTAAGAGAACAATCAATTATACTTTCCAAAACAAGCTAAAACAATTTGAGAATGGAAATTTAGATGCTTATCAAGGTTTAGAATTGCATTTAGCCTCTTACCTAGTATATGGACGTCATTCTGAAGCAGCCGTTTCTGGAAAATGGAATTCAGTTGCTGATTTGGAAAAATATTTAGAAGAATTTAAACAGCATTCTTTGCGAAATCCAATTGTTGAACAAGTGATTACCGAAACACTCCGCGTAGTAAAAGATATTTGGGCAAAGTATGGCAATGGGTGTTAAAGATTTCTTTGATGAAATTCATATTGAGCTGGGCAGGGAAATGAAAAACACTGCAGATGACCGCAAAAAAATAACGGAACAAGTAACAGCAAATGAAAATACCAATTTTAGAATCAAGGCGTTATTAGCAGAATTGATGAATGATGAAAACGTAGAAAACGTTCGTCCTTATTCACCGATGCAGCAAGATATTTTGAAAATATATGAAGATGGAATTTTAAATTCCAATATCGAAATCCCAGAGGATATTGAAAAAATAAGCAAAACGGCACAACCATCAAGTTCAGATTTACAACGCTATAAATTATGGCTCGAACAAAAATACCGTTCACCCTATACGGGGGCGATAATTCCGCTGAATAAGCTTTTTACAACCGAATATGAAATAGAACATATCATTCCGCAAAGCCGTTTTTTTGATGATAGCTTTAGTAACAAGGTCATTTGCGAATCTGCAGTAAATAAGGAAAAAGGGAATATGCTTGCTTATGAGTTTATTAAGAACCCTACAAAGCAAATCATTGAAACAGGTTTTGGAAGAACAGTTAAAATTCTAAATGAGAATGAATATGAAGAATTTGTAAAAGAACATTACGCTAATAACAGAGGCAAACGCAACAAATTAATGCTGGAGGATATTCCTGAAAAAATGATAGAACGGCAACTGAACGATACCCGCTACATTAGCAAGTTTATATCTGCGTTGTTGTCAAATATTGTTCGTGCAGATACGAATGATGATGGCGTTAATTCCATAAATATCATTCCTGGAAACGGAAAAATAACTTCCATTTTAAAGCAAGATTGGGGATTAAACGACATCTGGAATGAATTGGTCCTGCCTCGTTTTGAACGGATGAATGAAATAACAAAAAGCAATGCTTTTACCGCTTTTAATGAAAAATATCAGAAACAATTACCGACAGTTCCATTAGAACTTTCGAAAGGATTTCAGAAGAAAAGAATCGACCATCGTCATCACGCATTGGATGCGTTAGTCATTGCTTGTGCAACGAGAAATCATGTGAATTTATTGAATAACAAACATGCGAAGTCTAAAGAAAGGTTTGATTTAAACAGGAAATTAAGGATCTACGATAAAGCGTCTTATTTCGACAATAAAACCAACCAACAAATCGAAAAAGAAATTCCAAAAGACTTTCTAAAACCCTGGGGTAACTTCACTGTAGATGCACGAAATAGTTTGGAAACAACCATTGTAAGTTTCAAACAAAATTTGAGAGTAATCAATAAAACATCAAACAAATATGAAAGCTATAAAGATGAAGAAGGGAATTTAAGATGGGGAAAAGATGGCAAACCAAAAAAAGATAGAATTTCACAAACCAAGGGTGATAGTTTGGCAATTAGAAAACCTATGCACCAGGAAACTGTAGCGGGATTAATCAAACTTCGGAAAAACAAACTTGTTTCATTAGGCATTGGCATTGATGATGTCAAAAATATTGTTGACAAATCATTAAGAAAAGAAATTCAAAAACTCATCCTGCAAGGATTAGATAAAAAGAAAATCCTAAAACACTTCAAGGATTTAGGAAACAAATGGAACGAAACAGACATTTCTAAAGTGATTGTTTATTATTGGGAAGTCGATGAAAAGGGCAATGGAATTAATGCAGCGTCGAGAGTTTCTCTGGATACCACTTTTAATGAAAAGAAAATTGAAAGTATTACAGATTCAGGGATTCAAAAAATACTGGTAAATCATCTCAAAAACTATAAAGGAAAATTGGATGAAAAAGGTAAAGAAATAGCCGCCGAATTATTGGCATTTTCACCCGAGGGCATTGAAGAAATGAATCAAAATATAATTGCATTAAATAATGGCAAATTTCATCAACCAATTTTTAAAGTAAGAACTTATGAGCGTAAAGGGAATAAGTTTAATGTGGGCCAAACTGCGAATAAAAAAGACAAATTTGTAATCGCCGCAAAAGGCACGAATCTTTTCTTTGCAATTTATGAAGACGAAAATGGTAAAAGAAATTATGAAACCATACCGCTGAATGAGATAATGGAACACCAAAAATGGCGAGCATCCTTATCAAAAGAAGATCAACAAAATACAGCCATGATTCCAATAAATACCGAAAGGGGTAGATTTTTATTTAGTTTATCGCCTAATGATTTGGTTTATGTGCCAAGTGAGGATGAAAAGGAAAATTTAGGATTGATTGATTTTAGTAATTTATCGTCAAAACAGATAGAGAGAATATATAAAGTAGAAAAAACCTCTGGAGTTGAATGCTATTTTATAAGAAATGACATAGCATATCTAATTAAGCAATATGATGCAACAACAAAAATTGGGGAGTTGGAAAGCCAGAATAAGCTTCAGACAACAATGTGTGATCAACGAATAAAAATCGTTGATTCTTGCCTAAAACTAAAGGTTAATCGTCTTGGGGAAATATTAAGAGTTGCTATTGTTCAACTATATAACCAAACTCAAGACAGCAACATCCTGAAAATAATGTTATGATCAAACGCACCCTCTACTTCGGCAACCCCGCCTATCTCAAAACCACCAATGAACAAATGGTGGTTGAGATGGGCGACTTCGCTGAAAGTAAATCAATACCGATAGAAGATATAGGAATAGTAATTCTTGATCATCAGCAGATTACTATAACGCAATCACTATTAGCTAAATTGCTTGCTAACAACACCGCAGTGATAACCTGTGACCACACGCATCACCCGGTGGGACTGCATCTGTCGCTTGGACGGGCACACTTTGCAAAGCCAGAAATTCAAAGCTCAGTTAGCCGCGTCCCTTCCCTTAAAAAAGCAGCTTTGGCAACAAACCATAAGCGCCAAAATAGAAAACCAGGCGGCTCTATTAAAAGAAGAAAGGGCGGAAAATAAATATTTGCTTCATCTTGCAACGAAAGTAAAAAGCGGTGACAGTACCAATTGCGAAGCCAAGGCAGCGATATTATTACTGGAAACATGTTTTCCCGGATTTTCTTGACTTTAGACGAGAGAGCGTACGGGCCGCCTCCTAATAATCTATTGAACTATGGCTATGCTATCCTTAGGGCATTGGTAGCCCGAAACCTCGTTGCTAGCGGACTATTACCCACCTTAGGAATTTTCCACCGCAACCAGTATAACGCTTATTGCCTTGCAGATGATATTATGGAACCTTATCGTCCGTATGTAGATAAAGTCGTTTGTGCGATTATTAGAGGCAATGGAAAATTTCTGGAAATGACCCCTTCTATGAAAAAAGAACTGCTTACAATCCCTGCTATGGATGTTACAATTGGGGGCCAGAAAAGCCCGATGATGAATGCCATACAACGAACGACAGCATCGCTTGCAAAAAGTTTTGAAGGAGAAGCTAGAAAGATTCTTTACCCGGTTATGAGTTAAAAAATTTCATTTTCCTTGTAAAGCGGTTGCATGCAAAATAAGTTGGCATAAAAGTTCGTTCCTATTTTATAACAATTTCAAAAAATTCATGCATGAGCGCCTGAATGCCTACCGCATTATGTGGATCTTAGTACATTTTGATTTACCGACGGAAACCAAAAAAGACCGGAAGAACTACGCGCAGTTCCGGAAAAAAATAATGGCGGACGGTTTTAGCATGTTCCAGTTCAGCATGTATATAAGACATTGCAGCAGCAAAGAAAATTCTGAAGTCCATGTTAAGAGGGTAAAATCAATTTTGCCGCCGAAAGGCCATGTGGGCATTCTTAGCATCACCGACAAGCAATTCGGGATGATGGAAATTTTCAGGGGCAAAAGATCCGGAAAAAGCTCCGGAAACCGCCCAACAGCTCGAACTTTTTTAAACAAAAACAGGAATAAAAGATGAAAATTCATTCATTTTTTTATTCCTGAAAAAGTAGTTCAAACACAGTATTAACAAGCCTTTCAAGCAAATGCGTTGTGAAAGAACTAAGTTAATATCAAAAGTTGAAAGCAAATCACAACCTCCAAACACTACACAAACTTTCATTGTTGAGTTGTGAAAGAACTAAGTTAATATCAAAAGTTGAAAGCAAATCACAACACAAAATACGCATTCGTTCTCTAAAAGACAGTTGTGAAAGAACTAAGTTAATATCAAAAGTTGAAAGCAAATCACAACCCGATACCATACGATAACCATAATCATAATAGTTGTGAAAGAACTAAGTTAATATCAAAAGTTGAAAGCAAATCACAACGCAGTCGATGCATTACACTTCAAAAGGATTAGTTGTGAAAGAACTAAGTTAATATCAAAAGTTGAAAGCAAATCACAACCACTGGCTACCTATGAACCGCTCAATTTATTGGTTGTGAAAGAACTAAGTTAATATCAAAAGTTGAAAGCAAATCACAACATCCCCGCTAATGCAGTACGAATCTTTGTGGTTGTGAAAGAACTAAGTTAATATCAAAAGTTGAAAGCAAATCACAACCCGTAGCAGGGTTGTAAGTAACAGAGCCTTGTTGTGAAAGAACTAAGTTAATATCAAAAGTTGAAAGCAAATCACAACCAGTTTTTGTATATTGCCTCTACTTCATCAAGTTGTGAAAGAACTAAGTTAATATCAAAAGTTGAAAGCAAATCACAACGGGAGATCGGAATATATTGCCAGCGGGATTGTTGTGAAAGAACTAAGTTAATATCAAAAGTTGAAAGCAAATCACAACCGTTTTTGCACGTCTTTTCCCTTGTAGAGCAGTTGTGAAAGAACTAAGTTAATATCAAAAGTTGAAAGCAAATCACAACATTCAGTGTGAAGTAGCATGAAAAATATCATGTTGTGAAAGAACTAAGTTAATATCAAAAGTTGAAAGCAAATCACAACCCAAGTTGCAAGCTGAAACTGTTATCGCTCGAGTTGTGAAAGAACTAAGTTAATATCAAAAGTTGAAAGCAAATCACAACCAGCATTGACAATGCGGCAATATAAGTAAGTAGTTGTGAAAGAACTAAGTTAATATCAAAAGTTGAAAGCAAATCACAACATTCTGTAACGGAGTTTGCTAACAAGGATGAGTTGTGAAAGAACTAAGTTAATATCAAAAGTTGAAAGCAAATCACAACTAGGTGTTACACGAGGTATTTAAGCATCTCGTTGTGAAAGAACTAAGTTAATATCAAAAGTTGAAAGCAAATCACAACTAGACGGATCGTGCTCTTCAAAAACTTCACGTTGTGAAAGAACTAAGTTAATATCAAAAGTTGAAAGCAAATCACAACTCTTACTGTTGTAATCACATGGCATATTTGAGTTGTGAAAGAACTAAGTTAATATCAAAAGTTGAAAGCAAATCACAACAACTGCAATGCGATGTATAATTTTGATATTGGTTGTGAAAGAACTAAGTTAATATCAAAAGTTGAAAGATCCCTCCGATGAAGTCCACTAACGTTAATATCAAAAGTTGAAAGCAATTCACAACGCAAGTTTAAAGCAACATTTCAAGTTGTGAAAGAACTAAGTTAATATCAAAAGTTGAAAGCAAATCACAACATAACGGCTATTGCAGGTCTGGGCATTGCTTGTTGTGAAAGAACTAAGTTAATATCAAAAGTTGAAAGCAATTCACAACTGAAAGGCGCATAACATTTGCCGATAAATAGTTGTGAAAGAACTAAGTTAATATCAAAAGTTGAAAGCAATTCACAACCATTACTCTTGCTAAGAGAGTCGGCTTGAAGTTGTGAAAGAACTAAGTTAATATCAAAAGTTGAAAGCAATTCACAACTTAAAGGATCAGTACACTCCGGAATTCTGGGTTGTGAAAGAACTAAGTTAATATCAAAAGTTGAAAGCAATTCACAACTTATCGCAAGCAACAGTTCATTAATTTGGTGTTGTGAAAGAACTAAGTTAATATCAAAAGTTGAAAGCAATTCACAACACTTACCGTTAATTCGTATTGTAGCGACCGTTGTGAAAGAACTAAGTTAATATCAAAAGTTGAAAGCAATTCACAACAGGAAGGGAAAACGGATACCCAAACATGCAGGTTGTGAAAGAACTAAGTTAATATCAAAAGTTGAAAGCAAATCACAACCATCTCTTGTACGTTTCTGAATTAATATCAGTTGTGAAAGAACTAAGTTAATATCAAAAGTTGAAAGCAAATCACAACACAGGGCGTGTTTATATTGATGACAAAGATTGTTGTGAAAGAACTAAGTTAATATCAAAAGTTGAAAGCAAATCACAACTGGTAAAATCATTTATGCTTTTAAAAGTAGTTGTGAAAGAACTAAGTTAATATCAAAAGTTGAAAGCAAATCACAACATGATTGTATGTTTTAATTGATTAAGACGCGTTGTGAAAGAACTAAGTTAATATCAAAAGTTGAAAGCAAATCACAACTCAACATTGAAGTATATTTTGAAAGACATTGTTGTGAAAGAACTAAGTTAATATCAAAAGTTGAAAGCAAATCACAACCCAAATTATTTCATATCGGAAATTTTTGCGGTTGTGAAAGAACTAAGTTAATATCAAAAGTTGAAAGCAAATCACAACAATGGCTTCGGCTGTTCTAATGACAGGTATGTTGTGAAAGAACTAAGTTAATATCAAAAGTTGAAAGCAAATCACAACCAAGTACAATCGAACAAAATCCTGGAGCAAGTTGTGAAAGAACTAAGTTAATATCAAAAGTTGAAAGCAAATCACAACACGGTTGAACTTGCTTCTCATTGGTCAGATGTTGTGAAAGAACTAAGTTAATATCAAAAGTTGAAAGCAAATCACAACGGTAGCTCTGATGGCCGCTATTCTTACCGGTTGTGAAAGAACTAAGTTATTATCAAAAGTTGAAAGCAAATCACAACTGCCGCAATCGTAAGGTTAGGAATATTACCGTTGTGAAAGAACTAAGTTAATATCAAAAGTTGAAAGCAAATCACAACCATTACCGGTTAAGTGCTTATTAATATCTGGTTGTGAAAGAACTAAGTTAATATCAAAAGTTGAAAGCAAATCACAACGCTGTTAGAATTGTTAAGCTATTTAGGTTGTTGTGAAAGAACTAAGTTAATATCAAAAGTTGAAAGCAAATCACAACGCCAATTATCCAGTTTATCCATCCACCTTGTTGTGAAAGAACTAAGTTAATATCAAAAGTTGAAAGCAAATCACAACATTTTTCTGATTTTATAGTTATACCACCATGTTGTCAAAGAACTAAGTTAATATCAAAAGTTGAAAGCAAATCACAACAGAAATCCCTGCATTAGATAATTCTACTTCGTTGTGAAAGAACTAAGTTAATATCAAAAGTTGAAAGCAAATCACAACGATCGGTGCGCGGATTGATTTTATTGAAGAGTTGTGAAAGGACTAAGTTAATATCAAAAGTTGAAAGCAAATCACAACGTTCACAAACATGTTGTCCTTATCCTCAAAGTTGTGAAAGAACTAAGTTAATATCAAAAGTTGAAAGCAATTCACAACCGACATGATAACATTCATCGTTAAACTATCGCTTTTTATTAAAAATCGGAAATCGGGCTGTTTGAAAAACGATGTCTTTTTTTGACACGCTGATTTGTTCCACATTTACAGAAGAAAGTTTTGGATTTCAAATGTAGATAAGTAAGATTATAAAGGACGAATTGAATTCAAAGTTTTATGTATTAGGATTTGGAGTAAATTTTCCGCCGTTGTTGTTGGCGCAAGTAGCTTTCCTCCGGCTTAATTACAAAACCCTTCATTACCGGATTCAAATGGTATGTACGCCAACATTTTACAAACATTTCCTGATGTTTAATCTCCAATGGTTTATTGTGCGGTTGCCAAAACTGCCACCCCAATTATTCCCACTGGCCCAAAGAATTAAAGCTGTTCGCAAAGAAAAAGGGCTTACCGCTGATTTTCCCCTTTTATAAAAAAAGAGCCCCATTAACGAGACTCCCTTTTCATAAATACCTGCTCTATGAATCATTTATTCTTTCATTATTTTCTCTACCTGCTCTTTGCCATTTCCTTTCAGGCGCACAAAATATGCACCAGCCGGATAATTGCCGATGCGCAGCGTTTTTTCTTTTTCTATACTGGTCAAACTCACTCTTTGCAATACTTTTCCATTATTGTCGATTAATTCTATTTGTTCGTAAAGCCCGGCATTACATTCAACTTTAAAGAAAGTTTTTACGGGGTTAGGATAGATTTTTACCACATCCTCGGGCAAAGAAAACTGAACCATCCTGATGCCATGACTGGTGATTTTGCCATCAAAATCCTTTTGTTGCAAACGGTAATAATTTATGCCGCCGGCGGGATGGTTGTCGTAAAAAATATAACTGTTTTTAATGAAAGAATTACCTGCGCCCTGTACTTTACCGATTTCATTAAACCTAACACCATCAGTAGAACGGGAAACAATGAACTCCTTGTTGTTCATTTCTGTGGCTGTTGCCCATTCTAATTTTGCCAGACTGCCTTCAGCTTTGACGGAAAAGCCGGTAAGGGTTATGGGCAATACGCTGGTTTGGTTTTCATAAGCGCCCAGGTCTATGGTAACGCCTCTTTTGCGCGGATTGCCATCCACGTCGGTGGTAATGGCCGATAAATCGGGGGTTTGCCCTGCGTCAAAATAAACAATGTTTCCCTTGCCGATTAACGGGCTTCCGTTTTGCAGGCGGTAATCGCCACCAGTATTTAAACCGGGCGCCAATTGGCTTACAAACAACGGGTTGGCAATGGTGCCGTCTATATTGCCATTGGCTGTGCTTGACGAACCCAGCACCAGGCTGTATTCTACAACTGGAGAAGAAGCATTATTAATAATTTCGTTATTATTTCCATAAATAATACAGTTGCGTATTTTGGGATTTGAGCCGATAATATTATACATTCCGCCCCCAATAGTAGAAGCATTATTCCCGCTAACGGTTACATTGGTTAAAACCGGGGATGATGAATTATTATAAATTCCACCCCCGTAATCAGCAATATTCCCGCTGATGATTACATTGGTTAAAACCGGGGATGATCCAAGATTAAAAATTCCACCGGCAGCAGAAATGGCGCTATTGCCGCTGATAATTACATTGGTCAAACGCGGGGAGGAGGATTCATTATAAAATCCGGCACCAAAATGCCCATATATCATTGCGGAATTCACGGTAATCATATTTCCTGAATTATTTGCATTCCCATCTTTTATGGTAAAGCCGTTGAGCTCTGCCGCGCCAACATTGCCTGCGCCAATCACTACATGGTAGGCATTGTCGCTGTTGTCATTTACTGTGCCCAGATCGCCACTTAATATGCTGGCATTGGCTGTCTGGGTTAAATCCCTTTGAGTTAATGAGGTTTCCGAACCCGCAAAGCTGCCGTAGATTTTTACGTCTTTTTTCAATACAAAAGCATTGTTACGATCGTTGGGCGTGATGACCGTTAATGCATCGGCTCTTCTGTTGGGAAGGTAAGTGCCTTCTGCTACCCAAATAATATCATTGGCCAGGGATTTATTAATCATTGCTTGCAAATCACCGGAAGCGGTGGCCCACGCACTCCCGTCGCCGGATGCTCCCGCTTTTACATAACGGACAGTTTGCGCATCGGTTTGGCTGGTAAAAATAAATTGAAAAAGGCTGAACACTGCCAGGGCAATTAGTAAAGGATTTCTCATTGTTATTTATATTTATTGAAGGCTTACAAGTGTCAATCAAAGAGATAAATATACGTTGTATTTATATTAGAAAAGGCAAGCTGATATTTTAATTTCTTCCGGCAACGTGATTTTCAGTTATTGCGAACGTTCTTGCACAGGTTCTGATTAGACTGTCATTCGAATAACAGAGAATAATCACTGTGACAATTCTCCAAAAAAAAGCCTTGAAAAAAATCCGTTTGCTGGTCATAAAACTAAATTCAATAAGCCTTTCCCTTCTTTAATAATAATCAATTGCACTTCTAATTGTACTTGCTGTTCATTGCCAAAACTAAACACTATGCAAACAACGAACAATCACAAGTCAGACTTGCGCCAGGCGCGGCTTAAGCAGCTTGGGCTTCTTGTGCCATATTACCGGCTCTAATTTAAATCAATTAATCCTCTCATCCCCTGCTGCTGTTAGCGTCCGCGACAATAGCGTTTTCAATTCCGATTACTTCAGTCCGAATGCTGCTATTTTAAACACTATAAAAATAATTTAAATACAGCGCTTTCAACGCCGATTACCTGCTATTTTATTACTGGAGCCGTCTCCATACCGCTGACTATTCAAAATAAACCCATTCACATTTAATACCCTACTCTACCCCCACTGTACGGTAAAGCTAAAGCAAGTTTAATAGCACCCAACCTCCTATCATCCCCCACTCAAGTCCGGGTTAAGTCCGGCATATGCCGGACTTAACCCGGTGTTTACATACATATTAAGCCCTGCAAAAAGCCTTAAGTACCACAAACCAAACAGAGGAAAGCGCTTTCTTCCCATTTTACTAAGGTGGCAGGATTATTCGCTTGCTAAAAGAGAGCGTGTTGAAAATGAGAATCAAAAAATTGCAGCATTCGATAATTTCAACAATTTTATCCGTAATTTCAATCATAAGTCCCGGCGCCCTCTTAGGAAAATGAAACTTGTGAGAAAACGTTTGTAGCGCAGCACAAAGGTTTTAGTAGGCGTAAAAATTTTAAAAGAAATTCAATCATAATGAATCAAATTAAAAAAGAAGACATCAAACAGGAAGTGTTCGACCTCTATGATGATTATGCGCACAACCGGGTTAACAGGCGCGATTTCGTACAAAAGCTATCCTTATATGCTATCGGCGGCCTCACGGTACCTTCGCTCATGAGTTTCCTGATGCCCGATTATAAAAACACTTTACAGGTAAAACAAGATGATCCGCGCATCACTTCGGAATACATTTATTATGATTCTCCCAAAGGAGGCGGCAGGATCAGGGCTTTGCTGTCAAAACCGGTTGATTTGAAAAAGAAGCCGGGCGGCATTGTGGTGGTTCATGAAAACCGGGGACTGAATCCGTATATTGAAGATGTTGCCAAAAGAGCTGCGATTGCAGGTTTTATCACCATTGCCCCGGATGCATTGACTCCCCTGGGTGGCTATCCCGGCGATGATGACAAAGGGCGTGAAATGCAAAGCAAGCTGGACAAAAACAAAATGCTGGAAGATTTTATCTCTGCATTTTATTATCTTAAAAACAATAAGGATTGCAATGGCAAAGTGGGCGTCGTGGGCTTTTGCTTTGGCGGATGGATTGCCAATATGATGGCCGTTGATGTTCCGGACCTGGCTGCAGCGGTTCCCTTTTATGGAAGCCAGCCCCCGCTAGAAGACGTACCCAAAATACAGGCGCCGCTGCTCCTTCAATATGCAGGACTCGATACCCGGATTACTGAGGGATGGCCTGCCTATGAAGCCGCCTTAAAAGCAAACAACAAACAATACACTGCCTATATTTATCCGGATGTGAATCATGGCTTTCATAATGATACCACACCGCGGTACGATAAAGCCGCTGCAGAACTTGCCTGGCAAAGGACGATTGATTTTTTTAAAGATAAATTGCAGTAGGAAAGGGAGGAATTATTGACCCTTTGCATCATCGTTTTTTCTATAAGGAAATTTTATAGTTTTTATTATTTCCGATTTCAAAAATGCATTGTACCCATCTCAGCATCTGTGAAGATCTGCACCGGCCTGCAATCCTCAATCTTACTGTAGCGGTTACGCATTTATGCAGGCCTGAAATCAGAAATCCCTTACTGCCCGAACCGTTGCTAAATTTATAACTAAAGTTCCTTGTTATTTCTATTGTTGAACAAAGATTTTCCTGCCCGAAACTACTGCTGAAACCCGTACCACAGCTCATTGTTAGCACTTCAGCCAGCATTCGTATATAGACTCTATCTTAGCCTGTTCGTTGCTTTCAATGCGTTAATAATTCGCATGTCATTCCTTTTGTCAAGTTGCTTTAAAAAATCATTTCCTTCTGTTAATACGAAGTCAATCTTTAAACTATTTTTATTTGAAAGTCCTGGGGCAATTGTTGCCACTCCAAAGGTCATGGAACTTAGGTAGAGAGGATGGAACATTCCGTAATATACTGGTTGATTATTAACCATCACAGCAAAAGCTTTGTCAGTTCCAAAATTCTCAATTATAGTTTGTATATCTTTTTTCAATGTGAAAGTTGTCGTTTCCTTTGTGTATAACTGAATATCTTGGTCTGCAGCCAGAGGTTTGTCATCAAGTACAGCATTAGTAATAGAAACTGTAACCGGTGTTGTTGATTGGTCAACCGTTGCAGTGAATGACTTCAATAAATAAATGTCAATCCGCGAGCCAAGTTCTTGTTTTTTACAACCTGCAAACGATATTAGTGTCAAGCAATAAAGAAATATTTGTCTCATATAAATTTTTTTAATCTTTGACAACTGAAATTTAAAAACGTTGCACTGCTTGCTGGAACACTTCTATTTTGTGCGGGCTCCTGATGTAAACAATCGTTTACTTGTAACGCAACAGCTATTAAACCCTTGATCTCTGCACCCCGAATCAGCAAATTGCGCAATGCTTTTATGGGGCGTTCGCGCTCCTTTAGTTGTCAATGCAACTTATATTCTCTCTCTAAAAAGCTTATCAATCTTGTTGCCCCCATTTTTACTTCGGCCATATTATTCATAATGATTTTACACAGCCTCAAGTAATACATAAGATGGCTGGAATATTTAGATAATGTATTCTTATCGTGTGTTAATAACCAATCAAAATTTTCGGTTTCCAGTTTTTTCGCGGATTTCCCTTGTTGCATTTGTTCAGACAGGTTTTGGAAGTTAAACATTTCGAAAGTATTGTGGATCAGCAGTTCTAAATCCCTGCCTAAAGCTGCCTCATTTAGCAACGCTTTTTTGACTATTACATCATAAACAAGGATACTATCAATGTCTTTTCTGTTTCTTAAAATTCTGAACCCTCCGGAGTTTTTTAATTGTTGAATAGTTGCATCTGTATAAATAAAGTCCGGATAACCTAAAACGCTCCCAATATTCGAATAGAATTTCTCTTTGAACCCATTATTTAAGGAAGAAAAGGTTTTTAGTAAGGTGTCTTGCCCTAACAGGATTTCTTGATAAGAAGTTATGATTTCATTGAGCTTTGAAGTATCCGTTTTTAAATCGTTAATCATGGAATGAATATATTCCTTCTCTTTTTTGCGGTCAACAAAGTCCTCTCTGATGTTTTCAGCAATGAAACCAAGAAATACTGCCAGAAATAGCATTAAGAATTCCAAAAGATATTCGCCCCATTTCTTTTTATGCACCACATGGTGAGGATGTTTGTGTACTTCCATATTTTCAGTTTCGTGGTTTTGGTAATTTCCATCCAAAATAATATTTTTATTTAATTTATCAAAATTATCTGAAACATTTAATTAATATTTCTGTCTGCATATCATTGGCCGGCCTTTGTTTCCTATCCCAAAAGCATTTTTTCGCTCCACTGATGCAAAAATTGGCTTCTTATAAGACCCATTCGGCGCTGCCATACTTCCAATCTTCTGACTGCATTTCAAAACCGAGGTCTTCAAATCTTATGAAAGATTCTTGATCCTTTATCCCCAAAGCTGGTATAATTACAATCAAATTCTGGCTTAATTAATGAGGATATCATCCATATAAAAACTGAAAAAAAGAAGCAGTGCTTTTGCCATTCAAACAGCTATCAGTTTCGAACAGGCTTGATTTTCAACAAGCAATATAGATGGAAGATTAAATTCCATTAATCACTTTAAAATAATTATATGCAAAAAAGAATATTAGGCAAAAGCGGACTTGAAGTATCAGCGCTTGGTCTTGGATGTATGGGTCTCAGTTTTGGTTTAGGTCCTGCGACAGAAAAACCGCACGGTATCAAATTAATCAGGAAAGCGTTTGAACTGGGAGTTACGTTTTTTGATACTGCTGAAGCTTACGGCCCGTATCAGAACGAAGAACTGCTGGGTGAAGCCTTGCAACCATTTCGAAAAGAAGTAGTAATTGCAACAAAATTTGGTTTTAAAGAAGGTAAAACAACGTTAGGTACGGATAGTCGTCCTGCAAACATAAGAGCAGTGGCAGAAGCAGCGTTAAAAAGGCTGAGAACCGATGTAATAGATTTATTTTATCAGCATCGGGTTGATCCAAATGTTCCCATTGAAGAGGTTGCAGGAACAGTAAAAAATCTGATTAAGGAGGGAAAAGTAAAACACTTCGGTTTGTCCGAAGCAGGGGTTCAAACTATTCGCAAAGCACATGCGGTTCAACCCCTGACAGCGTTGCAAAGTGAATACTCACTTTGGTGGAGGGAACCGGAGAAAGAAATACTTCCCACACTGGAAGAATTGGGAATTGGTTTTGTGCCCTTTAGTCCTTTAGGCAAAGGTTTTCTTACAGGGAAGATTAATGCAAACACCTCATTTGATAAAAGTGATTTCCGTAACACTGTTCCCCGTTTTTCTGAAGAGAACCGTAAGTCAAACCAGGGGTTTATTGATCTGTTGGCCCGGATTGCGGCAGAAATGAATGCCACCCCTGCACAAATTGCGCTTGCATGGCTTCTTGCTCAAAATCCCTGGATTGTTCCCATTCCCGGCACTACAAAACTGAACCGTTTGACAGAAAATCTTGGTGCAGCAGCAATCACTCTTAGCGATAAGGACCTTAAAGAAATTAATGACGCCCTTGCTAAAATTGACATAAAAGGAGCGCGTTATTCTGAACAGGCACAGAGAATGATAAACCGTTAATCGGGAAGTATTTAAATGCCTTATTAACCTGATGGCACAAAATATACAATCTTCGAAAAAAGTTCGTTTGCTGGTAGAAAAGCACATGCTGACAGTTTTTACGTTTACTCACAGCAAAACCAAATGCTGAGAGTGCACCCTTCAAAAGCAATTCAATGCGAAAAAAACCATTATACTTCACCTGCATCCTGTTTCTTTGTTTTATTTCTGGCAACGGTTTCTCACAATCCACTTACAACATCTGGCCCGGCGTTGCGCCCGGCTCAGAGAACTGGAAACAAAAAGAACAAACTATTAAAAATACACCGATAGGCACAGTGATCTTAAACGTAGTAACTCCGACCCTGACAGTTTACCTTCCTAAAAAAACAAAAGCCACCGGAACAGGCATCATCATCGCTCCCGGCGGCGGATGCATTGCCCTTGCTATGACATCAACGAAAGAATTAGTGAGCAGCCTTCGCGAAAAAGGTATAGCCGCTTTTGTTCTCAAATACCGCCTTCAGGTAAAAAAAGAAGAAGGCATTCCTAAAGATCTGAATGAAGATACGGCTTGCCAATATGGAATAGCCGATGCGCTTCAAAGTATTCAATTTGTTCGTCACCACGCCTCCGAATGGGGAGTTTCTGTAGGCAAAATCGGCTTCCTTGGCTTTTCAGCCGGTGGCATGATTGCAAGTGAGGCAATGCTGCAAAATGATCCGGATGTTCGTCCGGATTTTATCGCACTCATCTACGGCGCTCCCTTTGCTTCCATGCCGGTTATTCCTGAAAAGTTGCCACCCATTTTTATGTGCTGGGCGCAGGATGATTCAATCGCCGGCTATGCTATGGACAGGTTTTATAAAGCCCTGGTATCAGCGGGCCAGAAACCCGAAGCGCATATTTATGATGCCGGGGGTCATGGTTTTGGCATCAAAAGGCAAGGTACCACAAGCGATCACTGGATAGATGAATTAGCGTATTGGTTAAAGGTTCATGGGTATGCGGGAAAGCCAAAATAGTTTTGATGGATTTGCAGATGTGAAATTATTATTGAAAAAAAGTGCGTTTGCTGGAATTTAGTATCTCTCTCATGTAAAGTTACTATTATCAAAAAAAGTTCGTTTGCTTAGAAATATTATTGGTTGAGTCTTATTAAATGACAATTGGTAAGTTGGAGGAGAAAGCCCCGGCATAAAAAACCGTCTGCTAAAATAAAACTGCAGCATTCCTGGCTGCAGTTAAATATATTTTCATCTGCACGCTGTTACCCATCTGGCATATAAAGAACGTGACTTACATCAGCTACTGTAATTTTGGGTTTTGTAAAAAAAAACTCACCAAAACACCGTATACAATGCTGCCAGCATACCGCAGATAATAAATGAACCAATTATAAATCCGGTCGACACTCTAAACAATGAGGTATCCATGCCAATAGATTTGGTCAGTGCAGGTTTCGGTTTTAGTATGCTCATGGCAACCATAATGATTACGGTAGCAAACAAAAGTTATGGTCATCCTGTCTAAAAAAGGATAATCAGGAAAAGCACCGTTTGTCCAGACAGGTAAAAATTTTAATACCGTTGAAATTGGCACTGTTAATTATTGCAGCCGCCATTGCTGCTGCTGCAGTCGTTTTTTTCCAAAACATACCCAACAGGAAAATAGCCAGTACCCCGGGAGAAATAAACCCTACATATTCCTGGATAAACTGGTAAGCCTGGTCGAGTGATTTTAAGGCAGGCGTTACAATTGCTGCAATCAGCATGGAAACAATTACTGCCCATCTTCCCGTTAGTACCAATTTTCTTTCGGATGCTTCTTTGTTAAAATATTTTTTATAAATATCCAATGAAAAAATAGTGGAAATACTATTTGCCTTACCTGCCAGCGAAGCAACAATAGCAGCAGTTAAGGCAGCAAATGCAACACCTTTTAATCCGGCTGGTAATAAATTCATTAAGGTTGGATAAGCATGATCGGGTTTAACTATTCCTGCAACATCCGTCATTTCTTGTTGAAACATTCCATTGGTGATGCAATACATACATCGCAATACCGGGAAGCACAGCAATAACAGGGACAAGCAATTTTAAAAATGCCGCAAATAAAATTCCTTTACGTGCTGTTTTCAGATCTGCGCCCAACGCACGTTGCACAATATATTGATTGCATCCCCAATAAGCCAGGTTATTAATCAGCATACCGCCTATCAATACCGACATGCCAGGCAAGTTCTTTGTAATGTGGATTTGATTTGTCAAATATCATGTGAAAATGTTCCGGCGCTTCTTTTCGCAAAACAGAAAGACCTTTAAAAATATCTTTACCCAAAGCCAAATTGTTCTGATAGTAAGGTTAACGCCAAATAAGTGGTAACCAGTCCACCAATGATCAAAACCAATACCTGGATTACATCAGTATATCCAATCACCTTCATGCCGCCCAAGCGTTACAATAATCGAAAAAATACTTAGTCCTACAATACACCATTCAAAACTGATACTGGAGCGATAGATGAAATGGCCAATGCACCCAGGTAAATAATTGAAGTAAGGTTTACAAATACATAAACCAGCAACCAAAATACCGCCATAATTGTACTCACCGTATCATTATACCGCTTTGCTAAAAATTGCGGCATGGTAAAAATTTTATTTTTAAGATACACCGGAATAATAAAAATAGCCACGATAATTAGTGTAGCAGCTGCCATCCATTCGTAGGTAGGAAATGGCTAGTCCCAATGCAAAACCGGAACCACTCATGCCAATAAAATGTTCAGCAGAAATATTGGAAGCAATTAAGGATGCACCAATTGCCCACCATGTTAATGAACCTTCCGCAAGAAAAAAATCTTTTGAACTGGTAGCAGTAGCTTTTTTTCTTTTGTAGATATAATACCATACGTAGATACCAAAATAAAGTAGATAAAAAAGACGATGTAATCGGCAGTTTGTAATGTATTCAAAAGCAGTCGTTTTATGGTATAATTAATAAAATCCAGATCCTGAGATTCAAAGTCCTAAAGAGCTATCTATACTTCACAAACATTCATCTTATTTCCTGTCTTCACTTCCTACGGCGGCGTAGAGTCCCTGACTATAAGATTAGGCAAAAGCACCATTTTTGTTTCCGCTGTTTCTTTCTTCTCAATATGATCCAACAAAATTTTTATTGCATTTTTTCCGATAGCCCTTATTGGCTGGGATACCACGGTAATAGCAGGCGACGCCAACCTAAAAAGATCGTTGTCATCAAAACATATAACGCCAATATCCCCAGCTACTTTCTTGTTTACATTTCTCAGGCTTTCCAAACCCGGAATTCCAAGATTATTGGAAGTAAATAATATGGAGTCAATATCCCGATTGATACTTATAAACTCTTCTACTTCCCTAATAATTTTTGGCTCGGTATATTTAAAAGGAATTTTCTTTACAAGCCCGGGCAGGAAAGGCAACTTGTACTTGCGCAATGCCGCTTTATATCCTTCCAAACGTTCCTGTATTTGAATTTGTTCCGTATCATTGGTAATTATCGCAATTTTTTTGTAACCCTGTTTCACCAAATGTGTAACGCTGTCAAAAGAACCTTTATAATTATCGAGCGTAACATAACTGGCGGGCAAATTGGGAAAGAACCTGTCTATCAGGACAAAGGGAATATTTTCTTCAACCAATTGCTGAATTTCGAGCAGCATGGTTGAAGTGGGTGCAATGATATATCCATCCATTTGTTTATCCATCAACGATCCCAATACATTCCTTGATTTACCCTCATCGTTTTCACTGCTGCAAAACATTACTGTATAGCCAAATTTATTAGCTTCCTCCTCAACCGTTTTTGCAAGATGGCCAAAGAAGAAGTTGGAAATATCATCTACAATTAAACCGAGTGTATAGGTCTTCCCGGTACGGAGGCTTTTAGCAAACTGATTGGGCCGGTAGTTCAGATCTTCTGTTACTTTCAGGATTTTTTTTATCATTTCCTGACTTATCTTTCGCTCCGGTCCATTTCCATTCAATACTATGGAAACAGTAGTAATGGAAACTCCTGCTTTTTTTGCAATATCTTTAATTGAAACTTTTTTCATATCCCTAAAACTAACCCAAACCTTTCATTTAATATATGTCTTATTTGCTACAGTAAATATTTAAATTATTTCCTGGCCTGTTTTTATTTCGCACAATTTCACAACTCTTTTTTCCTCCATCGATTTTTTTGCAGCATAAGCAATAGCCGTTGCCGCAATCATATCATTACTGCAAACCGGCAGTTCATTATCATTTATCAAAGAATCGATAAATAATTCCATTTCCTTTAAATAACTATTGGTATATCTTTCTGTAAAGCTGTTTAAAGGCAGTGCGTGATGTATTCCGTTTTCATCATACACCACGTTGCGGTTATACAAATTATTTTCTACCTGTATCATTCCACCATCACCAAAAATTTCTAATCGCTGGTCATATCCATACACAGCTTTCCTGCTGTTATCAATTACGGCGTAAGTTCCATCTTCAAAAGTTAGTGTGATTAATGCTGTATCGATATCTCCGGCCTTACCAACTTCTTCATCAATAAAAACCAATCCTCGTGCAAATACTTCTGTAACTTCTTTATCCATGATATACCTTACCATATCAAAATCGTGAATGGAAAAATCCATAAACATACCGCCCGAAGTTTTGATGAATTCCACAGAAGGTAATCCCGGGTCGCGGTTGGTAATTTTTATAATTTGCGGATCACCAATTTTACCTTCCTTAACTGATTTTTTTGTCTGCATAAAATCAGGGTCAAATCTCCTGTTGAACCCGAGCATTAATTTTATACCTGCGTCTTTTGCTTTTTGCAAAACATCAACTGTTATTGCTAATGAAAGGTCTAAAGGTTTTTCGCAAAAAATGTGTTTGCCTTGAACGATTGCTTTCTCTACTAATTTAGCATGTGTGCTGGTTGGTGTGCAAATAACAACAGCGTCAACTCCTTCATGGCCAATTACATCCTCGGCATTGTTACTGAAAAATATGCCCGGATATTTTTTTTCAAAATCATCTTTATTATACAAGGCATCAGAAACTGCGATGAGCGATACCCCGGGTATCGATTGAAGTAAATGCCGGAAATGTATTTTTCCCATGCGGCCTAAGCCTATCAATGCAATATTCATTTTTTTGTTAGTCATCGTTTAAAAATAAAAAGGGTTTTCAGTAAGAATAATGTTATGCTATTTCTTTTATCGCAATATCTATTTCAGCAAGTTTTACAGGGCGCCCGGTTTCCATAGACTTCTTTGCTGCAACGGCTATTAATGTGGCCTGCAAAGCATCTGAACCACCTGCGGGCATCTGCTTATCATTCATTAAAGCGTCAATGAACAATTCCATTTCCTTTAAATAAGATTTGGCGTAACGGTCCATGAAAAAATCCAAAGGCAATGCCTGATGAATTCCCTTTTCATCATAAAGCACATTGCGATTATGCAGATTATTTTCCACCTGTATCATTCCACCGTTACCAAAAATCTCCAGACGCTGATCATAGCCATATACGGCTTTCCTGCTATTATCAATAACGGCATAGGTGCCATCTTCAAAAATCAAAGTAGTTAAGGCTGTATCTACATCTCCGGCTTCGCCACGGCCTGATCAATCACTACTGAGCCCCCTTGCAAATACTTCCACTACTTCTTTGCCCATGATATAACGGGCCATATCAAAATCATGAATGGCCATATCCATAAACAGACCACCGGAATTGCTATGTAATCAACAGACGGCAAACCCGGATCGCGGCTAGTAATCTTCACAACCTGCACTTTACCGATTTGGCCCTCACGTAACCGATTGATGGGCTTGCATAAAATCAGGGTCAAACCGTCCGGTTGAAACCAATCATTAATTTCACGCCGGTTCGTGCCGCCATTTCAGATAAGTGCTGCGGTTCGTTCCAAGTGATAAATCCATCGGTTTTTCGCAAAAAATATGTTTGCCGTTCCGAATTGCATCTTCAATCAATTCAGCATGTGAACTGGTAGGCGTACAGATGATTACTGCATCAATATGCCTTCCTGCTGAATCGCATCATAAGGATTTTTCGAAAAAAGAACCTTGCCATACTGCTGTCTAAAAAGACTCATCCACTGAGGGTCCGCCACCGCTACAATTTTTGCTTTCGGAAAGTGTTGCTCAATATTTCTAAAATGGATCTTGCCTATGCGTCCCATTCCCAGCAACGCAATATGAACTTGCTTCATCTTATTTGTTACCTTTAAATGGTATTTTTAAAGTGTTTGAATTACAAACCAATTGACCGCAAGTATTTCCGGTTGTCTCCAGCGCATTGTCCTGGATTCGCCCATACCCGGCAATACATCCTGCTCAACAACAATCCAATCGTCATAATTTTTATCTTCCAATAAATTCTTGATGGCCGTAAAATCCACATCCCCTTTTCCCAATTCGCAAAAAACACCATGCTGCACCGATTGGAAATAATCCCAATTATTTTCGAATGATGACACGCCACCTGCAGTGAAAAATCCTTAAAATGAACATGCCAAATGCGATTCCAAAGTTTTTCCATAAAGCCAATAAGGATCTCTGCCGCCGCCAAACTGTAATGGCCCGTATCAAAACAAAGCCCAACCAATTCCGGATTGGTGACTGCTAAAAAAGCATTCCAGTTCTTCGGGTGTTTCGATGTATCCGGCGCAATGATGATGAAAAACAGTTCGCATTCCGTAGAGTATCTTTTACTGCAGACGCCAACTTTTTCCGCTCCTTCGGAACAAAATGTCTTCATTTGTTCGGTAAGTCAATCCTTCGCCCGATTTAATTCTGTCCGGCATTCTGGGTGCGAAATGGAACTCTACCATTTTATCCGCCAGCACAATAAATGCATTTGGGTATCCCGGCATCATGCATTAGTCCGGCAGTTTTAAGTGCCTGTTTTATCCCTTCCTCATGAGCAGACTCATCTGCAAGGCAACTGGTACAAATGCTCCCAGTAACTGCAGGCGGCGTTTGTCAATTTCCCTCCGGAGTCGGGCTGGATCTGTTGGCATAAAACCCCAGTCGCCCAATTCCGTTCCTTCATAACCCGTTTCGAGCAATCTCATTTAAAACCTGTTCGTAACCCAATGCTTCTCCTTCAAGTTCAAATTCAAGCACTCCCCAAGAACAGGGTGCATTCGCGATATGTATTTTTTTGTCCACTCATAATTTTAAAATTTCCTGCTCCATTCTTTTGGCCATCTTTCAACAACCACTTTTGTTTGTGTAAAGAATTCAATAGCATGTCGCCCCTGTCCGTGCAGGTCACCAAAAAAACTTTCTTTCCATCCGCTAAATGGAAACTGAGCCATTGGTGCGGCAACGCCTATATTGATACCTATATTCCCGGCCATTGCCTGGTTTCGAAATTTACGCGCACTGGATCCACTGCTGGTAAATACGCAGGCCATATTACCGTACCGTACCGCTATTGATAAAGTTGATGGCATCTTCCACTGTCTTCATATGTATGAGGCTCATAACCGGACCGAATATTTCTGTTTTAATCAGTTCACCACCCAGTGGAAGATTTTCAATAATAGTTGGCTGAATAAAATTGCCCTGTTCGTAATCTTTTACCTTGATGTGTTTCTGTCCATCAAGCAAAACAGAGCCGCCTTCGGAAACACCTTTGTCGATTAGACTTTCAATCTCGACTCTTACTTTCTCTGCTGATCACCGGTCCCATTTCAATCGCCCTTGTTTAATCCATAACCAACTGTACGTCCTTTGGCAGATGCGTATAAAGCCTTCGCGGATTTTTGAATGTCATCCTCAACCGTAATTACCACCGAAGCTGCAAGACAACGTTGACCAGCGCAACCATAGACACTATCCGTAATAATCTGTGAAGTCATTTCGATATCCGCATCGGGTAATACCACTACCGGGTTTTTTGCACCGCCCTGCGCCTGCACTCTTTTGCCATTGGCAGTTCCACGGGAATAGATGTATCTGGCCACAGCTGTGCTTCCTACAAAACTGATTGATTTAATATCCGGATGATCAAGAATTGCATCAACAGTTTCTTTGCCGCCATGTACCAGACTTACCAAACCTTCGGGTAGATCAAGCTGATCGATTAACTCGAATATTTTCAGCATTGTGAGCGGAACTTTTTCAGATGGCTTTAACGATCATGCTATTGCCGCAGGCAATTGCGTATGGAAGAAACCAGAATGAAATCATTGCCGGAAAATTGAAAGGCGCAATACAGGCAGTAACACCCAATGCCTGACGTACCATATATTCATCAATTCCGGTTGCGATATTTTCCAAAATATTCGCTTTGCATCAGCATTGGCGCGCCTGTTGCTACTTCCACATTTTCAATCGCTCTTTGCACTTCACCGTTTGACTTCTGCAAGCGTTTTTCCAGATTCCATAGTAATCAGCGTTGCAATTTCATCCGCTATTATCTTCTAAGTAACTGTTTTAACTTAAAAAGTGGTTGTATACGTTTCAAAACAGGAACATCTTTCCATTAAAGATAGGCTGCATGCGCTGCAGCAACAGCTTTATCAACTTCCGAAGCAGCACCTTTACCGAGGTTGGAACCCGTGGCAAGCACTTCACCAGTTGCAGGGTTTAAAACGTCCTGAGTTTGCCAGATCTCATTTGCGTTTACATCCATTTCCCATTGATTATAATTCTTCAGCACATTCACTTTCTTTCAATTATTTATAGTTATAAATGATAACGTTGCTTTTTTCTTATTCTTTGTCAAGTTTGCCAGGCTCTTTTTAACACCCACATTCTTTGATACCTGCGCCACGGGCACATCCCACCAGGCTATATCCGCCAACCGCTCTGCTCACGTCAGATTCAATATAAATTACAGTTGTTTGGTCATTCGTTTTCGCAGTCGCTAAGCCTGCCTAAAATCAGTGATGCTTTTGGTCCGAATCACTATGGCGCCAAGACTTTCTGCATTGGTAGCCAGATCAACCGGTAAAATAGATTCCCGATCAGTTGGCCGGTTTTCTCGTTCCGGAATTTATAATGCGTACCAAATTCCTGTGTCCCCAATGAATTGGATAAACCACCGATACTTGCATAGCCATTGTTATTGATCAGGATGATAGTAAGCTTATACCCTTCCTGGATGGAAGTAACAATTTCCTGCGACATCATCAAATAACTGCCGTCGCCAACCATCACATATACTTCTCTTGATGGGTCGGCCATTTTTGCGCCCAGCCCTCCGGCAATTTCATAACCCATACAGGAATAGCCATACTCCAAGATGAAAACCTTTACGGTCAGCGGTTCTCCAGAGTTTGTGTAAATCACCGGGCAAGCTTCCCGCAGCACATAAAACAATATCGCTTGGTGATGAAAAATTATTTACCGCGCCAATTACTTCGCCCTGGCTCACCGGCAAACCGTGATTTAGATGCATAAATCTTATCAACAGTTTTGTTCCAGTCAAGATTGCTTTTCTTAATTGTGGCCGCATATTTATCGGCAACTTTATAATTTGTCAATATTTTATCAAGCTCTTTAATAGTTTCCCGCGCATCGCCAACAACTGGTAAAGCACCTTGCTTAAATGAGTCAAATTCAGATACATTAATATTGATAAACTGTACGTCAGGATTTTGAAAAGCACCTTGCGACACCGTTGTAAAATCACTATAGCGTGTGCCGATACCTATAACGACATCGGCTTTTTCACAAGCGGCGATTGAACCTGGTGTGCCGGTCACGCCGGCTGCGCCAAGGTTTTGAGGTTCATCAAAATTCAAACTTCCCTTGCCTGCATAAGTTTCTACCACAGGAATGCCGGTTCTGTTGACTAATTTTTTTAACTCTTTACAGGCATCGCTATAGATAACACCGCCGCCAGCAACGATTATAGGATTTTTTGAACGGCTAATGATATCCGCAGCTCTTTGCAAAACTGATTTATCAGCTCTCATCCGTTGAATATGCCATACTCTTTTCCTGAAAAAACTAACAGGAAAATCGAAGCCTCCGCCTGAACATCCTGCGGAATGGAAATCGTAACGGCTCCTGTTTCAGCAGGTGAAGTAAGGATTCGCATAGCCTGTTGCAGTGCAGCAATCAATTGCTCAGGACGATTGATGCGGTCCCAGTATTTAGAAACGGGTTTAAAACAATCATTTACCGAAATATCATTTGAATATTGATATTCCAATTGTTGCAAAACCGGATCAACCGTGCGACTTGCAAAAATATCTCCGGGCAATAATAAAACCGGCAATCGGTTGATAGTAGCAGTAGCTGCGCCCGTAACCATATTTGTAGCGCCGGGTCCTATTGAAGTGGTGCAGGCAAATGCGCCCAGCCGGTTCTTCACTTTTGCATACGCAATGGCTGTATGAACCATTGCCTGTTCATTTCGTGACTGATAATATCTGAAAGATGGATATTGAAACAATGCCTGCCCGATACCGCCAACATTTCCGTGACCGAAGATGCCGAAGCATCCTGCAAAAAATGGCTGTTCAATTCCGTCGCGTTCTACATATTGGTTTTGCAGAAACTCAATGGTCGCCTGTGCTGTAGTTAATCTTTTTGTTTTATCTGCCATCGTTTTTTCTTTTTTAATTAATTGGCAATTACACTTTCTTCCGCATTAGCAATAAGCCCTCCTCAGAATTGGCGAATTGAATTATTTCATCATGGTAAGGCATATCGTTTGCGCAACCAGCCTTTTGAACTACCCAGGCTCCGCTTGCATTTCCAAGTCTGCAAGCCTTATACAGATCCCACCCCTGCAGATACCCATAAATAAAGCCACTCGCAAATGCATCACCAGCGCCCAGTACATTTAATATTTCCACCGGAAATCCGGGCACATCCTGCTTTCCGCCATCCTTATAATAAATAGTGGCGCCTTTTGAACCGCGTTTTACAATCAATACTTCAGGTCCGGACTGAATAATTTTTTGAATAGATTCTTCGATATCACCTTTTATTTCCGGTGCGGATATTTGCTGGTGGCTGATGCTTACCTGGTCTGCGCTTTGTAAAGTAGCCGCAAGAATTTCTTCTTCGGTTCCAATGGCAATTTTCACTTTAGGTAATATTGCCCTCACCATCAAACCGAATGACCGCACATCTTTCCATTGGTCTGCGCGAAAATCAATATCCAGCACTACATCCACATTATTTTCAACCGCTGTTTCAACGGCATAAAACACCGCGCTTCGGCTGGGCTCAATATTTAATGCAGTTGCGGAAATTTCAAGAATTTTATAATTAGCAATATCGGCTGCAATTACATCATCGATAGTTACCTGGCTATCTGCCGCATTATCCCGGTAAAATACCAAGTGGAAACCTGTCTGGCGGCTCTATACCGAATACGACCGCGCTTGACCTTGCGCCTTCAATTCTGGCAATGGAATCTGTATTTACCTTTTGGTTCTTCAAAAAATTGATAATAAAGTCGCCGATCTTGTCATTTCCAACACCAGTTAACAGGGAAACCTTGGCGCCCAAACGGCTTGCTCCCACAGCAATATTTAATGGAGAGCCTCCAACAAATGCATCAAACCCTTTTATATCAATAAAGTCCGCGCCAATGTTTTGGGAATACAGATCGATAGAAGAACGGCCGAATGTTATTAAATCAAATTCTTTTTCTCTCATAAAATTAGTTTCACTGGTTATTCATTTCCGCATTAACAATCGGTATCCGGAGGTCAATTCCTTTCCAGGAATTAAAAATCCATTCATGTGCCGGGTCGGGCGTGTTCGCCAATGACTGGTCGCTTCCGGCCAAAAAATTCAGGTAATAACAATTGTATCCATGCGCCGCGGCAACAGGATGGTATCCTTTTGGCACCAATACAATATCATTTGTTTTTACCTGCATTAATTCATTCAGGCTTCCATCGGTTGTATAAACCTGCTGAATGGCATAGCCCTGTTCTTTGTCTATTTTATAGAAATAAAATTCTTCGAGGCATGCTTCGGTCACATTTCCATTTGCATCCACTTTTCTTTCATCATGTTTATGCGCCGGGAAAGAACTCCAATTCCCGGAAGGTGTATAAACTTCTACTGCTACTAGTTTGCTGCTGCCAAAACCTGGTTCTACCAAAGCTATTAATCTGCCTGGTTGCATTATCGCCGCCACGGATTTCAATAGCTACGTCTTCCGGTTTTTTAAATTTTGCCGGAAAATCTTCGTTTGCCGTACACCAGCCTGCGGCAATATCAAGCAGGTCGCTCTCTGCAACCAATGTAAAAGAAGTATGACGAGGCAAATACAAAGTATGTGCAATTCCTGCAAAAACATTTTTCCTGCCATTGATCGTTTCCCAATCGCCTCTGTTGGTTGTTACAGAATAATTGCCGCTCAATAAAATAAAAGCATATTCATTTTCTCCTGTATTGCCTTCCCAAGCTTCACCTTTGCGCATCAATCTTGCTTCAAAATTCAGATGAGTCCAATTTGCATCTTCCGCGGTAACTTTTTGATAAACACCAAAATCTTTTGAAGGATGTTTTACCAAATCATATTGTTTTCTGTTCATCATTCTTTAGTTCATTTTTATTGATGACGCTTTTCCTTTGCAACCAAAAACTTCAAAGCGTTCAATCATAAATTCTTTATAAGCTTTCATGTATTCTTTTCCGGGTATTACCGGGTCAAATAATTCCGGTTGTTCTGCAAAAAAACTGCGATGAACTTTTGTCCATAACAACCGTAAATCTGTGGCGATATTCACTTTGCATATCCCATATTGAATGGCTTTTTGTATTTCTTCGTCGGTAACGCCACTGGCATTTTCCATGAGCTTTCCGGCAAACCGGTTTATTTCGGCAATTTCTTTTTTATTTACGCTTGAACTTCCATGAAGTACTAAAGGATAGCCTGGTAATTCCTGCTGAATTTTCTCAAGCACAGCAAACTGCAAACCTTTGCCAGCGCTAAATTTGTAAGCACCATGACTTGTTCCAACCGCAACTGCAAGACTATCGCAACGGGTTCTTTCAACAAACTCTTTTGCCTGTTCAGGATTGGTATATTTGGCATGGCTTTCATCAATATCCAAATCATCTTCCACGCCGCTTAATATTCCCAGCTCTGCTTCTACAAGCACATTTTTTGGATGAGCAGCAGCTACAACCGCTTTGGTTCTTTTTATATTTGTTTCAAAATCATCGTGCGATGCATCAATCATTACCGAAGTGTATCCATTATTTATCGCATCGAATGCATGATCCTCCACGCCGTGATCCAAATGAATGGCGAAAACCGCTTCAGGATAAATTTCTGATGCCGATTTTATCATTGCCATCAACATTTTTGGATGCGCATAATTTCTTGCTGCGGGTGTTAACTGCACAATGATTGGTGTTGCGGATGACTGGGCTGCGGCAAACAAAGCATGCACCTGTTCCATGGTGAATACATTAACGGCAGCAATCGTGTATTTGCCATAGCAATGCTCGAATAATATTTTAGGGGATACGGGTGACATTTTTATATTTAAAAAGACCAGAATTCAAAGCATATCTTCCGACCTTTTAATCTTTCTTATTTTGATAAAAAAAATTTAAATTTTAATAGTGCTGATTTCCTGAACCATTAGTTTGAAAAGCACCTATATCATTGCCTGGCAATGTTATGTCAGCTCCATAAGTTCCTGTTTTAGTTACAGCTTTTAGGGGCTGAAAATCAGTTTTCCCTTTATTTACTCCGGGAGAATTTAAAGACAATCTAAAGTCTGCAGTACCAGCAGTTACTAATGAAACAGGCATGGAGGCAAAACCCATAGGGATAGTTACAGTACCGAAGTCAAAGGCATCTACATTATAAGCGGCAAACATTGGATTTTTATCTTTTGCCGTGGAGCTTCTTATATCGCTAGCTTTTGTAACTGCTACTCCCGTATTAGGGTAAAATTGATTTACAATAACACTGGATTGTCCATAATAATATTGATTATCATAAGGACTATTGGGTAAATCAGCATCAGTAGTCAAACGATACCCAAAACGGCAATTGACAATAAGATTATTAAATACTTTAGCCTTTGCGCCTTTTTCAACATTGATAGAAGCTCCGCGACCTGCTGACACCTGCCGAAGGCCAGAATTAAGTATCGTATTATTATAGCAGTTTACATTACACTGGATAGTACTACCCCCGCTATTAGATATTTTGAATGCATTTGTAGCGGCACCAATTATTAGATTGAACCCAATATCGCCTACAGTACCACTTTTAAAATTAGCAGCCTCTTCCGCCAGATTCACCATTATTCTCAAATGTATTTCGCATTACACTAATCTTTCCACTTGTAACCCACATTCCATTATCCTTAGTATTGCTGATCCATGAATCTTCAAACACGAAATTGCCATTAATGTTCTGATATGCAATTCCATTCCTAGGTGCGCCGGATGTGTACAAAACAGGGTCGCTGCTTGGACCTGCAGGACCACCGGTGTATTCAATATGTGTCCATTTAACAATAAAATCTCCGCTGTTTGCTCCCCCCTGAATACCACCCCACATCCCTTTAAAAGCATTTGCATGAGTTCGCTGGGCCGGCATTACTGTTATCCAGTTTGGTTGCGATTCAGTACCTAAACTTATGAAGGCACCATTCACTCTAATTTCCGGGCTTTTTTGGTAGGAAGTTCCATCGCCGATAGCAATTAAATTTACTCCTTCCTGTACAAATAAAGTATCTCCCTGGTTTACTACAATATCAGTTCGGAAAAAATAGGTTTTACCTTTTAATAAAGTTCCTTTTACAGTTCCGGATAAAGTATCAGATGTAATTCCCTGCCCGATATTGATCTGAGGCTTGGAAATATTGACCTTTTCTGCCTTATGGCACGCCTGCAGGCAGCATATAGCAACTACCAGCAGTGAATGAATAATAATCTTTACGCTTTTCATTTTATTCAATTTATAAGTTGATACACTATTTTAGATAAGAGTTATTATAATTTAAAACGGACTCCTAATAAATAATTGGCGCCATAACTGTCTTTGCGGATAAAAGCATTCTTTCCGGCTTCCTGTAGTGGGATGGCTGCTGCAGTGGCCACACTGGTTTTCTGACGGATTTCCAACTTGTAAGGTGTGTTTAGGATGTTATTGATTTTCGTAAATACAGAAATTATTTTAACCACCTTAACCTCAGCCGAAAAATCCATTTGCACAAAACCTTTTTGCCAAATGTCATTATCTAAGAAAGGCGATACGGTATTGATGCGCGCGCCAGTATAAACGGCTGCTAATTGCCCGTCAACTCCTTTTTTACTGTTTTTGTAAAGGATTGAAAGATTAGCAACATGTTTGGATTGCCCCTGTAACGGACGGGTTTGATTTACTTGTTCTTGTGTTAAAGTAGTCCCACCTCCGGTTTCTGTTTTCTGAAAACGGCGTATTTTGGAAGTAGTAATACTGCTTTCCGTAAAAGTATAATTTGCTTTGACACCAAAAGACCTAAGGTATTTCGTTACATCAAGCTCAAATCCATAATTGGAACCATTACCAAAATTATCAGGTGAATAATAGGTTGCATTGGCACCTCTTTGCACAATTGCGTATTCAATTGGATTATTAATACTCTTGTAAAATACTCCTACTAAAACCTGGTCAAGCGATTTTGGGAAATACTCATATCTTAAATCAAAATTTTCGGCAGTAGTCCTTTTTAAATAAGGATTACCCTGCTCGGGATAATCAGAAATTCCATCATCAAAAACATGCGGGGTTACTTCATAAAAACCAGGCCGGCTGATAGAAGAAAAGTAAGACGCTCTCAGGAAATGTTTTGCCGTCACTTTGTATTTAAAATTTACGCTCGGCAATACATCAGCGTATTTGATTGAACCTTCAGCGCCTTCAACCGTTTTTGGAGCAGCGGTAAGCCAGCTAAAGTCGGTATTCTCGTAACGCAAACCTGCCACTGTTTGCAATCCGCCTTTTTCAAATTTTACCATGGCATATCCTGCCGCTACTTTTTCAAATGCATTATAGTTTAGCGCATCTGTACTACTGCCTTGCGGATTAAATACGGAAAATACATTGTTATCAGCATTTCCCTTGTATTCCTGCGGACTTGGGCTTGGTCTTAAATTATATTTATCATAATCGCTGGCACGGGTTTTATCTCGGTACATTCCACCAAAAGACCAGTTAAAATCTGTGTTGGCAATTTTGGTTTTATATAAAAAATTCAAATAGCCGCTTTTATCTTCATCACTATTACGACTCCAATCCCTGTAAGTACTATTGTCTATATAAGAGGGTTGTTGCTGTATTTCACCACTACCGTCCTTTGTTACACCGGTAGAAACAACCAGGTTTCCACGGTCCGGTTGATTTCCGGTTGCTTTAGAATAAGCAGCAGACCAGTTCATACTAAAGACACTGGACATTTGATGATCGCCCTGTAAGGTTATATTAAAGATGTTCTGTATCTGCCTGGCAGTACGTAAATTATTCAATATCCGTCCGGTGCCAGGTCCAACGCGGCCTAAGACAAGCCCGGTATCAGATTGAAAGCGATATTGATTTTCATCCAATGTAACATTTCCGACATAGAGTTTTACAACATTTTTAGCATTAAATACATAATCTAACCTGGTATGAATTCCTGAACGTTTTTGTTGAATAGAATAATTTCTCCCCTGAATATTTGTAAACGCTGTAGAATTATCAACTCGATCAGTTTCTGTTTTAAAGAAAACTGAATTGACATATCGGTAGGTGTTTTGATAACTTCCTGCAACTAAAATACCTAGTTTCTTTTTAAAGATTCTTCCGCCAAGCGACAATCCCATTGCGGATGCTAATGGCGCTTTTACCAGTTTGTGCTTAAATGGGTTACTGTTAAAATCTGACATTGAAGCGAGATAATCCTCCCCATGTTTTATCCTTAGTGATATTGACGAGCTGTTAGAATGATTAAAGCTGTTGAATTTATTTCCATCAAGAAAAGTTTGCGCCTGCCCTAAAGCAACATTTGCCTTAACAGAAAATTTTTCCGGTGCATCTTTCATTACCATGTTTACTACACCTCCGATTGCGTCACCTTCCATGTTTGGCGTTAGCGCTTTGGTCACTTCCAATCTTTCCAGCAAATCTGCGGGAAAAATATCCAGCGGCACATAACGGTTTTTATTATCAGGGCTTGGAATTTTTATACCATTAATAAGAGTATAATTATAGCGTTTTTCCATTCCCCTTACGATAGCATACTGCCCTTCTCCATTTGTACCTCTTTGAAGGGTTACGCCAGAAACTCTCTGCGTAACATTGGCTACCGACAAATCAGGAGAAATTTCAATAGCCTTTGCAGAAACGGCATTAACAATGTTATCAGATTTCCGTTCAATCTGCGTAGTAACATAATCACTCCGGTCAGCTTTCCCAACAATAACCACACCTTCTAACTGCGTTTGCTTTTTTTCCAACGCAAACTCAACCTTTTCATTCTCTTTACCAGATACCACAACGTTAGTTTTTAAATCGGAATAACCAATAAAGGTTACCTCCACTTCATATGAACCCGCGGGAATTGATTTAATGAAGAAGGTGCCATCTAATCCTGAAGAAACGGTAGCTTTTTTGTTATCCGTGGATTTGCTTTTAAATTTTATAACAGCACCCTGCAAAGGTTCATTGCTGTTTTTATCTGAAACCGTTCCTTTAATTTGGCCAATAACAGACGTAGCCAGGAGCAACGACAAAGCAAGTGTCAAAAGTAGTTTCGGCATATTAGTTAATTTGTTTAGGTAAATAAAAAAAACATTTTATCAAAAACCAAGTAAAACGTTTTGGTATAACGTTAAACTAACGTAAATTTATACTTTATTTTTAATTCACCAAATTTATTTTATGAAAAAAAATATTCTTGCAATTTTTTTATTTGTCTTTACAAAAACAAGTTTTGCGCAGAAACCGCGTGAGGATTTTAAGCCTGAGCGACCTAAATTAGTTGTAGGAATTATGCTTGATCAAATGCGGTGGGATTACCTGTATCGTTACTATAATAGTTACGCCCCGGATGGCGGATTCAAACGGCTGCTTGCCGGTGGCTATTCGTGCGAAAACACATTTATCCCTTATGCCCAAACAGTTACAGCAGTGGGACACTCCACTGTTTACACAGGGTCGGTTCCTGCATTCACTGGTATTGTTGCCAACGAATGGTACGATAAAGAAAAAGACAGAGTAGTTTATTGCACGGAGGATAATAATGTAAAAATATTAGGTGGAACACAGCTATCAGAACCCATGTCGCCTAAAAATCTTTGGACTACAACCATTGGAGATGAATTGCGTTTCGCAACCGATTTTAAAAGTAAAGTAATTGGTGTAGCCATTAAAGATAGGGCAAGCATCCTTCCATCAGGACACAGCGCCAATGCCGCATATTGGTACGATGATAAAAGCGGTAATTGGGTAACCTCTACCTATTATACTGACAAACTACCCACCTGGGTGCAAAAATTTAATGAAAGGAAACTGGTTGATAGTTTTTATAAATTGAATTGGAACACTTCAGTTCCTTTAAAAGAATATACCCAAAGCAGTAACGACAATAAAACTTATGAAGGCACTTATAACCAAGAATCTACTGTTACTTTTCCCCACAGATTAGACCACCAGGTTGGTAAAGATTACAAATTGATAAGAGCCACACCATATGGCAATACGCTTACACTTATGATGGCTAAAAAAGCGCTGACGGAGGAAAATCTTGGGAATAATGGTGTTACCGATTTCCTGAACGTAAGTTTGTCTTCAACAGATGTAATAGGACATATGTATGGTCCGAACTCTGTAGAAATTGAAGATGTGTACAGGCGCATTGATAAAGACCTCAGCGATTTTTTCGGGGAATTAGATAAAAGAGTAGGTAAAGGAAATTACCTGCTTTTCTTAACAGCTGATCATGGCGCATCTCACGTGCCGGGTTTTTTAAATGAACACAAACTTCCCGGAAAAGCCGTTGGCTTGCATACCAATGAGTTAAATGCCGCGGTACAAAATAAATTTGGAGTGGCCGATGCAGTGATCAATACTTACGCTTATCAAATCTACCTGAATGATAGAAAATTGGACAGCGCCAAAATAAAGAAAAAAGAGGTCAGACAATTTATCATTAATTACCTAAATAAAAAGGAAGACGTTTACCTGGCCTTTGATACAAAAGACCATACCGGAATGAATTTACCGGCAGAAATAAAAGAAAGATTTTTGAAAGGTTACAATCCAAAATTAAGCGGTGACATCCAGGTAATATTAAAACCGGGTTCTTTTTACGGGGCAACCACCGGAACCAACCATGGCCTATGGTATCCTTATGACTCGCATATACCCCTAATTTTTTATGGCTGGAAAATAAAACCCGGCCAAATGAACCGTGAAGTATATATGACTGATATTGCAGCGACAGTAGCGGCTTTGCTTCACATACAAATGCCAAGCGCCTGCATAGGAAAACCAATTTACGAAGTAATGCAATAAACATTTTTTCAACTAATAAACATCATTTACGAGCTTATGCTTTACAAACCAAAATCATTTGTTATGACAAAAAAAATCCTGCTTATTCTTGCCGTAATATTCGCCTCTTTCTATTTGCAGGCGCAAAAATGCACGAAGCCTTTTTTAGGTTCAAAAACATTGTACAAAAGCCAACAGCAAAAATATACCCGGGCACCAAAAGGATATCAGCCGGTTTTTATTAACCATGTAGGGCGGCGTGGCGCGAGGCATTTGACAAAAGATGTTGCTACTACTCTGGCTTATAGTTTGCTACTGAAAGCAGAAATCGAAAATGGCTTGAGCGAGAATGGAAAACTGCTCAAAGAAAAAGTATGGCGGCTCGAAAAAGTTGAGAAAACCGATTTCGAATCCATCTCTTTTGAAGGACAACAGGAGCAATGGTTGTTAGCCGAAAGAATGTATGCCAATTACACGCCGGTATTTAAGCAGGCTAATCCTGCATTAAACGTAGCGGTAACAAAAAAAATTAGAACAACCCAGACCAGCGAAGCTTTTTTAACGAGGTTAAAAACAAAAATCAATCCTCCGGAAATCATAAGGCAGATAAATGATACCACTTTAAGATTCTATGACCTGGCTCCGGCATTTAAAGAATATGAGACGAATGGAACATGGATTAAGTTAATGGAAAAAATAAAAGAAGATTATAAATATAATGCGCTGACGAAGCAATTTACGGAACGCTTTTTCACCCCTTCATTTTATAAAGATTTCAATGAAAAAGATTATGCTAATTTCACTTCAAATATATTTGGATTTGCTACCATCGTTTACTCAATTAAAAAAGAAATAAGAGATAATGGCTTCAAAGAAAGTGATGTGGACATGTCACCTTTCTTCACCTGTGATGAATTAAAAATTTTAGGAAAAATTGATGATGCGGAAGATTTTTTGCTGAAAGGTCCCGGCACCAATGCAACAGGAATACAGGTAAAAATAGCTATTCCATTATTGGCGGACTTTATTAACACAACAGATGATTTCATAAAAACAAAATCCGTAAACCTACAACTCAGATTTACCCATGCAGAAGCCATTGCTCCTTATGCTGCTTTAATGGATATAACCGGCGCTTCCAACCCAGTTAATAAAATTGAGACTTTTAATACCGTTTGGAGCGCTGCAAATGTGATGCCTTTAAGCGCAAACATCCAATGGATTTTGTACAAGAAATCCGGCTCAAACAACTATCTCGTTAAATTTTTATTAAACGAAAAAGAAGTTGCCATTAACCGGCTTCCCACAAAGACATTTCCTTATTACAACTGGAAAGATGTAAAAACCTTTTATGAAAATAAAATAGGGCAACTAGGCAGTGACCTAAACGAAAATGGCTTTAAATATTTGAAACGGATAAACTAGCTTTTGCAAAGGGGGAAATTTGATGTTGTTCGGATCTGTTAAGGTCAGGATTTCCCCTAATAAATTGACATTCCAAATGAAAATAAATAATCTTTCAAAAAAGTCCGTTTGCTGGACATTTTTGCAGACGGGATAAAATCCATTGTTACACATTTATCAGGCATAGGGGTCATACAGGACTTGCGACTATTTTTTGATTTGCAAGGCTACATGGTTGCTGAGTTGGCAGCTCAGGACTTTTACATTCAGATAATTCCTTATTTTTATAACCGGTTATAAAATTACACCGTGCACTTGTTGGATTAAGAAACAAAAAAAAACAAATTAAAAACTAAAAGTTATGCCACTCATCAATCCTCACATCAACTTCAACGGAAATGCCGAAGAAGCGTTTATTTTTTACAAATCAGTATTTGGAGGAGAGTTTGCAAAAATTATTCGTTTCAAAGACATTGCTGGCCCCGAATTTCCGGTAACGGAAAAAGAAGAAAATAAAATTATGCATATTGCTTTACCTATCGGTAAAACTAATAGGTTGATGGCAAATGATGTTCCCGAAATTATGGGAAAAACAAACGAAAATGAGAACAGAAGTAAAATTGTAATCTCTGCGGAAAGTAAAGAAGAGGCTGACAAATTATTTAACGGGCTTTCAGCAGGTGGACAAATAGAAGCACCGATTGGTGATAGTCCGTGGGGTTCCTATTTTGGTTGCTTTAGAGACAAATACGGCATTGAATGGATTGTGGAATTTGATCCAAAAGAAAACGGCCAAAATAATTGATGGTAGCAACCTAAGCCTGCGATCGGTTTACAACGATTACACCAAAACTCCCGTGTTTAGGGATGCTTTTTTATTGCATTTTGAATAGTTGAATTGTATAATCCAGTAATTTTTTGTTTCCATATGCTCCATGTCCGGGAACAATAATTTTCACATCCGGATATTCCTCTTTAACTTTTTCAACAGTGGCTGACCAATCTGCAACAGTAGCATCGCCTAAAAAACCTTTACCTGCATTTAGTTCTTTTATTAAACAACCACCAAACATAATATTTTCGCCGGGGAAATAACCGACTACATTATCTTTTGTATGTCCTTCACCGAAAAACTTCACAATGGTTTTTTCATTACCTACTTTTAAGATAATTGAATCCCTGAAGCTATTTTTGGGAACAACAAAATTATTTTCTTTTGCAAATTCAATTGTTTTGAAATACGCATAAGAAGGAATATTATTTTCATCAAATGCTTTTAGTCCACCTAAACAATCGTCGTGGAAATGGGTTGGAATAATTGCGTTTATTTTACAATAAAGCGATTCTTTTATCCATTTGATCAACTCCTCAGAACTTTTATCGTTGGTCGGTGCGTCGAAAACAACTACTTCATTGCTATTTCTTACGATAAGTCCATTACAAGCAACGTTTCCAAAATCATTAGTTTGTAAAAAGGAAGTATGCTCAAAAGAATTACCGGCAATTTGCGTTACAATTAAATCTCCGGATTTGTAAACCTCTTTGGCTTTGAATGCGGCTCGTTTTTGAGAACTACCCTGTAAAGTTGTTATAGAGATTACAATGAGCATTAGTGTTTTTAAAATGACTTTCATTTGGTCTTTTCTGTTTTTTTAAAATTGAGCAAATCACGAGATAATGCCATAATTAAATATCATCACCCGCAATATATAAACAAGATCATTGTAACACTAATCCAATCTCTTGCTGGCGTATTTAAATCAAAAATTATTCCTCAAAGTCCTTGATAACCTGCTTCTTCCATAACCTATTTTTATCTAAAGAAAAAATAAAATTGAAATAATATTAAGATTTTCAATACGTTTTAGACGTACAAAAATTTTATAATCCAACATGAGATTGAGCTATTACTACTTAACTGTGCCTAAGGCCTTCAACTTTAAAAAGAAAAACGATGAAATTAACGACACTACTGGAAAAAAATCTTTGAAAGCTAACTGGAAGCATTTCGCTTGCGTGGCAGTTGTAATGTTTTTTTTTAATGGATTGGCTTTTTCTCAAGCACCAATTATTACTGCTAACCCTCTAAACAGAAGCATCTGTGTGGGGGGAAGCACAACTTATTCAGTATCGGCTTCGAATGCGACAACATATCAATGGCAGGTTGATACCGGTTCAGGTTATGTAAATATTGCAAATGGAGGGACATATTCAGGAGCGCTGACTGCAACATTAACCATAACCGGAGTTACTCCCGGAATGACCGGGAACCTTTACCGATGCATCGTATCTGGAACAGAAAGTCCGGACGCTGCATCAAATGGAGGAATGCTTACAGTGTCTGACATAACTGCGAACACTTATTTTAACAATATTTCATGCAATGGCGGAAGCAATGGAACCGCTTCAGTGGTTGCATCAGGTGGAATTGGCGGTTATTTCTATTCATGGTCTCCCTCCGGCGGCACAGCAGCAACAGCCACAGGCCTTGCAGCAGGAGCTTATACCTGTACGATCACCGATTGGATTGGTTGCACACTTACCAAAAATTTTACGATTACCCAACCTTCGGCGCTTGCATCTGCCAGCGCTCAAACAAATGTTTACTGCAATGGCGGAAGCAATGGAGCAGCGGCGGTAAACGCGTCAGGAGGAGCCGGTGCCTATACCTATTCATGGTCTCCATCGGGTGGCACAGCCTCAATAGCCACAGGCCTTGCAGCAGGATCTTATAGGTGTACTATTACAGATGCCAATTTCTGCTCGATTACCAAAAACTTCAGCATTACCCAGCCTTCGCAGCTTGCTTCTACCGGCAGTCAAACTAATGTTTCCTGCAATGGCGGAAGCAATGGAACAGCTTCAATAACGGTTTCAGGCGGAACACCCGCTTATACCTATTCATGGTCTCCATCAGGAGGTACAGCAGCAACAGCTACAGGCCTTTTAGCAGGAGCTTATACCTGTACCGTCACGGATGCAAATGGCTGTACATTAATCAGGAATTTTAACATCAACCAGCCTTCGCAGCTTGCTTCTACCGGCAGTCAAACTAATGTTTCCTGCTATGGCGGAAGCAATGGAACAGCAACAGTAACCGTTTCCGGCGGATCAGGCGGCTACACCTATTCATGGTCTCCATCAGGGGGCACCGGTGCCACTGCCTCAGGATTGCCAGTTGGAACTTATACCTGTACCATCACAGATGCTAATTACTGCCAAATCACCAAAAGTTTCACGATTACCCAACCGCCGGTGCTTGTTGCTGGTTTCAGTCAAACTAATATTGCCTGCAATGGCGGAAGTAACGGGACTGCCTCTGTAACCGCATCAGGTGGAACAGGTAGCTATACGTATTTATGGTCTATGGGTGGCACAGACGCCTCTGTATCCGGGCTTGTAGCAGGCGCATATACCTGTACCATCACCGATGCAAATAGCTGCACGATTACCAAGAATATTACTATTACCCAACCTTCGGTGCTTCTTTCTACGGGCAGTCAAACTAATGTTTCCTGCAATGGCGGAAGCAATGGAACAGCGTCCATAACGGTTTCAGGCGGGACACCCGCTTATACCTATTCATGGTCTCCATCAGGAGGTACAGCAGCAACAGCTACAGGCCTTTTAGCAGGAGCTTATACCTGTACCGTCACGGATGCAAATGGCTGTACATTAATCAGGAATTTTAACATCACCCAACCTTCCCAGCTTACTTCTACCGGCAGTCAAACTAATGTTTCCTGCTATGGCGGAAGCAATGGAACAGCAACAGTAACCGTTTCCGGAGGATCAGGCGGCTACACTTATTCATGGTCTCCATCAGGGGGTACCGGCGCCACTGCATCAGGATTGTCTGTTGGAAATTATACCTGTACCGTCACAGATGCTAATTACTGCCAGATCACCAGAAGTTTCACCATTACCCAACCTGCTACCTTAGTCGCTGGTACTTCACAAATGAATGTATCATGCAATGGAGGAAGTAACGGATCTGCAACTGTAAATGTAACTGGAGGAGCAGGCGGATACACCTATTCATGGTCTCCATCAGGGGGCACCGGTGCCACTGCATCAGGATTGTCTGTTGGAAATTATACCTGTACCGTCACAGACGCTAATTACTGCCAGATCATCAAAAGTATCACGATTACCCAACCTGCTACCTTAGTGGCTGGTACTTCACAAATGAATGTATCCTGCAATGGAGGAAGTAACGGATCTGCAACTGTAAATGTAACAGGAGGAGCAGGCGAATACACCTATTCATGGTCTCCATCAGGGGGCACCGGTGCCACTGCATCGGGATTGTCTGTTGGAAATTATACCTGTACCGTCACAGACACTAATGGTTGTACATTAGTCAAAAATTTTACTCTTAACCAACCTACGGCTTTAGTGGCTACCACCAGTCAGGTTGGTGTTTCCTGCAATGGCGGGAGCAATGGTACAGCTACTGTAACCGTTTCAGGTGGAACACCTAATTATAGCTATTCATGGGCTCCATCGGGTGGCACGGCTGCGACAGCCACAGGCCTACTAGCAGGAGTTTATACCTGTACGATCACAGATGCCAATGCCTGTACATTAGCCAAAACTTTTACCATTACCCAGCCTTCAGCCTTAGTAGCTTCTTCTTCAAAGGTGGATGTATCATGCAATGGTGGCAGTAACGGATCAGCAACTGTAAACGTAACAGGTGGAGCAGGCGGATACACCTATTCATGGTCTCCAACAGGTGGTACTGCAGCTACTGCATCAGGATTGCCAGTTGGAACTTATACCTGTACCATTACAGATGCGAATGGTTGTACATTAGTCAAAAATTTTACTCTTAACCAACCTACGGCTTTAGTGGCTACCACCAGTCAGGTTGGTGTTTCCTGCAATGGCGGGAGCAATGGTACAGCTACTGTAACCGTTTCAGGTGGAACACCTAATTATAGCTATTCATGGGCTCCATCGGGTGGCACGGCTGCGACAGCCACAGGCCTACTAGTAGGAGTTTATACCTGTACGATCACAGATGCCAATGCCTGTACATTAGTCAAAACTTTTACCATTACCCAGCCTTCAGCCTTAGTAGCTTCTTCTTCAAAGGTGGATGTATCATGCAATGGTGGCAGTAACGGATCTGCAACTGTAAACATAACAGGTGGAGCAGGCGGATACACTTATTCATGGTCTCCAACAGGTGGAACCGCTGCCACTGCATCAGGATTGTCAGTTGGAAATTATACCTGTACCATCACAGATGCGAATGGTTGTACATTAGTCAAAAATTTTACTCTTAACCAACCTACGGCTTTAGTGGCTACCACCAGTCAGGTTGGTGTTTCCTGCAATGGCGGGAGCAATGGTACAGCTACTGTAACCGTTTCAGGTGGAACACCTAATTATAGCTATTCATGGGCTCCATCGGGTGGCACGGCTGCGACAGCCACAGGCCTACTAGCAGGAGTTTATACCTGTACGATCACAGATGCCAATGCCTGTACATTAGTCAAGACTTTTACCATTACCCAGCCTTCAGCCTTAGTAGCTTCTTCTTCAAAGGTGGATGTATCATGCAATGGTGGCAGTAACGGATCTGCAACTGTAAACGTAACAGGTGGAGCAGGCGGATACACCTATTCATGGTCTCCAACAGGTGGAACCGCTGCCACTGCATCAGGATTGCCAGTTGGAAATTATACCTGTACCATCACAGATGCGAATGGTTGTACATTAGTCAAAAATTTTACTATCATCCAGCCATCGGCATTAACAGCGACAACTTCACACTTTAATGTAAGTACTGCAGAAGCAACAGATGGATCAGCATCAGTAACCGTTAATGGCGGAACGGCACCTTATAGCTATTCATGGGCACCCTACGGCGGTACCGGTGCAACGGCCACAGGCCTTTCCGCAGGTTCATATACCTGCACCATTACGGATCTATATGGATGTACTAAATCTGTTACATTTTCGATCCTCGAACCGGCCATCCTTGCGGATTTTTCATTTCCCGTAAAACAATACGGAGATGTGCCTTTCGAGATTACCGATCCGGAAAGTAATAGTAATGCAGCATTTTCCTATTCCGCCAGTAATCCGGAAGTTGCAAAGATCGATGGCAACACCATAACCATTATTAAACCGGGAACCACGATCATTACCGCAACACAGGCAGCAAACAGCGGCCATCTTTCCAATAGCATCACTGCTACATTAACCGTAGCGCCTAAAGACATTACAGCAACCATTCATGCTGTTACAGATTTGTCGAAGGTCTATGATGGGAATACATCCTTTAGTCTGCAACCTGCGGATTACCAACTTACAGGACTGATAGACGCTGACGAGGTAGGTGTATCGGGAACAGCTCAATTTGATTCAAAAGAGGCTGGTGAGGAAAAAACGATAACCATCAACAACCTCATTTTATCAGGCGCACAAAAAGATTATTATCATCTGACGACCGAAAGTGTTGAAATAGCCGGCGTGATCCTGAAGAAAGCCATCACCGCAAGTGCCGTGGCGATCAGCAAGACTTATGATGGAACTAATGTGGCAGCGGTCGATTTTCATGCCTTTACTCATGAAGACGGACTTGTGGGAGATGATGAACTCCAGGTTCAATTCGCCTCGGCAAAGTATGATACCAAGAATGCAGGGACAGAGAAGGTTGTCAACCTGAGCGGATTGCAACTTACAGGAGCTGATAAGGATAATTACACTTTAAATGAAATCGGCTTACACGGTTCTATCCTGCCTAAGAATATTGCCATCAATGCAAAGGAAGGACAGGGAAAGGTATATGGTGATGCGGATCCAGCACTGTTATACAATGTTAGCCCTGCTCTCATAAATGGTGACACTTTTACAGGTTCATTAAAAAGAGAAGCGGGAAAGAACACAGGAGAATACGCTATTGAAATCGGATCTCTTTCTGCGGGACTAAATTATAAGGTAAGCGATTATACGCCAGCAACCTTCACAATAACACCTGCACCATTGTCTGTAAAACCAGATGATAAAACAAGGAAACAAGGAGAAGCCAATCCTGAATTCACGTTCAGCTATACCGGTTTCAAAGGTGGTGACATGCCTTCGGATCTCAAAACGCAGGCTCAGGCGCAAACAGCCGCCATTAAAACGTCTCCCATTGGATATTACGACATCATTGCCAGCGCGGCAAGCTCGTCGAATTATACCATTACTTTCGTGCCAGGTAAATTATCAGTTTTACCTTCCACCGTTAATTACGTGAAAGGTTATACAAGCAGTACATCTGTTCTGCAGATAAGGGTTTATACTGAAGAAGCCCAGCAATCTGTTATCACACTTTATACCTTTGCCGGAAAAATGGTAAGGACCTTTGAAAAGCACCTTCAGGTAGGGATTAACAGTTATACTATGGACATTTCCAACCTTTCTGCCGGTATATACATGCTGAGTGTCAATGGCCAGAATTTTAAGGAAGGACAGAGAATTATGATCAAATAATCGGATCTCTATAAGCGGCACGATCCACTTCAGCCGATAATCAAAAGCGTGGCATTTCGATATGAGAAATGCCACGCTTTTTTGTTTGGTGAAAGGGGTTTTAAGCCTGTAAGGCCGCATGCTGAACCAAAACAAGATATATAAAATTACAGGCTGACATGCCGATAAAAATATTTTACATAAGGACGTATTTACGGATTTAGGCTGTTTCAATTTTTCACTAAAGGTGAATAAATAATCTTCGAAAAAGGTCCGTTTGCTGCCCGGTATGGCGCCAGTATTGAAAGAAAAAAATAACGCTTTCCAATAAAATATCATTGTAGCTTTACTAAGAATTAATAAGGGCAATCATCCGATTGCAAAAATCAATCCTTGATTTTCAGGAGTTACAGATAAGAAGAAATAAATGATTACCAATAACAACTGCCGGCCCTGGTTGTAATCATTTTAATCTCACTCTTAATAAAAATACAATGGCCCGCCTTTCATTTACCTTGCTCATTTCCCTGTGTTTTCTGGTTTCATTTTCACAAACAAAAACAAACAAAGACAGCGTTAATGACAACGCACCTTTTATAAAAGTTACTTTGCTCGGTACAGGCACGCCGGAACCAAGTATAGAAAGATTTGGTCCAAGTATTCTCATAGAGGCCGGTGGCGAAACCTTGCTCTTCGATGCCGGGCGTGGCTGTTTACAGCGATTGCGCCAGGTAAACGTTTTTTATAATAGAATAAACGCGCTTTTTCTTACCCATCTGCATTCTGACCATATTGTCGGCATACCGGATCTGTGGCTTACAGGCTGGCTTACCTCAAAACGGGCAACGCCGCTGGAAGTCTTTGGCCCTACCGGCACTAATGCAATGATTGATTATTTACAAAAGGCATTTGCTTATGATATTAAAATAAGAATAGAAGATGATAAAGCTGACAGGCAGGGAAGCAGGCTTTTGCCTAAAGAAATACAGCAGGGAGTTATTTATGAAAAGAACGGAGTTAAGGTTATAGCGTTTGACGTAGATCATTATCCTGTCTTTCCGGCCTTTGGCTACCGGATAGAATACAAAGGACATTCGGTTGTATTATCCGGCGACACCCGTTATTCGGAAAACCTGATCCGCTATGCAAAAGGAGCAGACCTGCTGATACATGAGGTAGTTATTGCCCCGGATACTTTAAGCAAGTCTGATCCTAAGTATCCAATATTTGCGCACCACACCACTCCGGAGCAGGCAGCCAAAGTCTTTAACGAGGTAAAGCCAAAGCTCGCCGCCTATTCGCACATAGTAAATCTTTACGCACAAAAAGAAGATGAAATACTAAAACGAACCAAAGCTACCTATGCAGGACCGTTAGTATTAGGCAGAGACCTTATGAGCTTTTCCATCGGGGATTCAGTTTCTGTAAATCCCTGGCAGGGAAAATAAATTTCATAATGTCCGAAGTTTTAAGATATACAGACAGCAGTTTTTCTTATTTGAACATACTACAGATAGCTACTTTTCTTCAATGCCTCTTGCTGTTGCAGGCTTGGGTTACATTTCTTCCATTTTCTGCTATGCTGAGACGGCTTTCGATGGCTACAACGATAAGCTGTTGTTAGAAAAATGCCTTGTTTATGGAAGATCTGATTTGAAAATTATTCGTCTCATAACAATATCTGCCGAGTACAATTGCAGGATGTGTTTTCATTTTATCTGCAAATGATTTAAATCGTTCTTGCACAAAAAAAGGATTATCAATTTTGAACAGCTTGTGCCTCCTGCGGAAATACAGTTTCCGGGAGCGGGGCCTTGAAAATAAAAAACCAAAAAAAGTTCGGCCGCTTCTTTAATGATGGTATAGCTTTTAGTAGAAGTCCCTCCTTGTCAGTTTGATAGTTTATAAATATATTCCTCAATCTCTGTTTGCCGGGCATTAGCAAATCCTTTATCGATGCCGGTTCTTATAAAACCGTTTTTCTCTAACACTTTTTGTGAGCCATAGTTGTCAAAAGCTACCCGTCCATAAATGGGCCTGGTTGTTTCAATTTTTAAAAATTCACGAAGTGCAGTTGTGGCAATTCCCTGTCCCCAAAAATCCCTGCTGATCCAGTAAGTGATTTCAGCTTCATTTTCCATTACAAACTTTGCAATACTTCCTGCGATTACGTCATTTAATCTTATTGTCCGCTGGTTTATTGTAGGGTCGTTTAAAAACTTTGTATACTTCTCAATGTAGGCTGCTTTGTCGTTTGGGTCTTTAGGGGTGAAGGCGGCCAAATGAATTGATTCCTTGTCAAGCTGAAATTCAAATAAGGCATTCAGATCATCCGTAGTTGTTTTAATTAATGTGAGGTTGTTGATCATTCTTAATAAAAATTGTTTTGAAATGGTATCGCAATTACCGCTTAAAAATACGTTAAGAAATAAAATAAAATACCTGTGTGTTGAAATAAGCGATTTTTAATACCATTCAACAAAAATTTCAACGAGTGATCAGAGCATTTAACCAGGCAGGGTGTTAAGCCATTTTATAGATTTTGACGGTTTTTAAAACACTTAACAAAACACATTTTAATGGCGTTTCGTTGTTCCTTTTAAAATATGAAACGATTTTATTTTTATGGGTTTTTGGAAACAAAAATGTCGACCTCTGCATTGTTCCAATCTTTGCTTCGCTGATCATACACTTCAAAATCATATTCATACGTCCTATCAGTTTCAGAATCCCAAATATTTTTCCAGGAATCGGCGACACAATCCGGCATAGTACCCTTTGCAATTACTTTACTAAAATTTCCGGCTGGTACTATCAGGCTGCTCATGCCCTGCGGTGCTTCTGCGTGAATTTTCACTTTGCAGCCAATGAAATAAGAAAATGGTTGAGTATGGTCGCCATCGTAGTCAAAATACACAGCATAGACCTCATCGCTTAACTTGCCTGGAATCCGGTCTGCAAAATTGTCCCTCTCAAACTGTTGCCACAAATTTCCACAGTCAACACCTGATTGTCCGTTTTCATTAGTCGTCTTGCCGTTGAGTTTAAGTCCTATCAATTTAAACGCTTCAATATTTTGCATCTGATTATTTTTTTGAAATGAAAAAACATTTGTATAAAAATCCTTTAAAACAACCGAAATATTTTAATTACGCTTTGATGTTTTAAATCCCCTCTGTTAGCGCTTCCTACTTACTAATCTGTATTTTTCAGGCCTGGTTTTTATTCGCTCAATAATGTTCCTCGCTTCCAGATCCAGTTTTACTGTTTCACCATACCAGTGAACATTACCTTCAAAATCATCTTTTAATCTGGCATACAATTCCTCCATTAAATGAGTATGTGTAGCGTCAGTTTCCGATAAAATAGTTATTATCGTCTGGCGCATTAAATTGTATTTATTTAAAGATATTTTCTTGTTGGTCTTGTCTTTTTGAGGATGCATCGTTTGAATAAATTCTTCTTTCATAAATTAGAATTTCTATTTTTCTAATCGATTTATTTTATTCTTTACTCACTTTCCTGGAAGCAAATTGTTGTTAGGAAAAAATAGCAATTCCTATTCCTAATTGTGCACTTCACAGGCTTCAAGAACATTATTGTCGGGGTCAAAGAACTGGAAATATTTAATTACCCCGTCAGTGATAAGTTCCGATACATTCACTCCTTTGTCAAGCAAATTTTGTCGTGCGGTTTTTGCATCAAGCGTCCTGAAGATCGGGTAAGAAGCGGTTTCTTTATTGTTTTGAATAGGGTTGGCCGTTTGCCAAAGTGTTAAGCTTGTGGCGCTATTGGTATCCAACACCACAAGGTTGATTTTCGGATCTTCATAAACGGGTTGCAAGCCCAATTTTTCCTGGTACCATAATTTAGATTGGTTGGTGTCAGAAACACGAACAATTATTGTGTCAATTCCCTGCAAAATTTGATTGGCCATATTTGTTTTGTTATAGTTTATTGAACATAGTTTTTACTATGCCTGTTAAGTTCCAAAAATAATAAAATCCTATCCGCAGGTTTTGTTACCTATTGGTGTTGTTAGCAAAAGTGACTGTGTCAACTTTATTTGCTGGCCGTTTGGAAATCTTAAATCATAGTTTCCAATGACACCCGCATGGTCGCCCTGGATTATCATTTCTTTCACCCGCATGGCTGTAAAAAGTTTTGAAAAGCGATTGATCACTTCAATATACGCCTGTTTCCCGATCAATGGTTCTCTCTTCGTTATATCACCACCAACATATTGGAAGTCGTCGCTTTTTCAGCAAAGCCTTTGTAGTAAGTCTCAAGTAGTTCTTTCATGATGATGAGTTTTATGGTTTCTACCCGCAGGCCAAGCATTACTGCGAATTAAAACATTCCCTGGTTGTGCAGACATAAAAATGCAAAAAACTACAAAATGGCTTTTCCCGCAACTGGTAAACACATGCACCTGTTGCAGAAACAATCTATCGTTCGTTCGGTTTTACGTTTTTGTATTTGTCAAGCGTTTCTTTAAATTTTTCTATGTCTACAGGATGAAAGATCGTGTTGTTGCTTGCCGGGTATTTATCCAAAAGCGATGTGGGTCTTACGGGTCGTTTTTCAAAGCCGCCACCGCAATTGGGACAAACGTTATGTAAAATAGCGGTCACACAATCCATGCAAAACGTGCACTCAAAAGTGCAGATCATCGCTTCATCACTTTGGTTGGGTAGTGATTTTCCGCAGTTCTCGCAATTGGCTCTTATCTCAAGCATTGGTAATTACAATAGTTGGATGGTGACGAATAGGAAAGTTGCAGGAGTTGGCTATAAAACAAAATTCATTGGCCTTTTTATGTAATTGACTTGCTGTTTCAATCATTGCCTTGTCGCTTACAGTTACCACAGGGTGTAATGTCACCTCCGTAAAGCGTCCGCTACCGGTTTCAGATTCCTGCATGGTTCCTTTTGCATTGTCCCAATAATCAACGACTACCACTCCTGCCTCTGCACAAAAGTGTAAATACCAAAGCATGTGACAGGATGCAATGGAAGTCAAAAACAATTCCTCCGGATTATGCCTGTTTTTGTCGCCGCGAAATGCCGGGTCCGAAGAACATAAGATGTCAGGTTTCCCGTCAACCAAAACTGTATGGCTTCGCTCATACGAGCGATAATCGTTGGTACCTTGTCCATTGTTTCCGGTCCACCTTACGGTTAAACTATAACTATGTTGTCCTTTCATTTTTTTATTTCCAATTGTAAGAATGATGCCATTGAATGTCTTGCGTGAAAATTTTTACCTGATGTCAACTCTGTGAAATAAAGTTACAAAAGCCCGCTACAAACCGAGCAGTGTTTTTTTTACAAAGTTTTAATGTCGCTAGCGACTAAAGTTAAATCGTTGTTGAGTTGATGTCCGCCGGTTTTTATTTCACGAAAAGTGGCTTGCTTAAGCTTTTGCCTGTAATGATCAAAATGAGAAAAAGGTACTTCTTGATCGTCATGGCAATGATAAAAGAAAAGAGGTACTTGTTCGGGTAACTTGTCAGCAAAATCTTCTTGAAGTTTCAGACCTGTTTGCCAGTCTTCATTACCGTTCCAAAATGGCGTTGCCAGAAGAAAAATCCCTGCAAGCTTTTTGTTTACAGGATGCTCAGAAAGACATTTCAATATCATTGAAGCGCCAAAAGAATGTCCTGCTAAAATCACATCGCTTTTCATTGTTAGAAATTTTGTTGGCGATTTGCTGAGTCCATCCAAAATCAGGTGCAGATTCATCAGATGTTATTTCAGGATAGTGCAAATCATAACCCTTTCCGAGGGCGGCTTTCAGGGAAGCTACCAATTCCTTATCAGCTTCGTAACCATGTTTGCCTCCACCCTGGATAAATAATATTTGTTTATTCATAAGGGAAACATTTTTTCTATAAATGTTTATTTGTTCATGAGGTAGCTGTCAGCAATTAATTGATAATTTCTCCTTTGTTATCTGCCAGCTTTTCACGCCATTTTTGAAGATCTTCCGGTGTTTGTCTCATCCAATCTGTTACTTCACCAACAATTTGTAAGGGTGCCCGCGTACGATAGGAACGTGTGGGGTTACCTGGAAACTTTTTGTTCGTAACGTTCGGATCATTTTCAAAGTCTCCTGTTGGCTCAACGATATAAACACGTTCACGCCCATCACCTTTCGCTAATGCTGCAGCAAGACCCGCGCCGTTAGCGATGGCGGTGAAATAAATGTGATTCATCGTCAGCTCCGACTTGTAATTAGAATTGTATCCCGCAGTGAGAAAATCACCAACCTGCAAATCTGCCTTCGTACCATGATAAAAGGGGCCGTTGTCAGACGGGTTCCCTGTGAAAGACTTTGCGAGGTCATAATGTTTTTTTGCGTTGCCAGGGTCGTTTAGCTCTTCATGGCATTTAGCAATGCTATCATATAGAGAACCAAAAGCGGCGTTAACCGAGTGGTTATTTATTTTTAATGCAAGCTGCAAAGCCGTTTGAAGCCAATGTAATTTATCAGGAACATTTTTTTGATGTCGCGCTACATAATAAGCCGCTAAAAATTTTTCAAAATCGTTTGACGCTTCGTTCCACGTCTGAAGGAATATTCCGGCTGCTTCTTCCGCTTTACCTTTATCTTCCAGGGCCATTCCCTGAAGGCAGCGTTTAACAATTGGGTTGGTTGGGTTAAATTCCATTTCGATGAATGTTGGTTAATTATCTTAATTTTTTACTTGTCCACGAAAGTGATGTGTCTCACAATCGTGCATTTGATAACTGTTAGCAAAATTAAACATACCGAAATATTTCGGGATTTGCCTCCCGCGTGTATCAGGCGTTCATTGGTTTCGTTAGGTAGTTTGTAATTAGGTGTCGAGTCAACTCAACATATAAAACACACATCCCTCGGCCATTAGCAATGGGCATTTTAATATCCCCTCTTCTGAAAGTTCTGGTGTCTTTTTCCTCATCTTGTTCGGAGTTTACCTTTTGTTCTGGCTGGAAATACTTTTTCCAGCAATAGTAGTTATCTTCATCATTGGGAACTTTATTTCGCTAACGCTCTGGCGGTCATTGTAAAAAGACACTAACAAACCAAAGAGACAACGATAAAAAATAAAACCATATGAGAAAAATAATTTCATTTATGCACATATCGCTTGACGGTTTTGTAGCAGGACCGAACGGAGAAATGAACTGGATTAAAGTTGATGAAGAAATTTTTGATTATGTGGGTAAGCGGATAAGCGAAGGCGACGCTGCATTATATGGACGGGTAACTTATCAGATGATGGAAAATTACTGGCCTACAGCAGGAGACAAGCCGAAAGCGAGCAAGCATGACATTGAACATTCAAAGTGGTATAATAAAATTCACAAAGTTGTTTTATCAAAAACAATGAAAGACGCGGATTTGACTAACACAACAATTATTAGCGACAACCTTGTGGACAGAATAAATGAAATAAAACAACAACCAGGTAATGAGATGCTGCTTTTTGGCAGCCCGACAGCCACACACTCACTTATGCAACTGAACTTAATTGACGGCTACTGGCTATTTGTTAATCCAATTATTCTCGGGCAAGGCATTCCCTTGTTTGTAGACATCAAAGACAAAATAAAACTAAACCTGGTGACTACCCGGCAATTCACTTGCGGGGTAACTGAATTGAATTACATGGTGGATAGACAATAACACCGGACCAGTATCCTTCCCTGGTAAAGATTCCGCAACTGTTACAACTTCGGAAACCGGCCCATTAATTAAGAAGCAAATTATATTTTCCTTCTGTAAAGGCCATTGTGCCGGCCCTCGCCACCATTGATATAAAAAGTTTCATAAAAGGTGCCCCTTATGCCATTGGTAAAGAAAATTCTTTAAAATAAGTTCGTCTGCTGGAGCATCTTCCCGAAGAAAATAAAAAACCTATCAGGGGTTAACGCATACCAAAATGTAGCAGCCGCTAAAAATCAATGTAAAAATAAGCTCTGATTAAAGGTGGTTTAACAGGCTGGAAAAAATATAAATGCAGTTAAAAAGCTGCGGCATTACAAAATATTTTTTAAAAACCTGTTCAACGCTTCCCCTCTTAAATTTTTAGCAATAATCTTACCTTCTTTATCTAGTAGAAAGTTTTGTGGGATAGCTTTAATTCCATATAATATTGCGGCTTTATTATTATAGAATTGCAAATCGGAAACCTGCGGCCAGGTAATTTGATCTTTTTTAATTGCGTTGAGCCAGGCTTCCTTCTTTCCTGCCTGGTCTAAAGAAACTGCAAAAATTTCAAACCCCTTTTCTTTGTACTCTTCATAAACCTTTCTCAAATAAGGATGCTCAGCCCTACATGGCATACACCAGGAAGCCCAAAAATCTAACAATACATATTTCCCTCTGAAATTGGAAAGCTTAAGGTCATTACCATTTACATCTTCCATTACAAAATCGGGCGCTTCACTTCCGATACTCGTATATTTTGCTATCCGAATCCTTTCAGCAAACTGTAGCCCTTCAGCCGACAAACGAATTTTGCTATCCAGATTATTGTACAAGGGTTCAACTAAATCAGGTTTGATGGTTATGCCGCTCCAATCTCTCAAGGCTTTAATTGCAAATGGAGAAGATGGATTGCTTTTTATAAAATCCAGTCGGATGTTTTGTCTTTCCGAAACAGCTTTACTTCTTTGAAGGTTTATTTGTTTCCTGGTGGTGCCGTTAATACTGCTATCCTTAAGTAAAATATTTGCTTCATCAATTAAGCTATCTACTGTATAAAATTTAGAAAAGTATTTAATAGACTCATTGTAAACATCTGATCCAATAATTTTAGCCGTGCTCAAATCACCATTAATGTTCATCTGCTGTGTACCAGGGCCGATATAAATACTTCTTGTTTCTCCGGTTTTTGAGATGGATGCTAATTCAGTTCCAATGCCTATTTCGAATGAGGGTAGCTCCCGAAATCTTACCAGTAATAGAAAACTTTCCGGATTTAACCTTAACAGAATCTAACACATTTCCCGCTTCACTATAATAAGTATAATAGATCTTTTTATTGGATGAAAATTTCGCGTTCGAAATTTTTCCTTTTAAGACAAAGGAAAGCTGCCCCAGGCAAATCAGCGGGGATAAGAATAAGCAGAGAATAAGGTATTTCATTTTCTGTATAAAATTCATCTAAAAGATAAGCCAATGAAAGCATGGCTTATCTTTTAGAAAAGTAAGAGTAATTTTAGTATTGATCATTTTGCGACACAAGCACCCCTTCAGTATTGGTTACTTCAGCAAATGGAATGGGCCAGGCTCGTAAATAGCTATCAGCCGATAATTTTAAATTGGTAGCCTTATTAGATTTGAAAATATTCGGATCTCTGTTTATATTGATTTTACCACGACGAAGGTCAAACCAAATGTGTGCTTCAAAAGGGAACTCTTTGCGACGTTCTAATTTAATAGCCTCTTTTAAATCATTACCAGACAACGAAACGGGAACATGCCCTGAAATCCGGGCAGATTGGATGGCATTTAAATCGCTTAGCGCTAAGGCATCTCCCAGGCTGGATTCATAAGCGGCAGCTTCTGCACGAATTAAAAACATTTCTGCTAACCGGATTACTTTAATGTCTTCTACATTATTCCAGGTTCCATTTCTTCCTGAAAACTTAGTAACTAATGCGCGATTGGTTTTTGCTGAAGTAGGCGTGCCTACCCTAATACTGTCGGCGAAATAAGCGCCATACCTGACATCAGTTACCTTATTATAATTATTAGTAAGAATAGTAGAAGGATCGAAATAATTTCTTTTTGCAACACCTTTGTATGCGCCGTCATAATCCGTTAAAAAAGTAGCTACACGAATATTATCCACCAGGTTTACTCTTAATCCCAAAATAACTTCCCCGCCATATACATCATCTCTCCAAACTTTTAAAAAGTTGGCAGCCGTTTCTAATTTAAATTTAGGATTTGCAATAACTTTTGAAGCATAATCATAAGCATCTTTATACATTCCTGCATATAAATAGGCTCTGGCGATTAATGCTTTTGCTCCCCACTCATCAATAAAATTATTATTAGCATTTCCTGCATTTACAGATAGATCTTTTAATAGTTCTTCACTCATTTTTAAATCTTCCAGTATCTGAGTATAGGAATCCTTTACTGTGGAGCGTTGGATAGAATTTATGTCAACATTTGTTCTCACAATAATTCCTAATTTATTGGAATTACGGTCATAATCTTCTCCATACAATCTTAGGATATCAAAGAAAACCATTCCTCTTAAAGCATATGCTTGCCCAAGAATTTTTCTTCTTACATCATTATTTGAATTGGGCACTTTATTAACAGACTCAATAATCATATTGGTATGAGCAATGACATTGTATGCAGCCAGCCATGTTTTGGATGTGATATTTGAAATGGGGGTATACGCCCAGTCAACAAGGTCCATACCATCAACATAAGTTGTATTTCCTTTAATTGCATCCCCTGACATCAGATCAGTAAGCATCATATTGCCTCCATAATAGGATATATTGATCATTGCTTTGTAAGCACCGTTTAATAATTTATTGCAATCATCCAGTGATTTAATATTAGCCCGTGTATTTATAAAATATTCAGGTTCAATTTCAGTAAGCTTTTTATCGCAGGAACTGAATATGATAACGCTACTTATTAGTAAAATTGAAATTATTTTCTTCATAAAATGTATCTTTTTTGTGTCGTTGATTAAAAGCGAATATTTAGCCCCAAAATGATTGATTTTTGAACGGGGTATTGCCCGCCACTTAAAACGCCATCAACAAATTCCGGATCTGTCCCTTTGAACTTCGTCAAAACCAACAGGTTTGTTCCTGCCAGATATACATTCACATCATTGATTTTTAATTTTTTATTGATGGCCGCTGGCAAACTATAATCCAGTTGCAATAATTTAAGCCGGGTAAAGGATCCTTTTTCTAAATATCTATCGGTATATCTGTTTATTTCGAAACCACCCGGTTTAGGTAACTCAACAATATCTCCCACTTTCTTCCAGTAGTTGGCACGAAGTTTTGACTGATTGTAGGCTAAGTCCGGTGTATTTTCATCAGAATATCTTTCTACATTGATTACATCATTACCAATGTTGTAAGCAAAGTTGGCCCTCAATCCCCATTGCTTATACCGCAATGAAGTAGCAAAGCCACCGAAGTAGGGAGCATCAACCGGCCCTTGAATACGGGCATAATTAAGGTATTGAAGTTTGGTAGTTGGTTCACCGTTCTCTCCTTCATATAAAGGCGCTCCCGTATTGGGATCTATCCCCATGTAATTTATTACATACATGGAACGAAAGGGGTATCCTACCCGTGTAACTCCACCGATATAGCTGATTGAATTCAAATTTTTCAAAGAAGTTACTTCGTTCTTGTTGTAGGAGAAGTTTCCACTGACTGTCCAACCAATCATGTCTTTCTTAATAATATCGAATTTTAATTCTACTTCTACACCCCTGTTTTTTATTCCTGCTAAATTGCGGGACATGTTTTCAAACCCCGAACTGGAAGGTATTTGAACTAATACAAAAGCATTATCAATCGTTTCGTGATATACATTCACATTACCGGATATGCGATTTCTGAATAGCCCAAAATCAAATCCAATATTTGTTTTTACTCTTTCTGCCCATGAAACGGTTTTATTCGCAATCGCTGCTAAATTGAAGGCTGATTGCCCATTATATTGTTCAATCTCAATCCTGTCAAACGTAGCCTGGTTACCAATGCCCACCATATCCCCGGAATTTCCAAAGCTGGCTCTTAACCTAAGGTCAGAAACAACCGGGCTTTGTTTAAGGAACTTTTCCTCTTTCATATTCCACATCGTAGCGATTGCACCAAACCATCCAAATTGATTGTTTTGCCCGAATAAGGAAGAACCATCTCTCCTTCCCGTTAATTGAACATTATAGCGTTTCTTGTATGAATAAGAAATATTGGTAAAGTAAGATGAGATCGCTGTTTCATATCCCATGTTTCTTAATATATTGATATTATCTGACGTAATTGGCACACTGGAAAGATTCGGAACATACTCATTAAAACCATACACGCGATAACGTAAACCATCTGAACGGGTATTTCTATATTCATAGAAAATAGCGGCGGTTATATCATGATCTGAACCAAGTCTGGGATTATAACTAATAGCCGTAGTGGTATTTATATTAGATATTTTGTTCTCGGTAAAATCAAGCTGGCTCTTATCAGAAAAACTAGTTTGATAAGACCCCGGCCAATACTTATTATCAATATTGGAAATAGTGTAGGAGCCTGTCAGGTTGGTAACGATTCTCAATCCATCTACAAAAGGAATTAATAATTCCCCACGGGTAGATAAGTTTACGGTGTTATTGTTGGTTCTTAGTTTTGCTTTATCTATTTCATACAATGGATTCGCTAATCCATTGTTCAATTTATTCTTGATACTACCGTCAGCGTTATAAGGCGTTTCATAAGGGTTGGCATAAGCCAATACTTTTAATGGCGAAGCCGTAGAAGAATAGTTATTCAACACAGACCCGCCACGGGTAGCAGTTCCCTGAATGCGCATATTAATATTCAAATACTTACTAACCTGGCTTGAAAATCTAAACAGCCCAGAATACCTTTTAAAGAAAGTGTTTTTTACTGTCCCTTCGTTGTCCTGATAACCGGCCGAGAAATTATAATTGCTCCGGTCGGTTCCTCCACCTATTGATAAATTGTGATTCTGGACAATACCCTCCCGCAAGAGATAACTTTGCCAATCCGTATTTATCAGGCTTAAACTATCTCTCTGCACCTGGGTAAGTTTACTTGCATAACCATTATTTTCCATTTCAAAAGCAATCTTTTCACTGGTATTCATATATCTTTTGGTAAGATCAGGCACCAGATTGACTCCCTTACTTCCATTGTAGGTAACATTTATTTTTCCTGCTTTTGCTCTTTTAGTGGTGATTATGAAAACGCCATTACCTCCCCTCGCTCCATAGATCGATGTGGCCCCGGCATCACGAAGGATTTCTACACTTTCAATATCATTAGGGTTAATGGTATTCAGCATGTCATCTGATAAAATAAATCCATCAACCACGTATAATGGCCTGTTTAGATAAGAGTCATCATGCAAGCCGGATCTTCCGCGAACCAGGGTTAATCCCATTTCAGATGGGTCTCCACTGTTATTTACAACTTGCAATCCGGCTGCATACCCTTGTATCATTTGATCAACACTGGAGGCTACCATCGGAGGCAAATCCTTTCCGGCTATTTTACTGACAGCCCCCGGAAAGCTACTGCGTTTCAACTTTTGATAACCCGTATTTACAGTGACTTCAATTTCTTCTAACTTGCTATCGGAAGGTGATAAAGAAATAGAAATGGAAGAGGAAGGCAGGTTAGATTTGGATATTGTATAAGAACGGGTTTCATATCCTACATAAGATATATTAAGAACATCACCTTCTTTCACGTCAAGTTGAATAGCTCCTTTTGTGTCAGTAATACCAGCCTGTTTATTACTATTAACCGATACAGATGCCCCTGAAAGCGGTTGCCCGTTAGCATCCAAAATGCGAACAGTAACCGGAGGTACCGGTTGCAAAACGGGTATTTCTTTACTAGTTGAGAAATTGTTAGATCCTGAAGGGATGATTTTTTCAGATAAAACAATGGTTTTATCCTTAATGGTAAATTCTAACTTTTGGCCTTTAATAACCAAATTTAATAAATCCAGAAGCGGCATTTTATTGGCGTTCACAGTAAGCTTTGCTGTATTTGACAAATCGTTTTTATTTGCAAAAACAACATATCCGGTTTGCTTCTCAATTTCCGCAAACACTTGTTTTAAGGGTAGATTGGTTCCAACAATAGAAACTGTTTGGGACTTTCCGGAAGCAGTCAAAAATGTACATAACATTAAAAAAGTCATTATTCTCATAATTCTCCACATTTGTTTTGGCCGTCCATTTTCATACTTGTCAGGACTTTTAAGAGAGAAGTTATCTTCCTTTTCAATAAAGGACCTAATAGGTCTGGAACAGCTACTTTTAGCAGTTTTTAGCATAAATTTGTTTCGTTTGGTATATAAAGTGGTTGTAAACTTTCAATAATCAAACAATCGCCGTCACGGGTCAGAACCGTGGCGGTTTTGTTTTTTGGGCACTACACTATTCTAATGCCCGGATGAGGTTCATGACATTTTATTATTTTTAAATGATAAGGGTATTTAATAATCAATTCTTCACAACTAATTTTCTCCCGTCGGCTAATTTGAATTGAACCTTAGTCTTTTTCAATATTTCAAGCAGATCGTTCAGATCCATATTCTTACTCATCTTGCCTACGAATTCGATATCAGGAATGCCATTTTCATACACAACTTCAATGTCGTACCAACGTTCTAATTGCCGCATTACTTCGTCCAGATGCGCTCCCTCAAAATTAAAAAGCCCGTTCTTCCAGGCAACTGCCAGATCCACATCCGCACTCACCACTTTTATTCTTTCTTTATCCCCCGGCCCTATAACGGCTTGCTGACCGGGTTTTAATAAACCTGCTGCATTGCCTTTCTGAACTTTTACTGAACCTTCCAATAAAGTAATTCTCATCGCTGCTTCATTGTCATAGCTATTTACATTGAAACGGGTGCCGAGTACCTGTACACTTACTTCATTTTTCTCTACAATAAAAGGCATCGTTGCATTATGCGCTACTTCAAAATAAGCCTCACCGGTTATCTGCACTTTTCTAGTTGCACCTTCAAAGGCCGTCGGATAAGTAATTGAGGATGCTACATTCAGCCATACATTACTTCCGTCTGCCAATTGAAGGCGCAACGGCCTGCTCCCTTTTGGAACAGTGATCGTGTTCATTTTTATTTCGGTAGCATTTCCTTTATATACTATTTGGCCTTCTGGCGTCTTTTCCACTTTTACATTTCCCTGTACGGCCAATTCTCCATTCCCGGCGCTATCCAAAAGAATCGTAGAGCCGTCAGATAAGGTAAGTATTGCTTTATTGGTTTGAGGGGCTGTCACATCATTTTTTAAAGCTTTGGGGGCAACATATCCGGCAATTTCTTTTCCGCTTGGATCGGAGAAATAAAAATAACTACTTACGGAAAGCAACCCCACAATTATGGCGGCAGCGGCAATTCGTGTCCAGTTCATTTTTTTAACCGGGGCCTGATATGTGCCTTTCGCCACATGATTCCAAACCTTTTCCCAATCAACGGGTAAGGTGGAAGGATTGCTTTTTGCCTCGGCGAAAAGGTCGGCTAAAACGGACTCGAGTGCAGGATTGCCTTTTTCTTCCCGCAGCCCGGCCAACATTTCCCGTACTTCTGCCTCGGATGCATCATTTTGTGCAAAGCGATTTAATAATCCACGAAGGTGCTCTTGATTATAGTCCATATCAGAATTAATTTTACAAGACCTGCATGTAATACAGAGTCTTGTGCTAAGAAAAAGGATGAGTGCATCCGAATGTTTATTTTTGGGAAGTGCATAAATCCTAAAAAGTGGAAAGTAATGCCATTACAAATGCCACATTTTTGAGATGAGTGCGAATCGTTTCCGTCGCTTTGGAAAGATGGCTTTTAACGGTATGGGGAGAGATATGTAACTTTTCGGCAATCTCGTCCTTTTTAAGTCCGTGCAGGTGACTTAGCAGGTAAACCGCTTTCTGTTGCGGGGGCAAAGTCCCGATGACTTCGTTTATCCGCCGGCGGGTTTCATTTCCATCCACAGCATCCTGGGTGGCATTGGCGGATACTTCCTTCCACTGCATCGCGAATGCAACCAGGCGTTCCTGGTTAGATTCTTTTTTTAAATAGCTGTTAAGCTTATTGTATAATATCCTGAAAAGATAGGAACCCGGATTATCCACTTTTCTAAGATGTGCGCGGCTGACCCAAAGGCTGATAAACACTTCCTGGGTGATCTCCTCCGATGCCAGTTGCGACTTAGTTAGCTTAATAGCCGTGGAAAACAGCACCTTATTGTAAATATCAAAAATGTGCCTGAATGCCTGTTGATCCCCTTCCGCAATCTGTTCAAACAAAAATTTCTCATTATGTAAAGTAGCGGTTAGCATTAATGCCGCCAAAATAGTGTTTTTATATTGATTAGGTAAAAAAAACCGTGATTACCTAACTTATATCAACTAATCCTTTTGAGCTTCGTGGTGTAATTATAAAGAATACCTACGAAGGTTGAGCACCTCCGCCGTGGTTCGTTTCCCACAATCATTCCCTGCCATGGTTTGGGTCTCACGAACTATTCTTTGGCTCTATCCGGGTGGACACTTTCCTAAGGACCCCATCAGGTGCATAAAATATTTCAGCCTTCTTCCGTAAATATTCACATCTCCAGCCACCCAACTATTTCTTCCAAAAACCTTGCGTCGGTTTCATCAAAAGTGGACAATTCAGTACTGTCAACATCCAGAACACCATATACTTCATTATTCCGAATGATCGGAATCACGATTTCTGAAGCCGAGGCGCTGCTGCAAAAAATGTGGCCGGCAAATTTGGTAACATCCGGAACGATCAGTTTTTTTTTCTGGTCCCAACTTGCTCCGCAAACTCCTTTTCCTAACTGAATGCGTGTACAGGCTACTGGCCCCTGAAAGGGACCTAATACAAGCTCGCCGTTTTTTACCAAATAAAATCCGACCCATAGCCACCCGAATTGTTCCTTTAGGGCTGCGGCTATATTGCCCATATTTGCGATGAGATCAAATTCGCCGGTTATTAAAGCTTTAATTTGTGGTAATAGGGATATGTATTGATCTTCTTTTGTTCCTTTTGCGACTACAAGGTCTTCAGCCATTTTTAATAATTTAGAGAAACAAAGATAACATAACGAAGACTTTAATTTAAGAGGAAAAGTCCCGCCGTTTGATGCTTTGCGCCTGTAACAAAAACCGGGTAAAAAAAAGAGTGAAGTGAAGCATGAATGCCCAACAGTCGTACAAACTATACTAAGAATTGCTTCCGGCATTTCCTAAGTTAGTCATGAAAAAGGATGACTAAATAATAAAATAAAAATTTTTTATAAGAAAACAGTATTGTATAATAATAAATCCTATATTGTAGTTCTTTCTTTTGTTAAACGTTCATTTTTCCACTTAAAAAACATAAACATGATGAAACCTTCCTTCTTTCTTTTCACGGTTGTTGTTTTTCTATTCATTTCCTGCAATGAGAATAATGAAAAAAAAGCTGAAACAACTGAAACTACAGCAACATCCACCGTTAATGAAGCTGTACCGCAATCCTATTTTATTGATGTTCATGATTTGGAACCTGGCAAAGTATCCTTTGAAGATGTCGAAGGAGCCCATCAAAAAGACCTCGCCACACAGGATAAATATGGCGTCAGGTTTGTAAAGTTCTGGGTAGATGAAAAAAAAGGTAAAGTGTATTGCCTCTCACAGGCAAAGGATGAAGCCTCTGTAACAAATACACATAAAGAAGCACACGGCTTGCTTCCTTCTAATGTATATCAGGTGAGCAGTGGTGCTGAAGCCATGTTTACCGGCAATAAACCACTTTTTATTGATGTACATGAATTAGGCGCTGGAAAGGTCACCGCTAAAGACGTAGCCGATGCACATACTAAGGATTTAGCCGTACAGGACAGATACGGTGTAAATTTTACCAATTATTGGGTTGATGAAAAAAAAGGAGTGATCATGTGCCTGTCTGAAGCCCCTGACTCAAACGCAGTGAAAAATGCCCATAAAGAAGCACATGGGCTGCTACCTGCATATGTTTTGAAAGTCAAAGAGGGTGAATGATAATGATGTTTTTTAACGGGCTTCTGTCTTCGGATCCGAGGTCAGAAGCCCGTTTTAATTGATCAAGGATTTTGAAGCTTCTTAACAGCAAACGAACAAATAAGAACTTTTATGTTGATCCTGTTGGGCAAGGTCAAATAGTATTTCTAAAAGCTCGGTATTAAGGGAACTCCTTTACATAAATACCTACTGCACCCAATCAATTACTCTTTCACTATTTTCACTACGTGCTCCCTGCCATTCCCTGTAAACCGGAGAAGATACGTGCCAGCCGGATAATTGCTCATGCGCAACGTTTTTTCTTTTTCTACCATACCCAAAACCACTCTTTGCAATACTTTACCATTATTATCCATTAATTCAATTTGCTGGTAAAGCCCCGCGCCAAATTCAAGTTTCAATACATTTTCTACGGGATTGGGGTATGTTTTTACCGCATCATCCTGCAAAGAAAACTGAACCGCCCTGATGCCGTGGATGATAACCTTGCCGTCAAAATCCCTTTGTTGCAACCGGTAATAATTAACGCCGCTGGCGGGATGGATGTCGTAATAAACGTAACCCTTTTTGATGGATGAATTGCCTGCACCCTCTACCCTACCGATTTCATTGAACGAAACACCGTCCGCCGAGCGGGATACGATAAATTCTTTGTTGTTCATTTCTGTAGCGGTTACCATTCCAATTTTGCCAAATTACCTTCGGCTTTGGCGGTAAAGTTTATAAGGGTTATTGGCAAGACGCTGGTTTGGTTTTCATAAGCCCCCATGTCTATGGTAGTGCCTCGTTTGCGCGGATTGCTGTCGGGGTCGGTAGTGATTGCCGATAAATCAGGGTTTTGCCCTGTATTAAAATAAACAATGTTCCCCTTGCCGATTACGGGGCTGGCATCCTGTAAGCGGTAATCGCCGCTGGTACTTAATCCTGGTGCAAGTTGATTTACAAACAAAGGATCGGTGCTGCCATCTATATTGCCCTTGGTTATATCTGAATAGCCTTGCACCAGGCTGTATTCAATAACAAGGATAGAATTACTATTGTAAATCCCACTAGTGTTTCCATAAATGATACTGTTGCGTATTTTGGGGTTTGAATAGGAGTCACTAATATAAATTCCGCCACCATTAGTAGTAGCGATATTCCCGCTGATGGTTACATTAGTTAAAATCAGGGAGCAGGATGACCCATTATAAATTCCGCCACCAATTTTGGCAGAATTCCCGAAGATGTTTACATTAGTTAAAACTGAGGAGCATCCAACATTATAACACTCTCCACCACCGGCATTAGTAGCTTTATTCCCGCTGAAAATTACATTGGTTAAAACCGGAGAGGAGGAGGAGGTATTGTAAGTTCCGCCACCATTAGAACCAGCACTATTCCCGCTGATAATCACATTGGTTAAAATAGGGGATGAAGAAGAATTATAAATTCCGCCACCAGTATTAGCACTATTCCCGCTGATAATCATATTGGTTAAAATAGGGGAAGATGAATAGTTATAAATCCCGCCACCAAAAGTCACACTTATCGTTACTGAATTAACAGTAATACTACCTGAACCATTTGCATTCCCATCTTGTATGGTAAAGCCATTGAGCTCGGCCGTGCCCGCACTGCCTGCACTAATCACTACATGATAGGCATTGTCGCTGTTGTTATTTACAACCCCCCGGTCGCCGCTTAATATGCTGGCATTGGCTGTCAGGGTTAAGTCCCTTTGGGCTAATAGGGTTTCGGTTCCCGCAAAACCGCCATAAATTTTTATGTCTTTCATGAGAACAAAAGCATTGTTGCGGTCGTTGACATTAGTACCGCTCATATTATCCGCGCGGTATTTGGGTTTGTAAGTGCCGCCCGCCACCCAAACAGCATCATTGGCTGCTGAAGCATTGATCATGGCTTGTAAATCGCCGGAGGCATTTGCCCATGAAGTCCCGGTGCCGGATGCGCCGGCTATTACATAGCGTATTGTTTGCGACTGGGTTTGGAGCGTAAAAATAAATAGGAAAAAGCCGATAAAGGTTAGGGCAATTAATAATGATTTTCTCATTTGCTTGGTTTAGGGTAATGATAAAAAAATTGAAAATCCGAATAAATGGAAGATGCAAACTTCGATATCCGTATTTTTTTTGCAATAATACATTCATTTTGATATGCTTAAAAAAAAATATAGCATCACGAACTTCTGAATTATTGTTACCGTTTCAGCCCTCGCCATTTTTTTTCAATATCCATACTTGCCTTACATGAACCGGTTTTTTCAAATTCTAACAACCAATTTGCATTAACTTTATGAGGTGAGCCTATCTGTGCATAAAGTGTATTTATGCACTTAAAAGTGGTATCCTTTCAGGTGGCTGATGCCATTAATATAAAACTATTTAAAAGAGTATTTGCTGTTACTACCCAGTATACGGATGCGGATGAATTGTTTTATCAAATAGTGGAATACAAATACCTCTATGTAATTGAAATATGGCATCGATTGTTTCCTGGGATATAACGAAACCGAGATGATGCATTTTTTAAGCTGATAGCCCCTTATTGCAAGAACTTTTTTGAGCAGCGGCTGAGCGATGTCACCTCTTCCTGAAAAATCAATTCTTGCTCAATCGGCCTTCTGAACGTTTTTAAATTTTCAGGTCAACAACGGATAGCTGTTAGCCCTTCTTTTGGCTCAAAAGTCCGCTGTGCCCGCATAGAACACTTTCCACGAAAAGTTTTTTCATAAGCAAAGCATATATCCCCCAAAAAAGCCAAAAGTGGCGCCATGGCCTCTTTTGTAAATACACTTTTCGAAGAGTAGTAATCTCCTGCCCTACTGCTTGTTGATTTTGAGCGATGAACCATGTGCTAATTGCAGCACATACACTCCCGGCAAAAGTCCCGAAAAGCTTATTGATTCTGAGGGACGGCGAATCTGGTAATGGCGAACCGCATGACCATACCATCGCGCCAAGCTGGGGGACCCACCATTCCGATTTATGTTGACCCACCATTCCGATTTATGTTGACCCACCATTCCGGTGATGTTGACACCCCCTTTAGAAAACAAAATTATCAAAGATCTACTGTGAGGTTTTTATGTATTCCGGGATAGCCTGTCCCGATTTTTCGGGATTGACCCACCCGTTGTCGGGAATTTATTTTGCTTCTAATTTTTAATGGTTGCGACATTCCGGCATGTTGACCCACCCTTGCAGGTAATAATTGTTCGACGCCGAAATAAAGACAAACCATTTTTCAACTTTCATAGAATGTCGTTTTTTTCCTATAATAGCAGCGAAGCACTTCCTAGTTTTGACAAATAGAGATCCAAATTATGAAGAACTTATAGAATCACGACTATCAACTGCTTATATGAGCTGAAGATGTTTTGTTATCGTATATTCTGTATGCTACATGGGTCTGTATGAAATATGCTTTCACTAACCCTCAAACATATAGATTAACAGATGAGAAAATTAACCGTACTCCTTGCTGCTTTTGTTATGATTGCAGTATCATGTAAAAAAGTATCAACCAACCCCGGCCCCCCTGAAGAACCAGGTATTGTAAAACCAGGCGTAGAAGCACCACCGGAAGCAGAAAGAAATGCCTTGCCCATGAAGCTGGTTATTACGAATGAAGGTGGACAATCAGAGACTCACACAATTACCTATCTTCCCGGCAGTAAAAAAATAGATCGCATTTCAAGACTGAATGGTTCTGTTGAAATATACCACTACATTGGCGACCTGATCGATAAAATTGATTATGGTACGAATGGAACTGACTATACAAAATTCGAATATCAAAATAATGAACTTGTCCGCCAAACACATTATCAGAATTCTCTTCCGGCGCGTAAAAACGAATATGCTTATCCGTTAAGCAACAAGATGCAGGTGGTTGAATTTAAATATAAAAACGATAAGTGGGAACAGCAAGGCGACCCGATTAATCTTGAGTTTGATAGCAAAGGCAATTTAACAAAAGGTGAAAGCGGCAAGATGAAGGCAGGCGTATCATACGATGATAAAAACGCTCCCTTTTTAAATGTAACCGGTTGGTCCAAAATTAATTTTACCGGAGGTATTCCTTTGGGTGATAATATTAGCTTTCGGGATGTTTTGGCAAGAAGAAATAACCCGACTAAAACAACGGCAACCGAGGCCGGTACTCCCCTACTGGATTTAGCATTCACCTATGAATTGAGTGATACTCAAAATCCAAAATTCCCAACTAAGGTAACCGGTAAAGAAAATGGAAGAACTAAGTTCACCGTTGTAATCAGTTATTCTATCCAATCAGAAGAACCGGAAGGTGAGCAGCAAAAAGAAGAAGACAGCATCCTGCCGCTTGAGTTAATCATGACTAGTGAAGGTGAACAATCCATAACCACTACTATTACTTATCAGGAAGACAGCAAAAAATTAGATAAGATTCAGAATAGTAAGGGAAATGAGGAAACTTATCATTATGATGGCGACCGCATTGTTAAAATAGATTTTGGATCGAATAGCGGTGACTATAAGGCTTTTGAATATGATGCAACTACCAAACGTTTAAGTAGCGAAACCCAATACCGATCAGGTGTAGCTGTAGGCCAGGTAAGATTTACCTATACCTCCAATACAGCGCTAACCCTTGTAGATCACAAATACGAAAATGATACCTGGAAAGTTACCGGAGAGCCGGTTAATCTGGAGCTTGATGCGAAGGGCAATGTAATAAAAGCGAAAAGTGGCGACGTTGAAATAGATATATCTTACGATACTAAAAAATCTCCTTTTTTCAATGTAACCGGCTGGGCTGAAATTCAAATTTTAGGAGGCATTCCAATGGGTGATAATATGGGCGCTGAGGATGTAATTTCCAGAATAAGCAACCCAACTAAAATTTTTGCAAAACAAGGCGGAACAACCTTGCTGGATATGAATGTAAACTACGAGTTTAACGAAAATAAATATCCCGGATTCCCCGTTAAAATAACAGGACTTGGCAGGCCTTTCGTCCTGACGATTGTTTATAATTAGTACATTATTTTGGTTTATTACAAAAACCTGCTACATTCACTAAAGTGTAGCAGGTTTTTTTGTGCGTAATACAATGAGAAAGAAAGAGATGTGGTAATAAAATAAGCAACCTATTTTTGTTTTCTATTGATGGATTTAGATTTTTTGAAATACACCGAAATACTGCCGCATTCAAATTTAAGAGGAATTGTGACCCAGTATAGAATAAAAAGTGCCCGGCTAAGCGGCTCCTTTGTTTTCTCCAACTTCTCTCCCATTTTCCAGGGCTTGATTTTTAACATCCGGCCACTTGATGATATCAATTTTGTCAAAAAGGAAACCGTTGACCTAAAGCATAAAGTTTATTTTGTAGGGCAGGCCATATCCTCCAGCACATTGGTTAGCAGCTCCATGAATGTGGATCTCATTGCCGTAAACTTTACTCCTACCGGTGTTTTTCGACTTACCGGTATTAATTTGGAAAGTTTCACCGACCAGATTGTGGATGCCGAAGCAATTTTTGGTGCAGAAATCAATCATCTGCATGAACAATTAATTGAATCCAAAAATCAGCGGGAAGCCATTCGGCTAATTGACAACTATTTGTGCCTAAAGGTTGCCCGTAGAAAAAAAGGAAACAAACCACATATCCTGGAGTCGCTGTCTATTTTAAAGAATAATGCCGCGGGCATTAGTGTAAAAATGCTTCAAAAAGCAACCAATACCAGTCCCAAAACCTTAGAAAGATCCTTTAAATCAGAAATTGGAATGACGCCCAAAATGTACCAACGCCTCCTGAGGTTTAACCAGGCCAGGCTGTACATGGAAGAAAACAACTGCACCGATTGGTGGGAAATCGTAGTGCAGTTTGAGTTTTATGATCAGTCACACTTTATCAGCGAGTTCCGTTTTTTTGCCGGCCAAACGCCGATGCAATATCTTCAAATGCTGGATGGTTTTAAATCGATGGTGGCACCCAGTCATTAGTTAATAATTAAAAATGTCTCAGCGGGGTTTTCCGCTTGGGGACTTTGAATTGAAAAAAGAAACCCCGATGCTATTGAACCTTTGAATTTAAAGAAGATGTATTGTTACAAGCCTCCAACATCGGGAGTGGTATTTGCATTTAAAAAGAGATGCTTATACGCTTAAATGTTAAAATTTGTATTGACGCAACTGAAATTACAAGAAACGAAACAGATAGATAATGATAATTAATGAATAAGAAATATTGAAATATTAATTTAGTTTCGTGTAATATTGTGTAAGCTGCAATTCCGCAGCGTCTTTATTCATCAGTGTTTTGGCAGAAATATTTATTAAGACTTTAAAATATTTCCGCAACTTTTTTTCGGTTGAGAGTTTTCGCCAGACAAGTTTTTGAAAGCAATTCATTTGACAAAAAAAATATTTCAAAAGACAGGAATAAGAAAAAATTCATCAAACCGGCAAACGGACAAATAACTGAATTTTTTATTTTTATTAAACAGAAAATCTGTTTTCGGTTTGAGCCAAGACAACTTTTTTGACGAAATTTTTTCCTGTTTTGAGAGATTATTCTGACAGAAAAAGTATAAAGTATTTTCACTTTTTTCATTGCTTTTTTCGGTGGACAGAAAAGCTATTTTGTAGTTTTTTGCATTTTTATTTCGGCAGACAAGAGAACTTTTTTCCTGTTGGACAAAAACTTTAATTCAGAGAAAAAAAATGCAAAGTGTTTTCTTTTTTTTATTTCTTTTTCGGGGGACAGAAAAGTGATTTTATAGTTTTTTGCTTTTTTATTTCGGCAGACAATGAAAGTTTTTCAAAACGGAAATCCTGAGTATTTCTTTGATTTGCTGCGGTGGACAGACAAAATGGAAATGCAGCTTACATGAACTGTGTAAAAAACCAAATAAAAAATGTTCTTTTTTATGGTCTGGCTGAACAATAATTTGGTTGATACATCGTTCCGTTTTTTACCACCGCATACACCTGTTTTAAAAGTTTATTACACACAGCTATTAATCCTTGTTTGCCGGTTTTCCCGTTTGCCCGCAGGCGTTCATAAAGAGCTTTGCAGGCCGTGTTGGTTTTAATCGCATTCATGGCGCACATGTATAAGACATCCCGTAGGCTTTTACCTCCTTTTTTATAGATCCGAGGCTTTCCGTGGATGCTGGTTCCACTATCATATTGGGTTGGACTAAGTCCTGCAAAACTAATCAGCTGACGGTGACTATGGGTATATTTAAATCCTTGAGTAAACACAATTAGCATGGCAGTGGCCCGCTTACCAATCCCCTTTATGGTGCTGATATTCTTTAGTTGTTCAGGCTGCCATTGTCTTAATAAAATTTCTAGCTTTTCTTCCAGCTTTTTAATCTCATCTGATAAATGTTTTTTCATTTTTTCAAGAGATTTGATGGTGTCTTTGCTGGGCACAGGAAGCAACGCCAGGCTATGCAACTGGTTATTAAAGCGTTTAATCTGCTCGGTGTATTCACGAATTGTATTATACAATTGCCTGCTCTCAAAGTAAGCGCTGTCGGGCATTTTCCAATAAGGAGGTTTTTGCTCTATGGCATATTTGCATATCCAGGCTGCATCTTTTTTATCGCTTTTATTGCGCTCTAAATGCATTTGAATATAGCGCTTGATGGAAAGAGCATTTACTACACTTTGCACACAACCTTGCTCATGGAGATAGAAAGCCAGGCGGATGTAATACACTCCGGTAGCTTCCATCACAAAATGATAATGGTTGCCTGTCTGCTCTACAATTTTTTTGAAGCCCGCAATGTTGTTACCTACTTTAAGGTGAAATAAATCACCGAGGTTATTTTCATAACAAACATCTAAAGTAGTGTGTGAAACATCAATGCCGCAACATGGTTTTTTTGTTTCCATAATTTGTAAGTTTTTACGGTGAAAGTTTTTAATTTTACGGTAAGGAAAAAACAAATGGAAGAACATATCTTACACTGTGCTATCTATCCTAATGCAGGCTTTTAAAAAGCATGTTGAACTGTTCAGCATCTGGTAAGAAAAGGGGCGGTGACTATCATGTTAGAAAAGCTTCTATGCTTATTCGGTTTGTCGGTCTTATTCCGCCCTTTGTTCTTTCAAATATTGATTTTCTTTTTCTTTATAAATTTAGTAAAATGTAAACATAGGATTGGGTTTGGCAATAGCAGGGCTGACGTGCATTTCATCAGCTTTTGTACTACTATCATCGGTAGTCCGGGCTGAAAATTCTTTGTTGAGCTTTTGTACTTTTTCTGTACTTTTAGTTCGTTTTTGGGCTGACGTTCCGGGCTGAAGAATATAAATTTCCCTGCCATCGCCAAGCCCTAAACCGTAAGCGGTAATTTTATGGCAACACCCTTCTCAGACATAACTATATATAGTCCGACACCCTACACTGTTGGGACACCTGAGTATTGGATAGAAACTTCACTGATAAATTTTGTTAGCGATTTGTATGTTCAAAACATGAGCGGCTACAAACCTCCAAAGACAAGCAGAATAACGATACAGCCAGCTTACCACGATATTTGGAACCGAACATGGAAAAACGGTTCTATAGTCGCAATAGCACCATTTTTCAGCCACGATGAATTTTCTGCTTTTGATAAATTGGGCAAATACAACTATATCCTTGACCTTATTCAAGCTGCGACAATTCAACTTAGCGATGAATATCAATGGAACAGACAGGTTTTTGAAAATGCTTATAAAAGAACCTTAGAAAGTAATTTTAATTTCAGAATTGAATATCCAACCAAACAATCAAAGGACAGGAAGAAAAGCGGCATATTCGTTATTACAAAAACCGAGACCATAACATCTGTTCATGTTGACATAAACATTAATGGCACTATCACAACAAAAAAGCTCTTTGACAAAAAGAACTCATGGTGGTATGACTGTGTTTATTATTTAGCACGACATAACAAATGGTTTGACAACAATAGGTTTGGTATCGCATTCGGAAAAGGCAAAATTGACGTTTGGTATTCCCTTGATAAAAACGTTGTGGAGCTTTATGAAGGTGGACAACAAGTAACAGAGATAGATTTCAAAAAATATTTTCTGTTCAACTAAAACTACCGCTTACATGAACTGTGTAAAAAACCAAATAAAAAATGTTCTTTTTTATGGTCTGGCTGAACAATAATTTGGTTGATACATCGTTCCGTTTTTTACCACCGCATACACCTGTTTTAAAAGTTTATTACACACAGCTATTAATCCTTGTTTGCCGGTTTTCCCGTTTGCCCGCAGGCGTTCATAAAGAGCTTTGCAGGCCGTGTTGGTTTTAATCGCATTCATGGCGCACATGTACAAGACATCCCGTAGGCTTTTACCTCCTTTTTTATAGATCCGAGGCTTTCCGTGGATGCTGGTTCCACTATCATATTGGGTTGGACTAAGTCCTGCAAAACTAATCAGCTGACGGTGACTATGGGTATATTTAAATCCTTGAGTAAACACAATTAGCATGGCAGTGGCCCGCTTACCAATCCCCTTTATGGTGCTGATATTCTTTAGTTGTTCAGGCTGCCATTGTCTTAATAAAATTTCCAGCTTTTCTTCCAGCTTTTTAATCTCATCTGATAAATGTTTTTTCATTTTTTCAAGAGATTTGATGGTGTCTTTGCTGGGCACAGGAAGCAACGCCAGGCTATGCAACTGGTTATTAAAGCGTTTAATCTGCTCGGTGTATTCACGAATTGTATTATACAATTGCCTGCTCTCAAAGTAAGCGCTGTCGGGCATTTTCCAATAAGGAGGTTTTTGCTCTATGGCATATTTGCATATCCAGGCTGCATCTTTTTTATCGCTTTTATTGCGCTCTAAATGCATTTGAATATAGCGCTTGATGGAAAGAGCATTTACTACACTTTGCACACAACCTTGCTCATGGAGATAGAAAGCCAGGCGGATGTAATACACTCCGGTAGCTTCCATCACAAAATGATAATGGTTGCCTGTCTGCTCTACAATTTTTTTGAAGCCGGCAATGTTGTTACCTACTTTAAGGTGAAATAAATCACCGAGGTTATTTTCATAACAAACATCTAAAGTAGTGTGTGAAACATCAATGCCGCAACATGGTTTTTTTGTTTCCATAATTTGTAAGTTTTTACGATGAAAGTTTTTAATTTTACGGTAAGGAAAAAAACAAATGGAAGAACATATCTTACACTGTGCTATCTATCCTAATGCAGGCTTTTAAAAAAGCATGTTGAACTGTTCAGCATCTGGTAAGAAAAGGGGCGGTGACTATCATGTTAGAAAAGCTTCTATGCTTATTCGGTTTGTCGGTCTTATTCCGCCCTTTGTTCTTTCAAATATTGATTTTCTTTTTCTTTATAAATTTAGTAAAATGTAAACATAGGATCGGTTTGCAGCAAGTGGGGCGGAAGGAATAACAATGAGCTTTTGTAACATTATTGGGCACTAGTCCGAGGCTGAAGAATCTCTATTGAGCGATAGAATAAACAATGAACTTTTAATTATAAATTTGACAACAGTTCCGGCAGAAGGAATTCTATTTCCCACCTGCTGCAAGCCGTAATCCGTTGTATGCAAACGGCGGACACGGCAAACATGAAATTGTTTAAACCATTCCCTTAACATAAAAGACATCTTTAGACTATTAATGCTGAAATTAATTATCCCTTTACTTCTTGTTTGTTTAACGACATTTTCTGCTTGTAATCAAAAACAAAAATTTGACAAAGCTAAATGGCAAGAAGTTGGAGATTTAATGACTTTTCCTAATAGAAATGCGATGGTTGACGATGTTGCTCAAAACCATAATTTAAAAGGAAAGACTTTAAATGACATAACTGGTTTGCTTGGACAACCACAATATCCTTTGGACAGCTTAATGGAAATCGGTTATAAAATTGACGAAGATTATGGAACCGACATAGACCCCATTTATACTAAAACACTTTTAATTCACTTTGATAAAGACACTACGGTTAAAGATGTTGAAATAAAAGAATGGAAAAAATAAACCGGTAGACAGGAACGTCTGCATACAACATCCGCATTTATGCAAGCCTGGCTGAAGTGCTAACAATGAGCAGTGGTGCATATTTCAGCAGCAGTTCCGGGCTGAAAAAACTTTGTTGAGCGATAGTAATAACAATGAACTTTTAATTATAAATTTGGCAACGGTTCGGGCAGAAAGGAATTCTAATTCCAGTCCTGCATAAATGCGTAGCCGTTAGTGGCAACCCTTTTGGACACACCAAGCAATGCGAAATCACTTTGAAATATTAGACGAAATTGACAAACTTCTTGCTGACGCAGGGCTTGAAGATGAAAGGCAACAATTAGAGTTTGAAATTAGAGCAAGTTCAACGGGAGGAGAACTATGTTCAAGAAGTGGCTCTAAACTTTTGACACTTCAATATACAAACAAACAAGTTGACTCTATAATTTGACACTTGGTAAAAGAGTTCATTTCATATTGTCATCATAACGGACTTTATCCAAAACCTAATAATGAAAGTTGAATATTTAGACGATATGACTGACGGTGGAAAATTTAAGGATGTAACGTCTGAAAATTTAATCAGACTTTTTGACTTTGACCAAACTCAAACAGCAGACTTATCTTTCAAAATTTACCAAACTCTCATTATCGACAAACAAAAATTGGACTTATCTAATGTTGCCTTCATTGAATTAGTAAACTGCAAATTAATTTTACAACTTTCTTCAAGCGACAAAGGGATTTTAAGAACGGACAAACCAAATATATTTACTTGTGACCTGACAGAAGAAACATACAAAACTGCAATTGAAATTATGAAAGCAGTTGATAGTGGTTATAATTGGCTTTGTGATACATCAGACGACAACATAGATTTTTTATATTCGCCAGGTGGAACGTGGTAGACATAGGGCAGCCACTAACACTGGCTTGCTACAATGCTGGCAGACGAATAAGAGTTCATCATTTTATCTTTGTTGGGCATTGGTTCGGGCAGACGGAATTCTACTCAACATTTGTACAAAACTTCAACATTTTATTTATAAATTGGGCTTCGGTTCCGGCAGGACAAGCTATGAAAGCCAGCACTGCAGCAAGCCCAAACGTAAGCCGCCATGCAAAACGAAAACTCTGCTAATGGAAAGTGACAGAAAATAATCAAATCTATATGACCTTTTTTGAAGTAAGCCTAAAAGAGCTTATCAATAACGAACTTAGCCTTGAAGAAATACGAAATGCTTTTGTTAAATTGGAAATTAAAAACGTTGTAGATTTCAAACATAAAAAGAAATCAAGGGAATTAAAGGTTCCAAGTTTTGACAACTTAAATGCTCTATGTATAGAAAAGTCAGGTAAAAACTTTGAGAAATTCTTTTTTGGCAACACTGAAATAAATAAGAAAGTTGAACAGGGACTGATTGAAAATGCAGAAAGAATAAAAAAGTGGTGTGCTAATAATAACGTAACAACTATTCATGAGTACCGGCTTGCTAAAAGACCAAAAGATTTTCCAACTTATAAATCAACCATTGATAATTACGGCGAAAACTATTTTTACGAAGTATTAGGACTAAAAGGATACAAAGTAAAATATAAAAAATATTTACCGACCAATTCTACTAATTCAAAATTTCAAAAAAATATAATGGCAGACACAAATACAATTTCATTTGACGATTTTAAAACAGATTGGCTAACAGAAATTACTAATGGTAGCCCTTCATCTGTTGAACTAGGTAACAGATTTTCTAAAAAACTTGTTATGCAATGGCTTGACTTTAATGAGGACACAGACGATATTATTTTTTGTGACGGTAGTGGAGATGGTGGAATAGACATTGCTTATTTACAACGTGGAGATATTTTAGAGGATAACGCAAATGAAGGCGACACATGGTACTGATACAAAGCAAGTACGGTTCTGCTTTTGCAGGCAAAGACACTCTTTTGATAGAGGCACAAAAAGTTATTGAAACCATTGATGGAAAAACAAAACGCCTTTCCTCATTAGCCAATGACCTTCATGAACGCCTTCAAATGTTTAGAGCTTCTGCATCATCAAAAGACAAATTAGTTTTAGTCTTTGCGACCAATGGAGCATTATCAGAAGACGAAAAACGAGTACTTAATGACATCAAAATTATAGGAAGAGCAAGGCTTGGAAATATGTTTGATACCGAAACCGTTTCAATTGTCAATAAGTTACGATTAAATAAAAATTCCTAATTTCAAGACTTCCTTAATTGGTTAGCTTTTGATTTTATGACAAATTATAGTGGGGTTCCGGCTGAAAAAACTCTATTGAGCAATAGAATAAATCATGAACTTTTAATTATAAATTTGGCAACGGTTCGGGCAGAAGGAATTCTATTTCCCCACCCGCTGCAAGCCGTAAAACGTAAGCTGCAATTTTTTATGACAACACCGTTCAAGTATATAATCCTGACAATAACCCTTTGTTTGACACTTGCTGCAAACGCACAAACGGCAAAATCGGTGGACTATTTCGCCAATATAAAGAACAATGACTTAACAAAACTGTGGCGTGCAGACAGTATTCAGACAGAAGGTGACGGAGAAAAAATTTCGTTCCCAGAGCCACTTGGGTACATAGGCGACAATTACCATCGCTTCTATATTCACTATGTGACGGTTACAAAAAGCAAAGACAACCCTTATCAATACAAAGTTTACGGCAAGACAAAAGTCAAAGACAACATTTGCAGCTTCAGTGGGACAATTACTGTGAAAAAAGCACTGCTTTATAAAGAAACCGACGACCCCAAATACAAGCAAGGTTCAGTTATTTGCGATGTGGTTTTTTACGAAGACAGTAGTCAAGCATCAAGTGGAGTAATTAAAGGCACGCTGACAAGTGAGTTTACTATGGACAAAAAAGGAAAATTTCAATATGACGCTTTAATGCTTGTTGCAGACGGCTACTATAACAACCAATGCCGAGCAACATGGACAAGCTACAAAACAGGCAAAAGCAAAAAATGTAATTGGGGTGACTTTCGTATGCCTGACAGTAAAGAGTTGGACAGTGGTGCAGGAGACGTTTCTATAAATGAAAAATACATTCAAAACGGTTGGCAGACATTTGTTGCTGCTTACAGTGCTGACAGTGATAAAGCGGAAAAGGCTCTAAAAATAGAAAGAAAAAAGTGGTGGGACTAAAACTGCAGCTTACATCGGTATTTCCAAAAGCTGGGCGGACGGGAACCGTGTTTCAACTTTTGTTTTTTCAATTTGGCTTCATATCCAGCAGGACGTTATTAATTTAGCTATGTGCAAATCATCAATTATAATTTATAAATTTAGCTTCAGGTTGCCTGGCTGACGAATATGTATTTCCCAGCCTTCGCAAATACCCGCTCGTTAGCGGCAACTGACGCGCCGGACATATTTTGAAAGTTTTTATAACTTTAAAAGTTTGACATCAGACAATAATTTAAAAATACCATCTAAATGGTTTTACACTCTTGGACGTGTGTTACTTTTTAGTTTGTGCTGTGTGATTATTTTAATATTTTGCTCAAGCTTTGCTCAAAATATCTTATTTAAATTTACTGACCACTTATCAATTCTGTCGGCCACGATTCTGACTTTTATATTAATACTTTTATTTTTAAAATGGGAGAAACTTAAGCTAAATAATGTAGGTATTATTCCGGGGAAACATAGTATTTCCCGTTTCTTATGTGGCTATATTATTGGGTTCAGCATGGCTGCTTCGCAAGCATTAATAGTTTTATTCTATGGGCATTTTCATTTGAAACTTGTTCCCGAAATTTCAATAATTGATATACTTTCACCTTTGCTTCTTTATTTTTTTATTGCTTGCAGGGAAGAGTTGGCTTTCCGCTCTTATTCTTTAAGAACCCTGAATATTTCATTGGGACCTATTCTGGCATTGACTATTATAGGAATTATTTTTATTATCGAGCATGTTGCTGGTGGTATGACCTGGAAAATGGCAATAATAGGTTCAGGGGCTGGTGCAATTTTATTTGGTGTGGCTGCATTAAAAACGAAAGGACTTGCACTTTCTCTTGGACTACATAGCGCATGGAATTTTGGGCAATGGTCATTTGGCTTTAAGAACAAGGCAGGCATTTGGCAAGCAGTAGTTGAAAAAGGCTATGAACCTGATATTGAAAATGTTGGCTTAACTGCTTTTTTATTTGTAATGAGTATTGCTATCGCTGGACTTTTCTTCTATTATAGGGACAGTAGATTGACCGAATAATTTGGTATGCTGCTAACATTCGCATTTATGCAAGCCTGGCTGAAGTGCTAACAATGAGCTTTGGTGCACCTTTCAGAAGCAGTTGCTGGCAGAAAGAACTTTGTTGAGCGATAGCAATAACAATGAACATTTAATTATAAATTTGGCTAACGGTTTGGGCAGACAGGAATTCTAATTCCAGGCCTGCATAAATGCGTGGCCGTTAGCAGCGATGCGACCGCGCGACTATCAACTTTAATCTTAACAAAATAAATTATGAAACGCTTTTTTTTCTTTGTTTTTTTTCTTTTGTTTTTTGTGACCGGTTTTTGTCAGACCAATTTCAATAAACGGCAACTGAAAACTATTATTTTATCCGGTGACGGGTATGAACGAGGTTATCAGCATGGACAGCAGATGAAGAAAGAAATCAGTGAGCTCATGGTATTATGGAAGAAAGATCTCGAACAGAACATTAATATGCCTGCCGATACATTCATACATAATTTTCTTGCTGCAACTGATTTTCTCCCTTCAATAAAAAAATATACACCTGACATTTTAGAAGAGGTTAGAGGGATTGCAAAAGGTGCCGGCCAACCTTTTAATGATATGCTTGCCTTTCAATTGGTGGATGAATATTGGGTGTATGCAGATAGACTGAGTAACGATACTGTCCATCACCATTGCAGTGCCATTGGTGTTCCTGCAATGAATGGACGACCAGCTTATGTTTCGCAAAACATGGACGTTGATGCATGGATGGATGGTTATCAAATTATTTTGCATATACAAAAACATGGAAATGCACCTGAACAATATATACTTAGCTGCGCAGGACTTGTGGCATTAAACGGTATCAATGAAAATGGTATTGGAGTTTGTGTTAATACACTTATGCAATTACAGGCAAGCAGTAATGGGTTGCCTGTTGCTTTCGTTATAAGAGGCTTGTTAGAAAAGAAGAATAATAAAGAAGTATTACAATTTATACAAACTACCAAACATGCATCTGGACAAAACTATACTATTGCTATAGTTGATAGTGTTTATGATTTTGAAGCTTCCGCTAATAAAGTAGTACGTCTTTATCCTGATGCTTCCGGTATTGTTTATCATACAAACCATCCTGTTGTTAATAATGATGTGAAGCCTTGGTATCATCAATATTATCAAAAATTTTTAGCAGGCGCTACCCAAAATATGAACAGTGAAATCCGTTTTGCAACGCTGAAAAGAAGGGCTGGCGAAACAACCGATAAAGATGATATGTTCATTAAAACAACCTTGCGTTCAAAAGATGATAAGAATAACCCGGTGTGCAGGACACATCTACCTGACAAATATGGTTTTACTTTCGGTTCAGTTATTCTTACATTATCAGGTAAACGTATAATGCAGGTAACAGCCGGACCGCCGGACGAATCAGAATATCAAACTTTTTCTTTTAAAAAATAGCTAGTGCATAAACGCACTGCTGCTAACATTAAGAACAATAGCGGAAAGCCCCCATAAAAAACCCCGAACAGGACCTTTGCTGGCGCAGGCGTCTCGCCTGTGCCTTTTGTAATTAAGTCCTCTGCAGGCCAGGCGTCCCACCTATTACTTAGTACAAATATTTTCATTTAACCCAAGCAATCCTCATTCACTCACTTCACTGCAATTCTAATTTCCCGCCTGCGCAAGGCCGGCTTTGAAGCGATGGCCTCACCAACGGCTAAAATTAATAGAATCATCGTTATTCTTTATTCTGTGTTATTCTTTCATAAAAACTCGCGGTAGAATATTTGTTGTATATATCCTTGCCATGACAAAGATACTCAGTGAGTGCAAAAACCTGCCTCACCCTGCGGCTGTACAAGCAGCCTCTTAAAAAATTGTTATTCCATTATAATAGTTATTCCTGCATTTCTGCTTCTGCACCAGTTAGATTATGCATTACTTTTTTACTCTGGATTTTTGTTGTATATATCTTTTACTTTCCTGATAAAGATATTCAGTGAGTGCGAAACATCTGCCTCACCCTGCGGTTGTACAAGCAGCCTCTTTAAAATTTTTATGTCACTATAATAATTATTTCTGCATTCACTGCTTCTGCGCCAGTTAGATTATGCAATTATTCTCTGAATGAAGAATATTTTGTGAATCAATGTGCCGCGCCCTGCGGATTTATAAGCAGCCTCTTAAAAAATATAATTCAATATCATATATCATAAGCAACTTTTGTTTTAAACGGGATTCTTGTAGCGTATATCCTTTCCCTGAAAAGATATTTAGTGAGTGAAAAAGTACACGGTTATTGTATATATCCTTGCCATGACAAAGATATTCAGTGAGTGCAAAAACCTGCCTCACCCTTCGGCTGTACAAGCAGCCTCTTAAAAAATTGTTATTCCATTATAATAGTAATTCCCATTTCTGCTTCTGCGCCAGTTAGATTATGCATTACTTATTACTCAGGATTGCGGTTGTATATATCCTTGCTATGATAAAGATATTCAGTGAGTGCAAAATCTGCCCCACCCTGCGGCTGTACAAGCAGCCTCTTAAAATTTTTTATCCCATTAAATACTTATGCCTGCGTTCCCGGCTTTTGGACCAAGGAGATTATACAATTACTTTTTTACTCAGGATTTCTATTGTATATACCCTTGTCATGTAAAGATATTCAGTGAGTGCAAAAATCTGCCTCACCTTGCGGCTGTACAAGCAGCCTCTTTTAAAATTGTTATTCCACTATAATGCTTATTCCCGCCTTCTCTGCCTTGTAGGAAATTTTTTCTTTAAGCGTAAAATAGCTCCAGTTCCGCAGTAAAAACTCATCTTCCTTTGCCGCTCCTTCTTTATCCTGCTGATTAGTAAGTATCAATGTTGCCGCGCCATGCTTTATGCATATATCTATCAGCATGCGACTGTACAAATGCATTCTGCTGGTTACATAATTCTTTTCCGTTTCGGCAAAGCGGTCAAGCGCCTGTACCTTCCTTTTACGTCCGTTGCCGGAACGATTGTATTTTACTGCTTTTTGTAACCGAAGCCTTGCAGATTGTATCGACAGCCGGCGGTATAAAAATTCTTCTTTGCTGCCGATATTATACCGGCTTTTATTAATCGTGACTATTATAGGATGGTCTATTGACAAGGTTGCTTCTGCTACCACCTTTTCATCTAAAATATTCTTTTCTTTTTCCACCTCGAAAGAAGCTAAAAAGAATATTTTGTTACCCTTTAATTTTATGGAACTGGTGCAAAGCTTTATCTTTCCTTCAAGCATTTTATCCAACAACACTTTTTTATCGGTAAAATCCCTGCCGAGGTAAGTGCGGAAAGGAATACCAAATAAGTTAAACGTAAAATTTCTTTTATCCCCGGTAAGTTGCCATTTTTTCATATCCCTGGCCTTGAATGGTATGGGTATATCCCGCTTATAATTTCGTATTGTGCGATCTCCTTTCAGGTAAGCTGATTTTTCATTATTAAAATGTGTGGATAGGGTCATATTAAGGCAGCCTAACATTTCCATTGGCACTTTTCCTTTAAAATGTTTTACCAATACCTGGCGTGTAGTATTTAACCTTGAGGTTGTTAAAATACCATCGGGATCTTTTTTAATGTCCGATAACTTCACACGTGTTTCCTCTGTAAGATAAAATAATTGCCTTACCTGCTCCTGCAAAAAATGGTGCGTAAAAATATAATTGGCAGCGCGAAAGCAGGCATATTGCCAATCGTACAAAGTTTTAAAAGTTTCATGCACCAGTTCTTTATCATCAATGTTGATAAACAACTGTATCCTGCGGGTTAATACGATCGTGTCTTTATTTTCCATGATGGTATATTTTATCGGTGATAAAGCTCACGCAGCCTGCGATGCGCGATTACATATTGTTGTTGTACATAGCCCTGCGTTATATTCATTTTCTCCGCTATGGTGGCAAAACTGTGTTTCATTTCATAGCGCATTTTAAAAATATGCTGCATCTCCGCATCCATATTTTCTGTTCCTGCTGGCATGGGTCGTGCGGTGACTTCCGGTGTTTTTACATTCAGTTTTTTTTGTGCGTGTACAATCTTTTTAAGGCTTTCCAAACTCTTCTGCACCTCTAAAGTGATAGCTTGTCCGGATGTTCCAAACCGCGTGGCTATTTTTTTGTAGCTAAACCCATGTTTAAAATACAGGGTCATAATGGTCTGGCGATTGGCAGGCAAATAAGGCAGCGCTTCTTCTATTACTTTCAGTTTTTCTTCATCAAAAAGATTAATTTCTTCATACTTTTCGTGAAAATCTTCGATATAATATTCTACAGCACCGTATTCCACCATTCTACGGCGAAATTTATTGCGCGGATTGTTGAAATAAGCATAACATTTCCAGCTAACATCCAGCCGGATAAAACAGTAGATATGCTTCATGCTTTCCATCGTTTCGCGGAATTCCCAGCCTTTTAAAAATGCTTCCTGCACAATGCAGCTTACCGCGAACTCATCATCTATTATTCGCTTTCCATGGCGAAAAAGAGATTGGTAATAGCGTTTGTACACGTAGTTCAACGCAGTTTCATCTCCATCCTTAAAGCCCAGATAATAATAATCTTCCTCATATTGCAGTGGCATGATAAAGAATTTGGTTGAAGTGCCAATTTAGTTTCTTGCCTTGATGGGGCATATTTTATATCCTTGTATTTTACTAAGTATGCCTTGTATTTTACAAGTAAAAAATTTTGTATTATTGTATCTATGATAGCCACTAATAAAATTCATGAGGGACATAACGTAAAACGCATACGCGAAATCCTTGGCATTAAACAGGATGCCCTGGCCTTCGACCTTAACCTGAGCCAGCAGGCAATTTCTCAATTAGAACAAAAGGAAAGTATTGACCCGGCATTGCTTGAAGAAATAAGCAAATCGTTGAAAGTGCCTGTGGAAGCCATTAAGAATTTTGATGAAGAGGCGGCTATAAATATTATCTCTAACACTTTTAATGATGAGAGTTTTAGCCATAATATATTTAGTCCTCATCAATGTACATTTAATCCCATTGATAAATGGCTCGAGGTGTTGGATGAAAATAAAAAACTTTATGAACGCTTGCTGCAGGTTGAAAGAGAAAAAAATGAATTATTGCAAAAATTGCTGGATGAAAGAAAATAAGAATTTTCATGTTGTTGGTGAAGCCACCGCACTTTCCCTTCGCTCAACACCAACAACGGGCTCTTTAATTTTTCGCGAGGAACAGCAAAGAGTTAACAATGGGCTTGTTCAGTTTCCGCGAAGACCAGCAAAGGGTAAACTTTTTTTTGTGGACAGGTTTCGGGACATTTTAAAAAATCATGCAGATAAATAATATGCAACATTCTAAAATATTTTCAATAACAATCTTCTTCATAAGCTGGATATTTATTTATTGCACAATACCGAAACAGGATTGTTCACGAGTAAGGAATGGACACTTTTACTTTTACGGTAAGGCAACTGGTATTTCTTACCAAATTATCAGAAAAGATTCCCTACAGATGGAAATCAATTCAAAAAGCAAAGACACATCATTCTGGAAAATTGATTGGATAGACGATTGCTCTTACAAAGCAAAATATCTGCATGGCGGAGGTGATGACTTAACAGAGATGAAAGATTTTCTTTTACAGCACAACACCTGTATACGAATTAATCAAGTTGGATCAGAATTTTATGTTTTCAAAGTGTCCTTGGACTCTTTTAATTCACGCCAGTTTGCTATTGATACAGCTTGGATGAAAACGAAATGAATCCCGCTATTTTTGTGTGGAAAGAAACCTTTTGACCAAAGCTTACTTTCGGTTTTGAAAGGATTTTTGACATTTACTTCGGCACATAAAACAATTTTTTCAAAACAAAAATCTTGAATAATTGTTCGTTTGCTGAGCCGTTGAAAAAATGAAAATGCCGCTAACATTCGGTTTTGCACAAGCGTGGCTAAAGTGCTGAAAAGGAGCATTGGTGCGGCTTTCAGCAGTAGTTCCAGGCTGAAGAAACTTTATTCAGCCATAGTAGTAACAATGAACTTTTAATTATATATTTGGCAACGGTTCAGGCAGAAGGAATTCTAAATCCCCGCCTGCGGAAAGCCGTAAACGTTAGCAGTAAGCACTACTAACATTCTACAATCATGAAAAATTTACTAATACTCAAAGCTCATCATGACATCTGCGGTGATGAAGTTGGACTTATAACCCATCAAAGCCAGTTCTTAAATATTTCAGTCAGAGAAGAAGTAATTGACAAAGAAGATACGATGATTGAAGTTTTTGAGAAGTATTCAGTTCAAGGTATGCAATTTGACTTTGTATACTTATGTACTCACGCTGATGGGTATGCTTTTGAAATTCAAATGGGAATTGACAAATCAGTAATGACGTGGGGGCGTTTCGGACAAATAGTTTGCGAAAGCGGAATTCTAAATGACAATACCGTTTTCTTATTAGCTTGCTGCCGTGGAGGACTTTTCAAAGTTGCAACCGATATGTTTGCAGTTTGCAATAAAATTACTTTTATTTGTGGGGCCAAGTGGACATTACGTTCCGCCGATTTAGCGACAGGCTTTGTTGTT
>CAVOLS010000007.1:0-539140 GCA_963696835.1 uncultured Chitinophagaceae bacterium | reverse complement strand
CAAAGGAGAAAATTTCAATTAGCAGTAATACATTACTATGAGCCGGAAAAAATGACGGCTAACATTAAGAACACAACTTCTGACGAAGAGTAAGAACTACAGCGAAACACAAAAATCTTATTTATGGAAAAACAACTGCAAGACTTAATTAAAAAAGCGTATGCTGCTTTTAATGCAAGAGACATTGATACGGCGCTTTCAACAATGCATCCGGATGTGCAATGGCCAAAAGCATTTGAAGGAGGATATGTGAGTGGGCACGATGAAATAAGAGCATACTGGACAAGACAATGGAAAGAAATAAATCCCCATGTTCAGCCCGTTGGGTTTAATGAAAGGCCGGATGGAACTTTAGAAATTTCTGTTCAGCAATTAGTGAAGGATTTACAGGGTAATCAGTTGTTTGATGGAATAGTAAAGCATATTTACACAGTACAAGACGGTTTGTTACGAAGGATGGATATTGAGCTTGTGTAGCATCTAAACGTTTGTCGTATTCAGCCATTAAGATTGTCGCATTTGTACTGCCGCAACACGATAATTATTGGCGAGATTTGTATCTTAAAAATAATTTTGAATACGTTTTAAAAATCAAATTACAAGGAGGTAAATACCATGAGAAAAATAATCGTCACCTCATTTATTACGCTAGATGCTGTAATGCAGGCTCCGGGCGGCCCTGAGGAAGATACATCAGGTGGTTTCGAATATGGCGGATGGTCCGCGCCTTTTTCTGATGAAGTTTCCGGTGAGGTTATGCAAAAACAGATGAAAGCCGCAGACCTTCTTTTAGGCAGAAAAACGTTTGATATTTTTGCCGCCTATTGGCCTGAACATGCAGACGTCTGGCCGGGAATCAATGATGTCACAAAATACGTCCTGTCCAACACTATAGATAAGTCAGACTGGAAAAACTGCGTATTCCTCAAAAGCGTGGATGATATAAAAAACCTTAAAAATTCGGAAGGTGGTGAAATTAAAGTTTGGGGTAGCGGGGAACTCGTGCAACTGCTACTTAAGAATGATCTGGTGGACGAGCTCTGGCTGAAAATTTATCCGCTGACGCTGGGTAAAGGAAAAAAATTGTTTGCCGATGGCCCGATTCCCGCAGCATTTACATTAATAGAAAGTACGGTTACACCAGGTGGCGTAATCTTTGCCAATTATAAGCGCGCCGGAAATGTTGAAACGGGCACTATCGGATCTTAAAAGAAAAGGATCATTGCACCACGACACAGCAGCGAAACCTACATTCCCTGATCGCATTCGTTTACGTTATTAATTTTCATTTCACGCATCATCTTACTTAGTTTTGAACAATGGTTATAAGAAAAATTGTTCCAAATATTAGCTCAAATAAGCTGGACGAAAGCAAAGAATTTTATATGAACTTTCTCGGGTTAACATTAGCGATGGATACGAAATGGATTTTGACTTTTGCATCCGATTCAAATCCGAATGCGCAAATTTCGATTGTGAAAGATGACAAATCAGATCATTCAAACTCAAACATCTCCATATCAATTGAAGTTTCCGACGTCGATCAATTATACCAAAAAGCTCAATCGCTCAACTACGAAATAACCTATGAGATCACAAACGAACCCTGGGGTGTGCGACATTTTTTTGTGAAAGATCCCAATGGTGTTACGATCAATTTATTGAGTCATATTAAATGATGATTGCAAATAAGTGAACGGAGAAAGCTATTTTATAAATTTTCAACTGTACGTTTTGGTAGACAAAAAAATACTTGCTGATAACATTCACAGAAAAGTGATTTTATAGATTTTAGTAATTTTGTTTCTAATACAGCAAAGATGAATTGATTTATAGAGATAAAATAACGCTTAACGGCTAAAAAATAGTCCTATCCGGCCACTGCATATTTCTTCGGATTCATTCCATAATGTTTTTGAAATAATCTGCTGAAATGGCTCAGGTTAGAAAATCCAAGCTGGTAGCCTACTTCAGACACTGTATAAGATGCCTGCTTTAATAAAAATCCAGCTTCGCCCATTCTCGCTTTTTGGTAATAATTATAGATGCTGTCGCCAAAAACCTGTTTGAATGATTGCTTCATTTTTGTCTCGCTCATTCCGGCCATTTTGGCGAGTGCGTTCAGTTGCGGCGGCGTTGCCATATCGGCAAGTATGGCCGTTCTGATGGAAAATAATTTTTCAATATCCGCTTTATGCATAGAAGCGAAGGGCCCGTTTTCTCTTTTTAAAAGTTTACTGAATAACAGGTAAAGCAACTCCTGGGTTTTTATTTTGTAATAAAAATGACTCAATACATTCTGGTCGCTGATTTCAGCAAGTTGTTCCAGGATTTTTTCCACATCCTGCGTCATGTTTTCATAAAACAGGAAAGTCGAATGATCGGCTTTGATGGAATCAAGTAAAGGGTTTTGTTTTTGAACGCCAAGTAATTCCAAAAGTGTGGAAGATTTAATACCAACCACAGTAAAATATATTTCCATGTTGGCAGGAAAACGAATCTCGGAATTCAGGTCGCTTGAGGAAATTTCTATTGATGAATTTTGATTTCTCTTGCACTGAAACTGATCTCTTTCATTATTCGAAAGCAGGTTATTGGGTAATGTGGTACTGTAAAAAATAATGGCAACATTGTCGTGCCATTCTTTGGGCGCAACACGTTTGAGCACAAATTCTTCCTTGAATTGGTACCGGTGAATGACCAGCTTAAAGTCGTGCCCGATATCTATTTTTTTAACGCTGCCTTTGCCCATCGAAGCTGGAATGATCAGTCTGTCGCCTGATAAAGGCACTTTAAATTTTTTAGCAAAGCTGGTTAAGAAATTAAAATCAGAATGGGCTATAAACTGAAAAGTCATTTTTTAATGCAAACTTATACATTTGTTTTTGAGGGGATTGAAGCGGGCTCTCCTCTTGTTCGATACATTATCTAAACCTGCGGAAAACTGATTCCTTCAGTTTACGCAATATTGAATATATAATGCACTTTGGAACCCGTCTTGTTGGATAAAACCCTCTTCATTTCACCGGATGCAAAGTATTTACTTGTCAATTATTGCCGGCGCTGGTAGACAGACTTTGGGAGGTACAACACCTTCAATTGGTTTTTGCTTTTCTAAGACCCAAAACAGGACAGTATTTTGAAAAATGCCTCAGCCAAAAATAGCATTACACAAACATGGCCGGCCTGCTAACATTGAACAGTGGTGCCTGTTTCAGCAGCCGTTTGATCTAAAAAAAATCTTTTCAGCGACAGCAGCATAAATAAACCTTTTATTATATATTTGACTACGGCTCCGGCAGCCGGAATTTTATTTTCTGGCCGCATTAAGCCGTAAACGTTGTGTGAAAACTTGTCAATACAAAATTAAATCAAACTACTTTTTATGGACAGAATCTGTTTAACGCTATTCTCAGTTGTACTCCTGCTTGGATGTAAGAACAACAATGAGACAAAAGAAAAAACTTCCCAGGTTGTTGGATGCTATAGCCCAAAAACAACTGACAAAGACTGGTACACATCAGGCACGAAAGCGCCGATGTTTACAGGGGTAGAAGGCATTAATTTCAAAATTTCAACCACCAATAAAGAAGTTCAGGATTATTTTAACCAGGGACTGATGCTGGCGTATGGTTTCAACCACGCAGAAGCAGCAAGGTCTTTTTATGAAGCTACCCGGTTGGATTCTACTTGTGCTATGGCTTATTGGGGATTTGCGTATGTACTGGGCCCTAACTATAATGGCGGAATGGAAGAAGATAATTTTGAACGGGCTTATAATGCGACTGTTAAAGCTCAATCGCTTTCCAAGAATTGCACGCCAAAAGAAATGGCTTTGATCAAAGCATTGGCCTCAAGATATTCAGAGCACCCACCCAAAGACAGAACTCCTTTGGATATTGCTTATGCGGCAGAGATGAAGAAAGTGTATACCCAATATCCTTCGGACCCCGACATTGGAGCGCTTTACGCCGATGCCTTGATGAACTTACACCCCTGGGATCTTTATGAAAAGCAAACAAAAAAGCCCAATGACTGGACACCGGAGATACTTGCCGTGTTAGAACACCTGATGAAAATTAATCCGACGCATCCCGGCGCACATCATTTTTATATCCACGCAGTGGAAGCCTCTGCCACCCCGGAAAAAGCATTGGCGAGCGCGAAATTGCTGGAAACATTGGTTCCCGGAGCCGGGCATTTGTTGCACATGCCTTCTCATATTTATATCAACACCGGCGATTATCATCTTGGCACGCTCTCTAATCTCCGGGCGGTGGAAGTGGATAGCATTTATACACTGCATGCCACGCACAAGGCGTTTATCCACTAACTCTTTATCCGCATAATTATCATTTTTTGGCGGCAACCGCAACATTAGAAGGTAATTCTCAATTAGCATGGACTGCAGCAAAGAAATTGCAACAGCATACTGCAAAAGATGTGATGCTTCAACCCGGTTGGGGCACCTTGCAACATTACTATATCATTCCCTATTATGTTGCTGTAAAATTAGCAATGTGGGATACTATTTTTTCCCTTCCCGCGCCGGAAATAGAACTGGTGTATCCACAGGCAATCTGGCATTATGCAAAAGGTATGGCGTATTTAGGAAAGCAAGATCTTCCCAATGCACAAAAAGAATTAGACATCTTAAAAACAGCGGCGGCCGATACTACCTTGCAATACCTTACGATTTGGGATATCAATACTACGGCAGACCTTGTACAAATTGCCGTGAAAATATTATCTGCCGAAATAGCGGCCAAACAAAACCAATTCGAAGCGTCCATTTCTTTGCTTAAAGAAGCCGTTGCAATTGAAGATAACCTCAATTATAATGAGCCTCCAGACTGGTTTTTTTCTGTAAGGCATCATTTAGGAGCAGTACTGCTAAAAGCCGAAAGATATACTGAGGCGGAAAATGTTTACCGTGAAGATTTACAAGTATGGAAGAAAAACGGCTGGGCGCTTAAGCGGCTTGTATAATTCGCTAATATCATCAGAAGAAAGATTTGGAGGCACAAAAAGTAAAAGCTGAAGAAGTCGCTAAAGTTCGCTGTCAGCAATGCTCCGGAAGACGAACAAAATTCATGTTTTTGTTATTATCTTCATCTTCTGTTTTTTAATTGGTTTTGCTGCCGGGATGAAAATGATAAAATGCCAGCTCATTGAGCCAATCATTAAACATAAGCGTCAACATTCTCAGGCGAGATTATCAACAACACAAATTCCGACAAAATGAAAAAAACAACTTTAATAATTTTAGCAATTGCGACATCATTCTGTTTTGGTTTCGCATTTAAAACAATTATAACAAGAACAACCGAAACAGATACAAATGAAAAAAGTAACAGGCATTGGCGGCATTTTTTTTAAATGCAAAGACCCTAAAAAAATGAGAGAATGGTATCAAACTCATCTTGGGCTTAAATACCAATCAATACGGGGCAGTTTTTGAATGGCGGCAAGGCGCTGACTCTACTAAAAAAGGTTTTACGCAATGGAGTCCATTTGCGAGAAAAACAAAATATTTTGAACCTTCCACAAAGGAGTTCATGATAAATTACCGCGTCGAAAATTTAGAAGCACTTGTTGAGCAACTAAAAAAAGAAGGAGTAACCATTACAGACACCATTGAAACAGTTGAATACGGAAAGTTTGTTCACATTATGGATATTGAAGGAAACAAAATAGAATTGTGGGAACCGAATGATATTGAATATGAAAAATTAGGAAAACAAATGGGAAGCAAACAACAAAATAGACAACTATAAATGCCGGTGCTAACCGATGAACGAATGCTTTTCTAAATCTAAGGAAGTGCCTCATTCACGCCAAACATCACTGCATGCAATTAACTAAAACATAGTTCTATGAAGAATGCGTTTATTTTAATTTTATTAATTTTTAATTGGACAAGTATGACTGCACAAACAAAAGATCCCTGGGCCGAATACATGACACCGTCTAATGTTCATTCGGTATTCGCACAATATGTTGGAAGTTTCACAATGGAAATTACTATGTCTATGGGTGAAGGAAAAGAACCGACAATTATAACGCTTGCGTCTGAAAATAACTTGTTACTTGGCGGGCGCTTTCTTGAAATGAAACAACATGGAAAAATGATGGGTATGGACTATCAATCCATTACCACAATCGGTTTCAACAATACGGATAAAAAATTTGCCTTAACCACAATAACCAATATGGGAACCGGAACCTTAAGCCTATTTGGTAACTGGGACAATCCAACAAAGAGTGCCAATTTGTTTGGACAATTAACTAACCCGGTTTCAAAGGAAATTATTAACGTAAGACAAACAGTTACTTTTATTGACAAAGACAGCATTTTAATTGAAAGCTTCGACCAGGAAGGCGACAAGCCTGAAAAGAAAACGGTTCAATACAAGCTGACCAGGATTTAAAATGAAAAAACTACGATGTAAGGCCTCTGAAATATTGTTCTACTCCAACTACCGAACAGAACACACTAAAGCATGAGAAACACTATTTCTTAAAAAAAATTATAGAAAAAAATCAAAAAAAGATCCTTTTGCCGTAATCAAAATAAAAAACCGTCTCTTTGAAGAAACGGTTTATAGATTGCCAGCCAAATAAAATTATATTAATGATGAGTTGTATCTACACCCATTTTGTGAGTAGTATCCATTTTATTTAAAGTATCAGTAGCAGATGGAGTTGCAACTGTAGAATCGTGTGTAACTGTAGTTGTAGTAGAATCTTTATTAACATCGGAGTTAGTAGTAGAGCCATCGTTACAAGCTACAAAAAAAGCACAAACGGCAAAAACAAGCAATAATTTTTTCATTTTGTTTAATTTTAAGATTTTTGATTAATTAAGTTGACTATTTATACCCAAACAAAAAAAAGGTAACCCATTTAAAAAAATTTTTTTCAGTAGTAATTTGGGTTACTTTTCCACATTATTAGTATTAATTATAGCCGAGTGAAAATATATGATGAAGAAAAAGCATTGTTAGAAGGCCTGGCTGCCAACGATACCAATGCTATTGAGACAATTTATAAAGAGAACTATTCTATAATTCAGGCATTTATTGTTAAAAATAATGGTTATCCTGACGATGCAAGGGATATATTTCAGGAAGCCATGATCGTTCTTTTTGAGAAAGCTAAATCGGATTCTTTTGTACTAAGTTGCCAGATAAAAACCTATTTATATTCAGTTTGCCGGCGGCTCTGGTTAAAAAAGCTTCAGAAGCAAAACCGTTATAATCCTTCCATTGAAATGATAGAGGAATCGGTTCCTGTTGAAGAAGAAATAGAATCGCATGAAAAAAGAAATGATAATTTTTTGCTGATGGAAAAAGCGCTTTTTAAAATTGGCGAGCCATGTAAAAGCCTTTTGGAAGCATTTTATATTCAGAAAAAGTCAATGCCCGAAATAGCGTCTTTATTTGGTTATACTAATTCGGATAATGCCAAAACCCAGAAATATAAATGCCTGGTGAGATTAAAAAAACTATTCTTTGCACAATATAAAAACAATGATTGATATGGAAGATAATATACTCTTGGACGCAATCGAAAGATATAGAAACGGAGAAATGGATGATGCAGAAAAGGTATTTTTTGAAGAGCTTAGAAATAAGAATCCTGAAATAGACCAGCTGGTTGCAGAGCACAATTTCTTTTTGGGCGAACTCGAAAAAATGAGTGAGATCAAAGCCTTAAAACATCATCTTAATGAGGTGGAAAGTAAATTGGTAAATGATGGCATCATCTCACGCAGGGAAGGCAAAACAAAAGCAAAAATTGTTTATTTATGGCACCGTACCCGTCGTACAATTGCAGTAGCAGCATGCATTGCGGGTATTGTCTCTATTTCTACAGCTACTTTTGTATCAAAATATTCTGAAAAGAAAAATGTGGGTGTTATAACACCTCTTGTTGATAATAAATTAAATCAGTTTGAGCATAAGCTCAATCAAATTGAACATAAATTAAATGATGCAACTGTAGTTGTTCCCACTAAGCCAAAATTTGAGGCAAATTTCAGAGCTACCGGATTTTTGGCAGATGGTAATGGGTTCATTATTACTAATGCGCATGTAGTAGATAATGCCAAAAATATTATTGTTGAAAATAAGAAGGGCGAGCAGTTTTATGCAAGAGCAGTTTATTCAAATCCGGCAACTGATTTGGCCATTTTAAAAATTACGGATACCTCATTTAAAAAAATAACCGGGCTTCCTTATACATTTCCAAAATCTAATGCTGAGCTTGCAGAACCGATATTTACTTTAGGCTATCCACGTGAAGAGGTGGTTTATGGAGAGGGTTATTTGAGCGCAAAATCCGGATATTATGGCGATACCACTTCTTACCAGATTAGTATTTCGGTAAATCCGGGTAATAGTGGCGGCCCTGTAATTAATAAAAACGGCGAAGTAATCGGAATTATAAGCAGTAAAGAAACCAACGCCGATGGGGTGGTTTTTGCCATAAAATCCAAGAATATTTACAAAGCGCTTAAAGAAGTAAAAAAGGATAGTGATATAATCATCAAGCTTCCCTCACAAAATTCTTTAAAAGGCATAGACAGAGTTCAACAGATTAAAAAGATAGAAGATTTTGTGTATAAAGTGAAGGGAAATTAAGAGAAGCCTCTGCTTTCGGCCTTGATTCTATAACCCCATCGGCATGTCTTTTTTCTGCCTGTTTTTTGCAAGTGAAGGATCCATTTCAATTGCTTTATCGCAAATCTTTTGGCCTTTTTCCTTCTGTCCCATCTTTTGAAAGGTCATTCCAGCCATAAATAATGATGCGGCATCTTTTGGATTTAACTCCAGCAGCTTTTGAAAATAAACTAAGGCGTCTTCATAGCGTTTGGTCTCATACATGGCATTAGCCATATTATTCAGCAATTCAGTATTATTGGGTTTGCGCTCCAGGATTTGATTTAATGTTTTTATTCCATTTTCTACATCACCGGTATAAATTTGCGCAAAACCATAATTTTCTAAAAAATCATTGGTTTTATTGAACCCATTTTCTATAGCCAGGTTAAAATATTTTAAGGCGCTTTTATAGTCATTCTGATTATAAAAAATAAGCGCCAGCTCGTTCATCCATACATTTTTTGTTGGATTGAGTGTAATTGCTTTTTGGAATAATGGAATAGCGCTTTTCTCGTTTTCCAATTCCAGGTAAGTGCGGCCCAATGTATAAATAACTTCAGCATCTTTATCATTTTTAGCAATAGCTTTTTGCAAAAAGCTAACTGATTTTCCATAATCTTCTGTATGATAATAGCACATTCCCAAAATGCGGTCAGCATCAGAACAATTATTGCATTTTTGCACTAATTCAATTGCTTTTTTAAACTGGCGGTTATTAAAATATAAAGTAGATAATTCTTTTATCACTTCATTGTTTGAAGGTTGTAACTGATATGCTTTTTCCAGGCTCTGACTGGCCTCATACATTCTGCTCATCTCGATATTTACTTTTCCATTGGCCAAATAAGCTTCCGAAAAATTTGGGTCAAATTGGATGGCTTTATCAAAATTTTTTGCAGCCACCGCATAATGGCGAGCCTCAAATTCCTTCGTTCCCAGTTTAAAATAAAATTGAGCGCTATCCGAATTTTGGGAAAATAAAAAAAGGGTTAAAAAGCATAAAAATGCTGTTAGGGCAAGAGTTTTCATAATACTAAATTTACAAAATATACCGCTATTGCAATACTATAGCACTTAACGCCGGAAGGTGCAGGGTTATTTCATAAAGTTTACTTTTTTTGTCCGCAGGCCTTGTAATTATTTCCTGGTTGCTGAATTTTCCAGTTCCCCAGTATTTTTGATCATCACTACAAAAAATTTGTTTCCATGAGGGCTTCCCATTTACCTGAATTTTCCAGTCCATTCTTTCAATAGGAGTCATATTAAAAACTATTAATAAATTTTCTTTCTTCTGCCGGCCTTTTCGCATGTAAACCATTACGCAATCATCCCGATGATTCAGATCAATCCATTCAAATCCTTTTGGATCAAACTGGTATTCATAAAGGGCAGGATGAGAAGTATATAATTTATTAAGATCGCTTACGCAATCCTGAAGCTTTTTGTGAGAATCATACTTTAATAAATGCCAATCCAGTTCTTTATAAAAATTCCATTCTGAAGTTTGTCCAAATTCATTGCCCATAAAAAGCAATTTGCCTCCCGGATGCGTGTACATGTAAGTGTATAATAACACGCAGATTAGCAAATTTTTGCCATTCATCTCCAGGCATTTTATAAATCATTGGCGATTTTCCATGCACTACCTCATCATGGCTTAAAGGAAGCATAAAGTTTTCGTCATAAAAATACGTCATGCTAAAACTAAATTTATCCTGGTGATCTTTTCGATAAAGAGGATCTACTTTAAAATAATTGAGTGTATCATGCATCCATCCCATCATCCATTTCATACCAAAGCCAAGTCCACCGCCAGTGGTAGGTCCGGTAATTTCTGGCCAGTCAGTAGATTCTTCTGCAATCGTTTGTACATCAGGAAAATCGCGGTAAACCATTTCGTTCAGATCTTTAATAAAAGCAATTGCTTCAAGGTTTCCATTTCCACCAAATTCATTAGGCTCCCACTCACCTTCTTCGCGTGAATAATCGAGTCGAAGCATCGAGCTACCGCATCTACACGCATTCCGTCAATATGATATTTATCGAACCAAAATCTCGCATTGCTGATTAGAAATGACCTTACTTCTCCCCTCTTCATAATTAAAAATATAGGTGTTCCAATCCGGATGAAATCCTTTTCGCATGTCTGCATATTCATACGTATGTGTGCCATCAAACATGAACAAGCCATGAGCATCGTTTGGAAAATGAGAAGGAACCCAGTCCAGAATAACACCAATATTTTCATTGTGAAATGCGTTGATCATTTCCATCAAATCTTGTGGTATTCCAAACCTTGAAGTGGCTGCAAAATACCCGGTACCCTGATAACCCCAGCTTGCGTCATAGGGATATTCCATTACAGGCATAAATTCCACATGAGTAAACCCCATTTCTTTTACATAAGGAACCAGCAATTTTGCTGTTTGTTCATAAGAATTAAATGAATCCTCATCATTAGGATCCGGCTTCATCCAGCTGGCTAGATGCACTTCATAAATACTCCATGGTGCCTGCAGTGAATTATTTTTTTTACGATTTTCCATCCACGTCTGCATCATTCCATTCATGTTGCAGATCTTTGGTTTTTGAAGCAGTAGCTGGCCTTAATTCCCAGTGATATGCGAAAGGGTCTCCTTTAAATAACGTGGCTCCTTCATACCCTTCTATATAGTATTTATAATTTTCAAATTCCGAAATACCCGGAATAAAACCTTCCCATATTCCGGATTTGTCCAGGCGTACAAATAAAGGATGCGCCTCAGTATCCCAATTATTAAAATCGCCTATGACAGTTACTGCTGTGGCATTAGGCGCCCATACTGCAAAATAGTACCCCTGCCTTTTTAATACAGTAAGAGGATGAGAACCCAGTTTATTGTAGAGACTATAATGAGTCCCGTTTTGAAAATTCCGAATATCTTCTTCATTAAACAAAGAGTAATTCCAAACAGGCTTTGTAGCATCTACGAAATTTTCTTCTTCATAAGGAATTATTTTTTCAGGCATGGTGTAAGATAATGATTTTCGCTTTTTGAGGTTAAAATTTTAAGCGATTTGGAGGATTTTCCCATTTTATTTCTAAAACATTAATTGCAACAATTGATTATGTTTTCAATAATAAATAAATCTCTTATTAACGTAATATTATGACAGGAAATGACAACTCTATGATAAGGTTACAACATATTTGCATTTCCATAATACCTACTAATGCAAAAGTTATCTTTTTTTCTCCTAATCGCCATCATTTTTCCAGGCTACATTTTTGGCCAAAATTCTTCTTTAAAAGGGCATCTTACTGATTCATCAAACCATCAAAATGCGGTGTACGCAGTTGTCTCCGTATTGCAACCAAAAGATTCCACGTTAATAAAATTTTCAAGAAGCGATAAAAATGGAAATTTTCAAATAAGCGGGTTAGATTCCGGGCGATATATGTTGTTGATCTCTTATCCAAAATATGGTGATTATGTTGACCATATTAATTTAAAAGCCTCAGAAAATATTGATCTCAAAACTATTTTTCTTACAGAGAAAGCAAAACTGCTGCAGGAAATAATTATCAGGCAATCAGCAATAAGAATCAAAGGTGACACAACCGAATTTACTGCAGATAGTTTTCATGTAAAACCTAACGCAACTGTGGAGGATCTTTTGAAAAATATACCAGGGATACAGGTAGATAAGGACGGAAAGATCACCGCGCAGGGAGAGCAAATTCAAAAGGTATTGGTAGATGGTGAAGAATTTTTTAGTGACGATCCTACCATTGCGACAAGAAATTTGAGGGCAGATGCGGTAGATAAAGTGCAGGTTTTTGATAAGAAAAGTGACCAGGCGGCATTCACAGGAATAGATGACGGCCAAAAAACAAAGACTTTAAATTTAAAATTAAAAGATAATGCCAAACATGGATATTTTGGAAAGCTATCGGCTGGAGGCCTTGATAAATATTATAATGGACAAGCCTTAATAAATGCATTTAAGGGTAAGAGAAAACTGGCGGCATTTGTAATTGGAAGCAGCACAGATGCTACAGGATTAAACTGGCAGGATTCACGCAGTTATGGTTTTGCAAATGATAATGTCCAGATAATGGATGGTGGCGGAATTATGATCACTTCCAGTGGCGGCGATGATCTTGGAAGCCAAAGCTATTATGGGCAAGGGCTTCCGGAAAGCGTAAAAGCCGGCTTACATTTTTCTAATAAATGGAACAGTGATAAATATAATGCAGGTGGAAATTATCTCTTTAATAAACTTGCAGTACGGAGTGCGGGCAATACTTACAGGCAAAATATTCTCCTGGATTCTGTGTACTATAACCGCGAAGCAGCAAATACTCATTCAGATAAAATGCGGCATTCATTAGCAGGCACAATGGAAATTCAGATCGATTCATCCTCTTCTATAAAAATAACCGCTAATGGCAGTGCCGGCACTTCAAAAAGCTATAGTGATTATACATCACAGGCCCTAAGCCAGGAAAACAAAATGGTCAACAGCAGCCTGAGAAATACTTCGAGCAATGGCGATAATTCCAATTTTAATACTTCTGCCATTTGGAGAAAAAAATTCAAAAAAGCGGGAAGGACTCTTTCGGTTAATTTTGATGAAAAATATTCCGAATCCAGCAGTACCGGCTTTTTAAATAACCATTCTGATTTTTATAATAATAATGAAATTATATTTAAAAAAGATTCTACTGATCAGAATAAGATAAATGGAAATATTAGTAATCTCATTGGAGCAAAAGCTACCTATACCGAACCTCTCTCAAAAAAATCTTTCCTGGAATTTAATTATTCGTTTTATAACAATAGCACCACTCAAAAAAGATTAAGCTATAATAAAGATTTAAATGGAAAATACATAATGCTGGTAGACTCGTTAAGCAATGATTTTAAATATATTTACAACACCAATAGCGCCGGGCTTAATTATCGTTATAATGCTAAAAAATATAATTTTTCGTTCGGCGGAAACATAGCCAATACTGCGTTTGAGCAAACTGACCAGGTAAAAGATACCACGCGCAAATACAATTATTTCAACTTATTTCCGCAAGCGAATTTTAATTATAAATTCAATGCTTATAGTAATATCAGGTTCAATTATAGTGGCAACACCCAACAACCGACAATTGATCAATTACAGCCTTTAAAAAATAATGATGATCCGTTGAATGTGGTGATCGGAAATCCATCCCTCAGGCAGAAATTTCAAAACAGGTTTAATCTGAATTTTAATAATTATAAAGTTTTAAGTGAGCGATCTATATATATCGGAACTAATTTTTCTTTTACTAAAAATGATATAAGCAGCAGTTATATAGTTGATGCTTTGGGAAAAAGAACTACGCAATATTTGAATGTAAATGGAAACTATTCCGCCGGCTTGTATGGTGGCTATTATATTAAGATTCCTAAAACAAAAATACGGGCATACCTAAATCCCAGTGGAAATATATCCCACACAACTAATTTTGTAAACGGCCTGCAGAATATCACGACGAGCAAACGATTTTCATCAAGAATTGGTTTACAATCATTTAAGGAAAAAAAATACCAAATTAATTTGTCAGCCACTCCTTCTTATAATCAATCAAAATCAAGCATAAGTTCTGTAGCAGGCACCAAATACTGGACTTATGATTATTCATTGGATGGAAGCTATACGCTTCCCGGAAAATTAGAGATCGGATCTGACATAGATTTCAATTTCCGGCAAAAATTAAATGCGTTTGATAAAAATAATAATGTGATCGTCTGGAACGCTTATGTCGAAAAGAAATTTATGAAAAATGATGCGCTCGCTTTGCGTGCAAGCATTAATGATATACTCAACCAAAATAAAGGATATAGCAGAAATATACAGCCTTTTTCTATTGAAGAGAAACACTACCTTACGTTTCAGCGCTATGGATTAATTTCTCTAACCTGGAATTTCACCAATAAAGGCGGCGCCGGAGCACCAAAGTCAATGTTTTAATTTTATTATAATGAAAAGAATCATTTTTATATCTATCGGTTTATTCTGTCTGCAGAATATTTTTGCCCAGACTCAATTTATTTCAAAAGCAAAAATTGAATTTGAACGCAAAACCAATGTATGGTCTACCCTAAAGGGGAGTTATCGGAAGAAATGAAAAAATCAACCCCGCAATACAAGACTGATTACTTCGATTATGAGTTTGATGATAATCATGCCATATACAAACCAGGCAAAGAATTCAATTGACAAGCCTTCATTCTGGAACAGTCCGGCGAGTGACAATAGGTATTCAGCAATTTTGCTAACGGACAATCAGCGCTCAAAAGAATGTATTTGAAAAAACATTTTTCGTTGAAGACAGTCTGCGAAATGCTACCTGGAAAATTACTAACGACTTTAGGGAAATTGCCGGTTTCAATTGCCGAAGAGCAACTACTATCATCATGGATTCTGTATTTGTGGTAGCATTTTACACAGATGAGATCATGATTCCGGCGGACCTGAAAGCATTAATGGTTTACCCGGAATGATATTAGGACTGGTAATAAATAGCCTACATACTACCTGGTATGCTACAAAAGTAGAAGTCAATTCTGTAAATTTAAAAGATATTGTTCCACCAACAAAAGGCAAGAAAGCTACCAATCCTGAATTAAAAGAAACGCTAAAAAAATCCTTTTCTGACTGGGGTGAATATGCAAACAGAAACATTTGGGCAATAATGATTTAATAATATTTCAAATAAATACACATAAATCCGTCTAGGAAACTGAGTTCCCATCCTATCTTTACAATAAAGGCATATATATTGCGGTAATTTTTTTATAATAATAAAAAGATGAATGCAAAACAAATAGTATTGGCAAGCCGGCCAAAAGGTTTACCAGGAAAGAAAACTTTCAGAACCGAAACTGTCTCACTTCCTGAATTAAAAGATGGGGAAGTTTTAATAAAAGGCTTGTATTACTCCGTTGACCCTTATATGCGTGGCCGCATGAACGATGTAAAATCTTATTCCCCACCCTACCAGGTTAATGCGCCTGTTGTAGGAGGAGTAATTGGAGAAATTGAAGACACTAAATCCAATGATTTTAAAAAGGGCGATAAAATAACCGGCATGCTTCCATGGGCCACAGAATTCATAGTTCCTGCAAAAGCTTTAAGAAAAATTGATATTAGTATCGCCCCTGCATCTTATTATCTTGGCATTCTGGGAATGCCTGGCTTGACGGCATATTTCGGATTGTTAGAAATAGGTAAACCCAAACCCGGAGAAACTGTGGTAATTTCAGGTGCGGCAGGTGCTGTAGGTGTAGTTGCCGGTCAAATTGCAAAATTAAAAGGAACTAAAGTAATCGGAATTGCAGGCAGCGATGACAAAATAAAAATGCTGAAAGAAGAATTTAATTTTGATGATGCCATTAATTATAAAAAGACACCCAACATTAATGAAGCCATAAAAAAGATTTGTCCGGGAGGAGTAGATATCTATTTCGATAATGTTGGGGGAGAAATTTCTGACGCCGTTATTTCCAATATTAACTTTCATGCAAGGATAGTTTTATGCGGGCAAATTTCTTTATATAATGCTACCGAAAAACCGATAGGGCCACGGTTACAGCCAATGTTACTTACAAGGAGCGCTTTGATGCAGGGATTTATTGTAAACGATTTTCAAAGTAGTTTTAGTGATGGCATGCAACAATTATCGCAATGGGTAAAGGAGGGAAAGCTCATATACCAGGAAACGATTATTAACGGGTTCGACCAATTACCTGAAGCATTTTTAAAACTTTTTTCCGGTGCTAATAAAGGAAAGATGATTGTAAAAGCGTAAATAAATTCGCAAATTCAAATTTTTTATTCACTTTCTTTCTGTTCAAACCTATACCTGTACCTACTTACAGGAAAATAATAAAAAACTTCTGAAAAAATCGTTTTGCCATAAACAGGTATATTTACTATTTCAATTTTAGTTAATCTACTATGCAAACCGTAAATACAATACTTTAAAAATTAGGCAGTAATGCTCTTGTGCAGCGAGCGCTTGCGGTATATCTTTGTTCCAGAAGTTGATTGATGTTCAACAAACATTAATCAGAAATCCAAATCCATTGAAATGAACCTCCCGATAATTATCGGGATCCTTTAATCCAGGAAAAACCAATAAATCCGATATCAGTCAACTTCTTTTTTTTAAATTCAATGCCTTAGAAAAATATAATTATCCCAAATGAAAACCAGGCACTAATCCAGCCTTCCAGTAATCCAGGAAAAACCGAAACCCACACAGGATTAAAAAATTAAAAACTTTCGCGCTAATCACGCGGAAGTTTTTTGTTGTAGGCATTAATGAATTTTAAAATCTTACTCCAATAATTTTTCCTTCGCTCTTTATAAAAATTCTTATAATCAAAAAGCGCTGAGAAGAATAAATTGAGTCAGCAATGATGTTTCCGGCAAACTGATTTTTTACGGGCTTTATTTTTCATCGATTCAATTATTAGAAAGGCTACGCGTTTTGTTAAAACCTTTTCGTTCATACAATCAATTCAATAATACTGGAAAACAACAATTTATTTTATTAGCTTCGCAGCCAAAATTAAAGAACATGACTAACAGAACTTTTACAATGATCAAGCCCGATGCCACTTTGAAAGGCAATACAGGTGCCATTTTAGAAATGATCAATAAGGCCGGCTTTCGCATTGTCGCTATGAAAATGACACATCTTTCCGCTGCTAAAGCAGGCGAGTTTTACGAAGTGCATAAAGAGCGTCCATTCTATGGTGAATTAGTAGAATTTATGAGCCGTGGCCCCATTACTGCCGCCATCCTTGAAAAAGAAAATGCTGTAGAAGATTTTAGAAAATTAATTGGTGCTACCAATCCTGCGCAGGCAGAAGAAGGAACTATCAGGAAACTATATGCAGCCTCTATTGGAGAAAATGCCGTTCACGGAAGCGATAGCGATGAAAATGCACAAATAGAAGGAGATTTTTTCTTTAGTAAATTAGAGCAGTTTTAATAAAGAATATTTAAATAGCTAATTGCAAATAACTACCTGTAAATTTTTTACAGGTTTTTTCCCTTTGCAGGTTTTTATTATTTCTTGAAACACTTTCTTCTATTTATTCTCCAGCGGCTCTACCTTGTACCCTGCCCTTTTCAAAAGATTGATTAATCCAAAATCGCCTACCAAATGGCCCGCTCCAACTGCTACGAACACACTTTGTTTTTTCATAATTTCCTTTAATTGTTTTACCCAATTTTTATTCCGGTTGTTCAGCAAGAGATCCTCATATTTTTCTGAGCCAAATTCGCTTTTAGAAACCATCGCTTTTCATCGAATCCAATTGTTGATTTTTATACATCGTTAGCATCTGGTCGAATTCATTTTTATAAACTGAAAAGCTGTCAATATTTTTCAATAATTCTTTTGCCTGCCATTCGTAAGGAATGCTATCAAATACTGATGCCTGAAATTGCATGGTTTCTAATCCTTTTATTTCTTTTTTATCTTCTTTTGCTATTTTCATCAGCTCCTCTTCTACCCCTGCCGGTGTGGCGCAGTTCATCATTCTGGGATAAAGAAGCGCTACTAAAAAATAAGGCTTTGCTTTGTCTAAAAGCATTAGCGGTGTTTTCAGCGTATCAGAAAAATAATTCTGCAATCTTTTGTATTCTTCAGGTGTGAACAGGCTTTCCAGTCTTTTTCCCTCTTTCATGTTCATATAAAGCATGGCACTAAGCATCATAGAAGGATCATCCATTTTCATTTCCATATAAATTTCATCGCTCAGTTTTAGCGCTTTTTTTAATTGTTCGCTGAAATGAATATCCTCTTTACACAACAAATGAAAAGTGCCAAATAAAAAACTTGGTTTTTTTAATCCATTGCCACTCACCTGCCATAAAAGAGTATTATCATTTTTTTGTTTTACAAAAGAATGGTCCGGCTGTGCTTTGCATCCCATAACTAAAATGGTTGAGAGACTGTAAAATAATAAATGCTTCATTGTTGATTTTTTGTAAAAATACGGGTAAAGAAATTGCCTAAACTAAATGGTAAATTATCATAAGGCATGCCTGATTTTCTTTCACAAGGCAAACGGATTTATTCTATGGATTTTATTAAATTTTTCTTTTATCCAAAATGATCAATGGCCTTTTTATTTTGATATCTTAAAAAAAGATATTTATGTGTTTATTTTTTATACTTTCGTTTTACCAAAAACTTATTGCAATGAGAAAACTAACAGTTACCTGCTTGCTTGTATTTAGTTCCTTAATTATTTTAGCTCAAAAAGAATTACCCGCATTTGGAAAAATAGATAAAGAAGATCTTCTTTTAAAAGAGTGTGAATTTGATAAAGACGCGGAAGCTTATAAATTACTATCGTATGGTGAAGTAAGTTATTATATTACCGGTGATGATTTTAATCTGCAAACAGATAAAAGAGTGCGAATCAAAATTCTTAAAGAGAAAGGTATAGAAGAGGCAAATATTAAACTAAGATTTTACAGTAAATTAGGTTATGAAACTATAAAAAACATTTCAGCTTTTACTTACAACCTGGATGAGGCAGGAAATATAGTGGCGACAAAGCTTGAGAAGTCTTCTATTTATACCAAAAAGATTAATAATAAAATTTCTGCGGTTGTATTTACGATGCCAAATGTAAAAATAGGAAGCATCATAGAGTATAAATTTACGGATGTAAAAAAATCAATTGGCAACCTTGATGATTGGAACTTTCAGGATGATATTCCTACCCGCATCAGTATGTATAAAGTTTTGATTCCATCAATTTTTAAATTTGTATCCCAGGTAATGACTTACCAAAAAGTTGAGGAAAAAAGCAGCACGGTTAATGATAGAATCCTTTACGGTAATTCCCCTATTTCAACTAGTTCTCTCGAAAAAATTTATATTCTTAAAAACGTTCCTGCTTTAAGAGATGAGCCTTTCATGGGGGCAGCTAAAGATTATTTGCAACGGGTCGAATTTCAATTATCACAAATTGATTATGGCAATGGTAATGTGAAGAATTTAAGGTCTTCATGGCCAAAACTTACCCAGGAATTAATGGACGATGAAGATTTTGGCATTCAACTTAAAAAGAATCTTCCACATACCAAATCGCTCGACGATTCATTAAAAAATGTGCAGGGTGATTATAATAAAATGGTAGTGATCCACAATTATGTTAGAAGGAATATGAACTGGAATGGCGCGGAATCTATCTACTCAACTGATGGAATAAAATCTGCATGGGATAAAAAATCAGGAAGCAATTCAGAGCTCAATCTTATTTTGATTAATCTTTTAAGGGATGCAAAGATTAAAGCATATCCACTTCTTGTAAGTACCAAAGACAATGGTGCCGCCAATACACTTTATCCTTTTTTACAGCAATTTAATAATACTATGACTTGTGTTTTCATTGATGATAAAAAATTCATACTGAACGCAGCGGATAGATACAATCCTTCATACCTGGTACCTTACGATGTAGTCAACAATCAAGGTTTTATTGTTGATGTAGAAAAAGGAGGCTGGACAATATTATCTAATGAAAAAAACATTTGGAAAAATGTAGTTACTGTTTTTGCAGAAATTACCCCTGAGGCAATCATGAAAGGGAATGCTACTGTTTATAGTTTTGACTATTCTAAAAATCCAAGAGTGAAAAAATATACAGAAGATAAAAATTCTTTTAAAGATTTTTTTACCAAAGATTACTCTGGAATGAAAATTGAAAATTTAGAAGTCGCAAATGAAGATAAAGACTCGCTGCCATTACAACAACGAATGGATTTTTCTCTTCCGGTAAACGCATCAGGGGAATATAAATATTTTTCTATCAACTTATTTCAGGGACTTGAAAAAAATCCGTTCATTGCTGATGAGCGAAGGACAGATATTGAATTTAACTATAAGCAATCTTATACTTGTGGTGGAAAAATTCTTATTCCTGAAGATTACGAATTTGATGAGCTGCCCAAAAATATAAAAATGATAATGCCTGATTCAAGTATTATACTTCAACGGCTTTTACAACGGAATGAAAACTCAATCGATTTCAGAATAAATCTCGATTTTTTAAATCCTTATTATTCCGCAAATGACTATTCATTGCTACAGGAATTTTATAAGAAGCTTTTTACAACACTCAATGAGCAGATTGTAATTAAAAAGAAAAAAACTAATCCCTGATGAAAAGAATACTAATTAGCTGCCTGTTTTATGCAGTAAGCCAAAACTGCTTTTCCCAATTTAATATATTAGATGCTTCAACGCTTTCTGCGGCATTAAAAGAAAAAGCTCATAGTGTAAAGCGCGAAGAAAAAATAAGCTTTGAAGTGAAAGATATTGGTGAAGCGAAGCTTTCTGTACACCAGGTTTTTACAGTATTAGATCCGGAAGGAGAAGATGTCCTTTTTTTTATTCAATATTCCGACCAGTTTCGTAAACTGGATAATGCCGAAATAAAAGTTTATGATGCTCAGGGCAAACCGGTGAATAAATACAAAATGAAAGAAATGAAAGCACAAGCAACCGGCGATGGGCTGGTAGAAGATGGTAAAGTTTATTATTTTAGAGTGGCGGCAGCCGGATATCCTGTTACCGTTCAATTTGATTACCAGGTAAAATATAAAGGCACTTTAAACTATCCGGATTATCAAATAATGAATCCTGACCAATCAGTGGAATATTCAAATTATACGGCAACAGTTCCTGTAGACCTGGATCTGAAATATAAGGCTCAAAACATATCATTATCGCCATCTGTCAGCACTTCAGGTAAAAATAAACTCTATACCTGGGAAGTAAAAAATCTGAAAGCAATGCCTTATGAATCGGGCGCTGTTAGTTATAAAAGCAGTTACCCTTCAGTGCTTATAGCGCCTAATAAATTTTCGATGGATGGAAATGAAGGCGATCTTTCTACCTGGCAAAATTTTGGATCGTGGTATGCAAATCTTTCAAAAGGATCCATTAATCTTTCTGCTGAAACTAAAAGTTTTTTAAAGAAAATGGTGGCAGCGGAAAAGGATGATAAGGGAAAAATAAAAATTCTTTATGATTATTTACAAAATAATTTCAGATATGTGAGTATTCAATTAGGCATCGGTGGCTTTAAGCCTTTCGACGCGGATTTTGTTGATAAAAAGAAATATGGGGATTGCAAAGCGCTGTCAAATTATATGAAGGCATGCTTAGACGCAGTTGGAATTGCGAGTTATCCTGCGCTGATAAATGCGGAATATAACAAAGCGCCTGTTGATCCTGCTTTTCCTCACAATTCTTTTAATCATGTGATACTATGTGTGCCTGGCAAAAATGACACCACCTGGCTTGAATGTACAAGCACCACAACCGATGCCGGAGTATTAGGGAATTTTACCGAAAACAGGAATGCATTGATAATCACTCCCGGCGGCGGTGTGCTGGTGGCTACGCCAAAAAGTAAACCTTCGGATAATGCATTTAACCTTACCACAAAAATTATACTCAATGAAAATACCTCTGGAGAAAGTGAGAGTATTTTAAAAACTTCAGGGAAATATAAAGAAGATATTATTCACTATATGGTAGACGAAAAGAAAGATGATCAAAAAAAATACCTTGTTAACCAATTGGGTTTTTTACATCCCGATGATTTGGAGCTCAAAATTGACAGAAAAGATTCATTAGCCAATACTTCATTCAAATTATTAATTGAAAAAGTGCCTGAATTTTCAGTAGGCAACAAAATGTTTTTAAATCCAAGAATTTATAAGATCTGGAATTATACCTTACCCACCACAGAAAAGCGGACAAAGGCTTTTTATTTTCCATGTCCTTTTATAAAAACAGATACAACTGTTTATCAGCTTCCGGAAAATTATTCAGTAGAGAACTTGCCGAAAGCAAGAGACCAAAAATTTGAATACGGTGTTTTCAGAACAAAATATTTGTTTGATGAAAAAACAAATTCAGTTACTTCAATTGCTTTTCTTCTACTCTCACAACACATTATTCCTGCGGAAAAGTTTGATGAAACCAGGAAATTTTTTAGTTATGTAATGGAGGAATATGCTGAGAAAATAGTTATTAAAAAAAAGTGATTGAACACTAAATGTGATGATTCCCTGGCTGCTACTGAACTAATCTTCACCGAGCGCCGTACTAATTATTAAGGGCTGCGATTGGGCTGGTACTCCTCTTTTTCAAAATCTAAAATTGCAAATCCACCCTACCATTCATCTATTACTTTACTTTTTTTAAAAAGTTGCAAATTTAGTGCGTCTCCCAGCAAGCCGCCATATCCAATGCGAAAAGTATATTGAGGCTTTAACCCGTTTTGAAATCCGGCAACAGCATCTACCCTGAATATTTTAAAAATATTTTCCAGGCCTACAAATGCTTCTGCATATTTCGTATTTGGATTGATATAAAGCGCATTGGTGCCTTCTACCAGATTCCAGTTAAGTTTTTTAAATAAAGGAATTTTATTAGTCAGCAATCCATTTGAATGATGTTCAAAATGAAGTTCAGCATAAAACGGGGAAGCATTACTGAAAGTATAATAACCCGGCAATTGAAAAGATTTTACATAATCGCCTGCAATGATCGAAGGATTTCCATAAAAATGTTTATAATCCTGGATGTAAACGGACTTGTTATTTAAAAATCCCCCTAGTGTAAAACTGTATTTTATAGCGCCCGCTAACTTTAAATTCGCCTCATCTTTAATATTCAAAGACCATTTATCGTAGTCTACATCACTGCCAAAAATATTTTTAAAACCTTTGGTATAGTCCAAAGTAAAGGTTGGATATTTGGAACCTATAGCGGTTTTGTAAGTTGGAAATTGAATGTAACGTTGTCCTGGCTTAATACTTAGCGAGGCGTGAGCAATAACTGCCTGGTGCCTCGGAAATTGAGCAGATAAGATTTCAACCGGATAATTGGGTGTAAACCTGTAGCGCCATTTTTTATTCAGGATAAAATCGGTTGTATTATCAATCGGCAACCTGTCTTCATATTCGCCTTCTATCAAAAACACGGCGCCACTCTCCCATTGTTTAGAAAAACCTGTTTTAGCAAAATAATTTTCATAGATCTTCAAATCGTTTCGCCCGTACAACAATGTCGTCACGCTATTGTACAAACCGATAATATCGCTTTCTTTAAAGAACTGGCTTACGCGCTTTCCACCGGCTATAAAAAAAGACTGTCGCTTAGGTTTTTTATCAGGATTAAAAGCTTCCCTGCTGCTAAATTTAAAACCCGCCCAGGGATTTAAATGCTCATTATTAAAACCATATCTCGCGTCTGCAATAAAGGTTACATTGGTTTTCCACCTGGGTACAAATTTAGAAACAGTGAATGAAGGATTTATTGCCAGGCCTTCCACTGTATTATATTGCAGCGTTTTTAAAAGCGGTTCGAAATTAACACGGTAACTATTTTTTAAACTGAAATGCGTTCTATGTATACCGGTCCAAAAGATCTGCGACATCTTTACAGGGCCTTGTTTTTTCCTGAGAGAATCTAAATTTTTCCTGGTAGTATCTTTCCTTGCGGCAAATGCACTGTCCTTTGTTTTATAATCTTTTATTTCTTCGGGTTCAAGTGGCACCGGCCTTATTGAATCCCAATAAGCATGTGGTTTTTTATTAACTGAAGTATCATATTTTATCACTACGCGGTTAAAAAAATTTTTCGGAAAATCAGGCTTCAAATTATATTTAGAATACACATTTACAAAATTCCCTACCGCATCTATCCCAAACTGATTAAAGTTAAAATGCAGCACCTGATTTTTTACCCGCCACACATCATTCCCTACCGGCACATATATTTGTGTAACCTGCAAAGAATCTAAAATTTCCAGTTGCGATTTTTTAGTGAGCAAAAGATCACAACTGATAGATCCGCCAATCACTTTCAGTAATATTTATTATTCCCGAAAATAAAGGTTCATAATTTCGTTTAGGCATTACCTTTATAGTATTCACCTCTTTTCCATCTTCAAAAAAACTACCGAGAAATTTATAATTATAAAAATTTAAAGCGCCATCTGCAATCGGAGAAACAAATCCACGCGGATTCAATCTGCGAAGCAAACATGTTTACATTGTTTTTGTAAAAGCTGATGAAAGCAGGAAAATTAAATCCAAATCCATTGCTTCCACTTTCTCGGCTGGAAATAACTTCCAGCTTAAATTTATCAGGTTGCTGCGTGGAAACTTTTGTAACTGATTCTGATAAGATAAATAATTCCTTTGCCGGAAGAATCAAGCCCCATATCGTTTCTGTCTTCATCAGGAATTTTTTTGCCCATACACTTTTTCAGGTAGCTTTCTTAATTTGATAATGCCTTTTATGTAAACTTCAGCTTCAAAAGCTTTTACCTGCTTTTCGTAAAAGATCGTTTTTTAATTGCCTGCCTTATGATTTCATAAGCAGGATCTTCGTCACCCTTGTTTATGATTATTTCTTTTAAAGTCAAGTTTTTGCAGTGTTAAAGTAAAATTTACTGTTTCATTTTTTGAACCGAGAGTTATTGATTTTTCCTGTGTAGCATAACCAACATACTGCAAATCAATGTATAATTTCCGGAGATAAGACAAAGCTGAAACTTGCCCTCGCTATTTGCAGTTACCCCCTGTGGTGTTCCTTTGATAAGAACAGAAGCGAATGGTAAAACCTTTCCTTCATCATCGTAAACAGTGCCTTCAATTTTTTGAGCTGATGCAGAAAGAACGGAATATAAAGATAAGCAGGAGCAGTTTTTGCATAAACGAATGTAAGTCTAAAAAATTATGGTTGAAATGTTACAAAATTAAGTTATCTTTAGATATGTTATTTTCCGGCAGGTGAAGACTGTGCGCAAGATAACTTGCTGTAAGCGCAGCAAAACCAGCTACCAATGCGCCGATCAATGCTGAAGATATGATAAGTCAAAAATGGGATTATCAGTTTTAAAAATTAAAGTGAAACCCGGTGAGCAAGAATATCATTATTATTGGTGCTGATCCAAAAACTCAATATCCCCCACAATAAAAACAAGGCAATAAATCCTGTAACAAAAGAAGCACACCGGTGTTTGCGGAATAAGAGCTGCAACCAAAAATGCAACAATGGCTATGCTCCACCATGGAAAATATAAGCATGCAGCAAAAGCTTAGAAGTATGGTGAGGATTATGGAGATTATAAATTTCATTTTATATTGATGATTATTGATTGAATTGTTAATTGCTAACTGTTGAATTGCTAAATTGATTTATTGTTAATTTCACTTCATAATTTCTAAATCCTGATCAACTTTACCACTGTTATGATTCGCAAAGTCATTTTCCATTTTACTCTTTTGTCTGTTGCATCTGTCGCCTTCATCATCCAAAGCGGATAATATTTTCCCTGCACCCAGGTATCAATAAAATCATCATAAAATTTGCTTCCGGGATTACCGCTTTGTCCGCCCGGATATACGCCATAGGCTTCGGTTTCCGGAGTTAAGAAACTATCATTCTCCAGCTTGGGCCATGTTGTGCTTTGGCTGCATTAATAGTATTGGTGCCTCCGCCAATGGGTAAATGCAACCTGCTTAATGCATCAAGTCTTGCCAAGTGCAATACTTTGGTGTCTTTATATTTTCCCCATTCAAGCCTGTCCATTATGCTTCTGCATCTTTTGCTATAAATCACCGCTTTTTTAAATGCTGCCGTTACATCATCCTGCAAGTGTTTCTTTTTGAGGAGTATTGATATTATCTAAAAATTTAAATGCAGGAATCTTTTAAAATATCTTCAAGCAAAGTACTTTCATATGGCCATCGATCAATTTCAGGTGCTTTTACAAATTCATCATTCCAAACTGTATTTTCAAGGCTATCCCAGGTAAGTACAAATAATGTAGCGCCTTTTGAATTGGCATCATTTCTGTAAATCCCAGTTTTTAAGCATGTCAAAATATTTTTTTTCATCAGTTGTAAGCTTTGTCACTTTCATATTTTTTACAATAACGGCAGCGCCATTTCAGCAAAAACATTATAATTATCTGTTTGCAAGTTTCATCATATCCTGCGGAGTAATATTGTTCATCGCACTTAACCTTTTATTAATTTCCCAACCACGGTATGGAGGATAATTTCCTCCAAGATAATAAGGATAAGTAGCTGTCTGCAGGCATTTGATTGGCACTGCTTACAAAACCTCTTTCAGGATTTATTGATGCGGATTTTCATCCTGCGGAATCATTCCCTGCCAGAAATAACTGCTGTCTGTTCCGGGCATTACAAAATCTCCCTGCCGTTTCCATTTTGCCGGAAATTCGCCCTGGTCCCAAATAGCAATGTCTCCATTTTTACAGGCAAAGATACAATTTTGTCCCGGGTGTATGTAAATATTTTATCGCTTCCAGATAATCATCATAATTTTTTGCTTTATCCAAAAGAGTAAACATTTTTAATTCATTGCTTGGATCATGCGCTTTCCATCTTACCGCATAATATTTATTGTTGGTTGTCCTGCTTGCCATTAAAACTTTTATCATACATCACCGGGCCAATATTGGTATAAGCAACAGTATCAAAATAATCAGGCTCGCCTTTTACTTTTATGTTGCTCAATCCTGAAAGTTGTTTTTTGCCATTGCATTATTAAACCAATATTCTTTACGGCTATCATCTTTAAATTTTATTTCATAATAATCCCTTACATCGCGCATGGCATTGGTAAAACCAAAAGCGCAACTATCATTAAAGCCGATAATAATTGCCGGAGCGCCCGGAAACGTTGCCCCATAAGCATTGTAAGTTGGCGTAGATATTTGCATTTCGTACCAAAGCGAAGGAAGATTTAATCCAAGATGCGGATCATTACATAAAATGGGTGAACCACTTTTTGTTTTTTTTCCACTTACTGCCCAGTTGTTACTTCCATTATTTGGATTTGGTTTTTGTTCTTCAATGGTGGTAGAATCTTTTTTATCAAAATAAAGTGAGTCTGCAGTTGCAGGAATTTTTACTTCAATTCCGGGCTTGGAAAACACGTTCCTTTTGGAACAATGGGATCAAGAGAATCCATAATCACTGGATATATTTTATCAAAATCTGCTGAAGAAAAAACTGATTTCGCATTGGTCATTTCAAAATCATTTTCATATCCCGCCAGATCAAGCGCCATATATTTTAAGAAAAGCGCCGTTTTTAAATTAGTCCATTTTTCAGGATAATAACCCATTAATTTATATTCCAAAGGAAGTGTACTTTCGTTCAAGACTTTCAATATAAGCATTTACACCGGCTGTATAATTATTGCATTCCGCTAATGTTGCAGGATCTTTTTCCACTTCTTTCAATGAATTTTCTGCAGCGAACACCATTCCCAATCTTCTTTTATCACGATCAAAATCCAATTGCTTTTTTCCCAACAATTTCACTCAATCTTCCTGCTGCGGCATGTGTTTGAAATTCCATTTGCCACAAACGAAATTTTGCATGAAGATATCCCTGCACAAAATAAGCATCGTTATCCTGCTCAGCAAAAACATGCGGTACCAGCCGCTCATCAAAATACACATTTACTTTTCCTTTTAATTGCGGAAAAGAAAGATCAGCGGAATAATCCTGATCCACAGGTTCTGCATTTTGCCACAAACCATTTTGAGGGCTTAATAATTTTCCCAACGGTGCAGGCAGAAGCAAAGTTGAATTAAGAATAACCACCAATGCGGCTGTAATAAGTCCGAAAATGATGAAAGGGAATATTTTCATAAACAATTTTAAAGACTGTAAAATACTTAAAAGATTAAAAGTAAATTAAAGAAATTTCATTGCTACTGATTGCTTAAAAGAATTGCGATTGATGGAAGCTTTTTGTTTTTATCTGAAATCTCAAATAATATTATAGACTCCAAACCCTGGAAAAAAAACTTTATTTAATGAACGTGTGATTCGGCCATGCTTTAAGACTTGGTAAAAGTTGATACATCCCCCCAAAAAAAATCCTGGCATTCTCAATGAAACTGCCAGGATTTTATCAAAGAAGATAAATATTATTTCACAACCGTGATACCACTTGCAAGAATTTTAATTTCATCCTTTGGTTCGGTGATGGCATCAATTTCTTCCTGAGATTTTTTGGCATCTTCTGCGAGATGCTTTAGTTCTTTTACAGAAGTAGTGGCTCTTTCCGCTTTGCCTTCTATCACTACCCTTTTACCTTCTAATGAAGTAGGAACAAAGAAAGCATATCCTTTCATTTTTACGGTAGCTGTTGAATTATCATCTAATTGCAATTTTACCCAGCATCCTTTTTTAGGACATACTTCCAAAACTTTACCTTCAACTTTTGTATCGACAGGTTCTCCATCTTTCAAGGCTGCAACTAATTTTTTTCCTTTAATCGCGCCTTTTGCGGTAATATTATCTCCATACATATCTCCTACATTGGCATTGCCCGCGGGAGGTTGTGCATGAAGAATAGAAATGGTGAATAAAGCGATAATACTTAAAAATAAATGTTTCATGTTTTTTGTGTTTGTTGATTATGAATTTGAATTTAGTTTTTATTAAAAGTTGTAAATTTTATTTTGGTAATTCAGGATTTCTGATCCGCAAAGGATTGGTAGAAATTGCCCCGAGAAAAGCCACCAGGTCTTTTCTTTGTTCTGCGTTCAAATTTAGCTTCTTTATATGAACGGAAGTCTTTGGAAACAAAGTATCTTTTTTCTGGGCTTCCGTAACGGCTGGCATCGGCATTCCGCTATTATATAAATTTACAATTCCTCCAAGGTCATCAAATATTCCGTTATGCATCCATGGCGAAGTATGTGCTACATCCCGTAAAGAAGGAGTTTTAAATTTACCTACATCTTCTTTTTTGCGTGTTACCTTATACCGGCCAAGATCTTCGTATTTTCTTTGATAATAAGTAAGCCCGATGTTATGAAACTGATTGTCCGAAAATAATGGCCCGTTGTGGCAATTGATGCATCTTGCCTGTGTACGGAAAATATGTAAGCCCCTTATTTCCTCATCACTTAAAGCTTTTTTCTTACCGGTTAAAAATTCATCAAATCTTGATTTACGGCTGGTAATAGTTCGTTGAAAAGTTGCCAAAGCGTGGGCAATCTTATCGGGAGTAATTTTTGAATTGCCGTAAGCCGAATCAAAAAGCAAAGCATACCCTTTTATTTTTGAAAGGCGGGGAATAATTTCACCAAAATCTCCGTGCATTTCTATTTCGCTATTGATAGGGCCAAAAGCCTGATCTTCCAAACTATTGGCTCTTCCATCCCAAAAAAGTTTTTTAAAATACCACACATTTAACAAAGAGGGCGTATTTCTGATTTCCTTGCTGATGATCGTGCCCTTGAGCGGTTACACGCCCATCTGCCCAGGACAAACTCGGAGTATGGCATGAAGAACAGGATATCTGAGCCGAGCCACTCAACCGCGGATCAAAAAACAATATTTGCCCCAGCTTCACCAATTGCTTTAATGAATCCATTTGATTTTTTAAAGGGCTATCAGGAAGCAACCCAATTTCCTGAAAATTGATCAAATCATGATCAATTTCAGGTTTGGGCCACTGAGAAGAAGGTTTGGAATAAATTTCGCGCAAGCTATCTGCAAAGGCATCGCCGACCGATGCTGAAGAAGTGTTTTTTTGAAAAGATAAAAACACCATACATGAGGCAACGACAATAAAAAGAACAACAATTTTTTTCATGAAGAACGGTTTGAAATTTTATAAAGTAAATCCTAAAGCAAATGAGCCAAAATGCCTTTCTGTGCCGGGAAATGCGGTGGCAGGCAAGGTTATTTCAGGCAATTTTGCGTTTTGTATTTGATAGGTTGATTTAATAAAAAGAGGAAGTTTTTTTACAGAAAAATTATACAACGCCCCGAATGTGAAACTGGTACTGTTGGCGCTGTTGAAATAATAATTATAATATACTACCTCTCTGGAATAATTAGTTTCCTGGCTTTCAGGAACAGAAACTACTGAATTAATATTCATTCTAAAATTAACTCCCGCAGAAAGTTTAAAAAAGTTACCTGCTTTTTTTCCTGAGAAATAATATGCCGCTATAATACCCATATCCGCGTTTTTATAATCCACCACATGCTTGGTTGTCCCATCTGCAGTATATAACCTTGATATATTGCCGTTTAATGCAATTTCATATTTCAATTGGTTATTTTTAAAATAGCCAAACATGGGTTTTATAGAAAATTGGGTATTGTAAGAAATGAAGTTGTTTGCCTTAAGAGTGTCATTAAAATCTCTTCCATAATGGTCTGTGTAACTCGCTGTAACACTCCATACTTCCGGCCCTTTTTTCCGGCTTTTCCATATCATATCAGATGAATAGATTTCCTCATAAAATTTCCCATACCTTATCTTGGAAGTTGAAGTTGAGATTGGTTTTTTTTCAAACCTGGAATTAGTGGATTTAAAACCACTGGTTAAAGTGACAGTACCAAAATCAAATTGCCCCTGGTAAATTGCATTTACATTATGCCCGGTATTGTATGTGTACATTTGCTGGCCACTGCTAAAATCTAAAGAAAAGCCATTACCATAATTTAGTCTAGTAAGGTATTCAGGGTATTGTAGGGGATTACTCCGAACATTCAAATTACGATATTCAATACTGTTTTCTGTAGCAAAAGAACTGTAACCAAATGTAGCACCTACGGTGTTTTTTTCGTTTATTTTATAATGCAAACCACCTTCAATTTCGGTATTCAGTAAAAAATCCTCCACTCTTGGATCATTGCTCCTCCAGGAATTGCCGGCACGATAAGCGGCACCAACAGAAGCAGTCATTTTTTTATTCAAAGGAGTACTCATAATACCCTGCAAATTGTAACGGCTAAGTTCCCAATTTCCTTTTGCGGCAGCGTATAAATAATAGGGTGCATTCTGCTCATTGTTGGTAAGAGTGTATCCAACGCTATCTTTCATGATGCGTTGGTAAGAGAAAGACCCACTTACAAGGAATTTTTTCACTTTTTTTGTCCCTTCAGTAAAAAAAGAAATTTCATTCTGTCGGGGAGCATCTTGTCTTGAGATAAAATCACTTTTGGTGTTTTTATAAGAAGCTTCTACTACTGCATATTGCTGCATAGGCAACAGAGGTTGAGTAATTACACGTCGCAAATAATAATTATGTTCCTGCTGAAACATTTCTGAAAGCTTATATCGTACCGAATCCTGAGCCTTTAAAAAACCCGCAGTTGATAATAGTATTAAGGCTATAATAAATTTTTTATTCATGTTATTTATTCAATTGATAAACTGTATTAATGAAAGCTATTTAAATGCTTTTGGCAAAGCCCTGTCTAAGTAATCAAAATCATTGGTTGAGTTGTTCGTATCCATTAAAATTTTTCTTCCATCCACTACTTTTACTGTTTTGCGAATTAAAGATTGTGAAGAATATGCGCCAGCAGGCACATAGGCATATCCCGCGTCAAATTTTCCCGTCAACCGTTTAGGAACTCTGGCACTTAGTGTGTTAGGCTGAATTTCAACAGCATCTATTATTAAATTAGAAGGTATTTGATAATAGATGGTAGTATTGGCAACTATAGCTAACACTGTTGGATCAGGGTATTTTTTGAATGTGGACGGAATATCAATATCAGTTTTAAAAATAGCCAATCCTTCTCTTCCCGGATTATCAAACAACCAATCTTTTCCAGTATAATCCAGCATGATCAAATCAGGAACTGCCGGATTATCAATATCGGAGGCTAATGGCACCGACAAATAAGGTGCTAAATAAACCTCAAATTCAGCCTGGCTCAAGTCCACTGTTAGGCTTGGGTCTTTAATAGCAACTGTTCCGCCGGTTGAATTGGAATACGGCGCTTTATGATTAACTGCAGTTTGAGCCAATACAATACTTTTACCTGGTAAGATGGGATATTGAGTGCCATTCCCAGGTATCCTGTACAAGGATCTAACATAAATATAATTATCATTGGCATTAATGCTGGTTGGCATGCCAATCGATTTGTTCCAGTTATACTGCCCTACCATTGGCCCGGAATTAATAAAATAACCCGTTGACAAATTTGGGTTAACAGTATTAGATCCCATTACCTGCCCTACATATAAACTATCAGCATAAATCACTTTATTGGAATTATTATAGATCTCCACAAACTGATCCCTGAAACTGGCACCATTTGTTGTATGGCTACCAGCATAGTAAATCTGTTTAATGACTAAATCCCCTACGCGGCCTCCGTTCATCTCCAATTTTATCGTTGAATCTAAGGTATGATTCAGGGTCTTGGAGAATGATGCGTTTAAGGTAATATCCTCTTCCACATCAAGCCCGGTCAGGAAATTATATTGATCTTTAGGAATGGTTATCGTACCATTAAAATTATAAGCACCTGCACTTTTATTGAGAAATTCCACTACTCCATCCTCATCGGAAACAGCGTTACTCTCTCTGTTATTCCATTGATTCAATAACCTAACTTTAACTCCCTTCAGCGGAAACTTATATCCTTCAATTGACGATTCATAAACGATCTTTACTTTAATGTCTACCGGGCCTATATCCGGTATAAGTTCTCTTTTTTTACAACTGGTAAATATGACAATAAGTGTTATAAAAAATATGGTGAATTTTTCAAAAAATTTCATGGTATAATTTTTTATTTAATGGTAAAAATTAATTCAGCTCCGAAAGCAGGGCGTCCGTTATAATAGTTAACTGATCCGTTTTTACTTTCCACAGGCCGGATGTTAAATGCATTGTAAGCATTAAATGAGAACCGCAGGTAGTCACCTATTTCCTTACTCAATCGCAAATGAATATTGGGATAAATAAATCCGGGCGAATATTTTATACTCTCACCCGGTGGAGTTTTTAATAAGTGGGCATATTCAGGCAATTGAGCATCTTTTTCTGATAAAGGAAAATATTCAAGGTTCTTATTGAGGTAACCGGCAGGATACTTACTTGATGCCAGATTTTCGGTTCTGTTCAAAAAGTATATTTCCCCGGTAAACATAACCGCCATCCTCAATGCAGGAATATGTGTAGTAGTGGTTAATGTTGATTTTATGTTATTCCCGGTTGATTCCTGGTTTTTATACACTCCATAAACTGCAGGCCTGTTGTAGTTAATCGGATCAGGAGGTATCGATACTGATTCATTTATATCCTTATAGTAACTTTTATAAAGAGCTATTCCAAAATTCAAAGAGGTGGCTAATGATTTAATCTTATCTGTCGAAACCATTATTTCAAAACCTGTTGTATGGTTATAAGTTCCGTTATTAATCTTATTGTAGGTTACATTATAGGTTTTGAAAGAGTCAGTAATGGGGGCGTACAAAGGTTTTTCGCCCGGCACATCAGTTACTTTATATACAGGAAGCGTTACCGGCAACAATTTGGTTTGAGTTGAAAACCCATTGTTCATCAACCTGTCAAAAAAGTAAACAGAAGTATGAAAAGGCTTGGCATCATAAGTGAAACCTGTTTCAAAGGTTTGGCTTTGGTAAGGACGCAAATAGCTATTGTTCATTTTTAATATCTCTGTGTGTACGAGGTAAACACTTTTATCCGCGTTGCCAGTGTACGCATTTACCAATGGAATATCTACATATACATTACCCGGGCTTACCTGGTTTATGCTCGGGGCTTTAGTGGCAATACCATAAGAAAGGCTCCAGTTAAGGTTTTTCGCCACTTTCCAATTACTATTTAAGCGGGGAGATATATTAAAGAATCCATTTTGCACATCGCCCCTTGCGCCAACATTTAGCGTGTAGTAACGGTTCAACAATCGGGTACTAAATAAATTCTCTATATAAAAACCGATATTCTCCTGGGTAGGCACATTATTGAAAGATCTTGCCCTGTCGCTTTTATTTCCGGTTTGATAAAACCTCGGCCTGTCGGCAAATACAATTACTCCAGGGCCTTTATTAGCACTATAGCCATAATTAGAACCAAGTGTTAGCTTATAGCTTATTTTTTTTATTTTGATAAATGTATTGGTTTCAATCCTTGCAGATGCACTTACAGGGTCACCAATTATTTGTTGTACTGCAAGGTAATAGCCCGGTACAAAATACCCTTCATGAGTACCGGGCACTTCGCTGTCGGTTACTCCCATAATTGGGCGGGTATTAAGATAGTATTGTGAATAGGAATCCTGGTGGCCTTTGTTATAGGCTACATTAAAAGTTACATTATACAACCATGGTTTTTTAATTATAAGCTCGCTACGGTTGCTCAGGCGAAGGTTCCAGTTATTAAACTTTGACATTCTTTCAGTTCCATCATCCGGGTCCCTTCTCGTTTTATCAAGCGTTGTATTATAATCTACGCTAAAAGTATTTTTTAATTGTGTACTCTTTTTTCTATGATAAGTCCAGATTAAGCCTCCTCCTACCCTGCCATAAGATTTTAATTTGTTGCGCGGATCATCATTGCTGTTTAAATAATCAAAACTCAAATTGACTACCCCTAATGTTGGACTAACATTGAAACCTTTATTCATCCCGATATTCTGAGTTCCTTCATTTGTCCGCATGCTCACCCGGAATGGGGTGATACCTGCCTGTCGATTGATGATAACCACACCGGTGTTATAATCACCATATTTTGCAGATGCTACACCGGAAATCACCTCAATACTTTCTATATTCTCTGCCTGCAATCCTCTGAGGTCAACTCCGTTATTGGCCACATCGCCGGAATACTCGCTCGCCAGGGTGCCGTTCTTTATAGTTAAATTTCCCAAAGTATTGGGGGTATTAATATTATTGGAAGAAATAAATCCCATCCGGCCTGGATTCATTGACTGCATATTGGCATTGTTATCCATCGAGTTGCCATCTATCTGAACTGAAATTCCAAAAGCATTGTTCATGGTCTGTACAGTATTAGGCGGAGTCACATTTCGCATAGTAAGTACATTAGCGCCTTGTAAAGATGCGCCCGGCCGCATCATTGTTTGCCCGGGAAGGTATTTTAAAACATCACCCACACTTAATGCCTGGGTTTGTTCAATCGCTTCTCTGTCGAAAACTATAGAAGAATTGGAAGCCAGCGTTTTCTTTCTTACACCATTTACTTCTACCTGGTCAAGCTTAAGGCTTAGATCATTTAAAACGATTAGTTGAAAAGTTGAAAATTGTTTATTAGTGAGTGTCTTTGTAACAGAAGATTTTCCTACGTAGCTTATTATAAAAGTAATTTCATTTGCTTCACCGGAAACAGGAATTTCAAAAGTTCCATCAGATTTTCCCATCACTGTAATTCCGGATGGAAGTATTTGAATTGACACAAAGCCCAACGGCTTTCCTTCTGTATTGATCGCCTTTCCTTTTATATTGTCTATCAATTTCACTTCCGTTTGTGTTTGCAGAGGAGCGGTTTTATTAGCTTCCTTCACCATAATGGTTTTGCCGGATATTGTATAAGTAACAGGCAGGTTGGCCAGGCATTTATTTAAAACATCCGCCAGGCTTGCATTTATCACATTAATATCAATTCTTTTTTGTTGAGGTAATACATCACTATTGTAAATAAATTCATAGCCGGTTTGTTTTCGGATATCTCTGAATACTTCATCAATGGCTACATTTTTCTTATTAATAGTTATCGTTTGTGAAAAGACTGTTGCATAAAGTTGAAAATTACATAACACCAGGAATAAAATTGCGATCCTGCATTTTAATACGAATGAAGAAAGGATGTGAGCCGGTTTAAGAATCAGAGATTTCTTTTTAAAAAGTTTTGGTAGTAAACAAAAGCCCATAGTAGAATAATTAGTTTGGTTATCTAAAAAAATTTATTTATAAAAAACTACTTTTGCCCCATCTATCCGGGAATGGATTCCTGCAGTAAATTCAAGCATCCCTAAAATAGTAGAAATATTATTTTTTCTTGAAATAATACCACTTATATGTTTATCCGGAATATTTCCTTCAAAAGAAATGTCTACCTGGTACCATCTTGATAATTGAAGTGCAATGGAACGTAAATCCACATCAGAAAAATCAAAAAGCCCGTTCTTCCAGGCAAGCACCTGTTCAGTATTTACATTGTTTAATAATTGTTCGAAGCCATTATTCTTCATAGTTAACTGTTCGCCCGGTTTTAAAACCTGCGTTTTTTCATAGGCCAAAACTTTTACAGAACCTTCCAATAAAGTTGTTTTCATTGCAGTTTCGTCTCCATAAGCATTTATATTAAAATGAGTTCCCAATACTTCCACAATCGCATTATTTACATTTACTTTAAAAGGCATGTCCGCATTTTTGGCAATTTCAAAATAGCCCTCACCCGTCAGTTCTACCTTTCGTTCATTTCCCGTGAATGCTGTTGGAAAATGCAGGCTGGATTCAGCATTCAACCATACTTTGCTGCCATCTGGCAACACGACCTGAAATTGGCCGCCGCGCGGAGTAGAAATAGTATTATAAAAAATCCCTGATTTTTTTTCGTCTAAAAGATCATTCAGTTTATTGTAAGAGATTTCCCCAGGATTCAGTTTTACTACATCCACATTTCCTTGTTGTGCAAGGGTTCCGTTGTGTACGTTATCCAGAATTATGTTTCTTCCATTGGCCAATGTTAGAATTGCCCTATTGCCGCCGGGTAAAATATCATTTTTAAACCTGGAAGAAATGGCTTCAGTTTTTACAGCTTCTTTTATGGATTCTTTTTTAATAAAGAAATACGCGCCACCTGCCATCATTACTATGAGTACAGCAGCGGCATACTTTCGGAATTTTATTGAAATGACCTTGCTTTTACTAACAGGCTTGTCTTCCTTCAGTATAGCGCCAAGGTGAATTTCTAATCGTTGACGCACTTTTTCATTTATTTCATTTGAATGAACAGGAACCGCCAATTGATCCCGGATCAATTGTTTACTGGCTTCATCCGTTTTTTCAGATGCCATCCATTCCACTAAATTGTCTACCTCTTCCGGTAAACATTCATTGTTCAACAATTTTTGAAATAAAACGGCAAATTGATCTTGATTTTCCAAATCCATATTTTGTTAAAGACGCACACCGAAAAAAAATGGGGGGTGTGCATTTATAATTTTTCAAAATAAAGTTTTACTGAATCAACCGATTTGCAAAATCAGGAAAATGAATTACGATATCGGGAAGAAAACCAGGGTGGTAGGAATATGGAATCATACTTAAAGAAATGCATTTGAAAAAACATTCATTGCAGAGAATCCTTTATCACCATAAAAAAAATAAAGCTCAATATGGTATCCATTTTATTTAAAACAAACTTACGAATAGCAAACTTTGCTTTTGCAAGATGCTCTTTTACTGTGGATGAGGAAATACCCAGTTGAACGCCGGCCTCCTTGTAAGACCTGCCTTCCAGTGAACATAACTGGTAAACTTTTTTTTGTTGAGGAGGTAAAGTATTCAATGCGTTATGCAACAGCGTTTCAAATTCTTTGCTGTGTAATTCTTCTTCTATATGACTGTAGTTTTCGGTTGCAATAGTTTTAAAATGCTCATAAAGATTTTTATCACGTTTTAATTTCCTGAAGAAATCAAAAACCATATTTTGTGCCACCCGGTAAATATAGGAAGCGAAGCTTTTTTCAAAATGAATGCTTTCTCTCTTTTGCCAGATGCGGGCAAAAATATCCTGTACTATTTCTTCTGTTACCTGCTCATCCTTTACCATTTTCAACACATTCACATACATGGGGCCGCTATACTGACGATACAATTGGCTAAAAGCCTCTGAATTTCCGGCTTTTAACTGGGCAAGCAACCATTTTTCATCATTGATCATTTCTAACGGCAATAGTAGTTTTGTTTTTGGAAAAGTAAACTTATTAAAAAATGAGCAGAAGAACCAAGATAAGTTAATGGCCAACAGCTAAAAAACCACTTTATAATTTTTTTCCTCAATTTTTTTTGGCTTACTAACATTCATTCTTAATTGACATGGTGAGCAATGGGCCTTTATTCTATTTTCAATGGACTATAGATTTATTACTGGTAGTTTTTTTACAATCGGGGGCCATCCTTTTCCATGAGCTGATAGGACAGAAGCCGTCAAGGGTCATGTTGATCGAAGCGATAAGCCTTCTCATGGTTAAATTTTTGATAACGTCCGACAAAAATAAATTAATCAATTTAATTGAGAGACATCGCTTCAGCAACGTTTGAAAAAGTAAAACGGAAAAGCTACCATTATCTGAGAAAATGAAGGCAGATGGAAAATGAATGTTGTTTTCAAATAAAAAAAAGTTAATTTAGATTTCTGTTTAAAGCTATGTTGTCGACGGATTAATTGTGGAATTGGTATCTCTTGTATACAAAATTCTTAATCGGTTATCAAATGACTGGCGTTTCTTCATCCCCCAAACCGGTAGCCACTGCTACCTATCTCATCATCTCTGTGGTGAGCCTTATTGTAGCAATTGGCATTGGCTACTATTACTTGCATTTCATGAACCAGAGGGGAACTGAAAAAATGGATGACCAGGTTTTCTATCTGGTACTGATACTCTTTGGTATGGCGGCAAGCGCACTTATTTTCGGCATTATGAATTCTTATGCCAGCCTTAAAGGCATCCAGTCTAATGTGACCTACAAATTTACCGGGCCGGTTGTTGGTGTTATCCTCACCGTTCTCGGAGGCTTTATGCTTCCCAAAGGGTCTACAGATCAGTTTTTATCCATCAGGATATTTGACCAGGACAAAAATCCGGTGACACGGGGTAATGTTACTTTGTCATTTCCTCACTACCAGCGCGAAGGAAACGTAGACGAAAAAGGAATGGTTGTTTTTCCTGACATTCCCCATGATCAATTGCGCAACAAAATTATCATAAATGTAGTAAGCGATGGTTACACCCCAATGACGTTTGATACACTCCTTACCAATTTTGAACCCATCAATCTCACTCTGCAACAGGCGAAAGTCATCCGCATTTCAGGTACAGTGAAAGATGCCGCTGACCGCCCAATAAGAGATGTGGCAGTGGATGTTGATGGCACACCTTACACATCCAAAACGATCAACGATGGCAGTTTTAACATTCCACTGCCCGGCTATCATTTTGGCGACAGGATTATGCTGATTACCTCTCATCCTGCCTACGAGGATAAATCAAAAGAGTTCGAAATTAAATCCGGTGAAATAGGCAATATTGAATTTGTGCTGAATCCGCTTCCGATAAATAATGCTAAAAACAAAAGAAAATGAAAATAGTACTACTCTTTTCGGCTGTATGTGCAATTTGGTCGGGGGCAGCTAATGCCCAGCAGGTGATCATAAAAGGAACACTTCGCTGTTTAAATAATGGAGTAGCCACTTCAACGCGTGGCGCAGTAAATATCATTATCGTTCCGTCATTCAATCCAAAAGCTTCAGTGGCTACCACCACCACCCCGGAAGGTTTTTTTCAGATCAATACCGGGTGGCAGGCGAATAATCTGAGAGACAAAGACGTAACACTTTACATTATTACCAAATGCAGTAGTTGCAAAAGAATACAAAGAGTATTTATTTCAGAAGACCTTGATAAACGAAATATGGACCCTACGAAAATGTATGTCACCGTAAAAAACTGGAAAATCTTGGAAAATTGCACGCAGTCAGAATTGCCTGATATTCTGTCCGAACAATTATTGGATTCTGCACAACGATTACCTGCCCAGGATATTAGCGGAAAGGCGCCAGGCAGCCCGGCAATGGCTCCCGTTTCTTTCATTAATTTATTTCAAAAATTAGTTGCGGCCGTAACACCGGTAGGAGCTACCGGATTTTACAAGGCAACCAGCATTCCCATTGGCAAAATAAAATATGGAATTTTCCTTCATTCTTCCCCTATGACCAATACAGATAATACCGGTTTCAATTTTTCTCCATCCCGCAATCTGTCTGAGGCTGTTTTTTGGAATGCAGCGGCCATCGCAAACACCAGTAAACCCAATAACGTAAGCTTATTGGCCAATTTTAAAAACAACATCAAACTGTCCGGATACCAACAGATCACCAAGCGACTATATGTGGGGCTGGGCGGCATTTACACGACACAAGACCAATACAGATTTGTCGGATTTGCCCAGGGGAATGATAATTCCATCCCTATCTCGCACAGAGAAAAATTAGAAGAATTTGCAGCTTTTATTGCACCGGTTTATAAAATAGATAAGAGCATGAGTGTAGGCATTACGGTCAAATCTGTCTGGCAACAATTCAACAATCCTAAAAATGCCGCAATGGAGTTTGATGATCAGTCAAATTTGAGAAGTTTTTTCATAGATGATTCCGTGAGAAAACAAAACTTTGATGTAGACGTGTCTTTCAATTATAAAATAACTAACGCTCTACAGGCAGGTGTTTCTGTAATGAATGTTGCGGATACAAAATTATATGGAGATATGTTCATCCGCGATTCAGCCAATCAAACTTATGTACATCAGCGGGCTTACGGTGCAGGCCTCAGTTACAAAATGGGCAGATTGAATGTAGGTGTCGATGCTTTATTCACCGACAAAGATTTTTATGATGCATCAATCGGCGCCAATTATGTTCCATTTAATGAATGTCTGATTGCAGCGGGTTATGCTTTTAAACAGGAAAGCTTTTCTGTTTCATTCAAACTAAAGCATTTCAAAATTGCTTACATCAATGACAATAGCCTTGTAAGAAACGATGTGAAAATCGCTAAAAGCAGCATTTTCAATGGAAAAATATATTCCGGTTTTGTATTTGACTTTTAATAAAATGACGGATGAATATTTTTCTATCTTTTTAAAAATTAAACCTAAAAAAGTGCTGTTTGCCAGGTTTTTTAAAAAGTATATCCGTTTCAAATAAAAAAAATCCACACAACATTCACAGGAATACCATGTGGATTTTTATCATTACCACGAAGGATGAATTTTACAAAAACTGCCCTCGTTTTAATATATTATTTGATTACTCCACAGCCAATTCTTGTACCTGCATTTCCGGAAGGCTGGGTTACATAATCATCAACTCCGCCATGAACGATAACCGCCCTGTTCAAAATGTTAGTAGTGCTGTCGCCGCCAATAGACCAAAGGTTTGTTTCAAGAGTAAGAGATCCTTTGCCAGCGGAATCCAATTCAATATTACCTATATCACCAGCGTGAAAGCTCGAAGATCCCCATTTGCCATGCTGTTGGTTGGTAGGATTCCAATGCCCGTGAGCGCCGTTGCCCATATCGCCACAGTCGCCATGTTCATGCAAATGCACTGCTACACTTTTATTGGCTTTTGCTGGCACGTCAATGTTTAGCACCATTTTTACTTTTCCATTTTCCTGGTCAAAGGTTGCTGTTCCTGTAACGGTGGTATCAGGATAGGTACCGCTTAGCGTGGCTTGTGCATGTTGTACAGCGCTGCTGCTTTGTGGTGGAGTCTCTGTATTGGCAACAGAAGCAGAATCAGTGGCACTACTTTCTGTTTTTGTAGAAGTATTGCACGCCATAAAAAAAGTGAAACCAAAAAGTAAAGAGGCAAGAGCCAATAGTTTGATTGTTGTTGAAATTTTCATGTTTGTAATTTTGAGATTAAAGTGATTAATTATTTCCAATTTATTTTGATTGATGATAACACCTAATATCTGTAAAGAAATGATTTAAATGCTGATTAGCATATTGGCACAATTATCTTACCAAAGATAATATGATTCAATTTATTTATTTTTTAAAAAGGTTGACATTGTGCTTTTATAAAAAACATTAGGTTCTTGTCACTATGCAATAAAGTAAATAAAATTAAAAATGAAAAATAATCTCTTTGCGGGATGCGTATTAAATTATCGTTTGAAACCCGTATAATTACCCCCATACTGTAAAGCATTAAAAAACGCAATTGAAATAATAATAGTGTTTCTGGTAAAATGGATTTGCTAATCCCTTATTTTTCTACCCTTCATTTTTTATTTATGCTTCTTGTTTTTTCTTGCAAAAAAAGAAAACTTATTTTTGAAAAATGGAATTCATTTCACAAGACACAAAAAATATCTTAGGATTAAAACTGGTAACAGATCCACGCTGGGTTGATCTTGCTGCTATTTCATTGGAAGACATATTAACAGACCATGCCTGGTGCGAACAGAAAGCTGCCAACACCTGTATCTCATTAATTCAAAAGTACAATGATAAGGATGAACTGGTAAATGAGCTTTCACCAATTGTTACTGAGGAATGGGGACATTTTCGCCAGGTGGTGGCCGAATTAAGAAAGCGAAATTTGCCCTTAGGAAAACAGCGCAAGGATGAATATGTAAATAAATTGTTGGAATTTCAAAAAAAAGGCGGCAGCCCTGAAGAGAGATTTTTAGATCAGTTATTAACTATGGCGCTCATAGAAGCCAGAAGTTGTGAGCGTTTCAAAAGATTGAGCGAAGGTTTGGAAGATGAATACCTGAGAAATTTTTACAGAAAATTTATGGAAAGTGAAGCTGGCCATTACACTCTGTTTATCAATCTTGCAGACACGTATTTACCTAAAGAAAAAGTAAGAAAAAGATGGAAAGAATGGATCGACTATGAAACGAATGTGATGCTGAATATGGAAGTGCGGGGAGACAGGATTCATTGATAATTAAAAATTGATAGTTGAGGCTTGAGAATGATCCCGGGGAAAATTTTTAAAGTAAAATTTTATTTATTCAATGGGATTGAAAAATAAAAAGTAGATCCTTTTCCTTCCTCACTTTCTACCCATACATGGCCTTTATGCGCATGAATGATTTGCCTGCAAAGGTATAGTCCCAATCCAATACCTTCAATATTTCTTGTTTTTTCTACCCTAAAAAACCTTTCAAAAACATAAGGTAATTGCTCTTTAGAAATACCAAGCCCCTGATCATTTACTGAAATTATTAAATAGTTTTCATCTTGTTGTATAGTAAGTGTAACATTGCTCCTACTGTTCGAATATTTAATGCCATTGCTCAAATAATTGGTGATTACCTGTATAAGCCTGTGCCTGTCGCCCTGAATGATTATATTTCCCTCATTGCCAACAACCACAATATTATTTGCTGATTGTAATACCTCTACTGTATCTATTGCTTCTTTTACCATATCATTAAAATTAAAAGTAGAAATTTCAAGAGGCATATAACCCGAGTTTACTATAGTAGCTTCATACAATTCTGCAATCATTCTTTGTAGCCTCGCCACATTATTCTTATTTCGATCAAGCATATCGGCTATCACATCCAGGTCAAGGTCTTTTATCGCTTCGCTCATTACTTCGTTGCATAAAATGATATTGGATAATGGGTTTCTTAGCTCGTGTGCTACAAAACCCATTACATCTTCGCGCTCTCTTTCTAACTGTTTGAATATGGTGATATCATGTATAATCAATAAAACTTTCGTATCTCCAGCGCTTTGCATTGGGTTGCAGCTTACATCAAAAATTCTTTCACCGGCGGGGGTTTCTATTTCAATTTGCTTATTCGAAAAAGGAATTCTCGTAGAAATCGCTTTTTGTATCGCCCGGAAGAGATCGTGGTTTTTGTCGTATGCCTTTATGAGATCCGGAAAAATGAATGATGAAAGTTCGGGAAGGCTGTTTTTAAACAGGTTTGTAAATGCATTATTCGCTTTTATCACATTCATTTTCTCATCTAAAACAATTACCACATCTTCAATAGATCCAAGAATGCTTTCATTAAAATCATTGAGATGCCGAAGGGCAAGTTCTGACACTTTTCGTTTGTGAATATTTTGAATCACTTTTAATATGGTTAGGCTGCCGTCATCATGTTTAACTAACAACGATTCGCCAGATACCCATGTAACCGTTTTATCCTTATTGACGAGGTAATTATTATCAAACGCCTGGCCGTCACGAAGTACTGTTTTTAGCTCTTTTTCAAGCATCCCTTCTTTTTGATCGTCTTCCGTAAATAATAACCTGGCACTTTTGCCAACTATATCACCATCGCCATACCCGAAGCATTCAGTGAAAGCAGCATTGATGGAAATTACGATACCGTTGGTAGTCATTATTAAAAGCGTATTCTGACGCGATTTTTTAAAAAGACTTTCAAAATAATCGTTAGTAGAGTTGGTACCATGAGCCATACAGAAAGATTAATGTGACAATATCAAAATTCCATTCTATTCTAAAGTTAATGAAGAAAGATTATTAATAACATGACTTGCTATCATTTATTTTTTTATTTTTCCAGGGTATACTTTCTATTGGGGCTATGCTTTTTTTGGGTGTTTTGATTTTAGAAAATAAATATTTTTGTTTTTGGGGTTTATAAAATATTGCACATTCAAGATAACCTTCTTCCTTTAACTTCAGGAATGGATAATGAAGAGTGAATTAAAGGGACTTTTTTCAGATTTTTCAAAAGATTGAGCGAGGAAATGGAATATGATTACATAAAAAATTTTAAAAAATTCATGGAATTAAAGCCGGCCATTATACCTTATTTATCCATTTTGCAAAGACTTTCGTATTTGGCTTAGTCATCTGCTTACCTTAATATATGCCCAGCCTTCTTTCTGCTTTTGCACTATTTCGTAAATACCGTCAGGTACGGTTTGCACACCCGGAAGCAATTGAGAACTATCAATATTATGAGCTTTCATGGCTACTCTGCAAACTTTGAATGCGACATTTTTATTTGCTGCAAGGCCTGTTATAACAGCAGGCGATATTGATTTATCTTTTACAACCATATCCAATGACTGGCCATAAAAAACAATTTCTAATTGCGCATCAGGATCTGCTTTTGAAATTTCATTTACCCATCGCAGCACATTTTTATGGTCAATTGTATCTTTACTGGTAATATCAAATACTACTTTATAATCTGATTGTGCTGCTAAAAAAACGGTAAAGAAAAGCAATGGTAATACAGCAATAACTTTTTTCATAATAATCAATTTAAATTTTTGAAAAATTAATTTCCCTGTGGTTTAAATTCAATTTTCTGAAAAGGTGATAAGCGCCCATAATAAAGTTGGCTGTAGAAATAAAATGGTTGCTTTGACAAATATCCTTTGGTAAAACTACTAATATTTCTTCAAGCACCACATTTTTTTGGGGTGCATTTCGAGGGCAGGACAAATCTATCTGGTGTTACATAAAAAAAATTTAAAAAAAGCCGGTTTGCCACAGTGAGCGCTGATTCCAGGATTAGAACCGCAGCCCCGGTTCGTGTCTCACGAACCGACGACAAATTGGAATGCACCTTTTTAGATACCTTTCTCGAGGGCAGGACAAATCTATCTGGTGTTACATAAAAAAAATTAAAAAAAAGCCGGTTTGCCAGAGTGAGCGCTGATTCCAGGATTAGAACTTTTTGTTTCCAGGCCAGAGGCATGGTGCCTGGTTTTTATAATTCACCGAAACAAATGATTTTTGTTATAAATTTGAAACACATTACCTGCTTTTAAACCACAAGCATTGCTGCCATAAAAAAACTGCAAGAATTATAATATTAAAAATATTATGCCATGCAGAAAATTTTCACACTATTCATCCTGTTGTTAATAACCGGTTTTTCTTTTGGCCAGGTTAAAAAAATTGAACTATTTGACCTAATCAAAAAATTTGTTCAGGACAGCGCTAAATATGATGTTTCCGGCGATTGGTCAGTGGGGCATCCGGCAACTTTTCCGGTAAAATGGCAGGCGGACCGGATAGAAATGAGCGATGATGAAAAAATTAATTTCTTCAGAAAAGGAACGGCTGATATAACCCTCAATGGAAGGAATTTTACGGGTAAATGGACAGTGATGTTGATGGGGCCAAGGAGTGGATTTTCGTCATTCAGTATTGCCAGTCCTAATATTAGCAACTTTAGGCCCAGGCAAACTATAGACAGCTTATTTCCTAAGAAACTATATAGCTATCAATTATTGATAAGCTGCGATGCAAGCTCAGGGTATGGATTTTATTATTACCAAATAAAAATACCAAAAAAAGTAACCTCATGGCTTAAAGTTTCGTGGCTTTGCAAAGAGGCAGGCTGCACAATAATTCTGGATTGTTACGATGATTGGAGTAAGCAGTACGCGAATCTTGCCTGCCTAAAATAACTTTGATCCCTTTGCAAAACTGTAAGTTTTTCCCAAAAACTTTTTATAAAAAATCTGCGAATACACCTTGATGTTATTTTAAAATAAAAAATAAAAAAAGGTAAAATATATGCTTTTGCCACGACCGGTTGAATTCTGGTTTTAATCAACCTTCAACCATGAACCATGAACCTTCAACTATTTGATCTTCTGGAATATCCTGCTCCACCGTGGCCCGTTATCATAGCTAAACCAGATCAGGGAAGCTTTACCTACAACATGGTCTTCCGGTACAAATCCCCAGAAGCGGCTATCCAGTGAATTGTGACGGTTATCTCCCATCATCCAGTAATAATTCATTTTAAAAGTATAGCTGGTTGCAGGCTGGTCATTAATAAAATACTGTCCATTTTTTTCTTCCAATTTGTTGCCTTCATAAGTTACGATGCAGCGTTTATAACGGGTTATATTATCAGGGGTCAATTGAATAGCTAGCTCCTTTTTTAGGAATCCAAATGGGGCCATAATTATCTACAGTCCAACCTAGGTTAGTAAATGGAAATAAAATTGGGCTTTTATCCATATCGGAAAGAGGCATCGGCTGAATGCTTTTTACATTGGGCATCATTTTTAATTGAGCTACTTCACCATCACTCATTCCTATCTGGTAAGTATTAGTAGCCAGCATGCGTACCTGGTTTTTATTTTGATCATCCATGATTGTCCTGAATGCCCATACCATTCAACTGATCAGGATCAAGCGGCGAAGTAGTTAAAACAAGGTAATTAAATTCATGATACGTCGGGTAAAGTTTGAGCAACACCATCTATAAATATAACCCTGTTTTTTATTTGTAAAGTATCACCGGCAATACCTACACATCTTTTGATAAAATTTTCTCTTTTATCTACCGGCCGGGTAATGATCAGATCGCCATATTGATCTAATACTCTTTTCCTGGCTTCCTCTTCAGAAACATGATCCTGCATCATTCTTCCCTGAATTTCCTGGTAATAAGTAACCTGCGATCCATGCTCATAATCATTTATTAAAGTATCATTTACAGGAAAATTAAAAACTACTACATCATTCTCTTTTTACCGGTCTTGCAAACCATCGTGTATAAGGAATTTTTATCCATTCTACATAAGATTTTAGTATTGGTACCCATAATGGTATGATGCACAAAAGGCAATGCCAATGGTGTATTGGGAATGCGTGGGCCATAGCGAATTTGCTAACAAATAAAAAATCATTTACAAGCAACGTTTTTTCCATAGATGGTGTAGGAATAGTATAGGCTTCAAAAACAAAAGTGCGGATAAATGTTGCCGCCACAATTGCAAATACTGCTGCGTCTATCCATTCCCGTATGGCGCCTTTTTTATAATTTTTTACAACTGCTATGCCTGCATATCTTTCATTATCTGAAAATCCTAAGTAAGGAAAATAAATAAAAGGAAAAAAGACAGTGAGGAAATGATGCAACAATCCGAAACGTCCGAAATGCTCTACAAATTTTATAAGGATCCAGATTGTAATGAACTGCCCTACAATTGGAATTAACTGCAGAAAAAACCAGATTTTTTTTAATTCCATTTTTTCTACCATGCACCAGGTGTTGTACAAAGGAATCAATGCTTTCCAGGGGGTAATACCAGCTTTTTTAAACATGCCATACAAACCGATCATGAACAAGAATTGATGCAACGATAAATAAAAGTAAACCTATACTCATTAGTTAATTTTTTGAAGATGCTGACAAAAGTACCATATTAAAGCTCTTATTAAAATACTGTATGAAAATTGTTATCATTAGTTTAACAAGCATATTATAAATCTGGGTCTAAGCAACGCTTTGATCATGTATAGATTTAAATGGACTGCTGCAAAATCTTGTTCACTTCACCTGGTTTGTCCATCAGGAAAAGATGGCCCCCGCCTTTAATTACATAATCAGCCTTAATATATTTTATTGGAAAAATACGATCTTTATCACCATGAATATGTAAGAGATTTGTGAGGGTACCAGTCATTTTTCCAATGTAAGAATTTGGTCAATAGCCCAAGTGGTATATTTTGGATTAATATTTTTTCGGTACTCACGCTACTAATTTTTTTTCTTCCTGGGTTTTCACGCCTAAATTATAATTTTCTAATGGGTCAAGAATGTTTGAATGGCCTAACGGAAATATCCTGTTTAAATTTAGCTTTCCTGCAAGGCGCATCTACAAAGGCATTTCATGAAATGGTTGTCATACTTGAAATTAGAATTATTTTTTCTGTTGGAATTATTTTTGCTATTTCAATAGCACATCATTCCGCCAAATGATAAACCTATAATAATGGGATTTCAGTGCTGAATTTCCTCTTGCATTCTTTTTGCATAATGCTAAGATAGATTCTTTTTTTTCAGGAATCTTCCATTGAATAAAATGAATTTCATTATCTGCCAAAATCCAATTTGGCAAACACTCGTTCATCTGCACCAAAACCACTTATGCAATAAATGTGTTTCATAATTAGAGTATTGTATCATTAAAAGAATTCATCTTATTTTCTTGGCAATACATAATTTTCTACATCTTCTACAGTAATAGTTTTTCCTGAAAGAATAATCAACCGTTCTACCACATTTCGCAGTTCACGAATATTTCCGGTCCAGTTATATTTTTGTAAAAGATCAATCGCTTTTTTATCAATATGCTTTTTTAGGCTGGCCGTATTCGGCTGCAATGTCTTCCAGGAAATGGTCAACCAGTAAGGGAATATCATCCGATACGGTCATTTAAAGAAGGAACATGTACAATAATAACACCCAGGCGATGTATAAGATCCAGGCGGAAATTTTTATTTTCCACTTCTTTTAAAAGGTCTTTATTGGTGGCTGCAATAACCCGTACATCTACATTAATATCTTTATCGGCGCCTACCCTGGTAATTTTTCCTTCCTGCAAGGCGCGCAATACTTTTGCCTGTGCATTCAGACTCATATCGCCTATTTCATCAAGAAATAAGGTGCCGCCATTTGCCTGTTCAAATTTTCCGATACGTTGTTTTACTGCTGAAGTAAAACATCCTTTTTCATGGCCGAATAATTCGCTTTCAATTAATTCGCCCGGAATGGCTGCGCAATTTACTTCCACCATTGGCCATTGTTAGAGCGGTTGCTTTTTTCATGAATCCATCTTGCCACCAATTCTTTACCCACGCCATTTTCGCCGGTTATTAAAACCCTTGCATCTGTTGGCGCAATCTTTTCAATGGTATCTTTTATTTTTTTTATTGGCGCATGATTCTCCTATTATTTCCTGCACCTTACTCACTTTGCGTTTCAGCACTTTTGTTTCAGTAACCAAGTAGTTTTATCCATTGCATTGCGAAGCGTGATCAGCATGCGGTTGAGATCTGGTGGCTTTGAAATATAATCGTAAGCGCCTTTTTTTACCGCTTCTACAGCAGTTTCAATATTTCCATGTCCGCTTATAATAATGATGGGAACATCAGCATTGATCTCTTTTGCTTTTTCCAAAAATTCAATGCCATCAAGCTTTGGCATTTTAATATCACAAAGGACCAGATCGTAATTTTTTTCCTTGAATTTTTTTAATCCTTCTTCACCATCTGCTGCTTCATCAATTTTATAACCTTCGTAACTCAGTATTTCGGTCAGAGTTTTTCTGATAGCTTTTTCATCATCAATAATTAAAATAGAAGGCATGTTTATTTTTTTTAATTAGCTAATTGCTAATTAGCCCATTAGCTAATTAGCCTCCATCATCAAATACGCCTTTATAAACCCATCCAGTTCCCCATCCATTACCGGACCAATATTTCCTACTTCATAATCAGTACGGTGGTCTTTTATCATTTTATAAGGATGGAAAACATAACTGCGTATCTGGCTACCCCACTCTATCTTTTTCTTTGTTGCATTGGTTGCATCCAGTTTTTCCTGGCGCTTTCGCATTTCTTCTTCATACAAGCGGCTTTTTAACATCGTCATTGCCTTTTCCCGGTTTTCTCCCTGTGTTCGTGCCTGCTGGCATTCAACAATAATTCCGGTTGGCTTATGTGTTAAGCTGTACTGCAGTTTCTACTTTATTTACGTTTTGTCCGCCGCTGCCACCACTTCTGAAAAAAGCCCATTCCACATCTGCAGGATTTACTTTTATCTCAATCGTATCATCAATTAACGGGTATACATAAACGCTTGCAAAACTGGTATGCCTGTCTTGCATTACTATCAAAAGGTGAAATACGAACAAGACGATGAACACCACTTTCCGCTTTTAAAAATCCATAAGCAAATGGGCCATCAAACTGGAGCGTAGCACTTTTAATTCCTGCGCCATCACCTTCCTGGTAATCAAGTTCAGTAACGCTCCAGCCCTGTTTTTCGCCATACATTCGATACATACGCAACAGCATTTCTGCCCAATCCTGGCTCTCTGTTCCACCGGCGCCACTATTGATTTGCAAGACGGCAGGCATTTCATCTTCCGGCTGGTTAAGCGTGCTTTTAAATTCAGCCTCTTCAGCAGCTTGTAAAGCGCTGTCGTAGGCATCTTTCACTTCCTCTTCTTCGCTTCGCCTTCTTTCCAAAAATCGAAAAGTACGGCAAAATCTTCCACTTTTGTTTTCACATCAGTGTACAGATTTACCCAGTATTCATTTACTTTTATTTCTTTTAAAATGGAAGTAGCACGCTCGTTATCATCCCAAAAACCCGGCGAAAGAGAAAGTTGTTTATCGTTATTTATTTTTTGTTCCGGTTCTCGACGTCAAAGAAACCTCCTCAAAACCACCACACGGTCTCTCAAATCTTTTAATTGTTCTGTTGTCATAGCCGCAAATATAATGATGATCGTGTTAATGAATTTCTATCTTTGCCAAATAAAAAATATTGGCGCGCTTTTATTACATTTAGGGATCATAAAATATCGAAATGAATAAATATATTTTCCTTCTCTTGTTTTGTTTCGGCATTCATTTTATTTCGGCTTCGCCTAAAAAAAATGAAACTTTTAAGACTATGGATTCAGATCCGGTAAAAAAAATAGTCAGGGAAATCGCAAAATCAAATGTTTACGAAATGCCTGCCACACCTGGATATTCAGGAACTCCATCACAACAAAGTATTCGTTACCGGGAATTAGTTAAATCTGCCTCAATTGATCAGCTTACCGAACTGGCGACAAAAAATAAAAATGCCGTAGTGCGCCTTTATGCTTTTAATGCGCTTGTAAGTAAATTAAAAGATGTGCCCCAGGAGATCATTGATCAATTCAGGAACGACAAAACCATAATAATTGTTTTGAATGGAGATGTTGCCAATAAAACACCGCTGAATATAGTTGCGGAAAGGTGCTTGTATTAAGAAATAATTAAAAAAATTCCCATGAATTATATTATGTTTTTTGAAAGAGGACTCAATAAATTAGCTGAGGAACTCAGCTTGTACAAAGAGGAAAACGACATCTGGAAAACAAAAGATGGCATCAGTAATTCAGCGGGAAATTTAGCATTGCACCTTGTTGGAAATTTGAATCATTTTATTGGAAAAACATTAGGTGGCACGGATTATATTCGGGATAGGGAAAAGGAATTTTCACTAAAAAATATTCCACGTCAAAAATTGATTACTGACATTCAACAGGTTTCGGAGGTCATAAGAAATACTCTACCAAAATTATCGGAAGAAGATTTGAAAAAAGATTTTCCATTAAAAATAAATGAGGAAACATTCTCTACCGAAAATATGCTGCTTCATTTAATAGGGCATTTGAATTATCACCTGGGGCAGGTGAACTACCACAGGAGAATGATTTGATCCTTTCTGTTTGCCGAAACCACACTCCTTGCGGGCTTGGAAAAAATGACAATTGTAAAAAAAAAATACTAACAAAAACCCCGTCTGCCAGTAAACAAGGGGGGTGCGGCAAGTATGGGCTGCACCCTAAAATGCCTAACCAGGCAATTTAAAAATTATTTCTATTTACCTTCGTGGCAGAATTTCACATGAAAAATAGTCACAGCAAAAAATGTATGAGAAGCTGCTAAAATATCTTAACAGGATCAATCAATGGCGCAAACGAAGAATTTCTAATACTAATTTTTTAATCTTAGCAGCTGCTGTGGTAGGCGTTTTGGGAGGAATCGCTGCTTCCATATTGAAAAAGAACTTACTCATTTTGTAGCTAATTTCCTGCAAAACGACCTGCACTGGCAATATAAATATTATCTCTATTTCTTCTTTCCATTAATAGGTATTTTTCTTACAGTTTTTTATATCCGCACTTTTACTCCGCCGCACTAAATTCCAACATGGAATCCCAGCCATCCTCTTCAACATTTCACACAATTCAAGCCGACTGGATTTTCATAATATTTATAGCCAGATAATTTCCAGTGCCCTTACTGTAGGCCTTGGTGGATCAGCCGGTTTGGAAGCGCCTGCCGTAGCGAGCGGCTCGGCGATCGGCTCTAATATAGGCCGCTTCTTTTGGATTGAATTACCGCGAAACCACGTTGCTTTTGGCGTGTGGTGCAGCCGCTGGTATTTCCGGCGCATTCAACAGCCCGATCGCAGGAATGATCTTTTCCATTGAAGTTATCATGCCCGAATTTTCTATTCCTGCAGTTATTCCTTTATTAATTGCTTCGGCCATCTCCTCTGTTGTTTCCCAGATCATTTACAAAGAACCACTTTTTGCCTTTGTAACCAGGAGCTGGACGATAGATGCATTTTGGTATTATATCCTTCTTGGGATAATAGTTGGCCTCTATTCCGTTTATTTTAGCCGCTTGAATACTTACCTTTTTGGTGTATTCGGCAGAATAAAAAATCAATACAATAAGGTTTGGATCGGTGGAATTATCCTGGGAATTCTGATCGCATTGCTCCCGGCTCTTTATGGTGAAGGTTACATTACCATCCAAAAATTATTAGATGGCAATTACGAATCTCTTTTAGCAAACAGCTTTTTCTCAAAATACCAACAGATTGGCTGGGCGCTGGTTTTGTTTGGAGCAATCTCGGTGGTAGGAAAAACATTTGCCTGCATCATCACTATGGGCAGTGGTGGTAATGGCGGTATGTTTGGGCCAAGTGTAGTGGTTGGTGGATTAGTAGGTTTTGTTTTTGCTTTTGGGCTAAACCAAACAGGAATGGTACATTTAAATGTTACAAATTTCATCATAGCAGGAATGGCAGCTTCTATCAGCGGCGTAATGCACGCACCATTAACGGGTGTTTTCCTCGCTGCTGAAATTACCGGGGGATATGTGTTAATGGTTCCTTTAATGATTGTTTCCGCAATCTCTTACTTTATTAATAAAGGGACTTTAAAATATTCCATTTACACCAGGGGGCTTGCCGAACAAGGGAATTTAGTGTCGCAGGAAAACAAGGACCATAGGGTTTTAAGAAGGATCAAATTAAAATACCTGGTGGAAAAGGATTTCGTAATTCTGCGCCCTGATGATACGCCCCCGAGCAGGAGCGCTGATATAGTTCATACTTCTAAAAATATTTTTCCGGTTGTTACCAGGGAAGGAGAACTAACCGGCATTTTACATAGTGATCAGCTATTAGAGTTTCTTGTAAGCAATAATGTGGAAGACCAGAACCGGCTGATAAAAGACATAGCTCCTCCTCCTGATAAAACGATTGATATTAATACTCCAATGTTTGATGTAATGCAAATCATGGAAAGCCAGGATACGCGCATCCTTCCTGTTACCGGGCCTAATAATACTTACCTTGGTTTCGTTACTAAAAACGGAATTTTTAATAAATACCGGCATATATTAATAAGACAGGAAGATTATATGGAATAAGCAGCACACACAAATGAGTTGCTTATTTTCTGCCGTTGGTCGAAAGTCGCATCACTCACGCTTTGCTTAGCCCCGTTGGTGTTTCCTTCTGCAAAAACACGAAAACCATTTACATAGTTTACAAAAAAAGCCGGTACATAAATACAATCTTGAAATTTTAGCTAACTGCTATGTTAATCGTAAAATTAACCGGTTGTAATTTTTAGAATTTCCAGGTTCTGTATTTTACAAAAAAAGCCGGTAAAAAATACCGGCCTTAAAAGATTTTATTTAATATTCTTAAGAACTTAATGAGCCATAGCGCTTCTTTGTGCCAAAATAGCTTCACCAATTACCTGGTCCACCGCTTTTACTGTTTCAGTAATATAAATATCATTACTGATGGATTTTATAAATTGAGTTTGCTTCTTTACCTTGTCTGTATCACTGGCTATTCCTATAGAATCAACAGTCAGGCTATTTACACTTAAGCTTGCAGGCGATTTAGAATATTCTTCCAATCGTTTGGAAGCCGCCTTAATGTCTTTTTGCATTTCCCTGTATTTCACAATATTCAATGGCACTTCCGCATTTCTGTATTTGTCAAGCAAGGCTTACCGTTTCCCTGATATTTTTAAAATTGGTATTCTTACTGATCTCTTCATTTACTTTAGCGATCACGGGAGTATAACTATAACCGGGATTCCATAAAGTATAATTTGCTTTTGGAATTTCATCCCAGCCCAATGCATCCGGATTGTCTTTTTCACGGAATTTTACATTTTCTAACCTGTCAGGAATAATAATATCCGGCACTACACCATGCAATTGAGTGGCTCCGCCATTAATACGATAAAATTTTCTGAAAGTGAGTTTAATATCGCCAAGGCCTTCTGACAGGCTTGCTGAACAAAGCGTTTTCTGCCTGTGGGTCCAGTGAAATGCTTCTTTGAACAGTACCTTTTCCGTAGGTAGAAGTGCTTCCAATAATAATTCCTCTGTGATAATCCTGTATGGCGGCTGCAAAAATTTCAGAAGCCGAGGCGCTTAATTCGTCTACCATTACTGCAAGTGGCCCGGTATATAATACCTCCTTATCCCTGTCTGATAATATGCTGGCTTTTTCATCACGCCCCTTTACCTGAACTACCGGGCCATCTTTAATAAATAAGCCCACCATATCTACTACATCTGTTAAAGAACCGCCTCCATTGCCTCGAAGATCAATTACAATTCCATCTACATTTTCTGCTTTTAATTTTTCAACTTCCTTAGCTACATCTGTAGCAGACCTTCTTCCATTAGGGTCATTAAAATCTGCATAAAATTCAGGTAAATAAATATATCCTATTTTATGAGTTCCGTTGATAATCGCGCTTTTTGCAAAAGTATCATCCAAAGAAATCTTATCTCTTAAAAGCGAAACTACTTTAATAGTGCCATCTAGCTTTTTTGAGTGTAAGTCTTACTTCAGAGTCTCTTTTGTTCTCCCCTGATCAGTTTTACAGCATCCGTTAATGAATATCCGGTTACATCTACAGGTGTAGCTGCACCCTCTCCAATTTTTATAATTTCATCTTCAGGAGTTAATCTCTCCGGATTTCCAGGCGGGCATTCCTGTAATGAGGCTGGCGATTTTTATTTTTCCATCATCTTCTTTTAACTGAGCACCTATTCCAAAAAAAGTACCACTCAGCATTTCATCAAAGCTTCTTTTATCTACCGGAGCAAAATAAGTAGTGTGTGGATCCATACTGCTGGTGATAGCATTTACAAAAGTGCTGAACATATCATCGGTAGTATTGTGATTTTTCAATGTTTGGAAATAGCGGTCCATCTGTTTGCGAAACGATAGCAATGGCTTCGCGCTGCAAGGTTGAATCGGCTTTATAAACAGAATCTTTTTTATTTTTTTCCCTTTCATCCTGCAGGTCTACATATCTGCCAAGCACTAAATATTTTAAACGTTTTCTTCCGTAATCCACTCTTTCAGCATCCGTTTTTGGATAATTTCTTTTATCTCCATCTGTTTGCAAAAATTCGTTGGTTGAAAAATCAAATGGTTTTTTAAGAATATCTTTATAAGTGGCCGATACTTCGTCGATTCGTTTTAAATAAACATCGCTTATTGCATAAAAAGATTCTAATGGGCGAGCCATGTATTTCATCATCAATTCTATTTTCATATTTTTTAAATGCATCAATATCCTGCTGCAAAAAAATATATTTATCAGGGTCCAGGCTCTCTTCATATTTTTTTAAGACTTCTTGCGAAAATTTATCATCGATTTTTTTAGGGCTGTAATGGCCTTGCTCTAAAACGATACCAACATTCCTAAGAATACGTTGGTATTTCGCTTTGGGATCATCATTTTTTTTATCACTGCTCCCATTTACTCCAAATGCTACAAATAGGCCGCCGAGAATAAGAATAAGGAGTACCGGGATAAATTTTTTGCTCATAATAAAATTGATTATTGGGTTCATACGTAAAAGTAACAGAAAATAAATTTGTACTAAAAGTAAGAAATTGAATTAACAAAGGTTTTGTAAAATGTATAGACGGTTTTTTAAAAATAATATTGCCTTTTTTAAAAACAGAACCAAGGCTTTATGTCCTTTTTTTGAAACAGGTAAATTCAAAAAAAAACCGCGTACTTGCGTATGCGGCTGGAAAATTTGGGGTGGATGATGGGGCTCGAACCCACGACCCTCAGAATCACAATCTGATGCTCTAACCAACTGAGCTACAACCACCATTTTTATTGGACAGCAAAAGTAAATAAAAATTTCTTCTAAAAACAAATCTCTTTTGATTTTAATTTTTATGATAGAAAACGCAGTCAAATTATGTCTAATAATAAATTGTTATTTTATTATTAGAATAATTTTTTTTTTGATATCATTATTAAAATGCAATTTCGCCACCCGATAGTGGTAAAATACCACTCATGTATATTTGAAATTTTATTTTCAAAATATGAGCTGACATTTGCAAAAATTGAAAAAAACAACCAACATGAAAACTCTATACCTATATATATTCACATGTATATTCACATTCCTGATTTGTGGGACTTTAACTGCGCAAATACCCGGTGGCGCCAGACAAGGAGGCCAGAGTATGAACGTAGGCCATTTTTATGGGAAAGTAATTGATGGAGGCACCAACAAACCGGTAGAAGCAGCCTCAGTTCAACTTACGCAAAACAGGATGGATACCGTTACAAAAAAACGAAGGGATTTTGTAATGGCAGCAATGCTTACTGATAAAAAAGGAGAATTTAGTATTGATAAACTTCCCGTTTTGGGCAGCTTTCAGATTTTAATTACAGCCATTGGATATACACCTTACGATGAAAAAGTCACTTTCAATTTAAAAATGGGTGGCGATATGAGCCAGATGATGAATGCAGTGGATAGAGACCTGGGAAACATTAAACTGGTCCCGGATGCCAAACAATTGGAAGGCGTAGTAGTAACCGCCGGAAAGAATATGTTACAAATGAATATTGACCGTAAAGTCTTTAATGTAGATAAAAGCTTAACCAGCGTAGGCGGAACGGCAGTAGACGTAATGAAAAATGTGCCTTCTGTAAACGTAGATATTGACGGAAATGTAACTTTAAGAAATGCCGCTCCGCAAATATTTATTGATGGCAGGCCAACCACTCTGACACTGGATCAGATACCGGCTGATGAAATTGAAAGTGTTGAAATTATTACCAATCCTTCTGCAAAATTTGATGCCTCCGGCGGAGGTTCGGGTATTTTAAATATTGTGCTGAAGAAAAACCGAAAAGCTGGCTATAACGGTAATTTAAGAGCCAATTTAGACTCAAGGCTTAGCCATGGTTTTGGCGCTGATGTAAACATAAAGCAGGGCAAAATAAATTTCTTTGCAAACACCATGTATAATCAGCGTAAATCCATAAGCACCCAAAGTACAGAGCGTACAGATTATGTTAACAACGCTAAAATTTCTCTTTCTCAAAATGATAAACCAGATAGCAAAGGACATTTTGCTTTTGCCCGCGCAGGATTTGATTATTTTCCGGATAACCGCAATACATTTACCTTATCCGGAGTGTTAGTAGGTGGAAAATTCAGCAATATAGATGCGCTAAATATTACCAGAGATACGGCAATTGGTTCTTACCTTTCTCACGAAGCCGGATTAAGTAACACCAATGGCAATTTTTCTTTCAATAATTACGGAGGTACATTAAGCTATAAACATAATTTTGCAAAACCGGATAAATATATAACCGCGGATGCCAATTATAATTATAGTAAAAACAGCAATCAGCTGGAAGTTGCCACTCAATATTTTAACCCGGATAATTCGCCAAAAGGCCCTAAAGGACAGCAATTAAGCTATGGCGATGGCCTTACAAAATACTTAACGGTACAAACTGATTACTCCAACCCGATTACCGACAAAATGAAATTGGAAGCAGGATTAAGAGGCGCGATCAGAAATTATAGCAGTGATAATCAAAACTTTCTTTTTGATAACACGGTAAGTAAATATATGCCGGTTACTTATCTAAATAGCAAATACAAATTTGACGATGAGGTTTATGCAGGTTATGTAACTTTTTCTCAAAAGATAAATAAATTTACCTACCAGGTAGGTGGCCGTGTAGAAAGCTCACAATACGTTGGAACCCTGATTGATTCTAATTTAACTTTTAAAAATTCATATCCTTTCAGTTTTTTTCCGAGTGTTTTCTTAACACAAAAAATAAGCGACAAATCGGATATGCAATTGAATTATTCAAGGAAAATAAACCGGCCTAATTTCTTTCAATTAATTCCATATTATAATTATAGTGATTCACTCAATATAAATCGCGGTAATCCAAACCTGGTTCCTGAGTTTACTAATCTCCTGGAACTATCTTATCAGCTAAACCTTAAAGGTGGAAATAATATTATAGCTACCGCTTATTACAGAAACACGAACAATCTAATTGCCAATTATCAATACCGTGATAAAGACCCGAACCCAAACAGGAACGATTCAATCCTTATTTCGACCTTTGCAAATGCTAATAAATCCTATGCTTACGGACTTGAAATAACGTCCTCTAATAATATTTCTAAATGGTGGAGCCTTACGTCTAACGTGAACCTTTACAATTCAAAAATAAATGGTAATAACCTTCAAAGCAATTTGAGCAGCGAGAGAGTAAGCTGGTTTGGCAAACTCAATAATACTTTTAAATTGCCCAAAAATTTTACGGTTCAGTTAACGGGTGATTATACCAGTAAAACCATATTACCTCCCGGCAGAAGTGGCGGCGGAGGCGGAAGAATGTTTGGTGGTGGTAATTTGTCAACTGCCAATGGATATACTGATCCGGTTTATGGATTTGATATTGCCATTAAAAAAGACTTCTTAAAAGACAAATCAGCTTCTGTTTCTGTGAGCATGAATGATTTTTTGAAAACAAGAGTTTACAGAGTTCATTCGAGAGCAGACATTTCCAACAGTTTTTATTCTATTCAGGAAACTGAAAGGCGCAGAGACCCGCAGATTGTAAGATTAAACCTTAGCTGGCGTTTTGGTAAATTTGATGTATCGCTTTTTAAACGTAAAAACCTAAAAGCGGAACAAGAAGGAATGCAGAACGGTATGCAGGGAGTCGCCCAATAATCTGTCTTCTTTAAATTAGTAAAAGCCTCTGGTTTCCAGGGGCTTTTTTGATGAATAAAAAAAAATCAATAAAAACTACATTTGCCAGCATGATAATTCAAATTATGATTGGTGTATTCAATGACTTGAAAAAATAAATTCCATACGCTGCTACTAATCAACTAACTGTAGAAGTTGATCTTTACTATCGAACATCTGCGTTCATGGCATGTTAATTGTTTATTGAATTTTTAACTAAAAAAAATTTATATGCAAAAGTTATTTAACAGGCAATTCTTTTATTCAATGTACGCTATTATTTTTTTATCCCTTATCCATGTTGCCATATTTGCTCAGGACAGTAGTAGTTCTTCATCAAGTTCGACTACCACTACCACTACACAATCTACTACCATCCAGCCATGGATGTGGATAGTAGGCGCAGCGGTGGTTTTAATAATAATCATTGCACTTTTAAGAGGTAATAGCACTGACAAAACTGTGGTAACAAAAGAAAAAATCAGGGAGTAAAAATTGAATCAAAATTATAAAAATGACTGGCAATTGCCGGTCATTTTTATTTAAATTTTTTTTAGGACCAAAGCTGATTTTGAAACGAAAAAATTATTGAAATCGAACAATCGGCGAGAGCCATTTGGTACAAATATTCCATTACTTTTCTGACTTCATTAATTTTAGATAATATAAAATTTGAAAGCTTAAAAAATATTCAATTTAAAATTTTTGAAAACTGATTACCTCCCGGGTATTTATTAGGCCGCCTTTTCCTCATTATTGAGACAGCTTCAATCTGCATTTATTTTGTAGTGAATTCTAAACAGTAGCTCAATTGTATATTTACTATATTTGCGCGCCTTCGGCAAAAAGTTTTGTTGAACGATAATAATCAGATTTACAAACCTGGCAATACAGGATTAAATTTTTTAAAATATGGCTTTAAGAGCAGGAATTGTGGGATTACCCAATGTGGGAAAATCAACTTTATTTAATGCGGTTAGCAACAGCGCCAAAGCACAGGCAAGCAATTACCGTTTTTGTACCATTGAACCTAATATAGGCCTGGTAAATGTTCCTGATAAGCGATTGGATAAACTGGCAGAACTGGTAAAACCTGACCGGATTGTTCCTACACAAATTGAAATTGTTGATATTGCCGGCCTTGTGAAGGGTGCCAGCAAAGGAGAAGGATTGGGTAATAAATTTCTTGCCAATATCCGTGAAGTGGATGCCATCATTCATGTGATCCGTTGTTTTGAAGATGAAAATATTTTAAGAGATGAAGGCGCCATAATCCCATCAGTGATAAAGAAATCATTGAAACAGAATTGCAGTTAAAAGACCTGGACAGTGTAGAAAGAAAATTATCCCGGACAGAAAAAATGCTGAAAACCGGAGACGCAAAAGTGAAAGCAGGAATATGAAGTTCTTATTAAGATGCAAAGAGCATCTGGATAAAGGAAAAAATATTCTTTCGCTGGATTTGAGCAAAAGAAGAAAAAGCAGCCATTGCTGATAGTTTTTTATTGACTGATAAACCTGTTTTATATGTTGCCAATGTAGATGAAGCGTCCATGCATACCGGTAATAAATATTCTGATCAATTAGTAGAAGCGGCAAAAGAAGAAGGAGCCCAGGTAATTGTAATGACCAATGCCATTGAAGCACAAATTGCAGAGTTTGAAAATCCGGATGACAAACAAATGTTCATGGAAGAATATAAAATGAAAGAACCTGCCTTGGACCGGTTAATTCATTCTGCCTATAAATTATTAGATCTTTCAACCTATTTTACTGCAGGTGTACAGGAAGTAAGGGCCTGGACCATTCACCAGGGCTGGAAAGCGCCACAGGCCGCCAGCGTTATTCATACTGATTTTGAAAAAGGATTTATTAAAGCCGAAGTTATTTCCTACAATGATTTTATTCAATATAAATCAGAAGCAGCCTGCCGCGAAAATGGCAAATTAAGAATTGAAGGAAAAGAATATGTGGTGCAGGATGGCGATGTAATGCATTTCAGGTTTAATGTATAATCTACTGTTACAAATAGATAGGTACTGGTAGCTCATATCGTTAGATTTTCTTTTCATTTAAAAATTTATTGTTTAAAAAATATTGATCTGCCACACATACATTTTGAGTGGCAGATCAATATTTATGGCCTTTATTGTCTTACCACACATTTTGTTTCAGAAAACCCTTCTGAAATAAATTTGACAAAAAGCATTCCTTTTTCGCATGGTTTCATCCACATAAAAAGAAATTATTTTATGTGGATTTTAATTACCGTTATATCTATTCAATTACTTTCTTACACTAACAGACACATGCCTGTCAGTCGCTTTTTCTTCCTCAGTAGCAGTAGCAGGGTATTTTGCAAACTGTGAACCATAGCCCTCTGCACCGGTAATTTGTTTTGATACTCCGCGTTTATCTAATCCTGATTTTGCAGCATTGGCCCGATCTTGTGAAAGCTTTTTATTAGTTGCAGCATCACCAGTTACATCGGTGTAGCCTCCAATCTTGATTTTTGCATCAGGAAAGGCTTTTAATATCTCCGCTATATTATCCAATTGCTTTTCACTTTCAGGAAGCAGGATGGCATTGCCCGTATTAAAATTAAGATTATCAAAATTGAACCACTTGTTTTTTAAAGAATCATTGCTCAAAGATTTCCAGTCGCTGTTTAAAAAAGTAACCAATTGATCTTCAATACCGCCTTTGTATGCATCTAATTCTTTTCCGTTAGGCAATTTAACTTTTATAGATTCGGGTGTAGTTGCTGCCGGTTTCATTGCTGATGTGGTATCTGTATTTGTATGGGTATTTGTGGTCGTTACCGGGCTCTCAGTAGATTTTGTTTGATTGCAGCTTCTGCTAAAATACCAGAGCAATGCGATTACAATTAAAATAATGATAATCGGAAAAAGCCAATCAGGCCTTTTTTTAGGAGTGTTGATCATTTCTGTTGATCTGCCTGGCCCAGGTGATGTCGTGGATGAAGTGGCTGCGCCCAAAGCGCTCAGGCCAAAAATGCCTGCGAGGGAAGATAATCCTGAAGGCATGGATTGTATTATATTATTTTTTTGAGAAGATAAAAAACCGGACAAACCGCTTTGTGATAAATTGTTTTGTTGAGCATGCCTGCCCAAAAGGCCTATTTCTACTGGCAATGCCGCTGTCATTAATGCGGATACCGAAGAATTTTTAATACCCGCGTATTGAGAAATTGCCCCGGTGATTTGTGATTGATGAATTCCTAACAGCCTTGCGGGTATATCACTGCCCTTTTCGTCGTTATGTAAGTCACTTAAGTTGGGCGACAAATGTAGATATCCCGCAGCCTCTTTCGCCATATTAAAAATTGTATTTGTGCCATCATTACCGGATGTCGCTTTTTGTAAAGCAGCTGCCAATCCAATTGGAAGTATTGCAGACAATGCTTTTGCAGTTCCGGAGCTGCTCTCGTCTAAAGAATTAGAAGCCTGGTTCGTAAACTCAGCAGTAAAATAATTTTTTACTGTTTCTAAAAAATTGAGTGCCATAATGAAAAGTTTAAAGGTTCGAAATCATCCTTTCCGGTGCAAATATTATTTCATTAAAATAGTATAAGCAGGTAAAAAAGTCTCAAAAGTTATACCATAAAAATGCTATCTGTTTCCAGATTAAATAAGGTGCTTTCCCGAAAGTTTGCGGAAATGTATATTTTGCGGGAATAAAAAAGGCTGCCCTAAAAGACAGCCTAATAAATAATAAGAAAATTATTTTATTGAGGAAGCAAAACTTTATCAATTACATGATAAACACCATTTATGGCGTGTTGATCCATTTTTACAGCATTGGCGGCAGCACCACTAAAAGGCGCGCCTCCCGGTGGAAAAGTTCCTAATCCGGTAAATTTTAAACTACTAACAATGGGCCCTGTAAAAGTAGCCTGTGCCATAATTCCAGGGTGTATGGCAACCTGGCTATTTACCAATGTAGTGTAAGGGCTTAATGTTGGCGCAAAATTTACAGAAAATGCCCGGATATTAGGCTGAAATCCCAAGCCAGCATTAGTAGCCAGAAAATGATACGCCAAAATTCCCTTTACCTGCGCAGTGGTAACATTATTAGTACTTAAAAACACAGGCCCTGCTGCCACCGCGCCATTTGCAGTTGCAGTTGCAGTTGCTGTGTCTATAGCGGTATATGGTGTAGGCCGGCTTGATAAATAACTTTGGAAAGCAAGCCCAAATATCAAAGTTTGAAAAGCCGCATTATTTGGGACCAACACCGTCATATTGGTAACCGCATATCCAAGAAGCGAATCCAGCTTATCTAAACCAACCAGAACCACTATCTGCTCTTGCTATTGCCGCTTTAAAATAAGAAAGATTGGCATCGGCATAGATCATACTTTTTAATACAGTGCTTGGAGGCGCTACAATCCCTGCTACCACGTGCACCACCCCATTCTGCATTTTAATATCCGGTTGTAAAACTGGTATGTTATTATCCCAAAAACCACTGGTTCGCCTGGATGGAAAAGTAGTTAAATTAAACTGAAGCGAAGTACCAGGTAGCAAATTTCCCGTGTATACAGCCGTTGGAAGTTGAATATTTGGAAAAGTTGTTGGTATCATATCGGAGGTAAACTGTTTGCCAGGAATAATTGAGTATCCTACAATTCCACCCAAAGTAGTAGCGGACTGTGCATTTACCGCTGCCAATGATGGAAATCCTGAAGCGATAAAGGCGGCATTATTGGGTAAAAAAACAGTAAATAATTTTGTTGAATCACTTAATTGCCCCAGCAGGCCTGATTTGGTAGCGGCTGCAATAAAAAAACTGTAATGAGCCGTATCCTGGGACAGCATAGCGCCAATGCTGGTAGTACTATTATTTGCAGAAGGATAAATAATTGGCTGTGCAACAGGCAGGTCCTTATTGCACGAAGCGACAAGAAACGTAATGGCACACAGAATACAAATCCCTGAAAGTTTAGTCGATTTTAAAATATTTATTTTCATATTTTTTCTTTAAAAATGATCAATTGATTTGGATTAAAATAAATTGTAGCCAATACTTACATAATACAAGCCACCAATTGTAGCGTTTCCAAACCCATCACGGTAATATTGATTGAGTAAATTGGTAGCACCGAGTTTCAACAATACTTTTTGTTCAGTGAATTTATAGCTAACCATTCCATCAAGAGTCTGAAAAGCCGGTACAAGCCCAGTTGCAAAATCGCCCTGGTAATTCACTTTATCCTGCCAGCGGTAGCTAATATTGAAACCATATCTTTTCTCAAAACCAAATCCGGTATTGCTAAAAGTAACGCCTACTCTGTATTCAGGAGCATTGAAACCTGCAATGAACCCAGCAGGTACTTTATCCAAATGATCGGAAGTTACATTTCCGCCGATGGTGAAATTGGCAGGTAAAGAATAGGTAATGCTGATCCCATAACCGTAGGTATTTACATCTCCCTGTACATTAGTTGGAACCGAATAAGTGGTTGTTTTAGTCGGATCATTAAGATTTGCCTTAACAGTTGCAGGATTGGTGAATACATTAATATTACCGTTTACAGATTGTGCCACGAGAGTGCGGGCAATAAAATCTTTATAAATTCCATAATAGCCATATAGATCTATCAACATTCTTTTTTCAAGTAACAATCCTTTGTAACCTACTTCAAAAGAATTTACCGTTTCCGCTTTGAACTTAGGTAAAGTTTTTACCTGCGGATTTCCTGCTAACAGATTGGCATCAAGAGAGTAAACAGGATTTGTATTGAAATGATAAAATGATGCAAAACTTTTTACACCGCCTATCAATGCCGTACCGCCGCCTACTCTTAAATTAATATATTGCTGCTGTGTAGAACCGAAACGATAAGCCTGTTGGTAAGAGAGCCTGATATTATTATCTTCCGCTACTTTTACTACCGCGGAAAAACGTGGAGTAAACTTTCCATCAAAATTATCATTTTTATCATAACGCGCAGAAGCAATCAGTTTCAGTCGGTCGTTCAACAATCTTTTAGTTGCCTGGATGTAGGCGCCATATTCATTAATTGGAATTTTTCCTGAAGAATCAGCGAATAAAGTGCCTTCAGAATTCAATACATATCTTTTATAATTAGCTCCAACTAATATATCCGCAACGGATGAGGTTTGTGGCGAAAGATCATATTGGCCTTCTACATTATAAAGATTGGTTTTATCAACAAATAAACCGCCGCCTTTAGAAATAGGAATGCTTCTTACTTTGTCAAAAAGTTGTTTGAACTGATCTGAACCCGGCGCAGGCCTGCCAATATCTGCTACTGCCCTTGCAGTATTATGTGCAGCAATATCTGTTTGCCCGGCTAATTTTGCATTTAAAAAAGCGAGTGAATATTGATAATACCAACCGGTAGTTCCGCCACTCGGCTTCCATGCTTCGTTTACCAATCTTGTAGTAACAGTAGCATTGTAAGAATCGCCTGCATTTTCCTGGGTAGTATATGCTCTTAAAAACCAATGAGTATTTACCAGTTCAATTTTGTACTGTCCTACTTTTAAATTCAATAATGAATAACGGTCGCTACCTGTATAAACTGTATTTCCTGTACCCCAGTATCCTTCAGCATTTAAAGAAGTATCTTGAGAAAGTTTATAACTTAAAGCGCCTGATAATTTAAAGTTTACAGTATTTGGATTAACTATATCTTTTTCTAAATAACCCGTTCTTGAAACAGGAATTGATGCAGGTAATGCATTAACATACGGAGCATAAAAAGGTGCAGCCTGTGCCAGTGGATTTAAAACATTCGCACGTATATCAACAGTAGTTTCATCGCCGTAAACATTGATACCATCATAGTTTGGATCTGTTTCGCGTGTACCTAATTTTACAGCGCCGGTAGTCCCTACACGATTAAAATCTCGATAATCATCTGCCACCCAGTCTTTGGCTTGTACTAATTCGGTTCCTATTTTAAAAGCAAATTTATCACTTACTTTTTTTGCCCAGCGCAACGACCAATTATAATAAGGTGATGGCTGGCGTTCTCTTGCATCTACATGCATAATACCGGTTTTAACCTGAAAAGAAAGGCCTTGATATTTGAACGGATCTTTACTATTAATAACCAGAGCGCCGTTCATACCACCTGGCCCATATAAAGCTGAAGATGCACCCGGCAATAATTCAACGCTTTCTACATCAAGTTCTGTTAAACCAACAACGCTGCCGACAGAAAAATTTAACCCCGGCGCCTGGTTATCCATACCATCTACAATTTGATTGAGTCGAAGATTACCACTCCCATTAAAACCTCTGGTACTTGGTGTGCTAAAAGTGAGAGAAGACGTTACCATATCCACACCCTTTAATTTTCCAATCATGTCATAATAAGAAACAGCGGTAGAATTGCGAATGTTCAGCAGCGCTTATTCTTTCGATGGTTACCGGCGATTCCAATATTCTGGATGGGGTACGCGTTGCAGAAACAACAATTCCTGCCCTAATGTACTGGACGGTACAAAAAGTACACTGACGAATGTTGAAGCATTTTTACAGTGAAATTTCCTGCTGAGTATAACCAATGGAAGAAACAACAAGTGTGAGTGGAAAGGATTGGTTGGTGTTGAAAGAAAAATTTCCTTTGTCATCCGTATAAGTTCCTTCCCTGGAACCCTTTACAGTGACTGAAACAGCAGGAATTCCGTCACCTGTAGAATTGTCAATTACACTTCCTTTTATAGTATTACTTTGTCCGAAAGCAACTATTGTAAAAATATTTGCAATGAGCAGAAAAGCAAAACTTTTGAAAATTTTTCTCATATCAATAGGTTTTAGTTTTTAATTTAAAGCAAAATAAGGATTGTTAAGTTGGTATTAAAAAATATTTTTTGTATCTCAATATTCTTGTTGTTTTTTAATTTCCTGAAAATTTATCTGCACTTTTGCACCATATTTAATAATGATGAATTCAAATTTATTCCCCGGGCAAACAAATTTTTACAAAGGAAAAGTAAGAGATGTTTATACAATTGATGATCGCATTGTTGGTAATGATTGCAAGTAATCGTATTTCCGCATTTGATGTTATTTTACCCAAGCCAATTCCATATAAAGGACAAGTATTAAACCAAATTGCTGCTTACATGCTAAATGCTACAAAAGATATTTGCCCAAACTGGCTGATAGATGCACCTGCACCAAATGTTTCTATTGGGATAAAATGTGATGCCTTTTAAAATAGAAATGGTGGTAAGAGGCAACCTTACAGGCCATGCATGGCGCACTTATTCATCCGGTAAAAAAATTTTATGCGGCGTAGAAATGCCGGAAGGGCTTAAAGAAAATGATTACTTTCCCTCACCTATAATTACTCCTTCCACAAAAGCCGCCGAAGGGCATGATGAAGATATTAGCAAAGAAGAAATTATTGACAAAAGGATTGTTTCAAAAGAAGATTATGACATGTTGAAAAATATGCTTTACAGCTTTTTGCAAGAGGAAAAGAAATTGCCGCAAAAAGAGGATTGATATTGGTAGATACAAAATATGAATTTGGAAAAATAGGCGATACAATTTATTTGATGGATGAAATACATACACCCGACAGCTCAAGATATTTTTATGCAGATGGTTTTGAAGAAAGACAGGCAAAAGGAGAAAAACAAAAACAACTGAGCAAAGAATTTGTAAGGGAATGGCTGATTGAAAATAATTTTATGGGTAAAGAAGGGCAAACAGGTTCCTGAAATGAGTGATGAATGGATTGCGACTATACGTAACCGTTATATTGAACTTGTATGAAAAAGTGATCGGTGAAAAAATTTGCTCCGGAAGATTTAAGCGATGAAGAAACCGAGCGAAGGATTTTAGCTGCATTGTCAGCTTTAGGTTAAGGTGGATAAGTTTACCCAGATGGAATATTAATTGCTGGCTTGTAACCAACCCATCATTACAAATCATTTCCGTATGCCCAAAATTTATATTGGCTGTTCAGGTTTTCATTATAAAGAATGGAAAGATATTTTTTATCCTGAAAAATTGCCGCAATCCAAATGGTTTCAATTTTATGGTGAGCATTTCAATACACTGGAAATAAACACTACTTTCTATAAATTTCCGACGGAAAAATCTCTTGGAAAATGGTACGACGCCAGTTCTGCTGATTTTAAATTTTCTGTAAAAGTCCCACGGCTAATCACTCATTATAAAAAATTTACTGACTGCGAAAGTATACTTAGGGATTTTTATGTCAGCGCGGGTGCAGGATTACAGGAAAAATTGGGTTGCGTATTATTCCAATTGCCTCCACAATTTATTTATTCTCCTGAAAAACTGGATCTGATAATTTCAAGTGTTGACGCCTCTTTTAAAAATGTTTTTGAATTCAGGAATGTAAGTTGGTGGAATGAACATGTTTTTCAGCAATTCAGAAAAAATAATCTTATTTTTTGTGGTGTAAGTTTTCCAAAACTACCGGAAGAAGTTATTGCTACTACTTCTAACTTATATTATCGTTTTCATGGCGTACCCGTTTTGTATAAATCGCTTTATGAAGAAAGTTTCATAGAAAACATTCACCTTCAAATTGAAAATACAAATGCCGGTGAGGCCTGGATTTATTTTAATAATACCTGGGGACATGCGGCGATTATTAATTCACGATATTTGCAAAAACTGATCGCTTCCTGACATCTTTAATCTGCTTCCACCAACTTTTTAATTTCAATCAATATCGGTTGCCAACCGCCGCCAGCAACAGTTTCATTATATCTTTTTTCTCCATCGCCTACTTTTGAATAATCGCCTTGTGTTGCTGTCAATAAAGTTTTTCCACTTTCTTCTTTCAATTCATACGTTACGGTAAGATAATTTTCAGGAATATCGGCGACATCAGAATTGGGATCGATAGTAGTGTAGGACAAAAACTTTCCGGGGTCAATTTCTACAATATTTCCTTTTACAAAAACCATTTCTTTTCCTTCATAATTTGCTCTCCATAATAATTCGCTTCCGGGCTTCCAATCAGAAACTGCTTTGCAGCCAAACATATATTTTTTGGTTTGCTCCGGGTTGATCAATGCATCCCAAACCGTCACTGCGGAAGCGTTGATGGAAATACTATTCTTTATAATTAATGGCTGGTTCATTCGTTTTTTTTTATGGCACAATTTAAGAATTTTAGTGATAAGTCGGCGTAAGTGATACCTTGTTGCCCAAAGAATTTATAGATGAAGGGATGCGGGATGTGGCCAGGTATCCTTTACCGCATCATAAGATTTTGAATTAGAATTACTATCGCGGTAAAGATACAGGCCGACAGCCCGGACTATCGATGAATAAAGAACTTCAGCCGACAGCCCCAAATGCTTTTCTTAAATTTAAACAGCAAAATGCATGACCGCATAAAGGGCAACCGCCGAAATTACGATCCATAAAATAATGCCCTGCAACAATGGTTTTATACCAACAGATTTCAATACTTTATTTGATAAACCCGCCCCGATTAGAAAGAGAGTTAGCGTTAAACCAATCTTTGCCAAACCAACAAGTTTTGCAGAGAGCTGATGTATAAAAGGCAGGTAAGTATTTGCCACCATTGCAAGAATAAACAGGCCAATAAAATAAGGGATTTTAATTTTTTGTTTTGCAGATTTAAAAAATAAAGTGGTTAATAAGGCGACAGGAATGATCCATAAAGCCCTGGCTAATTTTACGGTAGTTGCGATCTGCAATGCCTCAGCGCCATATTTGTTGGCCGCGCCCACTACAGAGCTGGTATCATGAATGGCAATCGCACTCCACAAACCAAATTGCATTTGCGATAAATGTAATTGATGCCCGATGTATGGAAATAAAAATAAGGCAACTGAATTTAAAATAAATATGGTTCCTAAAGCAACAGAAATTTGTTTTTCTTCCGCTTGTATTAATGGGCTTATAGCCGCGATGGCGCTACCTCCGCATATGGCAGTTCCACAGGAAATTAAATGTGATGTTTTCTTTTCAATTTTTAAAAACCTGCCAAGTAATAATCCCAAACCTAGTGTTCCTGTAATGGAAGCAACGGTAAAAAGAATTCCTTCCTTGCCTGCATGAACGGCGCTTTGCACATTCATTCCAAAACCCAGCCCAACTACAGAAACTTTTAATAAAAAAGAAGTGGCTTTATGATTTAGATGCAGAAATGGATGGCCAACAAATTGCGCAACCGCAAAGCCAATAAGCAAAGCAACAGGTGGTGAAACAATAGGCGTAAGACAAAATATCAGTGCGATTATAAAAATAATCTTTCTGGCAGAAACACTTTTTTCTAATAATTTTTTAAATTTTTGCTGAACTGGTAACACATTAATTTCTTCCATAACTGATCCATTTTGACAGTGCAAAATTCATCTGTATATGGATGGAAAAGAAATGGTTATTAGTAATGCACGATTACCTGAAGTTATGATGGCGTGCAAATTTCATGAACAATTCGGGCAATGATTCTACCTGTCCCTGTAGTTGAATAAAATAAAAATATCTTTCAATATTCATTCCTTTTATAGTAACAATCCGGAGTTCATTTTTTTGCAATTCATTGATAATAGAATGTTTGGAAAGAAAAGCCATACAGTTGGAATGCAATAAATAGGATTTCATGCTTTCTGTGCTGGCCAATTGCATTTCAATATTTAAATCTCGCATTTTAATTCCAAATGCTTTGAGCGCGTGAGTAATTACTTCTAGAGTGCCAGAGCCTGGCTCGCGCAATAACAGCGGCATAATTATTAAATCTTTGGGCTGAATTATTTCTTTTTTTATCAGTGGATTTTTATTGGATGTAACCAATACAATTTCATCTTTTATAAATTCAGTATACTTAATGGACGCATTTTTAGAACGGCCTTCAATAATGCCAAGATCAATTTCTTTGTTATTTAATGACTGTTCGATGCTTTCGGTATTACCGGTGGTAAGAGTTATTTGTACATCGCTAAAATTTTTATGAAAAGCCGCGAGAACCGGTGGCAGCACATATTGCGCTACGGTTGTACTTGCACCAAGCCTTAACCTGCCTTTGTGTTTTTGAGACAGATTGTTCATTTCAAATTCGAGATTTCGATAGACTGCAAACAACTGTTCGGTATGTTGCAGTAAAGTTTCACCTGCGGAAGTTAGTTTTATCCGGGAACCGTTTCTGTCGAACAGCTTTACTTTAAAATGGCGCTCCAGTTCGTGAATATGTTTGGTAACCGCGGGCTGTGGAATGTATAATTCTGTCAGCGGCTTTAGTGAAATTAAGCCGTTTTGCCACCGCCTGAAAAACCTGTAAACGAAAATCGAACATTGGGTTTATTAGTTTTTGGTTTATTGGTTAATTAGTTTATTGGTTTGTGGGTGTTAAGTTGATGTATTTTAAAATCCAAAGTCCATTATTAACTTCCAACTTGTTAGCTTTCAATTTTTAAAATTAAATCGCTGTAAGAAAGAGATATAAAATCTGAACTTTTTATTTCAAAAAAATCTGCATATTTTTTGCATTGCTCTTTTAATGTTTCAATGCCAATATCGCCTGTGCTGTCGATGGCTTCCACTTCTACAAAGGTTCCCAATTCGGCAATGGTATCAAAATGAAACTTTACATTTTCAATAAAATAAATTTTACGGCTTTTGGTCACCACTACTTTGACGCCGTGCACTTTTATTAAAATATCCTTTAAAGATGGGTCTGCCGGATGTTGGTACAATAAAATATCTGATTGTTTTGCATCGGCTATATTTTGTCTTTCATAATAAATAAGAGAATTCTCAATGTTGCCTTCGCGCAGCTTTAAACGCCCTTTTGGGACATTAAAATAAGTATCAACCTGATGGTCTTCTCCAATAAATATCGGATTTAATTCGAGCAATTTACTTTCAAGGGCTTTCAAATCATGGGCTCTTGCTTTAAATTCGAAGTTGATGTGGGGCATTTGATTGAGTGTTTGTGTTGTATTAGGTAAGGCCTGCTTTTTTTTTAACAGATAGATTAAATCTCATTCTTAGTGACAAAAACCGAAATCGATTTTAGATCAATTCTACATCTTTAAATTTTTTAAACCCGTAGTTTTTTATGAACTCCTCATACTCTTGCTGAAATGTTTTATTCATGTGATGTTCTTCCTGATTCTTAATATAATTTCTTACTTTATCAATTTGAGACTCAGAAACTGAAACGGCAAAATACTCATTCTGCCATTCAAATTTTCTTCCTCCTAAAAAAGAAGTAAATTCATTTTGTCTATTAATCCAAAACGAACTTTCGCCTTTTAATAACTGAGCTATTTTTTCTATAGTTTGATCAATACTAAGTGAAACAAGACAATGGCAATGCTCTTTATGTCCATTTATAAAATCTATAAAAATCCCTTTGGCTTTTGCATTCTCTCTAATATGTTGCCAAACCTTCTGTCTCATTTCTTTTGTTGCCAAAAATGGTTCTCTGTTTTTGGTACTCCATACGAAATGGATATATACTTTGACAAATGGCATAGATTCTTCTTTTATTGTTTGACTAAAATAAGTATTAAATCCCATTGATCTATTCTTTGAATTTACTTTTGTAAAAGCTGTACTCTTTGGCTAAAGCCGATAACACTTTCATTGAATCCACAGGCTGAAGCCGTGTGGCAATTTATAAACCAGAAAGCTGTATGGCAATTTATAAAATCCGGAAAGCCCTGTGGCAATTCATGGATCCCAACTCATAAACCAATTTATTGAACTTATCCTAAAAATCAATTTATAAAACCACAATTTATTTGCTCTTTCAATTGCCTCCAGCTTTAGCTGGTAGAATAAAAAATCATTGCCAGGGCTTTAGCCAAAATATTTAATTTTTGAATCTAAAATGCAATATTTAATTTTGAATTTGCAGAAATCTTTTTACCACTTTATTAAAAAAATTTCTTTGGCTAAAGCCGATAACACTTTCATTGAATCCACAGGCTGAAGCCGTGTGGCAATTGATAAAACTAGAAAGCTGTATGGCAATTCATAGATCCAGCTCATAAACCAATTTATTGAACTAACCCTAAAATCAATTCATAAAACCCCAATTTATTTACTCCTTCAATTGCCTCCAGCTTTAGCTGGTGGAATAAAAATAAACTGTGTCAGGGCTTTAGCCAAAATATTTGAATTTTGAATTTAAAATGCGATTATTTGATTTTTTGCAGAAATCTTCTTTATTTTTCTCTTAAAAAAAATATATTCTTTTGGCTAAAGCCAGGAAGGCTATTCATTTATCCACAGGCTGAAGCCATGTGGCAATTCACAAACCAATTCATAGACCCGACTCATAAAATCAATTTATTGAACGAATTCACAGAATTTTTAAAATCCAATCTATTTGCTTCTTATGATTGCCTCCAGCTTTAGTAACCAAACTGTGGCTGAAATAAAATAATCCACAGCTTACTTTTTTTCTTTCATCAGCCCATCCATTCTTTCCCTCGATTTATTAAATATCATAATCCCATTTTTTACTCCTTTGCGTTTTTCTTTTCTTTCTTCTTCTGGTAAATGATTTACGGATTGGCATTCTTCAGAACAACAACCTTCAAATTTTTCTGCGCATTTTTCGCATTGAATAAAAAGAAGATGGCAGGCTTCATTGGCGCAATTGGTATGCGTATCGCATGCAGCGCCGCATTGATGGCAATGGCTTATTACTTCTTCGCCAATCTTCTCCCCCAGCCTTCCGTCAAAGACAAAGTTTTTTCCGAGAAATTTATTGGGCAGATTTTCTTCTTTTATTTTATTGGCATATTGAATGATTCCTCCCTCAAGATGAAACACATTTTTAAAACCATTGTGCAACATGTAGGCGCTGGCTTTTTCGCAACGAATACCGCCGGTGCAATACATGATAATGTTTTTATCTTTTTTTTCTTCGAGCATGCTAACGGCCATGGGTAGTTGCGCCCTGAAAGTATCTGAAGGAACTTCTATCGCGTTTTCGAAATGGCCTACTTCATATTCGTAATGATTGCGCATATCTACCACAATAGTTTCCGGATCAGCAGTAAGTTTATTAAAGGAATTTGCATCCACATACTTTCCTTTTTTGCTCATGTCAAAATCCGGATCATTAATTCCATCGGCCACAATTTTATCACGCACTTTTATTTTTAACACCCAAAAACTTTTGCCGTCATCATCAACGGCAATGTTTAGACGAATATCTTTTAGAAAGGAAATAGTATTTAAATAATTTTTAAATTCCCCAAAATGAGATTCGGGAATACTCATCTGCGCATTGATGCCTTCATGTGCTACATATATGCGCCCAAATACTTTTAAATCATTGAAATTTTTATAAAGTTCATCGCGAAATTTCTGCGGATCTTCTATGAATGCGTAAGTATAAAAAGAAATGGTGACGCGAGGTTCCTGCTCTTCAAATAATTTTTGCTTGAGTTCTTTTTGAGAAATTCGGTTGTGTAATAATGCCATGCTCATTCCATCTTCTATCCGGGTTACATGAGACATTTACAGGATGAATCAAGCCAAAAAATGGCGGATAAAAATGGCATGCAAATATAAGACACTTAGGCATTTTTAAAAAACAGGTATGGCATTTGCTAAAGGGGGAAGTAATTATAAAAATTAAGTTATCACCTAAATCAAAAAGAACTTTATGAAAAAAACAATTCTTATCGCTGCAACGTTTTTTGCACTCTTTAGCGCGAAAGCACAGAAAGCACATTTTGGAATCAAAGCAGGCATGAATGCTTCTTCCTTAAATTCAAGCCCTTCCAATTCGGATATGCAAACTAAAATTGGATTTAATGCAGGTTTGCTGGCGCACATTCACACTTCTAATAAAAGCTGGGCAGTTCAACCGGAAATTTATTATTCTTCTGAGGGAGCAAAAAGCAAAGCAAACAGTAAAGCAAAAACAAATCTTGACTTTTTAAACGTTCCTGTTTTGGTTCAATACATGTTTGATAACGGCTTCAGGATTGAAGCAGGGCCGCAGGTTGGATTTTTATTAAATGCAAAATCAAAAGTGGGAAGTACTTCTACTGATGTTAAAAATTCATTTAAGAAGACAAACTTTTCTATTCCTGTTGGCTTAGGATACCTTACTTCTTCAGGACTTGGATTTGATGCCCGGTACAACTTTGGAATAAGTGATCTCAATAACACCAATAGTGGTACGAAGGTTCATAGCAATGTATTTCAATTCGGTTTGTTTTACCAATTCTCTGATTCAAAAATGAAACACAAATAATTAGAAATTAACAGAATTCAATTACAGCCAATAAGTAGTAAAACTTATTGGCTGTTTTTTTTGCTTTAGATAGAAAAGATTTTTAACAGCTCCGGCAAAACGAGTTTTTTTAAGGTTTTATTTTTTTATAAAAAATAATTCCATTAGCACTTTTTCGTATGGCATTCTCTTTCTCTTCAAATTTTTTCTGGCAAACTGGCTTGTTTTATATTTTTTTTCTTTCTATGTATGCCTTTTTTGCTTTTTCTTTTTTTAGAAAATAAAAAATTAAATGAGCGATTAAACAATTTACATTTGAGAAATAATTAATTACTTTTTCATGGCGGACAAAATTGAAACTTCTCTTAAAATTCCTCTGTTCGACAGAATACATTCTATTCCAAAACTATTGATTTGCATCGGAATTGGAATATTAGTTTTCCTCGTTTTTAAAAGAAAAGAAATGGGAATGCTAAGTAATGTAATGATAGGCTGGGATACTTTTAGTCTGTGCATGATCGTTATGAGCTGGATCACTTTTTCGATCACTAACTCGAACCAAATCCGCCAGCAGGCTAAGGTTCAGGATGCCAGCCGGTCAATAATTTTTGCTATTATTTTAATATCCACCTTTGCCAGCTTTTTAGCGGTATTATTATTGATCATTTCAAAAAAGAATGCAGGGGAAGCTGAAACAGTGCAGCTTTTCATTGCGGTAGCGGGGATGCTTTTTTCATGGTTTTTAATTCATACTACCTTCACACTTCGGTATGCTCATATTTTTTATGGAGATCATGCAAGCACACCAAACACACATGCCGGAGGATTGCAATTTCCCGGAAATGAAAATCCTGAATATTTTGATTTTGCCTATTTCGCCTTTGTACTCGGCATGACTTTCCAGGTTTCCGATGTACAAATTACTTCCAAAAGATTTAGAAAATTAGCGCTGTTACATGGCCTTCTTTCTTTTGGTTTTAATACAATAATGATAGCGCTAACAATAAATTTGATTGCAGGGTTTGGGTAAGCCGCCGTTTCAAGAACTCCGCTTCTCAATTTTCAATTTTTAATTTTCAAAAAATAGCCCTAAGCGAAGCCCTTCCCGTATGTACAGCCGCATTATTTCCGGGTTTTCTTCCTTCATATTGTAAGTTCATTTCAATATTACCTGCCAATCGCCTGGTAAGTTCTACATTCCATAAATAATTTTTTCCTGGTAATAAACCATCCAGTAAAATATACCCGACAGTACTATTGGCATTGCCGGCAAAACCAATATTATTGAAAGAAAATCTTCCATTAATAGTTCCATTGGAAAGCACATTGTATTTCACTTCCGCCGCCAAGGCATTGTTGATGGCTTTTTCCGTCAGGCCTATTTTATTTTTCCGAACATCATAAGTGTAAATAAGGCTTACCCGAAAATCACTTTTATAAATATAACTGACAGAAGGTTCTGCCGAAATTTCATCAACTAAATAATTTCTATTGGCAAAAGAAGGTGTGCTTAATTGATTGCGGATGTATTTATTGGTGAATGTGGTGGCGATTGTCCGGTTCAGATTCCACCGTCCTTTCAGCGTAAGATCACGCAGTGAATTACTTTCAAATCCATAATTCAACAATGATTTACTGTTGTTTAAACGATGCGTAATATCTATTCCCCAAACGGTACTGGCCCGGTTGAAATATATAGCATTGGTTAGAAATGAATAAAGCGTAATTAGAGACGTATCTATTAATTTTTTGCTGAAAGGATTGAATTCAAATCCACCATTTGAAATATCTTTTTTGTTGATTTGCAATGAAGAAGTGGTGCTAAACCTTCCAATAAATTTCGCAAATCTATTATGAGATGTGTTTGAAATAATTGAGCGTGGATTTAAGCTTAAGTTGTAATTGAACTGAATATAATTTGCTTTTACATACTGGTTAGTCGGTGTAAAAACCCTGATCCATTTTTTTTGATCCTGGAAAACCGCAATTTCAAATTCGTTTAGTTGTGGAATGCCGTCATTATTATAATCGATCCACGTATAATATCCCTGGCCTGCCGGAACTTCCAAGATAAGTATATTCTCTTTTCTGCTCCTGCCCCGAACCGAGCTCGTATAAAACGCTTCCGGTTACAAAACCATTCCATTCATTGATCGCATATTCCGCCCTGCCCAAAAGGCTTTCATCACTTTGCTGATTGGAAAATCCTTTGTTGATCACATTCAGTTTCCGGTAAGTAAGATTTAATTTAAACTGATGATTTTCATTTTTTAATAACTCGGTTATCAAGCTAACATTTTGACTTTTATTTGCGGTTAACAGGTTTTTTTGGAATGGAATTTTATCTTCTCTCGCAAAATAAGTAATGCCCCATCTGTTCAATTTCTTTTCTGAAGATTTTACATATACCTGCCACAGATTAAAAGCAAAACTTATCGGAAGCAACGTGTCAGATTGTTTATTCAACTGCTGATTATTTTCTGAAGAATAACTGCTGCCAATTTTTAAGTTTTTTAACCCGGCAAACGTTCGGTATAAATCTATAGAAGGCCTTATGTAGGCGCCTTTTTGTGTTGAACTATTAATATGGGTGATATGAAATTGATTGGTAAAATGCCAGCCTTTTATATCCATTACATTTTCTATAGAATTTCTGATACCATCATAACGGTCGCTGCGCTTGTAATTGGTAAATTGATATCTTACAAAATTATTTTTAGCATCAGAAAGCTGCAAAGAGCCATTGATTAAATTTTCCGTGGCAGCGGGCGCATCAAAAGGAAGACTCCAGTCGCGGTTAAATTCTACATTTCGCAATACTTCTAATGGCTTAAATTTATCCTGAACATATTCGTAACCAATTGCGGTTTGCAAAACCAATCCGGGTTTCAAATTTTTTAAAATGTTTTGCGTCATTTCATAATCCACTTTCGCGGCTACGCCTTTATCGTTTTGTTTATCTTTAGAAGAAAAAGTATTTACATCATAATCACTTATGGCAAACTCAGTTTTTATGAAAGATTTTTCATTGAAAAAATATTGTGCTGCGGTAGTTATCAATTGGTGTTTTTTGGGAGTAATAAGCAGAATGACAGGATCCCAATCGCCTTGCCGGACGCCATTTACAGGCTGCACCCACATAAATACCCTTCCGTTTGCTTTGCCATCTGAAACAATAATATAATTGCCCTTTCCTGTACCTACATTCGTAAAAGAAAGACTGTACAATTCATCATTTTGATTAGTAGAATAAATATAAATACTATCGTGAATCCCATTATATAAAGTGTCTGCTTTTTTATAAAGGATTTTATTTATTGAAAAGGTATCACGCATTGCATTGGGATAACGGGCGCTGTCTATGTTATTTCCTATTTGCGATAAAAATTGCTTTTGCTCTGTTGAAAGCGTTTGATTGATGGATGAATTTTTTGCATCTGTGTTGGAATAAGCACCGATGCTTAACTTTAATTTATTGTTTACATTAACCTCATCATTGGCGTAAAGCATGGAATTTAAAAAATTTCTATCCGAATATTCAAATTCAACTTGTATACGGCTATCTTTTGTAATTAAGCGTTTAACCGTAAACGTTAGTTCGGCAGTATTGTAATTAATTATGTAATCCTGGTCTTCACCTCTTGTTAGTAATTGCCCGTCAATATAAACTCTTTCTGTGCCGGCGAGCACTGCAAAATAAAGTTCATTATTAGCTCCCGAAAGCCTGTATGGCCCCTGATTTCCTTCCAATGGTATAATTACATTCCTGGTAAATTTCCCTTTGGCGATAGCACCGCTTAGCAAAAGAGAGTTGCTTATATTTTTATTGATCTTATTATTCGCTATGAAAGAAGCGCCCTGTAATCTTTTGTAAAAATTAAGGAAATAATTTTGGCTTTGCCGCACATCAATGTCACCAAAATTTGCCTGCCAGCCATGCTTTTTTATCTGCATAAAAATCCGGTCAAAATCCTGAATATTTTGTGTATTTCCTTCCGGCTGTATTGGAATATTATTATCACTGATGGCTGCTGTCAGTTCCAGGCTATCGCCAATAAAACCATTGAGCTGTAGATTTAAAGTTGAGTTCACCACCGCGTCCTGGTTATTTCCAAATGAAATACCGCGGCCAAAAGTTCCATTATAATTGACATTGCCAAAATCAATTATTTTATTTTGAAACTGGCTTCCTTTAAAAACATAAGGCTTTTCCATTGCGAAATTAAACCTGATACTATCATAGTTAAAATGCTTTACAACAGAGTTTAATTTGTAGGGGAAAACACGATAGGTAATGAAAACACTATCAGGCAGGCTGGCAGATTTCCATAAGATCAAAGCATTTACATAATCTACTGTATAATCCTCAACACGCATATCTCTTATCATAACCGTATTGGGAATAATACTATTACTGTCTATGGCAAATGGATTTATTTTAGTAGAAATTTTTTTGCTTCGCAGATTAGAAAGCGCACCTGGATTTTGTTGGGAAAAGCTTCCTTCAAAAAAAAATAAGCATAGAATAAAAAGGTATAGTTTCCCTGATTTCAAGCAGTAGGATTTTACAAAACATTAAAATTAACTGATTTCAGGGAATACAATCATTCTACTTTAAATCGTGCATTTGAAATTCAATCAGCCTTGGTCGTGTCTCATGAACCGGCGACAATTTCAAATGCATCCTCTAAATCTTAAAAAAGCTGGCTGATTGCCCATTTTTATATTGTTTTGGAATATAAAAATTTTACCGATTGTTTATTGCATTATACCAGATAATTTGGCGTAGGTATTACCATTCTTGTATTTTCAAGTGCATAGGGATATAAAAAAGAAAAAATTGAATAAAAGCCTGTTTGCCGAAAATAATTATTGTACTCAAACTTAGAAAGATCAATATGGTACAAATTTGTATAATGAGTGCCAATCACAAAGAATCACTTATTCTCCCATCGGATTTACCAAATTAACAGGCCTGGGCAAATTTTCGGAGGAAAAAGAAGCGCCTAAATATTCCCTGTTCATCCTTGCTATATTTTCTACCGAAATTCCTTTAGGGCATTCTGCTTCGCAATTATAAATATTTCCGCAATTTCCAAACCCTTCTTTATCCATTTGCCCTACCATTTTCAGCACTCTGGAATGCCTTTCCGGTTCGCCTTGTGGCAATAAAGCCAATTGAGAAACTTTAGCGCTTACAAACAACATCGCGGAACCGTTAGGACAAGCGGCTACGCAAGCGCCACAACCAATACACGATGCTGAATCAAAAGCTTCATCAGATTTTGCCCTGTCGATTGGAATGGCGTTGGCATCAGCTGCATTACCGGCATTAGTAGAAATAAAACCACCGGCTTCTATAATTCTGTCAAATGCTTTTCTATCTACCATTAAATCTTTGATCACCGGAAAAGCTGATGAACGCCATGGTTCTACCACAATAGTATCGCCATCTTTGTAAGCGCGCATGTGCAATTGGCAAACCGTGTTTTTTTGCCACGGCCCGTGTGCCCTTCCATCTACATACATACTGCAGGCGCCACATATTCCTTCACGGCAATCATGATCGAAAGTGATGGGTTCTTCTTTTCCTTCGGCCACCAATCTTTCATTAAGTACGTCAAACATTTCTAAAAAAGACATCTCTGAAGAAATGTCTTTTACTTCATAAGTTTCAAAACGGCCTTTGGTTTTATCGTTTTTCTGTCTCCATACCTTCAAGGTAAGGTTCATATTATAATGTTCCATGATTGATATACTATTTTGATAATTTCAATAATTTATAAAAAGCAACAATGTTTAATCTTCTAACCTCAATCTGACCGCCGCAGTACCGACTGAGGGCGCACATTTGCTAATTTGCACATTTTCACATTTGCTAATTAATTTACTTATAACTCCTCTGACTCGGTTTTACCACCTCAAAATGCAAGTCTTCCTTATGCATTAGTTCACTACCATCAGGTTGAAATTCCCAGGCGGCTACGAAACTAAATTCATCATCTTTTCTTAATGCTTCTCCTTCAGATGTCTGGCTTTCTTCCCTGAAATGGCCACCACAACTTTCTGACCGCTGAAGCGCGTCTTTGCACATCAATTCGCCCAATTCTAAAAAATCGGCTACCCTTCCGGCCTTGTCTAATTCAGGGTTCATTTCAAAAATATCCCCGGGAATTTTTACATTTTCCCAAAACTCTTTTCTTAACGCTTTTATTTCTTCTATTCCTTCCTGCAAGCCTTTTTCATTGCGGGCCATTCCGCATTTTTCCCACATTATTTTCCCCAGTCTTTTATGAAAACTTTCCACAGATTCGTTTCCTTTTATGCTCATCAATTTTTCAATTCTTTCACGCACTTCTTTTTCTGCTTCTTCAAATGCGGGGTGTGAGGTAGGTATTGCAGGATTTCTAATTTCACCTGACATGAAGCTGCTGATAGTGTATGGAATTACAAAATAACCATCGGCCAATCCCTGCATTAAAGCAGACGCTCCAAGCCTGTTGGCTCCATGATCGCTAAAGTTGGCTTCGCCAAGAGAATATAATCCCGGAACGGTGGTCATCAGTTCATAATCTACCCAAAGTCCGCCCATTGTATAATGCACTGCGGGATAAATGCGCATCGGAACATCGTAAGGATTTTCACCGGTTATCTTTTCATACATCTCAAAGAGATTACCATATTTTTCGGCAATAACTTCTTTACCCAATTTTACAATTGTCTCTTCATCCGCGTTTCCAATTCCCTGTTTATGCACTTCTGTTTTTCCATATCTTTTTATCGCATCCGCAAAATCAAGGTAAACCGCCATCTTTGTAGTTCCTACGCCGTAACCCGCATCGCACCTTTCTTTAGCTGCACGTGATGCCACATCTCTTGGCACTAAATTTCCAAATGCAGGATACCGTCTTTCCAAATAATAATCGCGGTCCTCCTCAGGAATATCAACTGCTTTTCTTTTATCATCCTTATTTTTGGGCACCCATATTCTTCCATCATTCCTTAAACTTTCACTCATCAATGTAAGCTTGCTTTGATGCTCGCCTGTAACCGGTATACAGGTTGGATGAATTTGCGTAAAACACGGATTAGCAAAATAAGCGCCTTTCTTATGTGATTTCCAGGCGGCAGTAACATTGCTACCCATAGCATTGGTGCTCAGATAAAAAACATTTCCATAGCCACCGGAACAAATAAGTACCGCATGTCCAAAATGCCTTTCCAGTTTGCCGGTTACTAAATTTCTGGCAATAATGCCTCTTGCTTTTCCATCAATTTTTACAATATCGTGCATTTCATGACGGGAATACATAGTTACATTTCCCAGGGAAACCTGTCTTTCCAAAGCGCTGTAAGCTCCTAATAATAATTGCTGGCCTGTTTGTCCGGCAGCATAGAATGTACGCTGTACCTGGGTTCCGCCAAAAGAACGGTTACTTAATAATCCTCCATATTCACGTGCGAAGGGAACGCCTTGTGCCACGCACTGATCAATAATCGAATTGCTTTCCTGTGCGAGCCGGTAAACATTCGCTTCGCGTGAACGATAATCGCCGCCTTTTACAGTTTCATAAAAAAGACGATAAACGGAATCACCGTCATTCTGATAATTTTTCGCAGCGTTTATGCCTCCCTGGGCTGCAATTGAATGCGCACGTCGTGGGCTGTCCTGGAAACAAAATGATTTTACTTTGTAACCCAATTCGCCTAAAGTAGCCGCCGCAGAAGCGCCCGCAAGGCCTGTGCCTATTACTATTATCTCTAATTTTCTTTTGTTGGCAGGGCTTACAAGGTTTAAATGGTTTTTATAATTTGTCCATTTTTGTTCCAGTTCACCATCGGGAATTTTTGCGTCTAATGCCATACGTTAGTATTAAATATTTTATGCAGTTTTTTTTCAGAGTAAAAAGAAATTTATTGAAGCCATCCAACCATAAATGCTATTGGCATGGAAGCAAACAGCAAACAGATAGCAATTGAATAAAAAATACCAATTCCTTTTACTAACGGGATCCATCGCCTGTTGTTTATTCCAAAAGTTTGAAACGCGCTTTGAAATCCCTGCAATAAATGGAATAAAAGTGAAGCTAAACCTATCATGTATAAAGTAAACCAAACAGGGTTAGTAAAGACTTCCCGCATTTTTTCATAAAGATTTACCTGGGGGCCTCCAAAATATAATTCATTTTTTGTATTAACCCAAAAATGAGACAGATGCATCACAAGAAATAAAAGTATAAACGTTCCGAGCCAGCCCATATAACGTCCGTACCATTTTATTTCGCTCGGGTATTTTTGAACATGGTATTTTATTTTTCTGGCTCCTCTGTTTTGTTTCCATAACAATAATCCCTGCACAATGTGCAAAATAAAAACCGCGAACAATCCAATTTCCAAAAATCTTACAAACCAATTGTGAAGCATAAAGGAAGCAGCGGCATCAAAGCTGACACCCCCATCATTATAAAAGATCATTGCATTTATAGCAGCATGAACAATGAGATAGGTAATGAGAAAGAATCCCGTTAAACCCATTAAATATTTTTTGCCAAGCGAAGAAGTGAATAATTGTTTCCAGGTCATAAATCAGAGAGTTAAGAATTTCAGATGAGCAAAAATACTACAGGTTTATGAATTTTGAATTAACAATTAAGAATTAGCGATTAAGAATTAAAAAATTACGTTTTTTTAAAGCCGGTAATTCTATTGTAAATATTAAATAAGGCAGGAAAAAATTGTGATAAAGTGCTTCTGCCATAAGGCTTTTGGCATTTTTAAAAGTATTTATAAATCAAGCCTTCTAAGCAAAATATTATCAATCTGATTATAAAGCACATCAGGTTTCATAGTGCGCCAGGGCACAGAGCCAATCAATTCTATATAATTATTCAGGCGGGCTTTTAAGAAATCATATTGTGACTGCTCGGGCATATTTAAATTGACAATCCATCCGTTTTCATCAGCGATATCTTCAAACCATTCTTCATAATAACTATCATCACTACTGTGAAAATTCAGCACATTTTCTGTTATTAAAATGAATTTTGAAATTCCGTGTTTTAAAAATTCGTCAATCACTTCACGTTTCAAACGCATGATGTCATTCTCAATAGCATCATTCCATTCGCCTATAAATTCCATAATTACATACCCGGCATCATAATCTGCCATCAAAACTTTCAGGTACAATGTGGAGCTTCCAAATTCATCCCATAACGGATGGATGTAATAGTTATAAATGGTGTTTACAAACTCAAACTGGCTGTATTCGCGTCCATAAAATGGCGATCGTTCATCATCTTCTGAGGAATATAAATATTGCCAGTTATCGTATGGTTCAATATCCTGCATGAGCCCTTTATTTATCGCGATTTACTATGAAGCTTTTATTTAAAAAAATACAATATTCCTCATGCAAAATTATTGGTTAATTTTTGTATGGTAAATTCTTAAATCGCTGGAATTTGTTAAATTGATATGCCGGTGAAGTATAAGAAATCTGACCAGCAGTTGATTTTTTTTGAATTTTTAAAGGCTATTTTAGTTTGTAAAATAGGTTCTTAAATTGATAGCTCCTTTATAAAATCTTTATACTTCAATTGTGGTATAAGATTTTATGTTTACAGTTGCAGATTTCTTGCTTAGGTATGGTCAAAAAAAAGAGAAACACCTAGTTCGGTTTCTCTTTTTCTGTTCTAAATTTTAAAGTAAATAATAAGAATTGTGTGATCAAAAAATTGAATTTTTGTTTGGTCTGTATTCATTTTTTTACCACGCCAATTCTATTGGGTAGATTATTTTTTATTTATTTGATTGAATGCAATTGGATCCGGAACTTTATTTGATACTGGTGGTGTGCTTTTTAAATAAGCGAAAATTGCTTTTACATCCTCATCATGCAAATTGCTAAAACCCTGCCATGGCATTGGAGGCAGAATCATCCTGCCTTTTAAATCACCATTAAATTTTCCTTGAGTAAGCGCCCTTGCAAATTGATCTTCTGTCCAGCTGCCAATACCTGTAGTGGAATCGCTGGTAATGTTTGCTGCAAAGGATACTCCCCACGGTCCTCCGGTTGCAGTGGCATCCATCGCAAATAAAAGAAGGCCTTTTTTAATAGTATTCGTATCCATTGAAAGTAAAGGCCTGGATGACGGATAACCGGACAATTTTTTTGACATATCAAGCTCCGGGCCATTTTGTCCCATAATTTTGGGCGAATGGCAATCGTTACAGCCAATAACATTTACCAGATATTCGCCTCGTTTTATGAGACTCTCATGATTAGTAGTATCGATATTTTCGGCATTAGCCTTTTTAATTTCATCGTTACAGGAAAAAATAACTACAGACATTAATACAACTACCCCTGTCAAAAAAAATAAATTCTTTTTCATTGTTTAAATTTTAAATAAGTAAATAAATGTATCAGGTGTCGTTCGCAGAAGTAGCGTGAAGGCTCATTCACAGTTATGGATATAGTTACAATATTACAAAAAATATGCGAGCTTTTTTGGGTGCATTTCAAATTGTCGCTCTGGGACTCAAGGTTGCCAACCTTTGGAGATGGGTGCTCAAGCTAAAACGAACTTATTAAAGGTTGGCAACCTTGCGGCAATTTGAAATGCACCCGTTTTTTATTTTTAGGAGCCTTTACCCAAATTTTTTCATTCTGATATAAACGGCATTCACACTTTGATATTTCACAAAATGTTTGATCAAGTTTCCTGGTAATTTATCCTGGCAATTTATCGCCGGGAAAGCTGCGGCATACATGCATTTCATAAATAAATATTCCCTCTTTTACTCCAGGATCTTCATCCATTATCTTTTTAACTTCATCCATTCCCGCATTGAAAATTCCAACGCCCGATAATTCACTTTCATCAGAGACAGGGCAGACTATTGGCATTAAGCCCTCCACCTTTAAACTAAAATTTTTACGTCCATGTTCCCAAATTATTTTTTCAACTCCGGGCATTCTAAAATTGGGGCCATGTTTTAATATTACAATGGTATAATGTTTTGTTGTAGCAATCATTTGCTTCATGTATTCATCTGTAATTGTTGTCATGGTAAGATTGTTTATTTTTTTTAAAATAATCTGCCAATACAAAAATTAAGTTTGTATCAGCAAATTTATACGCAGTAAACTTAAAACGCAACATGGCCTCGCACTCCTAATACATGAACCGGCCCGCGATCTTTATTATAACCCGGATTATTGATAAATTGATAATCTAATGTCAGTGAAAAATATTGATGCAATTGTATTTTATAATAACTTTCTAATAAAAGCTCATGGCCATATTTCAGGTTACCATCACCAAGCATAAATCCATATCCACCTGCCTTAAAGTAGTTTTGATGATCTTTTGAAATGCCGCCCAAAACACCTGCTATACCAATTTCATCATGAGCCCTTTTCCAGTTTTTACCCAAAATGGTAACTCCCAGACTCGCACTTTGATCTACTTCTGTAAATACCCAGGTGGCGTGTTTTCCATCATTCCATCCTGCCCGCGCAAAAACGCCTATTTCACTTGTTAACTCCTGATCCGCGCTTATGCTAAATCCATATTTATTGCCACCATAAAAAGAAGCAGGCGCTTTTTCCTTGCCCTCAATAACGTTGAAAATGCTGCTGTCACCGTAAAGAAGTAATTTAGTAGCAGTGCGATAAGAAGGCATTTTTGAGGTTTGATAAAAGAACATTCCTCTTATAGCGCCTGCATGTTTTTTCGTTTTCCATTTACGCACATATTCCATGGTGGAAGCATTAGATTTTGACCAGTTATAATCCATGTTTGGGCCATTAGCCATATCAGGAAGTAAAGTAGAAGCAGCTCTCAATTCCCAGGTTGGGTTTATCAATTCAACCACCAATCCTTGTGTATAGCCACGGGTATTAGCGGGATAATCCCATGAGCCCTGATCCATTAAAACCCAGTTGAAAAATTGTGTTCGTGGGTCATGTGCATACCGGTTATCATCAAAAAAATCACCCATGTTTAATTTGCCGAAATTAATCACCAAACGAGATGTAGGTAGTTTGCCTGCCAACTGGTTGGCATCAGATTCAGCATGTTCGTATTGGGTATTTTTTAAAGGAATTATTTGTTGAAAAAACAATCTGCCAATGTATATTTTAGGATCGGGATCGTCTATACGAAATACTTCGCCATTTGGAAAAGCGGCTATACCTAATGCATCACTCATCCCCACTCCGCCAGTTATTTCCGGATTCATTTGCAAAGCTGCCCCCTTCCATAATTTTTTACCTAGAAATAAACTTGACGAAATAGACATAACACCATTTTCGGCTGTGCTTTTAAAACTATTTATACCAGAATATTTGCTATTAAAAGATGGGTGGCTTTGAACGATATTGGTAAATTGAAAATGCAGCGACCAGGACGCTACTGAATCTTTTGTGCTGAGGTAGTTATTGTCAATCAGATCTCTTGTATCCTGCGCATGAGCCTTCATAAAACATACCCCCATCAACATAAATCCTAACCATTTTTTCATAACTTGTTTTTTTTTGTAAATCCTATTTTTATCGCCGATCATCTTCTATCATAATAGTTGCATCCTAAAGCCAATTTTTAAGCAAAGGTAATCACTGAATATTCGATTATAATTTACAATTTTTTCTAAAAAGCATCCAGGAAACTAATGTGGTTTTAATTATTAAAAACCCATTTATTAATCGCAAAATATTTAATAAAAAGTGCGCTGTTAAAGAAATTGTAATAGCTTTTTAATGCCCCTTTATGGCATTGTTTTTTCTTAAAAAGACTATTGATAATTTCTTTTATTGCTTACCATCTAAATTATTTTACCCATGAAAAAAATGATTAGTTTCTTTTTGAAAAAACAAATTCTTTTTATTGCTTTGGTTACAACTATTGTTTTATTTTCTGCCTGTAAAAAAGCCCTTGACGTTACTCAGCCGCCATCTTCAGGAGTAATGGCTTTTAATCTGATTCCAGATAGACCGGCCATTGGTTTTGCCGTGTCTAATAATATTTTAACCAACACACCTCTTGCCTATACCAATTATACAGGCAATTATTTATCAGTTCCGGTTGGAACCAGAGAGATAGAGTCTTATGATATCAATTCTGATTCTACTTTGGCGACAGCCACTCAGGAATTTGAGTTAAAAAATTATTATTCCATTTTTGCTTTAGGCGCTAATAAAACTTATCGCAATCTTATTGTTAATGACAATCTTGACAGCCTTTCATCCAGTACAGGACAGGCTTTCGTGCGTTACATTAATGCGATTCCTGATTCTTCCAAACCTGCAGTAACTATAACTGCAAATGGAAATAATTTGGTAAATGATGCCGCTTCTTTCGCTACTATTTCAAATTTTAAAGGGATAGATCCCGGCGATATTTCCATTGCGGTTAGCAACGGATCTACTATTTCTACCAACAGAATCATCACATTAGAGAAAGGAAAAGTTTATACCGTTTTGTTAGTCGGCATCCCCGCTGCGACTGATACAGCAAAAGCAGTGCAGATAAAATATATTGTAAATGGAACTGTTACTCCTTAAGCACACTCATAAATAAGTTATAAAAAAACTACGAAAGTCTTTACAAGGTTTCGTAGTTTTTTTATGAATAAACATGGAGTTGACCCTACCTCTGGCAAACAAGCTTTTTTCAAGTTTTTTATTTTTTAATCGCTTTAAAATATAAATTATTTTGGGGCTATCAACAGTAAAAGCTTTGCTGATCTATGTTCGGGCTATCCGCTATATCTTTTTTTGGCCCGGCTAAAAAAGCGCTGCAAAAAAAGGATGCCGCTTCTATCCCGCATCCCTTCATCGGTAGATTATGAATGAGCAACCGGCTCAGTGTTACTAATTAAATATGAAATCTAAAAATTGAGCGACCTAAGCATTTTATGTATTATGAGAATTGTTTGGCAGGCAAACTTTTTTTCAATCTTTTATTTTAAAACTCTCCAAAAATTAAAGCATCACTTTCACTTTTTAACTCGTCAACTAATTCGTCAATCTCTGCTCAACATCCTTCCATCCCCCACCCTTTTCACTTTCTATGCCATGGCTTTTCAACAGTTCAAATGCTTTTACATTTCTTGTACCGCCACCACAAACCACAACAATAGGTTGCGTGATTTTCCGGATCTCGTCCAAACGATTTTCCATTTCCTGCAAGGGAATATTGATGCTGCCATTTGCATGTCCTGAATTAAATTCTTCAGGCCTTCTTACATCAATTACTATTTTTTTAGAGCCCTTATTTTTCTTCATGAATCGTTGTTTTATTTTCCGGTTTTTTATTCCTTTGAAAAATGCTTAAAAATACTCCACCCATCAAAGCTCCATACAAAGTACTGTTCAACGGTTTGGAAGTGATGGCACACGTACCACTTACACATCCTACAAAATGGTAATAAAGATATCCGCCAATTGCCCCAAGGATAACGCCTATTATGGCAAACAGATTTTTTTTAATAAAATTCATAATTAAAATGTTTTTACAGCTTCACTTAAATCAAAAATTTTTACTGATCCATTTAAGTGTCCCTTAATGATACTTGCGCCTGCAGCGCTTCTATAGCCACCGGCACAATGAACTACAATCGGTTTATCGGTCGGAATTTCATTGGTACGTTCTCTGAGTTCCGGCAATGGAATATGCAACGCATTGTCGAAAATATTTTTATCTTTTACTTCTGAGTTATTTCGAACGTCGAGCACAGTGAAATCTTTGACGGAATTACGAAAGTGATCCACATCTAATTCCTCCATCTTTTCACCGATGATTTGTTCGGCAATAAAACCAGTTACAATTTGTTCTTCATATCCTATTTTCGCCACACGTTCTATTAAAGACTGCAACTGGCTTCTGTTTTCCGCGATCAAATAAAATTTTTCATAAGGCGCCACTATACTTCCGAGCCAGGTTTCAAATTTTAAATCGTCCATCAGGTTGATAGCTTTTTTAAGATGGCCGTTTTTAAATAGATCTTTATTCCTTGAATCAATAATTATATGGTCATCTAATTTTTCAGGAATATTTTCACTGATCTTTATAGCTGCAATACTTTCTTCAAATTTTCCTGCTCCCTTTTTATTCAATCCTACTTCATACGTAAAATATTTTGGCACAAATGGCTGATCTGCCAAAAGTTCTTTTACAAACTCTTCCTCAGTAAGTTTTTGTAAACACCAGTTAGTTGCTTTTTCGACACCTATGGTACTTGAGTTTTTTTCGCTCAATCCTTTTCCACATAAACTACCAGCGCCGTGTGCAGGATACACTAAAACGTCCTCTGGCAAATCAATTAGTTTATCTCTTAAGGAATGATACATTTGTCTCGCCAGTTCTTCACGTGCTGTAGTGATGGCGCCTGTAGTTTCTCTTAGATCCGGCCTGCCGCAATCGCCAATAAATAAAGTATCGCCGGTAAAAATGGCTTCCTTTTTTCCTTTTTCATTTATAGCAATAACGCAGATGCTGTCAGGAGAATGCCCCGGAGTATTTAATGCTTTCAAACTAATATTTCCAATTTTAATGACATCACCTTCATCAAAGGTCTGATGCTCATATTCCGCACCTAATAATTTACTTACATAAATAGTTGCCCCGGTAGTTTCATGAATTTCTAAATGGCTGCTAACAAAATCTGCATGCGGATGCGTTTCAATTACAGCAATAATTTTGGCATCATGTTGCCTTGCCAGATCATAATAAGGTTGAGGATTTCTTGCCGGGTCAATCAAGGCTATTTGCCCGTTGCTAACTATCGCATAGGCATAATGAGCTAAATTTTTATCTTCAAATTGTATAATTTCCATTCTTATTTTTACAGGCAAAGGTAAAAAGAAGAAAACAGTTGTTAGAAATGTATCAAATATTCCAATAGCATAACAATCTGCATGGATTTTTTCCGTTTTGTAGAAAATCAAATAAATTTATAGCCTTATCAACCTGTTAAAAACCAGAGAAATAAATTGATAAACAAAAAAGAAATTAAAATTACCGGATTTAAAATGTATATTTGCAAATATTATATACTCCTACTTAGCAGACTGGATAATCTTCCTCAGCTCATCAAGTCATAGGTTTTGAGCATATTTGAAAACCAACTTTCAAGATTCACCTCGTTTTCAAGGAAGTTATCATTTTACAGTTAAACAAAATAAATTGACATTTAAAGAACTACATTTAGTAGCGCCCATATTGAAGGCGCTCGAAACAGAGGGCTATACTATGCCCACCCCGATTCAGGAACAATCGATTCCGCACATTTTACGTGGCAAAGATTTATTAGGATGTGCCCAAACAGGTACCGGAAAAACAGCGGCATTTGCCATTCCTATCCTTCAAAATTTATTGTTACAGCAAAAAGAAGATGCTTATAATCATGATATAAAAGCATTGATCCTTACTCCTACCCGTGAGCTTGCTATTCAAATTGATGAGAGCTTTGACGCTTATGGAAAACATACAGGCTTAAGGCACGCGGTTATTTTTGGCGGTGTTTCTCAGTTTCATCAAACCAATGAATTGCGCCGTGGTGTTGACGTTTTAATTGCTACACCCGGAAGGTTATTAGATCTGATCGCCCAAAAATTTGTATCACTGCAAGGCCTTAAAATGTTTGTATTGGATGAAGCAGACCGTATGCTTGACATGGGATTCATTCACGATGTGAAAAAAATTATTGCAAGATTGCCTGAAAAAAGACAGACTTTGTTTTTCTCAGCAACTATGCCGCCTGAAATTACAAAGCTTTCCGCTTCTATATTGACCAATCCGGTAAGAGTAGAAGTAGCCGCCGTTTCATCAACATCGGAAAATGTAGATCAACACATATTTCTGGTTGAAAAAAATGATAAACGTCAATTGCTTATCCATCTTTTAAAGATGGCACCATTCAAAATGCATTGGTATTTACAAGAACAAAATATGGCGCTGATAAGATCGCTAAAGAACTAATTCGTGCCGGTATTAAAGCAGATGCTATTCATGGCAATAAAACACAAGCCGCACGTCAAAAAGCTTTAAACAATTTTAAAGAAGGAAAAATCCGTGTGCTGGTGGCAACAGATATTGCAGCCCGTGGAATAGATGTGGATGATTTAAGCCACGTCATTAATTTCGAGTTACCGAATATTCCTGAGACTTATGTACACAGAATCGGGCGTACAGGCCGTGCTGGCAATTCAGGTTCGGCATTTTCTTTTTGCGATATGGAAGAAAGGGCTTTCCTGCGCGACATTCATAAATTGATTGATCAAACGATCCCTGTTGTAGAAGGCCATCCTTATGCAAGCACGATGCAATTTGTACAAACACCCGTTGTTCAAAAAAATCTGATGAGCCGCAAGCCCGCATCCCACGGTGGTTTTAGAAGAGCAAGAAGCTGGAGCCAGGGAAGATAAAATAAAAAAAATACGATTGTTATAAAACAAAGATCCCGGTTATTAAAGTAACCGGGATCTTTGTTAATATGCCAACTTATCATAATGACAATTGTAGTTATACTCAATTATAAATTCAACGGCTTCATTTTAGGCACAAGTAACTGCATAATGATCCATGCTAACAGGTAGGCACCCGCGCAAACTGCAAACATGATATAATACGCGATCTCTATTTTACCAATGGAGCGATAATAAACAAACATGTTCTTTTGCACAAAAAGAGTAAGAAGAATACCTCCTAAACCACCAAACATACCACCAATACCAGTAACAGAGGCAGTAGCGCTTTTCGGGAACATATCACTAACGGTTGTAAAAATATTGGCGCTCCATGCCTGGTGAGCAGCTGCCGCAAGGCCAATAATTAAAACAGCATACCACATATGTACCGTACCTGCTAACTGAGCAAAAATAACAGGGATCACAAGCAACGCGAATATCAGCATCGAAATTTTTCGTGCCCTGAATACAGGCCAGCCACGTTTTATTAAAGATAATGGAAGGTAGCCTCCGCCTACGCTTCCTACTGTTGACAACATGTATACCACTGCCACTGGCACGGCGATTTGCGTAATAGTAAGATGATACTGGCTCTCTAAAAAATCGGGCAGCCAAAATAAATAAAACCACCATACCGGATCAGTTAAAAATTTGCCTATCGCAAAAGCCCAGGTTTGTTTATAGCTCAATAACTTTCCCCATGATATTTTTGCGCCCGCGATTTCCGCTTCTGCTGTTTCATCTTTATCACTTTCAATATAGAGCAATTCATCCGCCGAAAGCCGCTTTTGTTTTTTGGGTACTTCATATAATATCCACCAAAAGATTAGCCAGATAAAACCTATTAAACCGGTAAGGATAAACGCCCATTGCCATCCCCAGTAAACAGCAATAAAAGGAACTGTCAACGGCGCAATTATGGCTCCTAAATTTGAGCCAGAATTAAATATCCCGGTTGCTAACGCACGCTCTTTTTTTGGAAACCATTCGGCTACGGTTTTTATAGCAGCCGGAAAATTTCCTGATTCAGTAACCCCTAAAAAAGAACGGACTACTGCAAAGCCAAGTACACTGGAAGCGAGCGCATGGCATACCGCGGCGACACTCCACAAACCGGTAGAAATAGCATAGCCGATTTTTGTTCCCAGCTTATCAATAATGCGCCCTGCGCCTAACATACCGAAGGCATAAAAAACTTTAAACGCAATTTCAATATTGGCATAATCTCCGTCATCCCAATGCAACTCTGCTGATAAAACTGATTTTAATAAACTGATTACCTGCCTGTCGAGATAATTAATAGTGGTGGCAAAAAATACCAATGAACAAATTGTCCACCTGTACTTTCCGATGGTTTTTTGAATTCCGTCAGACCTTTGCGTACTAATAGATTTTTCAATTTCAATACTTTTCTCCATAATAGTTTTGTTTAGGAATAATTATCTTAGTGATTTCAAAATATTCAATGCCTGTTTGGCGAGTTCTTCAATTTTTGAATAATCTTTTTGCTCCAGCAGTTTTGTGCTTATCAGTTTACTCCCCATTCCTACTGCGCAAACGCCGGCTGTAAGCCATTGGGCAATGTTTTCTTTATCCAGGTCCACACCGCCTGTCGGCATAAATAAAAGATCAGGGAATAATGATTTTATCGCGCTCATAAATTCCGGCCCTAAAATATTGCCCGGAAAAAGCTTTATCATTTTTGCTCCTAAAGTTTCTGCCCGGATAATTTCTGTGGGTGTCATACAGCCTGGTACCCACAGCATATTATTGGTATCTGCTACTTTGGCAACCTCTTCCACAAGCCCGGGGCAGATAATAAAATCAGCGCCTGCATCAATGAATGTTTGCGCCATGGTTCCATTTTTAATAGTGCCGATTCCAAGATACATTCCTTTTAATTCAGAATCACAAACCTCACGCATCTTTTTAAAATTTTGTAGGGCAGCTTCCCCACGGTTGGTGTACTCTACAGTTCTTATACCAGCATGGTATAATGCTCTTAAAACCTGTACGCTTACTTCTGCGTCCTTGTAAAAATAAAGAGGTAAAATTCCCTGTTCAGGAATCAATTTTAATAAATCATTTTTTTTATCCATAACTATTCTTTTTATAATTGAACAATAATATTGGAATTATATTATTAAACAAGTAACTTTTTACGCAATCGTTATCGTATTGCATAAATCATTGAATAGAATGCTAATTTTTAAAATTTTATAGAACACCATATAAATTTCCAAAAAAATTTCGTGTAACCATGGCCGTATGATGGGTGTAATAAAAAATGCCTGGAAAAACATTCAATATTTGAATGTTTCAGTTATCCGAAATCGTTTTTCAATCGTTTTACGCAATCGTTACCGTTGATTTTTTAATAATTATTGCTAAAATACTTGTTCTTTAAACAAATATGAATGAGATTTGGCTGAAAGCGCTTTCGCTAAAATACTAAATATTTAATCTAAATTAATTAAGGATCATGGCAAAAAAAGTTGTTACACTTGGAGAAATAATGCTTCGTTTATCTACACCCGGTTTTAAAAGATTTGTACAGTCGGATAGTTTTGATGTCACTTATGGTGGCGGCGAAGCGAATGTAGCGGCTGCGCTTTGTAATTATGGTTTGCAGGGAGTATTTGTTTCAAAAGTTCCTGATAATGCGATCGGGCAATCCGCTATCAATCATTTACGCCGGTATGGTGTAGATACACAGTTTGTAGCCCGCGGCGGCGATAGGTTAGGAATTTATTTTTTAGAGACAGGCGCAGCTATGCGTGCATCGCAGGTGATTTATGATCGTGCCAATGCTTCCATTTCAGAAGCTGAAATTGCTGATTTTGATTTCGATAAAATATTTGAAGGCGCTTCGTGGTTTCATACTACAGGGATTACGCCAGCTTTGAGTGATAAAGCTGCGGCGCTTACAGAAGCGGCGTTAAAAGCTGCAAAAGCAAAAGGGATTACGACAAGCATCGATCTTAATTATCGTAAAAAATTGTGGAGCAAAGAAAAGGCAAGAGAAGTGATGACGCGCCTTTGCCAATATGTAGATGTATGCATAGGTAATGAAGAAGACGCTGATACTACTTTAGGATTCAAAAGCAAAGGAACGGATGTTACCAAAGGTGAATTGAATCTTGATGGCTATAAAGATGTATTTCAGCAAATGAAAGAAAAATTTGGTTTTAAATATATCGCTTCCACTTTAAGGGAAAGCCACAGCGCTTCAGACAATGGATGGAGCGCATTGGTTTATGATGGCAATGAATTTTATCATTCAAAAGAATATGATGTGCGTATTGTAGACCGTGTAGGCAGTGGTGATTCATTTGCAAGTGGCTTTATTTATGGATTAGTTACCGGAATGGAATTAAAAGATGCGGCAGAATTTGGTGTGGCTGCTTCCGCATTAAAACATACCATCCCCGGAGACCTGAATCATGCGACACTTAGCGATGTAAAGGGGCTGATGAAAGGTGACGCTTCCGGAAGAGTAGTAAGATAAAAATAACTTATCCTGAAAGGGAAAATAAAAGAAATGCAAATCCGTTTAAATTGAAAGATTTGAGCGGATTTTTTCTTTTTGATTTTCATTTTTTAAAAACGTAAAACATAAAATTATGATCATAGATACTTTATCAAATTCTGAAAAATATATTCAGCTTCATCCGCTTTTTGCAAAAGCATTTGAGTTCATTACATCGCAAAACTTAAAAGAAATAGTGGTTGGGAAATATCCAATTATAGGTGCAGATCTTCATGCTTCTGTTTCTGAAAAAGAAGGACTAAAAAAAGAAGAGGCAAAATTTGAAGCGCACGATCATTTCATTGATATACAGGTTTGCCTTTCTGAGGTTGAAACTTTTGGCTGGAAACCCCGCGACAAAACCACCGATATAAAAACTCCCTACAATACTGAAAAAGATGTAACTTTTTTTAATGACCAGCCAGACACTTATTTTGAGTTACACGAAGGGCAATTTGCTATTTTTTATCCGGAGGATGTTCATGCGCCGATGATCGGCAAAGGGCTTGTAAAAAAACTGGTAGTGAAGGTGAAGTTGTAGGTCTGAACTAAGATTTTTTTGATTAAGTCTGAACTAAGATTTTTTTGATTAAAGGATTATAGGATATTCCTATTTCAGGCAATTAAAGGATTGTAGAAAAATAATTTTGCTAATCTTCTATATAGAAAAATAATCCTGCTAATCTTCCAATCCTGAAAAATCCTGGTTCGACAGTTAAAGAAGTATAAAAGAATAGGTCTGAACTAAGATTTTTTTGATTAAAGGATTATAGGATAATCCTATTTCAGGCAATTAAAGAATTTAGAAAAATAATCCTGCTAATCTTCCAATCCTGAAAATCCTGGTTCAGACGAATTAATAGCTAATCTTGAAATTTCTTGTGCAGCGATCCATCCGCTCGTCCATGCGTGCTGAAAATTAAAACCGCCGGTTATCCCATCCACATTTAAGATTTCGCCTGCAAAAAATAAGTTTGGGATCATCTTGTTTTGCATGGTATTGGCATCAATTTCATTCAATTTTATACCACCTGCCGTAACAAATTCTTCTTTAAAAGTCGTTTTGCCTTTTACCTGAAATTGTTGGGCGCAAAGTTGTTTGGCCAACTGGTTTTGTTGTTTGGCAGGAAGGTCTGCCCATCTTATGTCCGGATTAATTCCGCATTGTTGTAAATGATATTCCCAAAGCCTTTGTGGAAGGGCAAACGGGCTTTTATTGATGATTTTTCTTGAAGCCTGTTCATGTCTTACTGTTTTTAGTTTTATCAAAAGAGAATTTTCATGATATTCACTTAGCCAGTTGATCGAAATAGTAAAATCATATTTTTTCTGAGCAAGTTCAATAGCCGCAAAAGCTGATAACTTTAAAACAGCAGGCCCGCTGAAACCCCAGTGAGTAATAAGTATCGGCCCGTTTTGAGATAGCTTGGTTCCGTTAATTTTCACCTGAACATTTTCAACAGAAACACCCATCAGTTCACAAATAGGATTTTTAGGAACATTAAAAGTAAACAATGATGGCACAGGGTTTTCATACCCAATGCCAAGTTTACTAAGCCAGCTATACTGTTCAGATTTATGAAAACCGCCGCACGCGACGCAAACAAAATCAGCTTCTAAATGAGAACCGTCTTTTGACAATAATTTAAAACGTCCTTTGGTTTCCGGCGAAGAAGTCCTTTCGATCTCCACGACATCCCGGTTCATCAGAATTTCAACACCAAATCTGTTGGCTTCCTGCATTAAACACTTAATTATGGTTTCAGATGAATTGCTTTCAGGAAACATCCGCCCATCAGATTCAGTTTTTAGCCTGATATTTCTTTCTTCAAACCAGTTGATTGTGTCTGTTGTAAAGAAATGATGGAATGCCTGTTTTAAAAATTTTTCTCCGCGGGGATATTTTTTGATCATTTCCGAAATACTAAAACAGGCGTGAGTTACGTTGCAACGCCCTCCCCCGCTTACTCTAACTTTACTAAGTAGTTTGTTTGATTTTTCAAGGATTATCGTCTCCAATTCCGGATTTTGTTTCGCCACGTTTACGGCACAAAAAAATCCAGCCGCTTCCCCACCGATAACTATAAGTCTCTTCTTTTGCATGAAATAAATGAATGGCGCTAAATGTACAACCAAAAGAATTCAAAAAAACATCAGAAACAGATGGTAAACTATTATCTATATTAAAATAAAAAAGCTCATGCAAATACATTCACGGCAAAAGGATCTTTTTCTGTTTTTTTAGATTTAATATTTAGTAGTCAGACGCTGATGGTCTTACTTACAAAAAAAATTTACCAGCCAAAATAATTCTTTGCATTATTATAACAAATATCCTTGATAATTTTTCCTGTCCATTCAATATCATTTGGCAATTCACCATTTTCAATTTCTTCACCAAACAAATTGCATAGAATTCTTCGGAAATATTCATGGCGTGGAAAAGAAAGAAAGACTCTTGAATCAGTAAGCATACCTACAAACCGGCTCAGCAAACCCATATTGGATAAGGCATTCATCTGTTTGGTCATGCCATCTTTCTGATCTAGAAACCACCATGCAGAACCGAATTGAATTTTACCCGCAACAGATCCATCATTAAAATTTCCAATCATGGTTGCCATCAATTCATTATCTGCAGGATTAAGATTATATATAATGGTTTTTGCCAGTTGATTGTTGGCATCGAGCTTATTTAAAAATTTTGCCAGTGATTTTCCCTGTTGAGAAATCACCAATAGAATCCCAGCCTGTATCGGGGCCAAGCTGTTTCAACATCCTGGATATTGTTATTTCGCAATGCACCCAAATGATATTGCTGTACCCATCCTTTTTCCCAATCCCATATCGCAAAAACATGCAGCATGGCCGATTTAAATTTCAGGTTTTCTTCAGTTGAAAGCTCGTTGCCCACTGCGGATTTTATTGAAAAGCTGATTCAATTTCCGCATCGGTATAATCTTCTGCATAAATATGTTCCAGACCATGATCAGAAACAGAGCAACCCATGGCTGCAAAAAAATCATGGCGCTGTTTTAATGCATCCAAGTAACGATTGATAAGAGGTAACAGTGTATTCCACTTACCGTTTCCAGTTTTTTTACATAAGCATTAAAATCATTCGCATCATCTGCATTCATGGCTTTATCAGGACGAAATGCAGGCAATATTTTTATTTCAAATCCATCATCTTTTATTTTTTGATGATGCTCTAAAGTGATCAATCGGATCATCTGTTGTACAAACCACTTTTACATTCATTTTGCGCAGCAGATTGCGAACAGAATATTCTTTTGTTTGCAATTTTTCGGTGCATTCATCATAAATATCTTTTAGCGCTTTCAGGATTCAGTATTTCATGTACATCAAAATAACGTTGCAGTTCCAGATGTGTCCAGTGATATAATGGATTGCGCAAAGTATAAGGAACAGTTTCTGCCCATTTTTCAAATTTTTCATAATCAGTTTTGTTGCCGGTGCAATAGCTTTCATCTACACCATTGGTACGCATGGCACGCCATTTATAATGATCGCCATACAGCCAAACCTGGGTAAGATTTTCAAAATTAATATCATCTGCAATCTGATCTGGCGGAAGATGGCAATGATAATCGATGATAGGCATTTCCTTTGCAAAATCATGATACAATTTTTTTGCTGTTTCTGTCTGAAGTAAAAAGTTTTCGTCTAAAAATTTTTTCATAAAATATTTTTCAATGAATTTAATGAGTAATTCGAATGTTGATGAGTGATATGGAAACTCTGTGCAAAGTAATACTGCAACGGTTTACAGGCTTACTCCTCTTTTCCATGGAATAAAATCATTCTGTCTATGCCTTACTGCGCTTACTTCAACTTCACCACTGGCAACTTTTATTACATATTCTAAAATACGCTCTCCTGCCTGCTCAATGGTTTCGTCGCCTTCTATAATAGTTCCGGTATTTATATCTATAATATCGTTCATTTTGTTAAATAAAGTGGTATTGCTCGAAAGTTTTACTACAGGGGCAATAGGATTTCCTGTTGGTGTACCGAGTCCTGTGGTAAACAAAACAATATTGGCACCGGAGCCAACTTCTGCTGTGGTACTCTCCACATCATTGCCCGGTGTGCATAATAAATTCAAGCCCGGTTTGGTTACCATTTCAGGATAATCCAGGACAGCGATAACAGGTGATGTGCCACCTTTTTTGGCAGCACCTGCAGATTTTATCGCATCGGTAATTAACCCGTCTTTAATATTACCCGGTGAAGGATTCATATCAAAACCGGAACCTACGGCTTTGGCTCTTTCATTGTAAGTTTTCATTAACTCACCAAAGCGAACCGCGGTTTCTTTATCAATAGAACGATCACTAATATTTTGTTCTACCCCACACAATTCAGGAAATTCAGAAAGTATTACTGAACCGCCAAGCGCTACTAATAAATCTGATGTATACCCGATCGCCGGGTTAGCAGAAATTCCGCTAAAGCCATCAGAGCCACCACATTCCAATCCAATACATAATTTACTCAACGGTGCTGGTTTTCTTTCCAATGAATTGGCATGAACCAAACCGGCAAATGTTTGTTTTATTGCCATCGATAACAAATCTGAACCCTTTCCAATTTGTTGTTGCTCTAAAACATATAACGGTTTGGAAAAATTCGGGTCACGTTTTTTTATTTCCTCCTGCAAAATACCAACCTGCGCATTCTGGCATCCAAGACTTAGAATAGTGGCGCCTGCTACATTGGAATGCGTAATATATCCTGCAAGCAAACCACACAATGCTTGTGCATCCTGGCGTGTACCGCCACATCCGCCTTCGTGCGATAAAAATTTTATGCCATCTACATTTGGAAAAATCCTTTGTTTTTTTGCTTCTTCCACCTGAACAGAAACATCGGCGCTTAAAATATCATCAATGTTTTTTCCTTCTTTATACAGGTCTATCAATTTCGAAACCTCTACTTTTTTATTTTGATTTCTTCCATAACCCAATTCATTTACCAATGCTTCGCGCAAGACTTCGATATTTCTGTTTTCACAAAAAACCAATGGAATTACAAGCCAGTAATTGGCTGTTCCTACTTTTCCATCAGCTCTGTGAAAACCCATAAAGGTTCTGTCAATAAATTTAGAAATTTCGGGCTTATGCCAATCAAGTTTTCTTTCGCCAATTTCAAAACCGCTTGCAGCGTGCTTTACATTAGCAGTTGTAATTCTTCCTCCTTTTGGGATGGCGCTTTGGGCTTTTCCTACCAAAACCCCATACATAAATAATTCGTCTCCGGGCTGCATATCCTTTGTTACAAATTTATGCTTCGCCGGGATTCTGTCTGCCAGCGTATATTCATCACCGTTATAGTTAACTTTTTCATCCTTTGCAAGATCCGTTAACGCTACTAAAAGATTATCATTTGGATGAACTTTTGTTATTTTATGGTTCATTTAGGCAATTTTTTTATTGGACAGCGCTCTTTCAAGAGTTTTTTTCATTCCATTGTTAATAATACTGTTTAAGTTCCCGGTAACGCTATCCTGGAAGCCAGGAAGGCGTGAAAGATCATATCCCCAATAGGAAAGATCTTTTAAAACATCTTTCACCACACGGTCAGCAGGTTTTTTGTTCCATAAAGTATAAAATTTCTCTGCCATATCATCTTCTATTAAATAAGGTTCACCATTAAATTCTCCGAAAAAATTATTACCATCTTGTTTCACAGCTTTCATGAAATAAAGGTAGGATGCAAACCCTAAAGCAAATAAATGCGGTGCCGTTTCATTAGTCTTATAATAATTAATTAACAATGGAATACACCTCATTTTCATTTTAGAACTATAATTAAGGGTGATACTTTTCCAATGATGATTAATGTGTGGATTTCGAAAACGGTCAAGCACTTTGGAAATGAAAGCATCTTTAATGAACTCGTCCATTTCGTAAGGAATGGAAGGCGCTATTTCGTATCTCATCAATTCCGCGATAAAATCCGCGGAAATACTGTCTTCCATGGATTGCTGCACTGTATCATAGCCCGCCAGAAAAGCAAGCCCGCAGGTTAGGGTATGAGTTCCATTCAGTAAACGTAATTTTAATTCACGGTGCAGGTCAATATTTGGCTCAATAACTACTCCTTCATCAGCCTGTGCAAAAGATAAAATGTCTTTTATTTGTTGGTCTCCCTCTATAGCCCACAAACTATAAACTTCAGAAATAGTTAATAGCTCATCTTGAAATCCTAATTCATTTTCTATCATGTTTTTTATTTCGCTGTCCGGCATTCCGGTTACGATCCTGTCGACCAAAGAATTACAGAAAAAATTGCATTTTTCAAGCCATTCAATAAAATCATCTTCGAGGGAATTTAGATGCGCTAATTCCAAAACGATAGATTCAAGCTTCCTTCCATTATCTACAATTAATTCTGTAGGTACAATTACAAAGCCGCTATCATCGCTGCCGTTAAAAGCAATAAATCTTTCATACAGAAATGCAAGTAATTTTCCGGGAAAAGAAACCGGTGGATAACGGCGGATATCATCGTTTACTAATTGAATACCTACTTCGGTGGTATTTGAGATGATTACTTTTAATTCTTCATTGTGCGCGCATTCCAAAATTTGCTGCCATTCCTGCTGCGCAATTAATACCCTGCTTATGGATGAGCTGACAATATTCTCCTCTATCTTTTCACCGTTTACAATGCCGCGCTCACATAAAGTGTATAGGCCATCCTGCTTGTCAAACGCAGTCGCATCGCCCCTTGAAGTTGTCTTCACCATTACAATTCTGCCATTGAAAATGCCCATCCGGTTGGCCTTGTCAATAAAATAATCCGGCAGGCCGCGAAGCAACATTCCGGTGCCGAATTGCAACACTTTTTCAGGTAATTCAAAGATGGATTCATCTGGCAAAATGACTTTTTCAGAGGAAATGTTTTTTAAAGTATAGCGTGATAATTTCATACGGGTTACTATTTTTTGCCCACCCTATTGATCCATCGGATTTTTGGTGATAGAGGTAGCATTTGAAATTTTAGTTTTATTTTTAAATGAGTTGGTTGCAGATAATAAAGGGTTCCACCTTTCTTTAAAAACCCAGGAAGCATTTATTGCATCAGGGGATGGAGCATCTTTGGCGGTAGAAAGATTGTTTTTAAACCAACCATAATCTCCGCCTTCTCTATGGCAATTAAAATAATAGACCCTTCTTCCCCATTGAATTTTGTTAGAAGTTGGTACCAGGTAAATGTCTTTATCTGCCATGTTTTTGGCGAAGCGGCAATTGATCAGGTAGAACTGGGCGTCTTTATGATAACGGCCTAAATTAAAATTATCAAACCCTTCAAAAGAACAATTCTTTAAAACAGTCTTCGAATCTTCATGTGCCGAACCATCGTGCCAAATGCTTGCTGCGCCTGTATTAGCAATAAACCGGCAATTTTCAGCATAAGCCCAGCCGCGCGGGCAATAAAAATCTACACCTCCTTCCATCACGCAATCTTTAAAATAAAACATGCCGTCTTCTACATTCCAGGGACTGACTGTATCGCCGGCAAAAGCTTTAAAATGAACATTAATTGCTTTCAATCTTGTGGCCTTCATAGTTCGTAAAGCCATCTGGTGGCCTGAGGGCGAAATTGTTTTTTGATGAGTAATTGAATCGGAAGCGCAATCAATCACCCGTTCTTTTTTATGATCAAAGCCATAACTATTTGTTATGGTTAGGTTTTGAAGTGTAATATCATTTCCATCAATATTCATTGTGGCAACACCCCAATCATCGGGGTTTGAGCATCTCCACTCATCTCTTGCGATCGATTGTGTAATGATTGTTTGATCTCTGCTTTCACCTTCTAAAACAATATTGTGTTTGGTAATAAAAACCTTTTCATTATAAGTGCCTTTTTTTATAAATATAATTCTTGGTTGCACTGAAGTATCTGATAAAGAGTTAATGGCATTTTGAATAGAAGTAAAATTGCCTTTGCCACTTTTATCAACAATTATTTTTTTGAATTTAGTTTGAGAAAAGACTTTACCACATAACGTTGGTATCAACATAAATGCTGCTGCAATTAAAATGATATGCTGTAAACTTTTTTTCATCTTTATGAATTCTTTGCCAGCCATTCAGGATATTCTTTTTCCAATAATTCTATTGCCCATGTGCCATACCATCCATAACCGGTACGCCTTTCATTTTCAATTTCTGTAACGGACCATTTTTTAATTCCATCTCTTCCAGAAAAAAATGGCTTATTAGTTTCTATATCGTAAAACCTTGCCCAAACGGTTGAATTTTTTTCAGGAACTAAAACCCTGTCTCTGCCGTTTGGTTGGGTGTCGTCTTTAACATCTGCATATTTAAATCCGTCGATTCCGGACTGCCGGAACCATTGTACAGCAGCGTTTATAGCAGTTTTTATTTCTTTTGAAGGATGCTCAATCTTCATTAAAAATTGAACGATCCCCACACTCTCTTTTCCACTTAAGGAAACCAATTCGTACGATCTCGCTTTTGCCGGTTGTAAAGTATGGTTATCGTATTGGGCGCACCAAACGGTCAGTTTTCCATTTACCCTGATCTGGGTTTTTAAAATACATTCAATCCCTTTGTTGACCGCTTTTGCACAAGGCGCTTTTAAATTAGCATTTACCAGATCAAAATCGTTTTTACCATATTCCACATCCCAAAGTATATTCATTGCATTGATCATGGCATCGTCATTGAAGGTGATTTCTTTTCTGTAAAAACTTGAATCCGGATAAAACTGTGGCCAGCCTCCCTGATTATTTTGCATGATCAATAAATAATGAATTCCTTTTTCTGCAGCGGAAAGATATTTTTGACTACCACTTTTCTTATAAATTTTTATCAGATACCTGATTTCTTTTGAAGTGGCATCATTATCAATAGTAGCGTCATTCATGGACGCGTCGTCAATTAAACCAGCTTTATCAGCAGCGGAAAGCTCTTTTGAATAATCGATTTTTACATTGCCAATGTGCTTTGGCCAGCCACCAATTGTTCGTTGATACAGCAACATATTATCAGCAACTAAATCCTGTGCAACTACTGTTCCGCTGGAAAATAATAAGAAAGCAATGTAGAAAAATATCTTTGTCATTTAGAGGATTGCTTGATAAGCCATTTTATTAAATCTCTTGCGGCAAGTGCATTCTGATATTCCGCGGGTAATTTTCTTCCATCTACATATTCATTATACAGCCACGGATCACCTACTGCAAATACGGTGCCCTTACCGACTTTGGCTACAGCCACTATAGCATCTCCATCCTGTGATACACTTGCTTTTGCAGGTGGTTGCAAATTCAATAAACAAATTTCTTTTAGAAAAACTTTATTTACCGAGGGAAATATCGGGTTATTTTTAGGAATATAAATGGCGCCCGTTTCATACTGGTTATTCTTAACCATATTGCGGCTTGTATCACTCCAATGAATTCCAAAACGTTGCGCTAATTGATTAAAATGTGGAAGTTCAACATTGGCGCTGTCATTTGCCATCATTACCAAAACTCCCCCATCTTTTACCCAATTATAAATTGCGTCAATATCTTTTTGCTCAATATAATTTGGCTTATCAGTTTCTTTCTCATTGTCAGGATCTACAATGAGATAAATATTTGCTTTCTTTAAATTATCCGCTGTTGGCGCTGAATACAGCGTTTCAGTTTTTACGCCATAGCTATTAAACAAATATCCCAAAAATGAAAACCCACCATTATCCTGTTCTTCCCATTTGTAATGAAAAGATTGCATAATACCAGCCGCGTCTTTTTTAAATTCATTATTAAAATAAGAGTCTAATAAAACCGTCTTTCCTTTGCCAATAGATAAGGTTGGCAATAATTCAATTTCATTGGAAGCAAGAAGAAAAGCGCCCACTCCTTTAGGATCGTTGGTCACCACTTTTTCACTTACATAATAGTCATAACTGCCATCCCGGTAAGGTGAGCCTCCCAGGCCTGAAACACTTACGGTGCCTTGTAAGATTCGTTTGTCCATTGTCGTTTGTAATAAATTTTTTAATAATCCCGGCATAACCTTGTTTTGCCACGGTCACGTATGAAACAGGCAGATAGCCAAGACGTGCACCTTTTGCTAATGTATACACGAACATACTGCTCGCAGAGGCTTCCAAATAATTTCCTTTTCTATTGGGAAAATTTAAAACATCCCACCATAAACCGGTTTTAGCATCCTGGACTTTTGTAACTGCTGCCGCATACCTGTTTAAAATAGTGATGAGTTCTTTTCTTTGCGGATGGTTTTTGGGAAAATATTCCAATGCATCTACTAATCCCATTCCATACCATCCCATGGCGCGCGCCCAAAAGTTAGGCGAAAGCCCGGTATTCTTATTGGCCCAGGCTTCCTTTTTCGATTCATCATAGCCATGATACATTAAGCCGGTGTTCGCATCTCTCGAATGTTTCTCCATTAAAATAAATTGCTTCGCAATATCATTAAATGAGGAATCCTCTTTAAATGTAGCAGCCCATTCCGCGTAAAATGGCTCGCCCATGTAAAGCCCATCAAGCCACATCTGGTAAGGATACCTTTTTTTATGCCAAAAGCCGCCATTGTTTAAACGGGGTTGTTGTTTAAGTTGATCTCTTAAAATGGATGCCGCTTTAAAATATTTTTCTTTGCCTGTTACCTGGTAAAGTGTGAGTAAAATTCTGCCGCACAAAACATTGTCAATATTGTAATCTTCCAATTTATAGGTTCTGATATTTCCATTATTTTCTATAAAAAGATCCATCCTTTTTTGCATATAGTCAAAATATTCCCGGTCACTCGTTTTATACCAAAGCCCTTCGATACCTTTTAAAACCACCCCTTCATCATAACTCCACTTCAATGGCTTGCTATCTTCAACCGATAATGAATCTTTCCAGATTGCCATAACAGTTTTCGCCATTTTTTCCGCGTAAGAAGGAACCGTTTGCGCATTTACAAAAAATGATGCAAATACTAAAAGAAATATGCTCACTGTTATTCTCATGATTGCCTTTTATTTTATTTTAAAATCATTTTCTTTTGCGCCAAATTCAAATACCACCGTTTGTTTAGCTAAAGAAGTATCCGAATTGCTAACAGAAATATTTTTTACCCGATCCCCACCTATCCGAAATAATATTTTTGCCGATGCCGGATATTTCAATTTTTGAAATGATACATCGCTGCTGTTTAGAATGGCAACAACCGGGTTGGTATTGGGTGTTATTATCTCCACATTTTTAAAAGTAATGCCGGTGGCTTCACTGATATCAATCCCATTTTTTGCCTGGATCACCATATTACTTAATGAGATATTCTGAATATGCATTTCGGGTAAACCCCTGATGAATACAGCTTTTTCGGCGCCATCGCAAACAACGTTATTTACAAACATATTTCTAAATACCGGCGTTTCTTCAGTTACCGGAAGCATTACCACTTTTGGCGCTTCTCTTTTTTCACCGGATAATGCGATAGGGTCTTTCGCTTCATAATACATGTCAAACAAAATGGCTTCGCCAGGAATGTCTTTCATATTAATGTTGTTGATGAAAATATTTTCCACTACGCCTCCACGCCCGCGGGTCGTTTTAAAACGAAGGCCAATATCTGTACCGATAAAAGTGCAATCATCAACATAAATATTTTTTGCACCGCCGCTCATTTCGCTGCCAATTACAAATCCGCCATGCGCATGATAAACAGTACAATTGCTTTATCCAAACATTCTGCGTAGGCATGGCTCTTTTTCTTCCTGCTTCATCTCTTCCGGATTTAATACAAATTCCATCATCACCTACATCAAAAGTGCTGTTTTCAATCAAGACATTTTTACAACTTTCCACATCAATGCCATCACCATTTTGCGCATACCATGGATTTTTAACGTAAACATTTCTAACCGTCAAATCCTCTGTACATCAAAGGATGCAGGTTCCACGCAGCAGAATTTTGAAAAGTAACACCTTCTAATAAAACTTTTTTACAACGGGTTAATAATACCATATTAGGACGTAGAAAATCTTTAATCTCATTATAAAAAGCAGCATTTTTTTCTGGTGAAATAACTCCAGGGTTTTTTAGCATTAGAGCCTTTTCAAAGATTTTTCTGACGGATACCATGTTTTTTTATCATCGCTCAAAACACCACCGACGCAACTAATTTTTTCCATTGAGACTCGTTCAGTTTGTCTTTTTTTACCATGCGCCATGCATCACCATTTCCATCAATAATTCCAAAACCTGTAATCGCTATATTAGTTGCATTGGCAGCCGCTTACCGGCGATTGATTGCGCATTTGTGGTAATCCTTCCCAATTGCCTTCTACTAAAGGATATTCATCAAAATTACTGGTAAACTGCAGCAGGGCGTTTTTTTGCAAATGAAGGTTTACATTGCTTTTTAAAACAATGGGCCCCGTAAGCCAAAGGCCTTCCGGAATTACCACTACACCACCGCCCTTTTTATTACATGCATTTATGGCATCATTAATCGCTTTTGTATTCAGAGTAATACCATCCGCCTTGGCGCCATATTTAATAATATTGAAACTATCTTTTTTAAAAGATGGAAGTTTTACCACCGGAAATTTACTGCCCTGCGCTGCTGCGCAAAAAACAAAACCGATACTTATACAAAAAAATAAAACTCTCTTTCTAAAAAATATCATAATAGATGTAATTGTTAATGAACAATTGTACTCCCATATTTATTAATTGCAATCGAATTTGATATATTTATTTACGCAAACGATACCGAAAACGTTACCGATGCATTTAAGCCTGCTGGCAATGTGCTTTTTAACATGGTTCGAGAGGAACCGCCATCTAGAATTCTTTTGATGCTGCCCCGAGGAGCAGGAACCATGGCAAAAATTTTTTAAACTTATAGTTCTTAAAAGAACATTTATATCTCAATGACGCGCATCGCTTCACTACTTTCAAAGGCAGCCTGAATAATCCTGATAACTTCTACTCCTTGTTCCGCGGTTACCGGCATGGGTTTATTATTTCTGATTGCCTCATAAACACCCTCATAATATTCGCCATAATTTCCTTGTTCCGATTGAATATATTCTTTCACAATTTTACCGTTTATCGTTGTGTGGAGCAAACCTTTTTCTGAATCGGGTTCTTTGCCCCAATCACTTTTCCCAGGTAAAATACCTTTCTTTAAAGTATCTTCCTGGTTGTCTGTTTTTGGTTTTATAAATGAGCCCTTTAATCCATGAAATATATATCCGGGTAAAGGTTCTCTCACCACATAACTTGATTTTAATCTTACCCTCAGCTCCGGGTAATACAACAGGATTTCCCAGTAATCATCCACCTTTGACATAGGCCTTATGATTCTTATATCGGCGAAAAGTTGATCAGGCATTCCAAATAACTGCAAAGCCTGATCAATTAAATGCGAACCGAGATCGTATAAGGATCCCGCTCCAGGGCCTGGAGTTTCTTTATGTAGTTTGGGGCTCAATTCCTCATTAAACCTGTCGAAATGCATTTCCACTTCCACCAGTTTGCCAATTAAATTTTCAGCAATTACTTTCTTTATTGTTTTATAATCACTATCGTATCGGCGATTTTGGTAAACGGACAATTTTTTATTATTTTTTTTAGCAAGTTCAATCAATTCCTTTCCTTGATCAACGTTAATGGTAAAAGGTTTTTCAACGATAACATGCTTACCTGCTTCCAATGCTTTTTTTGCATACTCATAATGCGTGTAATTAGGAGTGTTTACAATTACCAATTCTATCAAATCGTCTGCCAGCATAGTTTCCAACGACCGGTAAATTTTTACATCAGGATATTTTTCATGCGCGGTGTTTTTTGTTCTTTCCCAAACCGCATATAAATTAAACCCAGGATTTACCTGCAGGAATGGCGCATGAAAAACCCAGCCACTCATTCCGAAAGAACATAAAGCAGTATTAATTGGTTTCATGGTTTTCATTTTTTTTCATAAAAAATTATTTTAAAAGAGGTTGAATAATTTTCCACATCGCATTAGCGACTATCAAGTTTCCTGTTGGATTCAGATGAACTTTATCTACCGTCAAAATCCCTTTTTCCTGGTTGGAAGGATTGTTATCTTTTAAATATTCGGTAAATATTTTTCTTAAATCAACCAATGGCAAAGCAAGTTCTTTTGATAAATTTCTTATAATATCGCTGTATTTGTTGAGGTCGCCATCCTGTTCATTACTGCAATCATTTTTTTCGCCAATAACTGTCGGAGTGCAAAGAATTACTTTGATTTTTTTGTCTTGCAATTTCTTTATGATCGCACGATAAAATTTTTCATATTTATCAGCATCAGTGCCGGTTTGTGAAGTTCTTTTATGCCAGATATCGTTGATACCAATATAAACAATTACGACGTCTGGATTTTTATCAAGCACATCGCTTTCCATGCGTAAATACAGATCATAAATCTTATTGCCGCTTACGCCGGCGCCAATTAATTGAATCGAATCTGAAAGGTGAGATTGCTTTATGATACTATCCATTTTTACAATGTAGCCGTTAGGCTGAACTGCTTGCTGCGTAATAGAATCACCAAAGAAAAGAACTTTTATTTTTTTCGGTGGCTTAATAAAAGACATCGAAATAATTGATACCAATAATGCGCATTCAATAAATTGTTTCATTTTTATTTTTATTGTAAAGGTTCTATTCTAAACCAATCAAAATCCGCATAGCCCGAATCATTCATTTGATTTTCTCTTGTACAAAATAAGCCCACTTTGGCGCCTTTCCATTTTCCTACTTCTGCTGCAAATTCTTCACCAGCATTTGTAAAAGAATTTCCATCAAAACTATAACTGAATTGACATTTTCCTCCATTAGCTACTTTAACTCTAAGATAAATTTTGCCGTTTTTTACTTGTATAATCGGTTGCTCTTTTTCCCTTGCGCCATTCTCTGCATCCTTACAAACTGTATAAACAAGATACAAATTTCCTTTTATATTTTTGAGGGCAAGATTCGCATAACTAAAACCCATTACCGCTAAACCCGCTTTTTCATTTTCCAGTTTTGTATTGGGATTAAAAGTCATTTTGGTGGTAATCATAAATTCATCTGCAGGAAATTTTTGCAACAATACATTTGGCACATCCCATAAATTTTTGGCACTATCAGGAATTTTATCAGAAAACAACCGCAATGTTCCGTTTGCAGGATTCATGAAATACCAGGTAGCTTTTGGATTGGCCATCCATTGCCATTGCAGGCCCAAAGTGGTTCCATTAAATTCATCGCTTTCTGCAGGTGTTTGTATTGGATATGTTTTTCCAACATTTGGTTTTTTATAGCGCATTACCGGTTCGCCTTTTCCATCATCTTTATCAACACCAATTACCGGCCAGTCATTTATCCATTTCATTGGCTGCAGATGAACTACTCTTCCATAAGCATCTTTATCCTGAAAATGCAGGAACCAATCTTCGCCTGTTTGTGTATGTTAACCCATGCGCCCTGGTGTGGACCATTAGTGGTTGACGAGCCCTGGTCCATTACCACTTTTCGTTCATAAGGACCATAAATATTTTTTGATCGCAATACCAATTGCCATCCTGTAGGTACACCACCCGCAGGAGCAAAAATGTAATAGTAGCCATTGCGTTTATAAAACTTCGGGCCTTCAATGGTGGGATCAGTTTCATGACCATCGTACACCAATTTTCCTTCATCCATAACTTTGGTTCCGTCTGCATTTAATTTTTTTACAACAATGATACTTTTAATTCCGGCACGGCTTCCTGCATAGGCATGAACCAGATAAACCTTTCCGTCATCATCCCAAAACGGACATGGATCTATCAAACCTTTTCCTGCCTGCTACCAGTACAGGTTCGCTCCATGGACCTGCAGCATTTTTTGCTTTGATAAGATAAATTCCAAAATCAGGATCAGGATAATAAATATAAAATTCACCATTATGATAACGGATAGAAGGCGCCCAAACACCATCGCCATGCCTGGGTATTGAAAAATGATCAAAAGGAGGTTGGTCGCAATAAAGCATGACCAATAATTGTCCAGTTCACCAGGTCTTTTGAATGCAAAATGGGCAAGCCCGGAATATCTTCAAAGCTGGATGAAACCATGTAAAAATCATCACCCACTCTTATGGCATCAGGATCAGAATAATCAGCATTGAAAACAGGATTTTTATAAGTGCCATCGCCATTATCTGCTACCCAAACTTTTGAAATGTAATTGTTTGATTTATTTGCAAGCTGTGCTGACAAAGGGCTTGAGCTACTATTTATTACTACAGCAATAAAAATCTTTAATAAATGTCTGTTTGCCTTCATTCAGTTTTTTTTGCAAATAAGAAAAAATTTATTCGGAAAATTTTAAAAGATTTCCTGAAGTTCCGTTGGGCTTCCAATCACCAAAAATATCTTTAAAGGAAAATTTTTTAACCTCTTCATCAGTTAATTGTTTGATCCATTTCACTCTTTTTGAAGAATCTGCACCTGGGCCATAATTTTTATATTCCGCGTACCGCACCGTTTGCTCATTTGCAGGATTTTTCCAATTGTTCCAGCCTTCGTCAATGATATGTTTTCCGATATAGCAATGAATGTAAGTGACGCTTGCATAAGGCTGCCATGGCCGGCCGAGAGACACTTTATTGATACCGGAATCCGCAGTTAATTTACAATTAACAAATACAAAACCATAAGGCACTTCTCTGGGTGTGGATGCGGCTGTAACGTGTGAATTCTTTTTGCTATGGATCGAACAATTTTCAAATACAGCAGTAGCAGGGCCAAAAATAAAATCAGTGGTTCCTTCTATGTAGCAATTGGTATAAAATTGTTTGGAACCAGCGCCACTGCAAAATAATACATCCTGGAACCCTTTGAAATTACAATTGTCAAATGAAAGCCTGTCGCCATTGGCAAATACTGCAACGGCCTGCCCGGCGTTAAATCCTGCATTATTTTGGAACGTGATATTTTGCGCCAAAAAATTATCAGCATAAATAAAAAAAGAAGCTGATGTCCATGTATTAACTGTATCTCCGTTTGGCAATTTTAATCCAGCATGGTTATCAAAAGTCAGGATAGTATTCTCTTTGTTTTCACCTACCAATTTTACAAAATCTTTTCTTGTATCCAGCACAAGCCTTTCTTTATAAATTCCTTTTTTCACATAAATAATAAGCGTGTCTTTATTACCGGTAGGAACCGCATTAAAAGCTTCCTGAACATTTTTAAACTTGCCGGTTCCATCCTGGGCAACGGTCCATGTTTTGATTTGCGCCTTTGCAAAAAGGCATGGCAAAAGCATAAAAAAACAAAATAATTTATTTTTCATAACTTTTTTTTTAAGGATTATTTCTTTACCGGCAAGGGAGGCCTGATATGATCTGCCAAACCAAGTTTAAGGTTTTTTATTTCTGTTAAAACAATTTGCGCTATTTTTCGTGCGCCCAATTCATTGAAATGAGTATTGTCATTTCTTCCTTCCGGATAATTGGGATGCTCGCCCGGTTCTAGCTGCATAAATAAAAGCTTTGAGTTCTCTTCACCAAACTTTTGATACAATTCCTTGCTTTTTTCATCCAGGTCAATTAGTGGCACTTTATATTGTGTGGCTACTTCGCGCACGAGTTTAGAATATTCTTCATGGGTTTCCATCGCCTTTCCTTCCTTATCAAATTTCCTTCTCGAAACCGGAGTCAATAAAACAGGAATGGCTTTTTTGTTTCTTGATTGAGTAATAAAAAGAACCAGGTTTTTTTTATAATCTTCCGGCGATGTATATCTATCCGTTTTTTCTTTCGATTCATCATTGTGGCCAAATTGAATGAATACATAATCGCCTTCACGCAAATTATCGAATATAGGCTGCCAAAGGCCTTCGGATAGAAATGTCCTTGTACTTCTTCCGTTTTTCGCCCGGTTGTCTACTTCAATGGTGGAGTCTCGAAGAAATAAGAAAAAGGCATTCCCCAACCCGTTTCAGGGAAAGCTTTTACTTCTTTATTTGCGATAGTAGAATCGCCTATGAGCCAGACCTTGGTTTTCTTTTGCGCCGGCAGGAAAAACAAGAAAACAGGAGCTGCTAAAATAAGTCAGATATTGCTTTTTGAAATCGAAAAATGTTCGTTTCATAACGTTGAAATTTGTGATTGATCTTTATTTTTATTAAAATTAACGAGGACACTCTACAGCATCCTCTTAATAAAAGATAATGCCCACCGAAGTGCTTATTCTACAATAATAATTCCTTTATTGATTTTATTAGTCCCCTCATCCAAAATCACATTATAGGCGCCCGCCTTTATTGAGCCTGGCAAAGCATACTCTGAGTTGAAGAGCCTTCTTCTACATTTAATTTTGAAGAAAATATTTTTTCGGGCCCCAGCCTTATAAAGGCTTATACGGGATTTAAATTATAAATAATCCGATTGTTTTCTGTCGGCATAAATATATAGTTCCATGGGAAACCGACAATTATTCAACTTTATTTTTTTTAAGAGTAAGGCTGCGTGGATAGCAGCCTTACTCTTACATTAAATCAAATACATTTTTAATTATAGCCAGGATTTTGAGTAAAATTTAAGTTCGCATCCAGGGCTGGTTGTGGTATTGGCAATAATTCCGATTTGCCAGATAAAAAGTTAGTAGCATATCTCGACAAAGAAGTAGTATTTATCGCTGCACTAAGCCAGGTAACTTTTGTGGTACCGGCAGGCGTTGAAGTTGGCGCTACTTTATAAAAAGAGTTGCTCCAAAGACCACCCATATTATTATCATCCGACGCTGTTTTTATGGCAAACATAGCAATTGGTAAAGTTGTGCTGATAGAATAATCAGGATAATTAGCCATGTAGGTGGGATTTGACATAGGAACCAGGGTTGACATTTTTATCAAGTTAGCTTTCGTTTCATTGATCGCCGTTCCTAAAAGTTCCACCTGATCAGATCATATTTTCTTACTCCTTCACCGCCCAATTCCAATGATCTCTCTTTTACTACTGCTTTAAAGAAGTTTGACTTAGATAAAGCCGCCGGCAAATCAACAGTTGCGTCTACAGTGGCAATAGGTTTTCCATATCCTCTTCTCCTCACTTTATTTACGGCATCGTAAGCTGCGGCAGTTGGGCCATTGATTTCATTATCAGCTTCAGCAAACATTAATAATACATCTGAATAACGAAGTATCTGCCATTTCAATCCAAGGTACTGTATGGCATTTGTCGGACTAATTACAGGATTAGAGATCCAGTCTCTTCTGTATTTTCCATCAACGATTGCTGTAATAGCTACTCCTGTTTTTGAGGTTCCGTTTGCATCCACAGTATAGGCTGCACAAGTTACATCTCTTCTCAAATCTGTAGAATCAAAGAGATAGAAATAGGTAGGAAGAATGTTTACACTCTTATTCCCAAGCGCATTTACGGTTGGGCCATTATAATATCCTAATTTAGAATCTTCCGCTCCTGTACCACCATAAGCGCTTGCCTGGAACATTAATTCACCATTCGGATCTGCAACTGCATGGGCACAAACCTGGTTTTTCCAAAGAGCTTTAAAGCCTGGGATTTAAGGTATGTTGTCCTGAAGTGATGATATCATTGCATTCATCTCTTGCAATTTGATAATAATTTAAATAATCGGCCCTTCTTTTCATTTGTCCATCCTGGCGCAAAGAATATCCGCCTCTGAATAGGGCTATTCTTGCTCTTAACCCTTTTACAACGCCTTTTGTAATTCTTTCATCTATTGGATCACCAATTGAAGCTACTTCATTTCTCCACGGCACTAAGATCTTCCGCAGTTTTCAGATCAGTCAACAATTGATCATAGAGAGAATCCCTGTCTGTTCTTTTTGGAAATGGATTACCTGCTGCAAGCGAATAAGCCGGTTTGAAATGTGCAGGAAGATCTCCCCAATTTCTAATGGCTTCAAAGTAAAATTGTGCTCTTAATGTCAATGCCTCGCCATACATTCTCTGTAATTGTTTTTTTTGCTGATCAGTACCACTGGTATACATTGCCATTTTTGGAATATTATCAATACAAATATTCGCATATTCTATACCCTGGAACAATTGGTTGAATGGCTTTTCTAATTGCGTATTGGTTGCCGAGGCATTGTAACGGTTGATATCGCGGCGGTCATTATCAGCAGTTCCGGTTGGGCCCTGCATTTCATCATTATCCACCGTATAATATAAGCTTACCCGGATACCATAGCCCTGGTCGCCCATTAGCCGGCTGTAAACTCCGGCAGATCGCTTTTAAAGTACTGGGAACATCACTAAATACAACATTAGCGCCAACGGCTGTTATAGGTTGTTGATCCAGGTATTTTTTGCAACCCCCAAAAATAATAGAAATACATATCGCCGAGAGAATGCCAATTTTATTGAAATATTTTGTCTTCATTATTAAAAGTTTATTTATTTAAAAAGATGCATTTACTCCAAAAATAAAGCTACGGCTTTTTGGATATGCTGAATAATCAAGTCCGGGTGTTAAAGGACTTTTTCTTACACTTACTTCCGGATCATAACCACTATAATTTGTAATTACAGCAAGATTATTGGCTGTTACATAAAATCTCAGCTTAGTCATCTTCAAAGAACTAATGGTTTTTGCAGGAAGTTATAACCTAAAGTAAGATTATTGATGCGCAAAAATGATCCATCTTCAATTGCCCATGAACTTGGATAAAAGGCTCCTGTAGCTTTTAGTGGTTTCCAGATAGTTGCATTGGCATTTAAAGCAGCTAACTGATCTGGTGGTAAACCAAACACTTCAGATTGCTGGGTTGTCTGATTTACAAGAACCCATTGAGTAGTTTGTCCTGTATCATTTACAACTCTCCAACGGTTTTTCATAATGCTTAAGCAAATTGGCATTTTGTGTATATCCATTGGTAAATTCAATTTTATTAGCATTATAAACATCATTGCCCACTGAAAAGTTTACAAAAATGCTCATATCCCAATTTTTATAGGTGAATTGCTGATTTAAACCGCCTGTAAATTTAGGGGATGGATTTCCTATAATGGTTCTGTCATTAATAAGCATCAATAACTCCATCGTTATTCAAGATCTTTATATTTAATAGAGCCCGGCTGTAGCTGGTCCGCCAATAACAGATGTAGCATCTGGGCACACCTGCTTTTAAAGTGTACTTGCCGGTAGTGGTGTTATAATCAAAATCGCTTAGTTGATAAAAACCATCAGTTACCAGTCCATAAAATGATCCAACAGGAGAACCTATTTTTTCTATGTAATCTGTTGGTTGTCCGGAAACTCCCCAACTTGGATCAGGATAAAAGAAATTCTGGCCCTGGCCTAATCCGACTACCCTGTTTTTATTAAATGAGATATTGAAATTAGCTGTCCATGAAAAATCTTTTTTCCGGAGAATGGTTGAATTTAATTGAACCTCCACTCCTGAATTTTCTGATTTGCCGATGTTTTGTAATTGTTGGCTATATCCATAGGTAGATGCAATCGGTACCTGCAATAATAAATGATTGGAAGTAGTTTTTATATAGGTCTACACTGATATCCAGTTTATTATTAAACAGGGTAATATCCATTCCTAAATTTCTGTTTACCGTAGATTCCCATTGTAATTTCTCATTTACAAGCCCTGCTGAATAATAGGCTAAAACAGGATTATTGTTGAGCCCGTAATAATAAGTTCCGTCATTTTTAAAAGTAGTGAGGAATAAATAGTCATCAATCCTGTTATTACCAACAGTTCCAAATCCGCCTCTAAATTTCAAATCGTTAATAAAAGTAACATTCTGCATAAATTTCTCCTTCTTTACTCTCCATGCTAATGACCCAGCGGGGAAATATCCCCATTTCTTACCAGGTGCAAACTTGGAAGCACCATCTGCACGTACATCAAAAGAAAAAAGATATTTATCAAGATAAGAATAGTTTAATCTGCTGAAAAAAGAAAGATTGGTATATCTCGTTTCGCCGTACTTTGGATATCCGGCAAAAGGTACTCCCAGGTAGTTTGTTTGAACGCAGTTCCAAACGGAGTGCCTAATGGAAATTGTCCGAAAATATCAGAATGGCTTTCAGTTCTCAGGTCGTAGGTTTCTTCGCCGACTAAGATGCTAAAATCATGTTTCTTCCTGAATCCTTTAATAGAATAGGTTAAAACATTCGAGTTAGTAAGTGTTTTTGCATTGGTTGTATCCAGTCTTGCTATTGGTTTTCCTCCGCCTGAAATTTTTGAATAGGGAGTTACTGAATCACTATACTGCCTGTCGGTGATTTTACTTTGATTATAACCAAATGTTGACCTGAAAGTCAGGTTTTTAAGAATGTTATAAGAAACATAGGCTGATAAATTCAGCGCTTCGGTAGTTTTTTTTCTATATTCTGCATTCAGCAATTGAATTGGATTTATCAGGTATAAACCATTGCCTGGATTGAGATCTGCTGCAGGGTCATTGTCATCGATTGCCTGATCTGGCGAAAGGAACGGCTTATATTTTACCGCATTTCTTAAACGGTTATAAGAAGTACTTTGATCAGAAGAAACACCTGCACCCAATACATTTTGATCAGAATATCTGGCGGTGACACCGGTTTTTAATTTTTTAGTTATTTTATAATCACTCTTAAAATTGAGAAGATTTCTCTGATAGTTGGAATTAAGTACAATTGCTTTTTCGGCATTATAAGTATACCCCAGGTTATAAGTGATTTTATTGCTACCTCCAGATAATGAAATATTGTGAGAAGTAGTGATTCCGGTTCTTCCAAAAACCTGATCCTGCCAATTTACGGGTGACGCATTTTTGTAATTGGCCAGAGTATCCCAGGTGCTGCCAAAATTAGAAAGAAAAGTGGTACTATCTGTGTTATTGCCTCTTGACCTTTCGGACTGGTACATTACGAAATCATAAGGATCTAAAACACTTAATGTTTTAGCAATATTTTTTACTCCAACAAATCCATTATAGCTTACCCGCATTTTACCAGGCTTGCCACTTTTTGTGGTAATGATAATAACGCCATTTCCGCCTCTGGCGCCATAAATAGCTGTAGAAGCCGCATCTTTAAGTACATCAATCGATTGAATATTGTCTGGAGAAACAGTAGAAAGGCCATTTTCTACCTGTACCCCGTCTACAATATATAATGGCGCGTTATCGCCTGTAATAGACATACCACCTCGAATTCTGATGGAGACCTGGGCATCTGGCGAACCTTCGGCAGTAGTGGCTGTTACCCCGGCTAATCTGCCATTCAATAATTGCTCTGCCGAAAAGATAGGCATGTCTTTAAGGTCCTTGGCTCCAATAGACGAAACAGAGCTGGTAAGGTCTTTTCTTCGTACAGTTGCATAACCGACCACAACCTCATCCAATGAGGTGGCATTCGACTTTAAGGTTACATCTGCAGAAGATGTACTACTTACATTTATCTCTTCACTTTTCAATCCAACTGATGAAAAAACAAGAAAGGTATTCTTACCTGCTTGCACTGAAATTGAATATTTTCCATCTTTATTGGTCATCACAGCATTTTTGGTGCTCTTTTGAAGTACAGTAACGCCTGCAACCGCGTCACCACTTTCTGAAGTAACATGCCCTGTTACTGTTTTGCTCTGCGACATAGCTGCTGTAAAGGAAAACAGCAATAGCAGAAAAAAATAAATTTTACTTTTCATATTACAAGCTTTGGTTTTTTTAATAATTGACAATCGTTTTTTTTTAATTATTATTTTTTTATTTGAAATACAGCAACTTACTTTCAACTCAACCGTTACTGATAACCTGGGTTTTGCTTACATTCATTTTTGTAAGTAATCGCATCCAGTTCACTCTGCAGTATTGGCCTTAATTCAATCGAATACCGATATTAAACAATTGTATCGTAATTACCCCTATTTTTTTACGCAAACGATACCGAAAGCGGGTTATAAATTTAAGAGAACAGAAAAAAATTTCATCAAGAAAAGCCTTTTTGCCATTTGAGAGGATTCCTCCGGCAAAAGCCGGCAGATTTGCGTCGGCGCAAACGTCTGGTTTTTCTCAAGCGGACGCCTGAAAGTTAACCTTATACGCCACCAGTTAAGTTCATCTACCTGTATCTTTTGGCTCGAAAAAAATTATTTTTCCAGGAGTTGATGATACTCCCATTCCATCCAATGGCTAGTTCCTATACCTGCTTTTTTTCTTTAGGATTTTGCTTTGCTTTTTCCCTGCCATCAATTTGTAATTTGGGTTGGTAAATTCCATTATCAGAGATCTTTTTTGCGGTGGCTTCTATACTTATTTCACCCATGTGGATACCTTCGCTAAAAATGCTGACTTTAATTGTTCCTGCCTCTCCATTAGAACGGATTACATTGCTCACCGGCATGTCTATATAGAGTGTGCCTTCCTTTTCCATTTTTTTGTAAAAATCTGATTCATAAACAGGCGGCCCTACAAGAGTTGCGGGCCCTTCCACTTTCCAGGTAACTTTATTTTTGGCGCCATAAATATGAACGCCATTAGCATCAGTAATATCGGCGGTGATAATCGCGATTGAATTAGCGCCTGCTATTATTTTATCATGAGATGTTTTAAGAACAAGTTTTGCTGCATTACCCGCCATTGTAAGTTCGGTTAAAACTTTTTTTCCATCTTTGGTGCCAATAACAGTGAGTGTGCCTTTCTCCACGGGCACATTTTTGAAATTGGCTACATGAAAATTTTCCTTAGCTGGTTTTAAAATTCCCAAACTGCGCCCGTTTACTTTTAATTCGACGCTGTCACAATTGCTGTCCACTTCAAAATTTTTCTTTTGGCCAATGTATTGTGAACGCCAGAATTGAGGATGAATAAATGCCATAGCCTTTTGGGAATAATTAGCTTGCCATAGGTAATAAACATATTTGGGAATACGGTAATTATCCACCCAGCCCTTTGGATTATAGTGAAGCAGCGGTGCGTTTTGATATTCACGGTCACATCCATGGTCTTCATAGAGCCATACAACAAGGTTTGGCTGATCAATCCGGTTGTTGGAAGTGCCGTCTTTGCTGGTTCGCGCTATTTCGTGCTGGTATTGTTCATTGCCTGCATGTTGCTGGTTTTCTGGCCTCAGATTCATATCTTCATCATCATACCACCCGCGAACGGTACAGCGAAGCATTTTTGCCAGGCGGATATTTTCTGAAGAAAGGCTGATATATTTTCCCGGCGCCGTTCCCGAACAATCGCGGCATGAAATATACCTTGTGGTATCTTCCTCATTTACCCATCTGGAATCGGCGGCCCGGTTTGTCTCATCGCCAAGGTTCCATAAAAAAATCGAAGGGTGGTTGCGTTGGCGGCGTACCAATTCCCTTGCCTGTTGCTCCTGCATTTCGAAAGAAAAATTCTTGTCCTTTACGTTAGGCAGATCGCCACAGGTGATGATGCCCATCTGATCGCAAAGTGAATAAACGAGTGGGGCTGCTGGATAATGCCCCGCGCGTACGAAATTACAATTCAGGTTTTCTTTCATGTCACGCAGGTCTGTTTCATGAATAAAATCAGGTACTGCATCGCCTAACCAGGGATATTCCTGGTGCCTGAAAAAACCCTGAAGATTTATAGGTTTTCCATTGAGGAATAAATTGTTTGTTGCAAAATCCCAATGAAATTCCCTTATGCCAAAATCGCTTTTATAAACATCGGCGATTTTTCCTTCAATCCATATTTCAGAAAAAGCCTGGTATAAGTCAGGAGTATTTACATTCCATAAAAGTGGGTTTTGAATGGTTGTTTTTTGATCAAATGCTTCAATGATGCCCGGCGCAATAGTTTTAGTTTGGTTTATCTCTGCCCTAACCTTTCCTGTTTTATCAATAAGCTTTGTAATCAGCTTACATTCTTTCGTCTGTGAATAATCATTTTTAATCCAGGTTTGAATACGAACCTGGGCTTGCTTTTCGCTGATTACGGGAGTGGTAATAAAAGTGCCGCCTTCATGTTTATACGATCCCTGGTAAGGCACATGGATTTTATCAGTGATTATTAATTTTGCGCCCCGGTAAATACCGCCGTATACATCCCAGTTTCCGGCATCCATAGGCGGCACTTTAAAATTATCGGTTTGAGCATTACTTACAGAAACTGCCAGCAGGTTTTCTTTGCCAAAAAGTATATAATCTGTCAGGTCAAATGAGAACCCGGTGTAGCCACCGAAATGTTCACCAATAATTTTTCCGTTAAGGTAAATACGGCAATTTTTTTGAACACCTTCAAATTCAATAAATACTTTCTTCTGTTCATATTTTTTGTCAAGGACAAATTTTTTCCGATACCAACCGAGGCCGTTCCACCAATAAGGATCATCTTTAGGTGAAGGGTTTTTAATATAAGGGTGAAGCTCGCCGGTAGTTTCATAAGTACTCCAGGTATGCGGCAGAGCTATTGCCGGCCATTTGCTGTCATCAAAGGCCGACTCTTCTATCCCCATTTTTTCTATCTTTTTCTCATCCGGAAAATAATTGAAAACCCAGTGTTGGTTGATCTCTTCAGTTACCCGGGGCGCCTGGGCCAAAACAGGCTGGCCAATACAAATACCCAAAGTAAAAAACAGCAAACAAAGGTTTTTGATCATTTTTTATTTTTTTAACGAAAACGGTGCTGGTAATTGCACTGAACCTAAGGCTTTCGAAAGGTCCCCGTTTTGCTTGTGCCAGATTACAAATGGCTCTGTAATTTGAAATTGCTCGCATGCAAGTTTGGATAAATGATAATTGTCTACATCATCTAAAACTATGGCCGGCCTTACATCCAAATGCTTAACCCTTACTTTTACATTTCTTATGGTAAGGTTGCTGACATGCCTTGCATATAATCCATACGCAGGACAGGTTCCGTAAATATTGAACTCAGGGTATTTATCCCTGTTCTCCGGAGGGTTTTGATATACAAAGGCTGTATCCTGTATGCTTCCGTAATAAAGGAAATTGCAATTTTCTATTAAAAGGTTTTCAATTTTTCTATCAGGCAACCCGCCAATAGCAGATCCGACACCCGGCCCGTTTCTGGCATCAACATAAGTTATGCCTGTATTGGTGATATTTCTGATAGTAATATTTTTCATTGAACCGATTCTTTTTGAAGGGCCGCCTTCGTAAGTTCTTCCCCTATCGCCCAGGCGGATAAATAAAGGCGTACTACAGTTTGTTATCAAAAAATCTTCATAGGTAACACCGTCAATATCGGAGCCATCCACAGCTTCTATTGCAATACCATAACGCGTGTCCCCTACTACCTTCTTTACGTGAATGTTTTTTACGGCACCATGGGTTTCAGTACCAATTTTTACCAGGTTACAATTGGCATACCTGGCTAAAACATTCTCCACATAAATGTTTTCAGTATTTTTTGTGGACATGGCTTTCAGGCAAATAGCATCATCGCCACAAATCGCATAAAAGTTTTTTACAGTAACACGGTTGCAACTACTGATATCAATACCATCCTGGTTATGTTGCCCTGTATAACACCTTACTCTCAAATCAACAACAGATACATCATCACAACCTTCGTACAACTGTGTCCAGTTGGCGCTTCTGATGAGCGTAATATTTTCAGTTTTCACGTTGGTACATTCTACCATGCGAATCAATCTTGGCCTTTCCCATTCGTTGGATTTTCCTTTCCATGGCCAACCATCGCCATGCGAAAAACCATCTATAATTCCTCCGCCAGTTATCCCTACATTATTTTTCTTATCTGCATAAATAAGCTGAAAATGCTCGTTGGCACGGAAAAAATTAAAAGAACATATTTTTTGAGGGTAATCTGCACGATCTGGTGAACCTCTTAAAATGCTGCCTGCTTCTACAAATAAAGTTACATTGTCTTTTAGTTCGATAGTACCGGTTACGAAGATGCCGTTATGGATATAAACACTGCCACCGCCAGAGGCTGAACATTCATCAATGGCTTTTTGAATAGCGACTGTATTAATAGTTTTATTATCGCCTACAGCTCCGTATTTCAATACATCAAACAATTTCCCTTTGGGCTTTTGCAGGCCCGGAACCTGGCCGGTGGGCTTTACAATAACGATATACATACTCGCTTCCGTATTGCCATTGGCACCCAGCCTTACACTATCATTTTTCCGAAATTGTTTTTTATAAATTTCAAATACCTCTCCGGCCTCATTTTGAATTGTTCCTTCTACTTTTCTGAAATCCTTTAGCCAGTTTGGCTTTGAAATAATTTTTTTATTGTGTGCAATAAAAACTTCTGCATCTGCAATCAATTGAAATGTAGCAATTGTTTTATCCGTAAAATTTTTAGAACCGTAAGCCGTTTGTATCCAATCGGCCCCGGCAAGAAAGCCAGGTAAAGAAGTAATGGAAATATTTGCTTCGCCGTACATTGAAGCTCCCTTCTGTAAATTTCCCTGTTCAATCCAGTGTGAGGCATTATAATTATAGGTCCACACATCCCACAAGTCAAGGTTCTTAATGAGCCTTGTATCAGCCATTGCCGTTTGCAATAAACAGGAAAAGAATAAACAAGCTGAGAATTTTAGAAGTTTGTTTTTCATAAAGTTTCTTTGTTTTTATCGATAATAGTTTGAAGCATATTCAACACAAATTGAATAGCAATTTCATCCTGACGGATTCCATAAAACCCTTTTTCGCCAAATCCGTTGGCTAACCTTCCGGCTGTAAGCAGTTGGGAAACGATCAGGCCGCCTTTACCTTTTCCGAAATCAATTGATGCCACAGGCATACGGGTTAGGTTTTTTCCACTGTTGGCCAACGGTGTAAAACCTTGCGCATGGCCATTTAGTGAAGCCCTGTATTCTTCACCTAAATTGGTAACCTTAACCGGGGTCGCGGGATTTATAGCATTGGCCAATGCCGGTGCGTCCTGCACTAAAAATGCCACTTTATCTTTTAGCTTTTTTGTTAGGGCATCATCATTTGCTTTTGAAGAAAATTCAAAAAAGCCCTGCAACTCGTAAGAATAATAACTACCGGATTTGATCGCAGTTTCATCAGCCCCTCTCGCTTTCCACTGGGATAAAAATGCATCGGCGCTTAAACCACTAAATTCCATGTCAGCGGCAGGCACAATTAACCCGCCCCGCAAGCCGTTCCAAAGCCAGGTATATTCTTTAGGAATATTTTTCCATAAACTATTATTGTTTTTGTCTGCATGAATATGGCTCTCAGGTTCGGCGGCTTCTGTAAATTTTAATGAAACACCTTTAAATAAATTATAGGTGGTGATTTTTGGATCGGTAACTCTCGCTACTCCCTGCAAAGGCCCGAGGTCGCCATTCTTTAAAGGGTACCCTTGCCCCAGGTACCTTTCTCCTGCATCCAGCATCACAACAGAGATGCCTTTATCAATAGCTTGTTCCAAATTATTCAGCAAACTTTGATCGCCAGCTGCAATTTGTTTCCAGGTATTTAAAGAGGTAACAATGACAGAAGCGTTTGCATCTTTTATAGAAGTTGTTTCAATTCCTTGTTGGCCAAGAAACGCTTTCAATTCTTTTTCGCCATCCGGCAGGCCTACTTTTATTTTCTGCAAACCAGCGGGTTTTACAGCTTGGTAAATATGAATGCCCCATGCCGATACAACAGGGTATTTTACGGATGCAGGGCGGTTCGCCAACTCCGCTTGTAAGGAATAGCTACCTGCAGGTTTAGGTAAAGTCAATTCAATTTCCTTAATTTTTTTTGAAAAAGCGGGTACAGTAACTATAATGGAAGTATCAATAAATTTTCGGTTAGCCGTATCCGTTACAGTTATGCGGGCTTTAGCCTGGATGCTTTTCCTGGTATCGTTAAAAAAATAAACGGGAAGTTTTATTTTTTGAGAAGGGGTGAAATTCCTGTCCCATAAATTAAGGCTTACAGATATGGGCGAAAAAGCAGCGGCCAGTTCTTTCCAAACCGGCTTTTCATTTCCTTCTTTCAATTTCCCCATAAACCAGGTGTTACCGTCTTCCCAGCTACTCAACATACAAAATGGTGCAAAGCCAGCAGCATCTATACGCCTCCAGTACTCAGCAATTTTAGCGTGCGATTGGGCATGAAAATCCAATCGCTGTTCTGTAGTATGCTCTCTTCCTAAAAAACGCAAATAACTTTCTTTTAAAGCTTTATAGCCGCCAAGTTTTCCTTTTTCATCCAGGTAGTTGCCACCAAATTCGTCTACCATAATGGCCTGCGGAAACTGGCTGGCGTCATCATAATACAAGCCTACATTTTCAAATAAGCTCCACCAATATTTATGAACATGAATAACATCCCTTTCTTCCATCACCAGTGGTGGATAGCTTTTCAGCAATTCATCCAGCGCGTTCCAAACAATGTGCAATTGTTCGCCTTCCGTTTCATTGTATGGATGGACTAATGCTACCGAAGGATGGCGCATGGCTACATCAAGCCAGTTTTTATACTGTTCCATTAAACTTTCTCTTGTAGCTGGCATACCATGAAAAAAACTCCATTCGTACTGAACCAGTAAACCATATTTGTCGCACAAGTCGAGTAACCTTTCCGGCGGCTTGCCTAAATGAAAACGCAGGTAATTTGCCCCATGATCTTTTAAGCGTTGCACAATATTTTTTTGAAACCATGCGGTATCAAATCCCAGTTCACGCCCTTCTTCCGAACGCACCCAACGGTGCCATACCACAGTTCCGCCCCTTATTTTGGAAGGCTCATTGTTCAGGTAAAATTGTTTATCCTTTATCCCGAATTCTTTGATGCCAAAGGGAATTGTTTGTACGTCTGATTTATGGTTGCTTTTGTCACTAACAGTCAAACGTAACTGGTAAAGGTTAGGCTCATCCGGTGACCAGGGTTTCAGGATGTTTTTATAGCTGATAGCAATAGAATCATTTAAAGAAGCAAAAGGTTGTTTTTTGGTGATCAGCAATTTTCCTTTTGAATCCAAGATTTCAATGAGTGCAGTCCCGGCAATACTTTTATCATCCATTTTAAGTAAAGTATAATGAACCGAAGCGCTGCTTTTTTTAAAATCAACAAATGGGATAATCCTGTCAATTCGGGTATCACCATGCACATGCAGCACCACATCATCCCATAATCCGGAAGAGACATTGGAACGCCATTGGTCAGCGGGCGGAATAAAAGAAGCGTCAGTTTGCGGCACATCTTTTAATGACTGCAAGGCAATTTCAACCGTGATGGTGTTGCCCGGTTTCACCGCTTCATTTTTCAGCAGGTGAAATGTAGGTGCCATTCCGCCATTTTGTTTGGAAACCAATGTGCCGTTAACAAATACTTCCGGCATAAAACGTGCGCCTTTTAATTCAAGCGTGGCATATTGCCAATTGCCTTTGGGTAAGGTTACTTCTTTTTTGTACCAAAGCTGCCCTGAATTCATTTTAGAAGGGTCTGCGGAAATACCCGGCACCTGAACAGTAGCGCTATAAACCCGGGAAAATCCCATTTGCCATTGCCCATTCAGGGAAACAGAAAAAATAGGTTCTTTTTCTGCCGCCATTAAAAACACAGGCAATAATAAAGCTGCTAGTACCGAAAAATATTTTTTACTGTAATTAAAAATCATGCCGGATCTATTTAAGATTTTTTGCCTTCAATTATATCAATCAATCTATTTAATTCTTTACTGTCAACAGATTCCTCAGCAGGTACTTTTTGCCCTACCAGTTCTGCAATGCGCCTTGTGAAATCATAAGGTTTTGTACCCCGTACGGCTCTTCTTCGTGGCATGTATTTTAAACAGAGATCACGGATGAGCAGGTCATAATACATTTCTTTGCCCAATTCAATTCCACATTCTTCTCTTCTGTCTATTCCGGTATTTAAAAGATTTTGGTTGCTGTTGTATTTGCCGTCAAACTGGCCACCGCTTGCATAATAGGCAATAGCTGATTGCGTAAAGGCATTATCCCGCTTTACCAGTTGCTGATGAATAATGGCGCTTGCCACGAGCTCCTGCATGTGCGGTGCGTTTTTGGGCGCGGCATTTCTTGCTTCAAGCGCTGCCTTCACTGCATCTTCCGCTGAGCGTGTCATAATTTCCATGGCTTCATTTGGTGTAATTCTTTTTTGAATTTTCCATTGTTCCTGTGCTTTTGCCATGTTTTCTGAACCTTTGATCAATGCATCGGTATATTCCTTTACACCTACTACATTTTGCCTGATAAAAGCCATTCCCGGCGGCGCTTCAGGATTATCAATAAACATCCAATAGCGCTCGGTGCCAAGGCCACCCGGAGTAAGCCCGTCGCCTTGCCAGAACCAGGCTGGCTTCAGTTTGATATTTTCTTCCTGCGCCCTTGTGACAGATTCGAGGCTTTTAAGCAACGGTTCAGCGCCATTGCCATAATATTTTTTCAAAAAAGTAACAGCATCCCCGCGCTCAAACTTTTCATTCTTCATTGCTTTGCCTACAGTCTGCTGGGCCAGCAAGCGAATCGGATTTTCTGCAACATCATCGCCCTTGATTTCAAAATCATGGTATTGAATACCCGGGAAACCTGATTTGAAAATATTGCCTACCATTCCCGCGATGAATTTATTATCATACCAATACAAAGGATGTGGATGCTCGGCATCGTAAACCAGCATATCATGAATAACGCCCAGGCCTTTTGCCTTCAGTGAATCGGCCCATGGAGCATAATTGGCGACAGGCTGATCATAACCACCATACTTAACAGCGATATAAAATTCATTGAGTGGAAAACTTAGTTTAGCTAATGTTTTGGCATCAATATACCAATCACGAATACCTAGAAACGATTTAGCGCCTCTTGTATCAACCAGTATTTTATGAATGTTGTTTACATAATCCACGAAATTATCATTCGTAGCCTCATAGTTGATACATTCTTTCCAGCCTTTCCATTTATCTTCTTTAAGTTTACTTTCATCCAGTGTCCATGCTGCTTCTGCATAAGCATTCAGAAATCCATCCAACTCCGGCAAAACCGTCATCATTTGATAAGTAGATGAAATAAAATATTCTTTAAACACCGGATTGGACCATTGCTGATGGCCTACCACTTCTCCTTTTTTTCCGGTTAAAGCGCTTTTGTACAAATCGTTTTGATGCGCATTTTCCAGGTAACGTGTATAAATGCCACCAGGATTAAAAACATCCTGTCTGCTCTTCCAGAACGAGTAAGGGATATAGTGGCTGTAAGACCTTGAGATAATATATTTAATGCCCTTGCTTTTGGCCTTTTGCATATTTCGGCGCAGCGGTAGATACATTTTGCTCTACCTTTTTTGCATCAAAAACTTCCGCATCGGGGAATTTTGTTTTGGAATAGTCAATAAAATACATGGGCATGAACTTGAAAGTACCCAGCGAAATAGTATTAAATCCTGCTGCAACAATGCGTTCAATATCTTTATCGACTTCGGCGGTTTTTCTTGGATCGCACCATTGTGTTCCGCTTACGGCGGCCATGTTGTAGATTGCTTTATCAGAATTTGATTGAGCATTTACAGATAACCTGAACAAGCAAATGAAAGACAGGAAAATAATTTTGAAAAATGATTTACTCATAGAATTCAATTTAATGATTGGCAGATGTTTTATGAACACGGTGTGGAATCAGGAAAGTATAATAGCATTAAAATCCAAATTGTTTCAGTACAAAAAGGGCTGAAAGAAATCAACCTTCTTACATTAAAAGATTGGTAGGCCTTAGGAGCCTACCAATCTTGATGTTTATTTATTTATAATGCTTTTGCCAAACGAAAACCTACAAAATCAAATTTATTGCATGGAGCAAATTTTCCTCTGTTTGATATCCGGCAATATTCTTTTAAAGTATTCCATCCTTGCCCTTTAATTACCCTCATCGTACCATTATCAGGGCCTTTGGGGCTGTTTTTTGGAGAAACTTTATAATAATCGCCGCCGTACCAGTCTTCACACCATTCCCAAACATTCCCAATCATATCATAGGTTTCCAAACGGTTATCAATTGTACCGGCATTGTATACTTTTACGCCATTGATCGTCAGGTAATTTGAGGTGGAAGTATTATCATTTTTAATTACGCTGGCCGGTTCTTTCGTGCCGACTTTTTGAGGGCCACCCAGGGAAAACGCGTTGTCCCTGAACCAGGCTAATTGAGTGAGATCAATTTTCGAAGATTTTTCAGCTCCTGTAAAATAGGTGTATGGGCCTCCGCTTAAATAAAAAGTGTCAATAGCAGCGGGATTACCCAGATGGCCACCACGGGCTGCATATTCCCATTCTGCCTCAGTTAAAAGCCTGGCTCCAACCCATTTGGCAAATGCTTTGGCATCGTACCATGAAACATTCACTACAGGCCGTTTTAGGCTGTCAGAAGTACTGCCCCATTTAAACCTTGGTTCTTCTGGTTTGGGCCAGCCTGTTTTCTCGCAGAATTGAAGATATTGCCCCATGGTGACTTCGTATTTGCTGATGCGGAAACCCTCGAGCGTCACTTCATGCGCTGGCAATTCATCTGGCTGCATGCCACTTTTGGGATCATCCCGTTTAGCCGATAAAGTACCCATTGTGAAAGTTCCTGCCTGAACTGAAACCCAATCACTATTTGGAATTATAGTAGTTGGATCTTCTAAAGGCGTTATTTTATCTGTTGAAGGGATTGTGCATTCCTGCACTTTTACCGAAGTATCGGAATTCGCCTTCCTGCATTGAATTAATGAAGTGGCAAGAAGGACCGACGCACTCATAAAAAATATATTTCTAACTAAGTTCATATCTTAACTGTTTAAATTATTAGTATCCGTCATTTTGCCCAATATTGTATGCCTGCAATTGCAAATATGGAATTGGATATAAAAGATTATAAGGTTTTGGTGCAATTGTCTTTGCATTTTTTAAAAAATCGGCTGTAAAACAACAGTGCCTGATGCGTAGGCTTTGGCCCTGTTGGATTTGGATATACTCCTGCTGGATAAACACCAGAATAAGTTGGAACAGGAGTAGCAGCCAGCGCAGCTTTGGTTTTTTCAGCCAATGCAGTCATTCCCGAAATGTAAGTCCCGGTCCGTTTCATGTCAAAGAGCCGTTGCCCTTCATGTGCAAATTCCATACGCCTTTCTCTCATAAGAGTATCCCTGAACTGAGCTTTAGTGTAAGCCAGATCCGGAATTTCATAAGCAGTAGGGTTAGCGGAAAAAGCGCGTTTTCTCACAAGGTTAAGGTAATAATACTGGTTGCCGTTAACTACCGGAATACCCAATTCATTTAAAACTTCGGCATACATTAAAAGCACATCCGCATACCTCAAGCACAGGAAGGTTATTGGCCTTATAATCGCGTGCAACTGTATTTGAATCTACATATTTTGCGATATAGGGAACATTGTATTTCTGTACACCAAAAGTTCCATCACTGTTTTTCTTAATGTAATGAATAAAATACATTTTTAAACGGTCGTCCTGCGTACGGTATAATGACCATAAATCAGGCGTAGGCGTCCAGGCTTTATAACCTGTCGTAGCTAGCCTTGTAACTTCAGGTGCTGAAACAGAACTAGGCATGAAATTGCGGTGCATAAAACTTCCTACCCTGTCACTAACATCTCCAAGAGTGTAATGATCATATATCATTTCTGAGCTTCCTTTTTTATTTATATCGAAGTAATCTATGATTTTGGGAACAAGGTTAAACCGATTGAGGGCGACAATTTCTTTAAGCCTTGATTCTGAAAGACGCAACATTTCTGAATTTCTGTTTTCAAAAGGACCGGCAAGCGTAAGGTAAACCTTTGCAAGTAAGGCTTTAGCCGCCCATTTGGTAGCCCGGCCAGCAGCCAGTGGCGCATCAGAACAATTGGTTTCAGCATAGTTCAGGTCTCTAACTATTAGATCATAAACTTCCGAAACACTAGCCTTGGGCATCTCAGTTTGCTTTATTGATTTCACTTCAATGGTATCTAAGGGCACTTTTCCCCAAAGCTGAACTAGGTAAAAATATTGCAGCGCCCTTAAAAACTTTGCCTCTCCAACAACTACTCCTTTGTCATTTGCCGACATGGTCGCTATGTTCGGCACATTTTCAATTACAGCATTTGCCTGCGCAATGGTTTTGTAAAGAGATACCCAGGAATTATTGAAGTAACTGTTAGTTGGATTAAAATTGAAATTCTGGATTTGCCTGCGCTCATCTTCTGTATTGGAATATTCATCGTCCATATCATCAGTAGGGACATCGGTTAGCATAAAGAAATTTCTGCAGTCGCGAGGTCCGAAAGAAATGGATAGCGTATAAGCAGCATACAATCCTGCTTTGGCATCATCTGAATTTTTCCAGAAATTGGTTGTTGAAATGTTACTGTAAACAGTTTCGTCCAAGAAATTTTTCTTGCAACTAACCATAGATAAAGCAAAAAAGAATATAAATACTCCTGCTAAAATTTTTAATTTTGATTTCATTGAAATTATTTTTAATTATTTTAAAAATTAGCCTTTAAACCAAAGACATACATTTTACTTGTAGGATATGAACCGTTATCCATGCCAGCTCCTACCCCCTGTTTGCCCATAATACTTACTTCAGGGTCGTAGCCGCCATAATAGCTAGTGAATGTAAACAAGTTTGTTGCTGTTGCGTACAATGTCATATTAGGTATTTTCAACCCTTTAAATGTTCTTTTACTGAGGTTATACGCCAAAGAAATAGTTTTTATTCTTACATAAGAACCATCCTCTATATAGAAATCAGACATGGCTGCTGTATAGGCCTTATAAGCTCGTGGAAGCGTATTACTCGGATTGCCTGGATCGCCGGTTTGTGGGTTAGGCGCTCTCCATCGGTCTTTTATTATGGCTAATTGATTGTCATCTCCTGTAAAATTCAATAATTTGGTCAGGCTGGTATTCATAATTGAATTTCCTTCCTGAAAGACCATAAATACAGAGAGATCAAAATTCTTATAAGAGAAATTATTGGTCATGCCACCATTCCATTTTGGTTGAGGATTACCCAGAATAACTTTGTCTGCTTCATTAATAACACCATCGTGATTTGTGTCAACATATTTAATAAAACCAGGCAAGGTCTTGGAACCTTCCAATTTAGCGGTAGTAGCATCCACCTCTGCCTGGGTTTGAAATATTCCGGCAGTCCTATACCCATAAAATACACCCAAAGGCTGTCCAACTTTAATTAACACAACGTTTCCAAATTTAGTGTTGGATGAAGAGTTAGAAATAGCTGAAATTTCTGTTGGGCCACCAAGGTCGGTTACTTTATTTTTATTGATTGAGGCATTAAATGAAGTTGTCCACCTAAAATTTTTCGTGTTTATATTTTGTGTAGCAATTGAAAGCTCCCATCCTTTATTTTCTACGCTTCCAATATTTTTTGCAACTGTAGTATAACCAGAAGCTGCAGGCAAGGCATAATCAAGCAAAAGATCCGTTGTATTTTTCACGTAATAATCAGCAGTAAATGTTATGAGCCCTTGTGCTATTGACAAATCAATTCCGGCATTGTATTCCCCCGTTTTTTCCCACTTTAAATCTGCATTTGCCATGCGCCCGATCACATAACCATTTCCAAGGTTGCCTCCAATTGCTGTGGCGATAGTTGAATACAAGGCCTGCGAAGAATACGCGCTGATCCTGTCGCTGCCGTTTACACCATATGACATTCGAAATTTAAGGTCTTTGACCAGATTAAGGTTTTTGAAAAAGGGTTCATCTGAAACTTCTCCAAGCAAACGAACCTGATGGGAAATAGCCCCACCTGTTATCTACTCCAAACTTTGAAGAGCCATCAGCGCGATAGGTGAATGAAAATAAATAACGGCTCTTGAAATTATAAGTACCCCTTCCAAAAAATGATAATAATTTATAAGCAGAAGCACCTGAAGTTACTGAAGCCAATCCATTTCCGCTCGACAGATTATAGAACTTAAATACATCTGTTGAAAAATCGGTATTCCTCGCCTGAAAATTATTGCTGAAGCTGCTGGTTATTTCCTGGCCTGCCAACAAAGAGAACGAGTGTTTCTTTGTTGTTTTGGAATAATTTATAGAATTGGCGTTTGACCATTTTGAGCTTTGTGAAAATTGCTCATAAGCATCGCTTACTTTATCCCCTTTAATGGTATTAGGGAAATAATAATTATTCAGGTTGTTGGAGGGACTTAAGGTTGCTTCTGATCTTAATGTAAAATTTTTGCGAATTTTAAATTGAAGATATCCGCCAACCTGTATGGCAAGATTTTTCTTTTCATTGATTGTTTCCTGAGCATTGGCTAAAGGTGATGTAGTAATTGGATCGCCTGTGTCCGGATCAATATAAAACGAACCTGTAGGATCAAGAAGGCCTTTACCAGACGGGTTTGTCGCATTTGCACGCAACACAGAACCATTGTCACCCACCTGAATACCATGCTTTAAGGTTTGAGAAAGATTGAGTTTTATACCGGCTGTTACAGATTTATTCCAATTTAGATCAAGATTACTCCTTAACGTAGCTTTTGAAAAATCTGAATTGATAATCAGGCCTTGCTGTGATAAATAGTTAGCTGAAACATAATATCTTGCTTTACTCATTCCGCCAGAAACAGAGATGTTATTGTTTACCTGTGGCGCTGTATGAAAAATGAGATTCTGCCAATCTTTAGTAGTAGCTACCGTATCAGGCCGCAATGTATTAGGAGAAGAGCCAAGTGCCTTCTTTTGATTCATTGGCAAGTTGAGCCAATTCCGCGGCATTTAGTAATGGTAATTTTTTTCTTAGGTTTTGAAAACCGTAGTAGCTTTCAAAATTAACCTTAGGCTTACCCTTAACACCGCTTTTAGTTGTTACTAGTACAACCCCATTTGCACCTCGTGAACCATAAATTGCTGTGGCTCCCGCGTCTTTTAATATTTCAATGGATTTTATATCATTCGGGTTTAATGACGATAAACCCTGATCAGAAGTAAATCCGTCTATCACAAGCAAGGGTTCATTATCCGCCTTTATTGAGCTTCCGCCGCGAACCCGGATCGAAATATCTCCTCCCGGCTCCCCTGAAGTATTTATTACCAGCACACCGGCAGCGTTTCCTTGTAACGCCTGTTCAAGGCTGGTGATCGGAGTTTTCATAATGTCTTCGGAAGTAAGCGTTGAAATGGAAGTAGTCAGATCTCTTTTTTTGACAGTTCCATAACCAACTACTACCTCGGCGAGTTCCGTTGAGGCACTTTTAAGTCTGACTTCCAGGTCTTTTCCATCTTTTGCATCTATTTCAGAATTTTGATAACCTACACTGGAAAATAAAAGGACAGGTTTAGATCCTTTTGGCACTTTAATTGAAAAATTCCCATTTACATCAGAAACTGAAGAAACCGTTGTTCCTTTCACTTGCACACTAACTCCATGCAAAGCATCTCCAGTCTCAACGTCCAATACTTTTCCTTTTATTGTTTGGGAAAATGATTGGGATGATGTTAGAAAAAAAAGTAAGGTAAGAATTGGCATTGCCTTCTTGCCTACCCATTTAGCAATCATTAATTTCATAAGCATTTTTTTAAGCGGTTTATAATAAACAAATGTTGGTTTCCAAACGAAAAGATTTTAATTTTTTTTTCGCATATTTCTATCCTGGTAAGCATATTGAAAAATTTATTCAATTTAATTTTTTATTATTTCCATTTTCATATTGAATAGAAATCATGGATTTGAAAGAAAAAGAATAAATATTTGTCACCCAATAACTTATGCAAAAAAAAATTTCAAAAAACAAGTTAAAAACATTATTTAACACAAAACATAAATCAGCTCAAAAAATTCATGCAAACGCAACCGGCATCGTTTGCATAAAATTTTGAGCCTGAAAAATTCCACACATAAGACAAGTCTCTTATTCAAAATCATTATTCTGAACATCTTCGAAACTCTTAACAATATTTTTATGTGATAAAAGTGCGTTAGCGGGTAAAGGAAAATCTTTACCAAATACCAACATCGCATCGCTCTTTTCAATGGTCACTTTTGATTCATCAATTTTGCCATCTTTACCGGTAATGGCTTTTATATCCAAACCAAAGGTTTTTGCAAAAAAGCGGTACATCGGTTCCCTTTTGCTAAAGCCGTAATCATGCTGATCTTTGGCAAGGTGTACATTTTCTACGTTAGATTCCTTTCCATAAAATCCATATACTTTTTTCAAATAAGGATAATCAGTTCCCGGAACAGATTTAGTCCAATCATTTCCATCAGAAATCACCAGTTGAGGACGTGGTGCAACCATAGCGGCTATTTCGGCATTATTGGTTTTGTGCCCGCTACAATCATCATGGATCGGCAACCCGCTTTCGCAAGGGCAGCCTCCATAAAAACTAGAAGAAACCATTACCACAGGTACACTGGCTGTAATACGGTCGTCCAAAGCAGCAATCAAAAAAGTTTGTGTGCCGCCGCCAGAAGCGCCGGTTACTCCTACTCTTTTTTTATCCGCATCAGGTAATGACAACAAAAAATCAAGCGATCTTATGCTGTTCCATGTTTGCATAGCTAAAGCAAAGCCTGTTCTATGAAATGATTTATTACCGGTTTGCAAAACTGATTCTCCCCAGGAATACATATCATAATTAAAAACGATAGCCCCCATCTTTGCCAGGGCTCCGCAACGGTATTGCATATCCGGGCGGTAACGGCCACGTTCATCAGGAATGGACTGATCAATTTTATTGTAAAAGTGTCCGTGTGGGGAAAGTATTACCGGCAAAAGCCCTTTCGATTTAGCAGGGCGGTATAGAGTGCCGGTTACGAAATACCCGGGAATGCTTTCAAACGCAACATTTTCTACAATATACCCATCCATTACGCGCCTTGAACGAACGATCGGGTTTAGTGGCGTTTTTTTGGCAACACGGCTAATTCCCATTTGCTTAAATATACATTCTCTCAATTCTTTTTTGCGCTTGTCAAACCCTTCGGCATTGGAATAAGTTGATAACAATTCCTCAAGGTGTTTGGCTCCCTCCTCTTCTGTGCGCCTGAAATATTCATACTTGGTAATTTCATAACTGTCTTTCCCTTTTGGTTTGTATACCAAATCCAAAGGTTTCAAAATATTATCTAATGTAGTTTGCAGATCAGAGGTAAAACGCCAGCCGGCATAATTGACAACGAGCCCTTTTACATTTTTCTCTTCATACTGCAATTTGGTGTTAAACTTTTTTTCAACAGCTTTTAATACTTCAGTCAATGGCTTGCGATAAATATCTTCCGGCTGCTGAGCAGAAATTTTTAACATGAAACCTAACAACAGGAAGGAAATCAAAATTTTAAACTTCATAAATGATAATTGTTACTTGTTTGGTGAAATATTATTTTTTGTGGTGTAATTATTTTATTGAAATCTGATATTTTCAACCGCGTTCAAACCTTTTGCCAGGGTTATTTCCTTTTGAATTTTCTTCAAACTCCTTTGCAGGGATATTAGGATCCTGGGGCAATTCTTTTGGAGCCAGCACCATATCCGCATCTTCGGCAGAAAGACAATGCTTTCCTTCAATAACCAGGTTTTTAAACAATACGTTGGTAACCTTATGCAATGTGCCATCTTTTGCTATGGTTCCCGATACCAGATTTTTATTTTCACTTTTTTGATAAGCAGTATAATTAATCACCTGAACATTCTTAATATAGCCAATACCCCTCCTGTCTTTATTTTGATCATCTTCTTTTCCATTGGAAACCTGGAATACGATAAGCTGTCGTTTGGCATTTCCGCCAACAAATTCAGATTTATTGTCAATAAATTTTACATCTTCGATAAACCCTTTGCCCGAATACAAGGCCAAAGCACGGTCGGCATGTACCACATCATTATTTTGGAATACTATATTCCGCGCGCCAAAATAAGGGTCGGAGCCTACTTTTAAGGCTGACTTTACCGTCCAGAATACACAGTTTTTCACGAGTACATTTTCGCAAATGCGGTGATCTGCTTTTACCGCAATAGCATCATCTGACGTGTACATGAAAACATCATCAACAGTTACACCATCGCAACCATCAGGATCTGTACCGTCCTGGTTTGCCAACGAAATGTCATTGATGATTTTATAGCCTTTCATCATAATATTCTTACTGTGAAGAATATGAATATTGAATCCGCCCTCCATCTCTGAGGATCACGTCATAAATACCGGCATTGTTACATTCCCGCAAATTACAGATCCTGATTTTTTTTCCGGTTTCAGCAATAATTTTCGTGCCTTGCATTGCGATGACGCCGCGCCCCATGATTCGGGCGTTATCTGCTTTATCAAAATAAATCAATGCACCCTGCTTTTCAATTATTTTACCGGATTTATTATCACCATTATCATTGTAATCTTTCAGATCGCCGGATCCCTGGATAATAGCGCCACTTTCAAGGTAAAGCGTAACATTCTTTTTCATTACAAATGTTCCTGTAAGGTATTTTCCATTGGGAACATACAAAGTGCCGCCCACCTCAGAAACCTTATCAATCGCGGCTTGCAGTTGTTTTGTCTGAATTTTGCCGCCAGTATTATCAGAAATAAAATCCATCAGGTTGGTAACTTTGTTAGATCCTAAAACAGGAACATTAAGTTCGGGGGCATCGGCAAAAATGAACAACTTTTCGTTGATGCCTTCCAGTTGCAGGATGAGTTTGCGTGGCTGATTCAGTGAAAAGGAAATACCATTTCCGGATTGCCTTGACGCAATATGGTAGCTTATTGGGCTTAAGGTATATTTTGAAAAAGCTTGCGAAGCTTGCAACTCCAGTTTTACTTCACCGGAAAAAGCAAAGCGCGCATAGCTGATATCTTTAAATTTTTCTACAAAAACCTCCTGGCCATTTACAGAAAGTGTATAAGTTTTACTTTTTTCAGCGCCGGGGATTGTCGTGTATTTTATGAGCTTTCCACTTTGGGAAAACCCTGAAAACCCTAAAAAAAGCATTAAAAGAAACAATTGTAATTTTTTCATTGACATTCAAATTTCTTATTTATGATTATTTGTAAGATCTACAATACTACCTAACTCTTACATATCGTTCCGGACTCCAGCTCACTACACCATTATCATCTTTTATTTCGCATTTCAATATATAGTCGCCCGCAGTCTGGGGCATTTGAAAACCCATGTTTTCAGACGTGGCACCATAGGCCGGAACGTATACTTTAAAAGAGTTTTCAGAAAGGACAGTTTTTCCGTCTTTTTCATAGACCCGGCAAAATACCGTTCCTGATTTCGGGTGATCAAAATGATTCCAGACGTCAACCGGCTTTGTAATCAATTCTCCTTTTGCATAATTTTTTTTATCATAAAACCATTCTATAGCGTTCAGCATCCTAATAGTGGCGCCAAAGTGTTCGTTTAAATCGCGCAAAACCAATAAAGATTTGCGGGGTTTCAAATCCTGAAGATCACCTTCAAATAAGGTGTGGCCATTAGCACTGCCACTGAGCAAGGCAAAAGGGCACCATGCGGAAACCTCCGGAATTGTGCGGTAGTATCCACCTTCATCGGCAAACAACATTTGTTGAATAGTGTCCGACATCGCCGGCGTATAATTTTCATCCTTGAACCATTTTTTTGCATTGGAAATATGCACTTTACGTTCCGGCCATCCGGTATGATTATCGCTCCACCAGCGAATGCTCTCAAAAATCAGGTAGGGTTTACCTGGAAATGTTTCTTCATAACGCTTGTCGTCTAATTGGTTTTTCAAGGAATATTTTTCAGGCATTTCCACATAATAATAACGGTTATCGCCTATCACTTCCTGATTTTCCGTCCAGGGGCGGCTGCTATCTATTGCTTTGCATTTCGCAATTATTTCCTCTATTTCTGTATGTCCTTCATTTTGATTTTTCCATCCTATTATGGAAGGATGGTTCATATTTTGTTTTATCCATCGCTCAAACTCAATTGTATTGTCTTCTGTTTCAATTCCCGGCAGGGGGTCATTTTCATGAAAAAATTTCCATTCATCAAAAATCATTACGCCAACCTCATCAGCAATTTTATACCACATTGAGGGCGCATGCGCTACATGAAACCTCAACAGGTCAATGTTGTAGTCATTTTTTATAGCTGTCAGGAATTTTCTGGCGAAAGATTCATCAAATAATAAAGGCGCCCAATCTAAAAGTGCTCTTTCAAAAACAATGTTTTCATTATGGAAATAGGTTTTCTTTCCATTTATTTTAAAATCGCGGCCGTTTATCTCTATGTTCCTAAAGCCAAAGGTTTCGCTGGTGGCATCGCTTTTTTTGTTGGCTGACAGCAGCTTAATTTCCAGCTTATAAAGAGCAGGATTGCCATATTTACCTCCCATCCAGTACGAGATATCTTTACAAGGAACCAGCATCACGGTTTCTTCTACGCTGTTGGGCAAAAGGTAAGTTTTTTTTCAACCACAGATGAAACAACTTTTCCGCTGGAATCTACTACCCTTGCCTGTAGGACCACGTTTCGCTTTACAGCCTCTTTGTTGGCAATGGACACTTTTGCCTTTGCGGTTTTTGTGTAGATATCTGGGGTAATTAAAATTTCTTTGATGGATTGGGCCTGTGAAAATTCCAGGATAACGTCGTCCCAAATTCCCGGCGCCCGCGATGACCGGTAATGGTTTGAGACCGTCATGATAGAGCTAAAAGTGGCAGTTTCATTGCATCCTACCCGTATTTCAAGCAGATTTTCTTTGCCATAGCGAATGGCTTTTGTGGCATCAAATTCTCCAAAAGTATAAGTGCTGTGTTTGTCATACCCTAAAAGAGTACCATTGAGATAAACCTGCGCATTGTACTTCGCCCTTACTTTAATCGAAACTCTTTCTTTTGGGGCGCTTCCATCAATTAAAAACGTTTTTTTATACCAAAAATATTTGAACGGGGAACTTACCATTTCATCTGCTACGGTTTCATCTCCCATTTCACGCGTAGTGATGCGGTTCATGTGAAGCCTTTCAACATAAGCAGGATGTGCCATGGTAGTGATTCCGGGAACCGGCACACTGCGGTTATAAACCACAGGTTTTGCTTCCCCATTGGCTTCCTGCAAATCCCATTCACCATTCAATTTGACAGTAGTTCTAAAATCCGCGTTCAATGTAAAGCTCCGGAACTTTTTTTTCTTTAGGAAACTCCGCTTCGTTGCTAAGGGCAAGGTTTGTAAAAATGGCTTCAGTTGATTTTTGTTCATTTCCCGGGCCGGTCGCTATGCCTATATAAATTGCTTTATCCAAATCCATCTGTAGCGCGGATCCAATCTTTATCCATTGTTTTCCGTCTTTTGAAAGTAGGGAAGCTTCAAAAATGTTTCCTGACCGGATTAATTTGAGGTATGGAGAAACGCCCGCGTTTTTTATCTTGCCATTAGTTTCAACTGTATTATCTTTTCCGGATTGAAAAATCGCCTGCTGAATTTTTGATTAGTAAAGAAACCATTTTACTTTCTTCCTGTAAACTTTCTCTTACCATCAATCCGGCTTCCCCGTTTGTTTGAGAGGTAAGCTGTGCCAGGAAAGTGAAGTCGCCATTGAATTTTTTGTACATGTAATGGAATTTTCCTGCACGATTTATTCCATTGTTTGAACTTGTAATGGTATAAGATTCCATTAAGGCGCCTTTAGCCATCCTAACCTTACCGCCATTAATGCCAATATCTTTATTCAGCCAATCCTGGGATTTATCTTTTTCTTTTGGTTTACCCGGAAGTTTGGCGCTTGATTTTACCGAAACACCACCAAAAACAGCCGAAGCTTCACCCACAATACCTTTTGCGGAAACCGCCAATCCTATATAAACAGTATTGCTGAAATTAAGTGTTTGTGAAGTGCCTACCGGATACCAGTTTTTATTATCATCGGAAACATAGGTGTGGAAACTGTTTGCAGAACGGATGATTTTTAAAAAGCCCGGGCAAAGTGGATTTAAACGTATTTCTCTTCGTATCTTCTCCTGGTTTTGTCTCTCCATTGCAGAGCGGGTTCATTATCTTTTATAAGCAAAGCCAGGTTAGGACTGTTTGGTTCGAGCGAGGTGCGGATCATTAATCCGGCCTGCCCTCCGGTAAGAGCATTCAGTGGCGTTTCTATTGTAAAATCACCACTGTATTCCCGATACATATAAAAGAAATTATCCTCTGTTGAGCCAATAATATGGCCTGAACTCTTCAAAGTGTAATTAAACCAGCTTCCCTCGTCGTAGCCGGAAAAACTACCGGTTTTTTTTACTTCGCCAATATTTTTCCCTTTCCACAAAGAAGGATGATCTTGCTTTTGGGCATTTTGAGCAAAGCCGGATACCGGAAACAGGTTTATTATCCAAATAAACATAAAGACAATCCATTTGCTACAATGAAATTTGTCAAGCGCATCATTTTTAATTGATAAAATTTGTGTTTCAACAGCCATTCCTTTTATTTAAAAACAATACTGGAAAATGAATTGGTTTTTATTCCTCCTTCATTGGCATTTCGTATTTGCTTTCCGCCTATCATAAGATTTTCAATCGTCAGCTCTATAGGATGTTCCGCATCAAACCCTTCAACAGTCGAACGATTAGGGAATGGCTTCATAAAACTGCAATCTTTGATCAATATATTTTTCATCGTGCCAATTTTACTATCCGCATTACGCTTGTTTATTTGAAAATAAAATTCACTCTTTTTCGCATCGGAATAATTTTCTTCAAAGCGGTTATTGATATAGCTGATATTTTCGTAAGAAGCGCCATCAGAGCAATATAGCGCCATTCCCCTATCGGACATCACCACGTCATTATTTTCAAATACAATATTGCTGAAAGATTCGCCACGGCTTTCTGTGCCCACTTTTAAAGAACTTTTGCGAGTAAGAAAAACATTTCCCCGAACGATAATATCAGACACTTTATTACGTGCGCCATTTTGTTGAGTAACCTTAATGGCTACATTATCATCGCCGCAATATCCAAAACAATTTTCTATAGTTACAAAAGAAGAAGCATCCGGGTCAAAGCCATCCGTATTCGACAAGTCTGCATCGTTAAGCTGCTTTACATTTTTAAATGTCACCCTTTCAGAATACATTATTTGGGTATTCCATGAACCGGGGTCTCTTTCTGTGATGCCCTTGATGGAAATATTTTTACTTCCTGAAACAAACATGAGGCCGTATCCTGGCAGCATCGCCAAACTTTTCCCTCAAATTTCTGCCATTGCCGTCTATTACACCCAGGCCATAGATCTCTACATTTTCCGCATTGATGATATTAACAAACCCTCTTGGCTTTTGCTGATTTGGCGCTTCCAGGTCAATCAAGTTCATCAGATGCTTTGAGCAGCGCCCCAGGCGCTAAATAAACCCGGGAATTAGATGGAATAGTAAGCCTTCCGGTTTTATAAATCCCCTCAGGGAAAAAAAGAACCTTTTTCTTTAAAGCCGCTTCATTAAGCGCCTTTTGTATTACTGAAGTATTCAAGCTTTTGCCAGTAGTATCCACTTTATAATCCAGGATAGAAATCGCTGAAGAAGGTTTTTCTGCTAAGGCTTCACCAAACAAAAACAACCGGATTTTTCCATTTACAGTTACAACAGTATAAGAATCCTGTGGCAGGACAAATTCAATTGTATTTTTGCCAATAAGTTTTCCTTCAATTTTTTTTGACAAAGGGCTTATGGTAAATGATTGAATTTCTTCCGCGCATTGAACCGTAAATCGCAAAGAACCTTTTTGCTGAAAGTAGGCATAATGAAAGTCCTTGTACTGAGCGGCAGCCAAACTTTTTCCATCTGCATTTACTTTGAAAAAGGAACTTGACTCATCATAATGGCGCACAGGGATAACAATGCTGTTTTCATTGCCTGCATACAAGCTGGTGTATGCAAGCAGAAAAAAAGCAAGTAACAACTTATGAAGTGATTTTCTTTTAATTTTCAAAACTTATATTTTTTACGAAGTCATTGGTTTTAGCGCCGAGGTCTTTAGCCGATTGCAATATTTTTCCCGCCATCTTTACATTTTTGAACCGGATACCATCAACGATATGATCTTTATCAAGCCCTACAATTTCTGAAACAGAAGAAAATGTGGGTGCAATGGTGCAATCTTTAATCAGAATATTTTTTATCTGTCCTTTTCCACTCCTGTCGCGGATCTGAAAATGAATGGCTTTAAGATTGCTGCTTTTAAAACCGTTTTCAAAATAATTATTGATAAATTGTATATTTTCAAACACAGCGCCGTCATAACAATACAATACCATTCCCCTATCGGCCTCAATCACATAATTATTTTTGAAAACAATGTTCCGCATCGAAGCGCCTTTAGTTTCTGTGCCTACTTTTAAAGCAGATTTTTTAGTAATAAAAACACAATTGCTGATGGTTACATCTTCTATATCACCGAGCAGGTTGCCATTATTAGTCGTTTTGATGGCAATATTGTCATCGCTGCAATACGCGAAGCAATTATCAATCAATACTTTTTTTGACGCATCCGGGTCAAAGCCATCAGTATTAGCTACAGAACGGTCGTTAAGCATTTTAATATTTCTGATGGTTACATTTTCAGAATGCAAAATGTGTGTGTTCCAGCAGGCTGGATCGCGAAGGATAATACCTTCTATTTCCACATTTTTTGAGTTGCGGATGCGGATTAAATTGGCAGGTTTTCCCTGTGCCCTAACGATACTTCCGCTACCATCAATAATTCCGCGGCCCCAGATTTTTACATTGGTGGCATTGTCAACTAAAATAAGCCGGCTAAAAGTCATCCATTCGCCATTGTCGGTAAAATTGGCTTTATCATTCACATGGTCAGATTCCTTTTTATCGTCATCAGAAGGGTAATCTTCCCGGTTTTCAGAACCTTTGATCATGGCGCCGGCTGATAAGAAAACCCGTGCGTTGCTACTTAATTTCAGGGTTCCGGTTTTGTACAATCCTTCTGGAAAAAACAGGATTTTTTTGGAAGCCGCGGCTTCATCAAGCGCTTGCTGGATGGCGGCAGTAGATAATGAATTTCCGGTATTATCCACCTGGTAGCTCATGATACTGATGACTCCTTTACTTTTACTATTCGGTTCCTTTTTTAAAATTTGGTCTGTAAGAATAAATAAACGGTGCTTTTTATTTACCGTTATTTCATGATAGCCGGGTTTAGCCAATTCAAACAGAATGGTATTTCCTTCAAGCCTTTCATTAAGTATATCCACCTTAGGGCTGATCTGCCAATCGGTAATCGCTTCCGAGCTGCTGACAGTGATACTCACTTTTTTATTATGGTCAAAGTTGGTATAATGAATATCCTTAAACTTTTGGGTAAATGCTTCTTTTCTGTTCACTTTGACAGAAAAAACGGTACTTTTTTCGGCTGTTTTCTCCGCAGGAAAAAACAATACGTCGCCATTGGCTTTAACTCCAGAAACAAAAACCAGGATGAACCCTAAACATAAAACCGTTACTAAAGAGCTTTTTTTAATCATTTGAATCATTCTTTTTTTTGTTTTTAATTTTATTCTCTATTTCGTTGTATTCTGGAAACCAGATTGGCTCATTGTTTTGAATTTCAAACACCAGCAAAGTTTTCTTCGCCTGTTTTCTGATTTGTGTGCTGCTGGTTGTCTGGCTAATATAAGGATTGACCTGGGCCACATACTTTTTAAGCTCAGCCATATCATTTTCATCAAGCGATGCTGCTTCGGGATAGATTTTCCTGGCAATTTTATCCAGGTCACCATCAGCGAAGTAAGTAACTCCGGCAACTTTGCCTGAACCTACCATTGCCACTTGTCCTTTTGAAGGAATGGATTTGATGAATTTTTCTTCTTTGCTCAGGTTTTTATCATTGCCTTTCGTGATATAGGTATAGGCATAATATTTTTTCAAACTTTCTTTAAAAAGCTCTGGCAAAGAATTTTTATCAATTATTTTGTTCAGGTGAACCACTTTGTTGAAATGATCAATATTGAAATTGTAATCATCAGCAACTAAGCGCCCTACATTGTTGGCCATGTGTGAAGAAAACAATTCCACCAGCGCTTTAAATTCAACTGAGTTGGCATCAATATTTGTATTGTTATCCAAAATATATTTGGAAACAAATGCCGCATATTGGTCTTTTGTTTTTCCGGGCATATTAAATTCATCCGCCATTTCTTTGATCACTTCAGTTACTTTATTATTTTTCACTGTAGCGAATTCAGGATTCTGAGCAACTTTCAATCTTCCGTTATCAGAAAGTTTGGGTTCAACTATTTCTGCGATTTCATATTTATCGGCAGTTGCTTTGATAGTAAACGAAGCAGAAACCAAATTAGGTGACTGAACGGTAACAATAATGTCGCCTGGTTCGCCATGTAGAGCGGATCACATTTGAAACGGGCACATCAATATACATAGTGCCATCCATTTCTTCATGTTTGTTAATATCGGTTGTGTAGGTGTCAGGCGCTACAAAAGTAGCCGGGCCTTTAATGCTCCATTTTAAAGGATTGTTGGCGCCAAATACGTGCCAGCCGTTTTTATCAACAATATCCGCGGTGATAATAACGACGCTATTTTTCCCTGCGCTGATTGCATTATGGCTCCCTTTAAGCGCGATTTGCGCAGGAATATCTGTCATATTCAAAACAGTAGAAACTGTTTTTCCTTTCCTAACGCCAACCGCTTTGATTTCACCTTTCTCAATTAAGACATCTTTAAAGGTTACTGAATAAAAGTTGGAAGCGTCCGGACGTAGAACCCCTTTACTTTTTCCATTTACAAATAATTCCACTTTTTCGCAATTAGCATCAACGGTAATATCCTTTTTCTGTCCAAGATACTGACTGCGCCAATGATGAGGCATGATCCAAACCATTGGTCTTTCGAGGTAATTGGCTTGCCAGATATAGTAAGAATATTTTGGCTGGCGATATAAGTCCACATATCCTTTTGGATTAATATGCTTTAAAGGCGAGTTTAAATATTCCCTATCGGCGCCATGGTCTTCATAAAGCCATGTACAAAGATTACCGGTTCCTAATCTTTTGCTTTTGATAAGCAGGTTGTGTTGCTGCTCTTCAGTTCCGGCGTGCTGTCCATCAGTTGGTTCTCTATCAATTACATCCTTATTATACCAGCCACGAATGTTGCAACGCAGTAAACTTTCTATACCTAAATTTTCATCTGAATGTGGTGCATAATCGCCTTGTGAATTATCCAAAACCCTTCTCGCGGTAATGATCCTTGTCGTATCTTCCTCGAGTGTCCATTTAGAATCTGCGGCATGATTGGTTTCATTACCCATACTCCACAGCATGATACTTGGATGATTGCGGTCGCGACGGATCATTTCTTTCAACATTTGCTGCTGAACATCTTTATCAAAAGTCTGATTTTTAATATTAGGTAATTCCTCATCTATCGCGATACCATATTTGTCGGTAAGATGATACACTAATGGATCATTAGGATAATGTGCTGTCCGCATGAAATTATAATTCAGGTTTTCCGCCATATCCTTATAATCCATTTCAGTAAGCCATTTTGGAATCGCGTCTCCCAGCCACGGATATTCCTGATGGCGGTTGCCACCGTGGATTACCATTTTTTTACCATTTACATAAAGGAAATTCTCTTTGTAATCCCAATGAAACCAGCGGAAGCCTAAAGGACTTTCGAGCTTATCGGACAATACATTTCCATCGTAAATTTCTGAATAGACTTTATACAGATTAGGCGATCCGTGAGACCATAACTTAGGATTCTTAATTACCGGGCTTGTCTGATCCACATTCAGCAATTCACCGGATTTAATCCTTGCTGTTTTTTCAAAACTGGTAACCACTTTATTATCCGCGTCAACGATAATAGTTTTTACTTTAAAGTCTTTTTGTTGTGGATAATCATTTTTTACATAAGTCTGTACCCTTACCACAGCCTCTTTGCCTGATTTTTTGGCCAAATCGGGTGTTGTTACAAAAGTTCCGCCTTCATGGCTAGCTGAACCCTGCATGGGAATATGCAATGGCGATTTAATCACAATCCGCGCATCGCGGTAAATACCGCCATACACATCGAAGTTGCCAGCTCTCATTGGCGGAATGCTGAACTGATCGTTTAAATTATTATTTACAACCACCGCTAAAACATTGTCCTGGCCGATTTTTATATGATCGGTCAGATCAAAATCAAATGAGCCATATCCACCTTTGTGATCGCCGAGGTATTTGCCGTTAATAAAAACTTTGCAATATTTTTGAACGCCGTCAAACTCAACAAAAACTCTTTTTCCTTTTTGAGATTGAGGAATGCTGAAATGCTTACGGTACCAGCCCCAACCTTTCCACCAGAATTCACTGTCTTTATCCGACGGGTTGCGAATGAAAGGATGCACCTCCCCTGTGGTTTCATAAGTACTCCAGGTGTGTGGGATCGCTACTGCGGGCCATTTGCTGTCGTCAAAAGAAACGTTTTCGTAACCTGCTTTATCGGCTTTGGTGTCAGCAAAATAATTAAAGGTCCATTCCCTGCTGATGACTTTGGTGATCCTTGGCTGATCTTGTTTTGTATTATAAACCTGTGCAGAAACCGCATTCGAAGCCTTCGACTGGCTAATTGCCTGTCCGCCATGCAGCATGAGAAAACATACCAGAGCTGAAACAAATATCCATGCTTTCAAGGATATTGAATTTAAATCAGGAAATATGCATTCTTGTTCAACATTCCTTTTTTTGATTCTTTGATTTTCAATTTTCATCATAACTCAGTTTTTTAAATTAATCAATGTTTTTATTTCCTATAAGCTGGCCTGGAAAACAAAGGCTTTCCTACAATCAATGTGATAACGCTATTAAATTTTTTTGTAAAAAATAGTTTTTCCTAACAAAAACAGCAGTATTTTAAAGTAAGGTTTGAATCAAACAACAACCGTATTTTTAGTTTTTTATGAAATGAATGACAGGTTTTCCTGGTTTACACACTCAATCTTGTTTATATGAATTTGAAATAGTTCTTGCACCGTTAATTTTTTTAATCAGTTATAAATTGGTTTACCGTCCCATCCAACCACCGTCAACCGTTAGGATTTCTCCATGCACATAGGCAGAAGCAGCAGAACTTAAAAAAATTGCCGCTCCTTTAAAATCTTCCGGATTTCCCCATCTGCCGGCTGGGATCCTCTCTAAAATAGATTTACTTCTTTCAGCATCTTCTCTCAGTGCTTGTGTGTTTTTTGTGGCAATATATCCTGGCGCTATGCCATTTACATTCACACCCTTTGATGCCCATTCATTGGCAAGCGCTTTTACCAGGCCCGCAACAGCAGCTTTGCTTGCTGTATATCCGGGCACATTAATTCCGCCCTGGAAAGAAAGTAATGAGCACGTAAAGATTATTTTGCCCTCCTCTCTTTTTATCATTTCTTTTCCAAATTCACGGGCAAGTATAAATGCGGCATTAAGATTTATAGAGAGTACAGAATCCCATTCTTCATCTGTATGCAAAGCTGCCGGGTCTCTTTTTATAATTCCGGCGTTATTTACGAGGATATCTATTACAGGATGTTCAGCTTTTATTTTTGCAATCGATGCATATATCGCATTCCGATCTTCAAGATCAACGGTATATGCCGAAAATTTTCTACCTGATTCTTTAACTGCTTTTTCAATATTACTTCCGGCTTTCAAGGTTCCTGAGATGCCTATTATATCGGCGCCAGCTTCTGCAAGGCCAATTGCTATTGCTTCCCCTATTCCGCGTGAGCATCCGGTAACCAGGGCCGTTTTTCCTGAAAGATCAAAAAGGTAATTTATTTTCATATTTATCCGGTAATATTTGCAAAGAATTACTGTAAAATGTTAAATATCAGTTAGCAAGTCTACTGATATTCCACAAGCATTAATTGAGGAAGGTGAAGTATTTTTGTGCAATCGTTCCCGATAACGTTTGCAATTTTGACATAATTTAAAAGTCTATAAATTTCGGTACTTTTAACCGAATTTTTCTGAAGTATTCACTAATAATAGTTTATGAGATTTGATACCGTCACGATAAAAGATATTGCCAAAGCGTTAAATTTTTCAACGTCTACCGTTTCCAGGGCTTTAAGAGGCAGCTATGAAATTAGCGCGGAAACAAAAAAATTAGTGCTGGAATATGCTGAAAAAATTAATTACCGCCCTAATCCTGTGGCGTTAAGTTTAAAAGAAAGAAGAAGCCGGGCCATAGGCGTTGTTGTAAGTGAAATTGCCAACGATTTTTTTTCAGAAGCGATCAATGGCATTGAATCGATTGCCTATAACCGGGGCTATCACGTAATCATTACCCAAACACACGAATCAGAAGAAAGGGAAAAAGTGAATGTGCAGCACCATGCCTCCAGGTCGGTAGATGGATTGTTAATTTCATTGTCAAGCGGAACTGTTGATCTCACTTTTTTAAAAGAACTGAACGAAAAAGGGCTGCCTATCGTTTTCTTCGATAGAATTACCAATGAAATAGATACCCATAAAGTAACCGCTAATAATTATTTGGGCGCTTTTCAGGCTACGGAGCATTTGATTTACCAGGGATTCAAAAAAATTGCGCATATCACTAGCTCTCCTTATTTATCTATTACCAAAGAAAGATTAAGAGGCTATCAGGCAGCGCTTGAGAAACATCATATTACTTACAATGAGTCATTAATTAAATACTGCAACCATGGCGGAATGATTGCTGAAGAAATAGAAGATGCGATTACGTCATTATACAAAGGAAAAACAAAGCCAGATGCTATTTTTACAGCGAGCGACCGGGTTACCACCGTTTGCCTGGCTGAATTAAAAAAATTGAAAGTAAAAAAAGAGATTGGATTTGCCGGGTTTAGTAATACAAAAGTGGGAGAATTATTTGATCCGCCAATAACCGTAGTAAAACAGCCTGCTTTTGAAATAGGACAAACTGCTACAGAGCTATTAATTCAAATGATTGAAAGCAAAAGGGCTGTGCTTGAGTTTGAAACGAAGATTTTAGAAACTGAATTGATTATCCGAGAATCTTCAAAGAAGCACGAATAAGTTTGAAGAACGAATCCCGGCGATAATGAAGAACCCTTTAAATATTTAATCTACTTCTAAAAAAATAATTTGCAAAAAGAAGAATTATGTTATTGAAAAAATCTAGTAAAGAACAGGCATTCATTAATGCTGCTGATATTGAATGGGAATTAATGGGCAATGGAGTTGAGCGAAAAATTCTTGGCCATGATGATGAGGTAATGATGGTATGTGTTCGTTTTGAAAAAGGCGCCTCCGGAGCGCTCCATCATCATATTCACCGGCAGATTTCGTTTGTAGAATCGGGAAGTTTTGAAGTAACTATTGATGGTAATAAAAAAATACTCCAAAAAGGAGATTGTTTTTTTGTAGCGCCTGATCTGATACATGGTGTAGTAGCGCTCGAAAAAGGAATTTTAGTGGATATTTTTACGCCTGCCAGAAAAGATTTTTTGAGTTAATGCAAGCATCTGTTGGCTTCCCGCCGATTCCAATGCACCTTCTATGGCAGAAAGATATTTTTGCATAAAAATTTATTTCCGCAGATCCGTTTCTGTAATATTTACCCCAGTTGTTTTTGCATCCGCCTTATAAAAAAGTTTTTGAGGCCGCCGGAAAAAAGCCTTCTTTTATATTGATGTTTTTTACATTGTTAAGAAGATATACCGGATCGTGGCTGGTTATTATTTTCACTTTATTCAAATCTAAATCGGAGGCATCAGTAGCAACAAAACCATTGTCAGCGCTGATTACCATATTTTTAAAATGAATATTATTGACCGGCATTTCAGGTAAACCTTTTATATAAACCGCCGTTTTAGCTCCTTTGCAAAAAATACTATCAAAATAAAAACTTGTGAATACAGGAGTTTTATCGCGAATACTTGTTGAAGTATTTTTCTCACTGCCGGCTGGAACATCTTCGTAGTAAGTATCAAACGAGATGGCTTCATTTTTAATATCAGACATGTAAATATTTTTGATAAAAATATTTTTTACCAATCCTCCCCGGCCTGCATTGCTCTTTACTCTGACACCAATATCAGAGCCCATAAAATGGCAATTGCTTACAAAAATATTTTGCATTCCTCCATCGGTATTGCTGCCAATCACAAAACCGCCATGAGCACGGTATACAGTGCATTCTGCAATAATTATATTTTCTAAATTGAATACATCAGAATTTTTATCTCCCCCACTCGATTTCATACAAATACCATCATCTCCAACGCTTACAGTGCATCTGTAAATAACCACATTTTTGCATTGGCTAATATCAATACCATCGCCATTTTGCGCCCACCATTCATTAAAAACATTTACATACCGCATGGTAAGATTGCTACAATTATTCGGATAAAAAACAAACTTGGGTGAATTTCTAAGTGTTACATTTTCAATCAAAATATTTTGGCAGTTTACTAAATAAAGTAAATGAGGGCGAAGAAAATCCCTTGCCGGCAGATAATCTTCAGGTGTTGGCTTTGCATTTTTTTGCTTCAATTCTTTCAAAAAATTTTCACCTTGCATTGCTTCTTTAGTTGGCCACCAAACAGATCCGTCAGCACTTACTACTCCGCCGGATGAAACCAATTCTTTCCATTGTGCAGCGGTGGATTTCATTTTTTTTACCGGGCGCCAGGTATCGCCGGCGCCATCGATAATTCCTTCGCCCGTTATGGCAATATTTTTCAGATCATATCCATAAATCGGCGATGCCGGTACAATGCTGCTACTTTTTGAAGAAGCTTTGATCATAGGATATTGAGCATGGTCTTTTGTGAAAAGCAGTAATGCGCCTTTCTCAACATGAAGGTCAATATTGCTTTGTAGCTGAATCGGACCCGTAAGCCACGTGCCTTTAGGAACGATAACTTTTCCTCCGCCAGCCGAGGCACAGGCTGCAATAGTCTTAGCAAAGGCTTCGGTATTTAATGTATGCCCGTCATTAACAGCGCCATAATCTGCAATAGAGAAGCTCTTTTGCTGAAAAACAGGCACAATCACTTCCTGCATTTTAAAAGGTGCATTCGCTATGTACCATGCTACGTCTTTTTGTTGAGCATTTAGCCTGCCTGTAAAAGCAGATAAAAATAAGATTAGCAGAAACAGAATGAACTTTATTTTTCTTTGAAGGAATAATTTCATTTGATTTATTTGTTTATACAGATGCAAATAACTTCTCAAAAGTAGGCAGGTGTTTTTCTTAAAATAAAATTAATTACGGAATCGTTCCCGATGTTGAATCAGGTACATGTTATTTTTAAGATTTTATAAAAAAAATTGAAGATAAAAAAAGATTAAAAAAGATTGAAAAAGATCTGTTTGCCAAAGAAGATAAATAACGGTAATGGTTAAACGAAAATATAACCAATAATACAATTGCCAGACAAGCAAATAGTGATTTTATTGTATCACGGCTTACTCTTAGAAATCTTCAATAAAATAGTTAAATAAAAAAGTTGGAAAAAAGCCTATTTGCCAGATGTGCTGTTTGAATATTCTTTTTGTTGATACTATTTGATCTACTAATCTTTTTACCTATGGCGTTGCCAATGCAGACAGATTTCACCAATAACTCCCGCTATGACTTATGCTTACAAACTCACCCCGAACCATTGCGATTGAAACAATTATCTTTTCTAAAAAATATAAAAAAAGTTCGTTTGCCATTTACACCTTTACCGCTAAACATTCTAAACTTCTAAACCAATAACCTAATAAACCAATAAACCAATCATTAACATGGCATTAATCTTGAACATTATACTTTTCCTTTTAAAACTTCGTTTCTTTGACAAAATTATTGACAGATTGACAAGGCAAAAACACATATGAATAAAAATTATTTCCTGGGCGGACCTGAAGACGAAATGGAATTTATGCCCATAATTCCTTTACATGAAAATGAAGACGCAAACGATGAACAACCCATTCCTGCTGAATTACCGCTGCTTCCTTTAAGAAATACGGTACTTTTTCCCGGTGTGGTATTTCCGATTACTGTAGGCCGGGACAAAAGTATTAAAGCCGTAAACGATGCTTATAAGGCTGACAAATTGATAGGCGTGGTAGCGCAAAAAGACAGTCTTGTAGAAGAACCAACTGTAAGCGACCTTGTAGATATTGGAACGGTAGCAAAAATTGTTAAACTGATCAAAATGCCCGATGGTGGCACTACCATTATCATCCAGGGCAAAAAGAGGTTTAAGATTGATGAAATCACTTCTGACGATCCTTATTTTAAAGCAAAAATATCGGTGCTTGCAGATGAAGAACTTAAAGATGATAATGATTTTGACGCGATGGTTGCTTCCATAAAAGAACTTGCGGGCCAAATCATACAACTTTCTCCCAACCTGCCTTCTGAAGCCGCTATCATTTTAAGAAATATTGAAAACCCGGCTTTCCTGATTCATTTTGTAAGCAGTAATCTAAACAGCGATATTGTTGAAAAACAAAAATTGCTGGAAATTCAAAATATAAAAGCAAGGGCTGAAGTATTGATGAATTTGTTGCAAACAGAATTGCAATATGCGGAACTAAAAAATAAAGTAACCAATAAAACCCGTGCTGAACTGGACAAACAGCAAAAAGATTATTTTTTGCAACAGCAAATGAAAGCCATCAAAGAAGAACTTGGGTGGAGATAATGTGGCAGAAGTAAAAGAAATGCAAAAAAAAGCAGAAGCCAAAAAATGGCCGCCTGCTGCAAAAGAAATGTTTAATAAGGGAATTGAAAAACTGGAAAGAATGCATCCGTCTACACCTGATTATTCTGTTGTGTATAATCACCTGGACCTGATGCTTGACCTGCCATGGGAAGATTATACCAAAGATTCTTACGATCTTAAAAAAGCAAAAAAAATTCTTGACCATGACCATTATGGTATGGATAAAATAAAAGAAAGAATACTGGAATACCTGGCCGTGCTTAAAATTAAAGGGCGATATGAAAAGCCCGATTCTTTGTTTTGTAGGCCCTCCGGGTATTGGAAAAACTTCACTTGGAAAAAGTATTGCCAATGCCATTAACCGAAAATATGTAAGAGTGAGCCTGGGCGGCTTGCATGATGAAAGTGAAATACGTGGACACCGCAAAACTTATATTGGTGCAATGCCGGGAAGAATTTTACAATCTATCAGAAAAATAAAATCATCAAACCCGGTGATGATACTGGATGAAATTGATAAAGTGGGAACCGATTTTCGTGGCGATCCTTCGTCCGCATTACTGGAAGTTTTGGATCCGGAACAAAACAATACTTTTTACGATAATTACCTGGAGCTGGAATACGACCTGAGCAAGGTTCTATTTATTGCTACTGCCAATAATATACAAAATATTCAACCGGCATTACGCGACCGGCTTGGAGATTATTGACCTGAGCGGTTATGCCATTGAAGAAAAAATTGAAATCGCAAAAAGACATTTATTGCCAAAGCAAAAAGATGCGCATGGATTAAAAGATGTTACCTTTAAAATAAGTGATGCGGTTCTTGAAAAAATTATTGAAGATTTTACAAGAGAAAGTGGTGTGCGTGAACTCGACAGGCAACTGGCAAGTGTAATGCGCAACCTGGCAAGAGAGTATGCTGAAAAAGGAAAATTAAAACCTACAGTAAGCCTTAGCGATGTTGAAAAAATATTGGGCAGATCCAGATACAGTAATGAAATGTATAAAACTGCCAATATGGCCGGAGTGGCTGTTGGCCTTGCCTGGACCTATGTTGGAGGAGATATTCTTTTTATTGAATCCACTACCAGCGATAATGGTAAAGGCGAATTAAAACTTACCGGTAACCTGGGTAATGTAATGAAAGAAAGCGCTACCACGGCATTGACTTATTTGCAGGCGAATGCAAAAAAATATGGAATTGATCCTGCAGATTTCAACAAAAAAAATATTCACATTCATGTACCTGAAGGCGCGGTGCCGAAAGATGGGCCAAGTGCCGGTATTACCATGATGACCGCATTGGCTTCATCATTTACCGGAAGAAGGGTAAAGCCTTACCTGGCTATGACCGGTGAAATAACTTTGCGTGGACAGGTATTGCCCGTGGGTGGTATTAAAGAAAAAGTATTGGCGGCAAAACGGGCAGGCATAAACGAAATAATTATGTGTGTGCAAAATGAAAAAGATGTGAATGAAATTAATCCCCATTTTATAAAAGGACTTAAAAGTAAATTATGTAAAAACGATGCAGCAGGTGCTTGATTTGGCTTTGATTTAAGATAGATTTTTTTCCTTTGCTGGAAGCAAAATTTATTTTTTGCAGATTAATTATAGTAAATAATAATTGAGATCTTATTAAAGCTTATTCACCAAAAATTTGATAATAAAGATCAACAGGTTTTTGTTTCATGTTGGTCTTTTAAAAAGGGTTGAAAAAAAATTCTCTGATTTAGTTCAGGGAATTTTTTTTTGGCAAAATTTAATTTCTTCATTTCTCATTTTATTATTTAACTTTTCATATTGCCTATTAAATTAGCTTTGTCGCCTGTTTTACCTCTTATTCAAATCATTTTCAAAGTGAAGAAAATAATTTCTTTAATAATACTCTTTTTGCCGGCGTTCGCTGGCTTCGCACAGCAAAAATATACCATCAGTGGCTCCATTAAAGACAAAAAAACAGGAGAAACCATAATTGGCGCCAGCATTATTTTGCGTGAAGCTCATGGTATAGGTGTATTGAGTAATGGGTATGGTTTTTATTCTATCACGGCTCCGGCGGGTGATTACACTTTAATCGCGAGTTTTTCAGGCTACACCAATGATACTTTGAAGATATCCCTGGTGAAGGATATTGCCAACACCATTGAATTAATTCCTAAAGGCACACAGTTAGAGGAAGTAGTAATAACTGCAAGGCGAAATAACGATATAACCAAAACTCTTCCTGGCGTTCAGAAAATTTCTATGGAAGAGATTCAGAATGTTCCGGTTTTATTTGGTGAAAAAGATATTTTAAAAACGATTCAATTATTGCCTGGCATTAAATCGGGCGGTGATGGCTCGACAGGCTTTTTTGTGAGGGGCGGTGCAGCAGATCAAAACTTAATTCTCTTAGATGAAGCGGTGGTTTACAATGCCTCACATCTGCTTGGTTTTTTTTCAACCTTCAATTCAGATGCTATTAAGGATATAACCATTTACAAAGGCGATATGCCAGCCCAATATGGTGGCCGGCTCTCTTCCTTGTTAGATATAAAAATGAATGATGGCAACAATAAAGATTTCAAAGTAAGCGGTGGTATTGGCCTGATCGCTTCGCGGTTAAATATAGAAGGCCCGATTGTAAAGAATAAAGGCTCCTTTATGATTAGCGCCCGTCGCACTTATGCAGATATGTTTTTAAAACTTTCAAAAGACAGCACTAAAAATAAAAGCATCCTATATTTTTATGATGTCAACGCAAAAGCCAATTACCAGTTCGGAGATAAAAACAGGATATTTTTATCAGCTTACCTGGGAGAAGATAAGCTCGGTTTTAGTAATCAATTTGGAATAAAATGGGGAAACACGACCACTACACTCAGATGGAACCACATTTTCAACAGCAAATTATTTTCCAACACATCTGTCATTTACAGCAATTATGATTATAATATCAATATCAATCAAACTACCAATAACATTACGATTCTTTCAAGAATAAAAGATTATACTTTGAAAGAAGATTTGCAATATTATGCATCCAGCAGCAATAAGGTAAATCTGGGTTTCAATATAACCCGTCATACTTTTACGCCGGGAGAGATCAAAACATCACAAATTTCAAGCTTCAATTCTTTGACGCTTCAAAATAAATATGCATTGGATGGTGCTGCATACATTTCAGACGAATGGAGTGCAAGCGATAAATTAAAATTAAATACAGGCCTTCGCCTGACCTCCTTCAGCCTGGTAGGCCCTGGCCATTTTTACACTTACGACAACAACGGCAAAACAATAGATACCGCAGTTTATTCTTCAGGAAAGGTTGTAAAATCCTATCTAAATCTGCAACCTCGTTTTGCGGCTACCTGGCAGTTAAATAAAATTAGTTCGGCAAAAATATCCTATTCCCGAAATGTGCAGAACCTGCACCTGCTTTCAAATTCTACAGGAAGTAATCCGACAGATCTGTGGATCTCCAGCAGCAACAATGTAAAACCGGAAATTGCTGATCAGGTTTCCACCGGCTATTACCGAAATACGGTTAACAATATATTTGAGTTCTCTGCGGAAATTTATTATAAATCTTTACAGAATCAAATCGACTACAAAAACGGCGCTGTTCTGGTGGCCAATGAAGCGGTTGAGTCGCAATTAGTATTTGGAAAAGGAAGGGCGTATGGATTGGAGCTGTATGTGAAAAAAAAATACGGCAAGCTAACCGGATGGCTTAGCTACACACTTGCCCGCACAGAGCGGAAGATGGCCGGAGTAAATCAAAATTCCTGGTATCCTGCTACCCAGGACCAGACACATAATATGGCTATTGTAGCCATTTATAAAGCCAGCAAAAAATGGACATTTTCCGCTGATTTCGTTTATAATACCGGTAATGCAGTTTCGTGGCCTTCTGGTAAGTACAATATAAATGGAACTACCGCATTTTATTATGCCGAAAGAAATGGCTATAGAATGCCGGCTTATGACCGGCTCGATGTAAGCGCCACCCTGCAGGGTAAAAAAACAGAAAAATTTGATGGCAGCTGGTCCTTTTCGTTGTATAACGCGTACGGTAGAGAAAATCCTTACTTTATTCAATTTCAAAACGACCCTGATAACCCGCAAAAAACGCAGGCGGTTCAATATTCATTGTTCAGATGGGTACCTTCTGTTTCGTACAATTTTAAATTCTAAAGCCACATGTTACCTTCTAATAAAAAGTCCCTGATTATCTTATCCCTATTCACTTTAAGTTTGTTTGGATGCAAAAAAGTGATAGATGTCAATCTCAATAACGCGGCTATACAAACGGTTATTACCGGAGAAATAAATAATCGTCCGGGGCCGTATAAAGTAATTATTTCTAAATCAGTAAATTTTAATGCCGACAATAACTTTCCACCGGTATCCGGCGCTGTGGTTATTATTACAGGCAATGGCGTTACGGATACCTTATCCGAAATTTCTGCCGGCACTTATGCAACTCATAAATTAACAGGCAAGCCGGGGAGCCGCTATACTTTATATGTGGCAGTCGAAGGACATGTGTACACTGCTACTTCTGTAATGCCACAACCGGTTCGCTTAGATTCCATTGGTTTAATGTCGGGGCGAAAGAGTAATGTTTTTCCTATAGTTTATTTTAAGGACCCTGCCGGAGTGGCCAATTATTACCAGTTTATAGAGTATGCAGATGGAAAAAGATTTGCTAATGGCAAAGGGAATTCGGTTTTTGACGACCGTTTATCTGATGGTAGAAACATAAGTAATATCTTATACAGCGATGACAGCACAGACATTAAATCCGGAATTACACTAACGGTGCAAATGAATTGTATCGATAAAGAAGTTTACAATTATTTGAGTGAGTTTTTACAAATTTCCGGAGGGGGAAGTGGAGGCTTTTCGAGCCCGGCGCCTGCTAATCCAACGAGTAATATTTCTGGAGGTGCTTTAGGTTATTTTAGCGCCCAGACGGAAAGCTCAAAAACACTGCTTATTCCTTAACACCAGAATTTTTATTGTTTTTTTATTTGATCTCTAAAGAAAGAACAAGGTCTTTTTCGAAATAACCTTCAAGTTCATCACCAACAATGCACTCGCCCACTCCTGCCGGAGTGCCTGTAAAAATCAGATCGCCAATGTTGAGGGAAAAATAATTGGAAATATCTGAAACGATCTTATCAATCGAAAAAATCATTGACTTTGAATTACCGGTTTGTACTAATTCTTTATTTTTAAAAAATTTAAAGTTGATATTTTTTTTGTCCATAGCGGGAGTAATATCAATAAATTTACCGACTGCAGCAGAATTGTCAAACGCTTTTGCCTTTTCCCAGGGATGGCCTTTTTCTTTTAATCGTGCCTGAATATCCCGAGCTGTAAAATCAATACCAACTGTAATTGCGTTATAATAATTAGAAGCGTGTTTCTCCTGAATATATTTTCCATTTTTATTAATTCTAACTACCAGTTCCGCCTCATAATTAAGCTCATTGGTAAACTCAGGGTAATAAAATGGTGTATGGCCCTGGACCAACGCGCTTTTTGGCTTCATAAAAATTATGGGCTCATCCGGCAATCCATTTCCCATCTCTTTGGCATGATCGGCGTAATTGCGCCCTATACAAAATATCTTCATATTTATATTTAAGCAGGTTTAGTTAGGCTTTTCAAAGGTATTGCGAATTTATAGAAAAGAAAATGAAAAAAAACATATACTTATGAATTTGTAGAATTAAATTCAATATTATTGACCTGATTCATAGCTCTGTCTATTCCGATGGTAGCAAAATGCTCAATTATCTCGAGGCTTTTTTCAATTTTTAATTTAACCAAAGGTAGCTCTTGCGGGAGCCATTTACTCAAAACAAAATCTACCTGCATTCCTTTTGGAAATTGATTGCCGATACCAAACCGCAATTTCGGGTAAGCATCCGTGCCCAGAATATCTTGAATATCCCGCAATCCATTATGCCCTGCATCGCTTCCACTTTTCCGCAATCTTAATTTATTAAGCGGCAGCGCCAAATCATCTACAATCGTCAATGAATTTTCTATTGCGATGTTTTCTTTATCGAGCCAATATTTCACAGCCTTGCCACTAAGATTCATAAAAGTAGTAGGCTTTATGCAAATAAATAGTTTTCCTTTCCATTTTATTTCAGCCATATGGGCCAGCCTTTTCGCTTGAAAAGTTGAATGATGTTTTAAAGCGAAAGCATCCAGCACATCAAAGCCAATGTTGTGCCTCGTATGTTCATATTCCAAACCCGGGTTGCCTAAGCCAACTATTAAATATTTCGACATTCAGGCGAAGATAATTGTTGTATGGAATATTTTACCGGAGTTATCAGGTGATTTTTTACTGCTGATGAAATGTATTTTTTTCAAAATTAAACAACCTAAATACTTGTTTCATTTTTACTTAAACATCTTCCAAAAAAATATCGGATTACACCAGTAAAACGCTGTGCCGTTTTTTCGTATGGCAAACAGGCTTTTTTAACTTTTTTTCTTTTTTATTATGGCTTTTTAAAACCCTGACAGGCATATCCGCGGTTTATCTTATAAACTTTTTTCAAAAGCTTGCATTTATATATTTCCTTTACATATTATTTCTACCAAATTTTCTTTCATGAACTTATTTAAAGAAAATACAGCTCCGTTTTATTTTAAATTAGCAATGGTGCTGGTGGTACTTATCTCGCTTGGCTATCTCACTGTTTTAGGAAAAGAAGTTTTATGCCCATTAGTGTTCGGGCTTTTATTTTCAATCCTGCTTTTGCCCATAGCGCGTTTCTTTGAAATAAAAATGAAGTTGCAGCGTGGAGCAGCAGCAGCCTTAACAGTTATTTTATTGTTGCTGGCTATTGGAGCCCTGCTCACATTAATTGGCTCTCAACTAACTAACCTGGCCCAGGACTGGCCAATGTTCAAAGCCCAGTTGATGGAATCGCTCCATAAATTTCAGGAATGGATATCCTTCAAATTTCATATTGATCTGACAAAGCAAATGGATTATCTGAATTCCGCGACAGCGAAAATTGCCACTCAAACCACCACTATGATTGGAGTAACCGTCGTATCCATTTCTTCCATTTTATTATTTTTTGTTTTTATTTTGATCGACACTTTTTTCCTTTTGTTTTATCGCCGTTTGTTCTTAAAATTTATTATCGCTGCATTTAAGGAAGAAAACAGTGCCATAGTGTTAGATATTGTAGAACAGGTGCAATTTATTATCAGAAAATACCTGATTGGATTACTCCTTGAAATGTCTATTGTAGCTTCTGTTTGTTGTGTGGCATTTCTTATCATAGGAATCAAATACGCGATATTATTAGGGCTCATCACCGGCCTTTTTAACCTGATTCCTTACATCGGTATTTTCACAGCATTGGCAATAAATCTGTTAATCACTTTTGCTACTGCCGCTACCAGTGCAAAGATATTGTTGGTGCTCATCACCGTAATTTCAATGCACCTCATTGACAGTAATATCTTACTCCCCGTTATCGTAGGTTCCAAAGTTAGGATTAATGCTTTCATCACTTTGATTGGAGTAGTTATTGGCGAAATGATCTGGGGTATCCCGGGAATGTTTTTATCAATACCCGTAATCGCCATTACTAAAATCATTTTTGATAGAATCGACTCGTTGCAACCGTGGGGAATGCTGATGGGCCATGAAGGAGTGATTGAAAAGCATGATAAAATAATTAAAAAGACACCTGAATAATTTCGGGTTTTGATTTCACATTTATTATTTATTATTCTTTATATCTAATGCACCGGTTTCTCATAATTTTTTTCACCGGCAGGTATCGGGATCTTTAATAAATTTTCTCTGGGTGGGATCGGGCAATTATATCCTGTAGTATAAGCACAATAGGGATTGTAAGCTTTATTAAAATCAAGCGCCAGCTGATTATTCTGAATATCCGGAATATTAAATTCAAGATATCTGCCCCCGCCATAACTTTCAAAACCTGATGTAGCATCTCCGAAAGGAACCAATAAATAATTTTTATATTTTTCCTGCTGCATTAAAGATTGCGACTGGTAAACGTACAAATAAACCAAAGTATCTTTTATTTTGAAAGCCAATAGGCCATACTTAAAATATTTTTTTTCACACCGGATGAAGTGTTCATATCAAAACCTTGGGTATCATTTATTTTTTCAAAAGTAGCAGCAACGCAATAGCTTTTATCGATGTCAAAAAAGCGGATGTATTTTTTATCCTCTTCGTCTACTACGCCGTGTGTGGCTACATAATTTTCCTGGTAAGCAAGTGCCGAATCTTCGTAGGATTTATTTTGCGCCGTTGCTGTTTGAAAAAATAAAATGAAGAATATTATAAAGACAGAAGATGCTTTAATCGTTTGTGATTTCATTTTCATTTAATAAATTTTAACCGGCAATATTTTGATGAGGAAAGTGATGAGCATCATACCTTAATTATTCAATCAAATTATTGGCTTTCCAATTCTTTTATGTAGCGGCTTTTTCCCTCAAATAATTTCTTTTTAAATCCGATTACTTTTCAAAAATTTTTCGTGCCCTTTATTGTGCACTTCTTTATATACGAGCGCCTCACATTTTTTGCCATGAGAAATTCTTTCTTTTTAGTAAAAACGAAACGGCCGATTTTATAATCGCGGTATTTGGGAACTGTGTAATTTAATTTAATAAACGCCGTGCCATCCGGTTTTATTTCTGCTACAAAAATATTGGCGATGACCAGGTCGCGCAGCACCACAAAATTAAGTGTGTTTTCTTTTTGGCCATGAATATATTGGGGGAAATAACTTTTGATATCTGCTTCATAAAATCCTAAAAATTTATAAACCAATCTTTCATCTCCCTTAAACTCTATCAAGTCAAAATCTTCATAAGTACGGTAAACTTTTATAAGATAATAAACATTAATTCCAAATAAAAGCGCATTCGTAATTATAATAGGATAAGCCTGGAGCAAAATACCATAAATCATAAAAGAAAAACAGCCGGAAGCATTGATCCACCTAAATTTCAGGTCGTTGGTAACAATTAATGATATGGCAAGAAGAAGGGTTGCTAAATATCCTGTGGCTTCAATTAAAAATGAAAGCATAGTCTTAAATAGTGTTTTTTAAAAGACGGCAAATGTAAATTGGTTTATTGGTTAATTGGTTTATTGGTTTATTAGTTAGGATAATAGGTTGCGAAGTTTGTATTTAATATCGTACATCGAACATCGTACATCAAACATTATTAAATATTCACCACTTCTTTTTTTGATGCAGTTCTCATTGCTGCCGGTATATTTTTAAGTATCTCTTCTTTCAGGCCATTAATTAATTTTTCTTTTATAAAATAGCGATAAGTAACCAACCCTATTTCACGCACCGGCGGTGGACTTTTAAAATGACGGATATTATTTTTTTGTTTTGTGGTCATATCTTTTAGCGCGAGAAAAGGCAAAATGGTTACTCCCTGGTTGGTTTCGACTATCTTTTTTAAAGTTTCAATACTGCCGGTGGCAAAATCTAATTGCTGAAATTCCTTTTCTTTATTCTTTAATTCGCAAAAATTAAATACCTGCGACCGAAGGCAGTGGCCTTCTTCCAGCAGGCATAAACGATTCATATCAATATCATTAGCAAGAACATATTTCTTTCTTAGCAGTTTTTCTTTTGCAGGTGCATATACTACAAACTCTTCATAAAAAAGTGGCTGCTCATTTAATGACGCCTGGTTTAAAGGCGTCGAAAGCAAACCTACATCCAGGTCGTGCTGCTCTAATTTTTGAATAATATCATCAGTAGTAAGTTCGCTGATCTTAAGCCTTACCAAAGGATATTTTGTTAAAAACGAAGACATAAATAAAGGCAACAAATAAGGTGCAAGCGTTGGAATAATTCCAATTCTCAGCTCACCTCTTAATTCGCCCTGTTCCTCTTTTACTATCTCAGTAAGCCGGTCACTTTCCTGTAAAATTATTTTGGCCTGGGCTATTATTTTCTTTCCGATTTCGGTAGGAATTACTGGCTGGCGGCTTCGGTCAAATATTTTGATATTTAATTCCTCCTCCAGCTTTTTAATCATCATGCTAAGTGTGGCTTGTGTTACAAAGCATTTTTCCGAGGCCTTTACAAAATGCCTGTATTTGTCTACGGCAATTATATATTCAAGTTGCTGTACATTCATTCTGCAAAGATATAGATGCTATCTATACGAATATAGATAATATCAGTTTGATTGAAGTGAAATAGTAAGTACATTTGAGAGTAATTTTTTTATTCAATAAAATATTAAAAAATGAACCAGGAAACAGATCAAAATAAAAAACTGACTACCCGCACAGGTACGCCTGTGCCGGACAATCAAAACATACAGACCGCTGGAGTTCGCGGCCCCGCCTTGCTCCAGGATTTTTGGTTTTTAGAAAAAATGGCGCATTTCGACAGGGAAGTAATTCCGGAAAGACGGATGCACGCGAAGGGTTCGGGTGCTTTCGGAACCTTTACTGTAACGCATGATATTACCCAATATACCATGGCAGATATTTTTTCTGAAATTGGGAAGAAGACAGAAATGTTCGTGCGTTTTTCAACGGTAGCGGGTGAACGCGGAGCAGCTGATGCAGAGCGCGATATTCGCGGATTTGCTATGAAATTTTATACCAAACAGGGCAATTGGGATTTGGTTGGCAACAATACTCCCGTATTCTTTTTTCGTGATCCGATGAAATTCCCTGACTTGAACCATGCAGTAAAACGAGACCCCAAAACCAATTTAAGAAGCGCTGATAATAACTGGGATTTCTGGACTTTACTTCCTGAGGCGTTGCACCAGGTAACCATTGTGATGAGTGACAGGGGAATTCCAAAATCTTTCAGAAATATGCATGGATTCGGAAGCCATACTTTCAGTTTTATTAACGCGAAAAATGAAAGGCATTGGGTAAAATTTACCTTTAAAACCCAACAGGGAATTGAAAATTTAACCAATGAGGAAGCGGTAAAAATTATCGGTACCGACAGGGAATCCAATCAACGAGACCTGTTTGATAATATTGAAAAAGGTAATTTTCCCAAATGGAAAATGTATGTACAAATTATGACGGAAGAACAAGCGAATCATCATCCACAAAATCCATTTGACCTTACCAAGGTGTGGAAACATGGTGATTATCCTTTGATTCCTGTGGGTGAATTTGAGCTTAACCGTAATCCCGAAAATTATTTCGCTGATGTGGAACAGGCAGCTTTTAATCCCGCTAATATTGTTCCGGGTATCAGCTTTTCACCCGACAGGATGTTGCAGGGAAGATTATTTTCTTATGGCGATGCGCAACGCTACCGCCTTGGGGTAAACAGCGCGCAAATTCCTGTAAATGCGCCTAAATGCCCTTACCACAGCTTTCATCGTGATGGCGCTATGCGAGTAGACGGTAACTTTGGCGCCACAAAGCATTATGAGCCTAACAGCTTTGGCGAATGGCAGGAACAACCTCAGTACAAAGAGCCACCTTTAGCGCTTCATGGCGACGCGGGCGCGTGGGACCACCGCCCGGATGATGACGATTATTTTTCTCAACCGGGAGATTTGTTCCGCCTGATGACAGATGAGAAAAAAGCATTGTTATTTAAAAATACTGCTGCCGAAGTAGGCCGTGCCCAAAAATGTATACAGGTAAGGCATATACAAAATTGCTATAAAGCAGACCCGGCTTACGGTGAAGGCGTTGCAAAAGCATTGGAGTGGAGTATGGATGAAGTGAATACTTTTAAATTGTGATGACCCGATGTTTAGTTAAGACCTTTGTACGAAAGTGCAAAGGTTTTTTTGCGTCAATTTTTAATTTTCAGGCCGAGTAAACGAAAACATAGATTTTTTGAACTGCTAATTCTTAATTCGTAATTTTTAATTTGTAATTGATTTCGTTCATCATGCATTCTTTAATGCAGCAATATCAATTTTTTTCATCTGCAACATTGCTTGCATGGCTCTTTGTCCGTTGTTGGGATTTCCTACTAATTCGCCCATATTTGATGGAACAATCTGCCACGAAACACCATACTTGTCTTTACACCAGCCGCACATACTTTCCTTTCCGCCATCGGTGGTAAATTGATTCCAGTAATAATCTATTTCTTCCTGCGATGCGCAATTCACCACCAATGAAACACCTTCCGAAAATGTGAATTGATGTTCGCCGGGCCCATCCATTGCAACCAGCGGATATCCGCCTAAGTTGAATTGAGCATAAGAAATTTTTCCGGCAAAAGGTGTTTCATCAGGGTAAAGATTTTTACTTTCTACCGCTGAATTTTTAAAAACTTTTGTGTAAAAATCCAACGCATCCTGGGTCTTGCCAAACTGCTCGCCCGTGAACAATAATGAAGGCATCATCCTGTCTTTATCGCTTTTCATTATTTGCCAGGTGAAGCCAAACTTATCCTGAAGCCAGCCATATTGCTCGCTCCATGGATATTTGTCTAACGCCATTAAAACAGTAGCGCCTTCAGATAATTGATTCCAGATTGTATTGCATTCATCAATCGAAGCACAATGAACAAACATAGAAATGGAAGGATTCATTTTGAACATGGGGCCGCCGTTTAAACCCATTATTTTTTTTCCGTTTAATTCAAACAGAACCACCATCGGAGTATCAACCGTTATACCCGAATTTTTGAAAACACCACAATAAAATTCTGCTGCTGCTTTGGCTTGCCCGTCAAACCATAAGCAAGGATAAATTTCGTTTGTCATACTTTATTTTTTTAAGTGTTTATATTAACGGCTTTTTTTGTTTGTTCGATGTTCTTACCTTCTATGAAAACAGTAATACCCTATGCAAATTTAAAATTAGAATTTTTTTGGCAGGAACCCGCCAGCCCGGTATGAATTTTTTTACGGCCGACTTCAATAAAAAGAAAAAATGCCGTAAAAATTGAATAAACTACTTTTTGAGTTATGGTTAGATTTAGAGGAGGCGCTAACTGTTTGCCTGCATACGCAGTAACGCCGATGTTGAAAGCAGATGAGTAACATATAGTTATCAGTTAGTGTCAAAAAAAGAAAAATGATCACCACAAATAGCCAATAGGAAACAATTTAATTTTCTACGGAATCAATACCTTTAGTGGACTAAAAATTATTTTATGCCATTCAAAAACGCAATCAGCTGGTTTGAAATTCCAACACGCGATCTCAACAGGGCTACTCAATTTTATGAAGCTATTTTCGGCGTGAAATTGGTACCTATGGACACGCCCCAAATCAAAATGCGGATGTTCCCTGTGGAAGATCCGATGAATGGTATCGGCGGTTCGCTCGTTAATAATGAAGAATTTTATAAACCTTCTCTTTCCGATGGTCCCCTGGTTTACCTGAATGGCAATCCGGATGTGCAAACTATTTTAAATAAAGTAGAGGCCGCCGGTGGAAAAATACTGGTTCAAAAAACGATGATCTCGCCAGAATATGGCTACATGGCAATAATTGCTGATACAGAAGGAAACCGCGTCGCACTGCATTCTACGCCTTTGATTGGTTTTAAGTTAGATAAGAGATGCGGCATTGCTCAATAATTTATTAAAAGCCAATAAAAGAAGATCTTTCAAAAATTTGGGAATACACGTATGAAGTTTAGTCAGAAGATCAAGCTGACAAATACTATAAACTTATAATAGAAATCTGCCGGAAAATATCAGCATATCTTAAAGTCTACTCGTACAAAGTCCTATGCATGGACCCCCCGGTTTATGGGCATGATAAAGAGGATTTTAGAGTTGGATTCGGTGGAAAATTTTTATTTTCTTTTCCCGGTTTCAATCGGTTAATTATCCTTTAACGATCCAGTTTTCAATTTTTAATTTTATCTTCCCCAATATGAAACTTATTTTTAATTTTATCTTTTTATCTTTCGCCTTTTGCGCCACTGCCCAAAACGATTCTTTCTACCTGTTAAAGCCAGACAGAGTTTTTGACGGAGAAAAAATGCAAACAGGCTGGGTAGTTTTAGTGAAGGGAAACAAAATTGAGGAAGCCGGCCCGATGCGTTTCAAACTTCCATCAAACACCCGTGTTGTTGAACTAAAAGGCGCCACGCTTTTACCTGGGCTCATTGAAGGCCATTCCCATTTATTTTTGCATCCTTACAATGAAACAAGCTGGGACGACCAGGTATTGAAAGAAAGCCGTGCGGAAAGAAACGCGAGAGCCGTAAATCATGCAAAAGCTACGCTAATGGCTGGCTTCACTACAGTGAGGGATTTGGGAACCGAGGGCGCCATGTATGACGATGCGGGCTTGAAAACAGCAATTGAAAAAGGGATTGTTCCGGGGCCCCGAATGATCATAGCCACAAAAGCCATTGTTGCAAAAGGCTCCTATCAGCCTTCTTTTGACAATGCAGATATTGACCTTCCCCAGGGCGCCGCGGAGGTGGGCAATAAAGAAGAAATGGAAAAAGAAGTACGGACCCAAATCTCTAAAGGCGCTGATGTAATAAAGATTTATGCGGACTACCGCTGGGGAAAAAATTATGAGCCAGCTCCCACATTTAACACCGAAGAATTAGCCGCGGCAGTAGCCATCGCTAAAAACGGCGGAAGGTTTGTTACGGTGCATTCCTCAACTGTTGAAGGGATGCTCAGGTCCATCAAGGCCGGCGTACATTCCATTGAACATGGAGACCAGGGAACCGAAGAGATTTTTAAATTAATGAAAGAAAAAGGCATCGCCCTTTGCCCGACGCTGTCTGCAAGCGCCGCAATTTTTCAATATTATGGTTGGAAAAAAGGAATCACTCCTGAACCTGAAAAGATTACGGTGAAACGAAAAAGCTTTCAGGCGGCGCTGAAATCCGGAGTTACCATTTGTATGGGTGGCGATGTTGGCGTTTTTGCTCATGGTGATAATGCCCGCGAAATGGAAATGATGGCGGAATATGGAATGCCCCCCATTGAAGTACTGCGATCAGCGACTTCAATAAATGCAGATGTGTTTGGCTACGAGCGATAAAATAGGAAGAATAAAAAAAGGATTGCTTGCTGATATAATTGCAGTTCAGGGTGACCCATCAATCAATATTCATTCCATTCGCGAGGTTGAATTTATTATGAAGGATGGAAAGATTTATAAATAAAATAATCTAAAAAATAAATCCATTTTTAGGCTCTGATTTACTTAGTGGACAATGAATGCTGCTGCTTTTTTTCCTCTTTTAAAGTCTTCTCAAAACCGAAAAGCCGCTGCCTGAATTTTTAACTCAGGATACCTGTTGTTGAACATGTTCCCAAATCCCTGACTTTTATTTAGTTTCCCTTTTAAAAACGGTATTTTTTAAAAATCATATCCATTAATGCTTAAGTATCTTTAATGAAATGAATCTTTGGTTTTCAGTATCTTTCGTCAATTAAATTTTTTACCAAAAAATGAAATATTGCTTATTACTATTCACTCTAATCACTTCAACTATTATTTTTGCACAAGCGGACAATCCAGACAATTTGCGTTCAAAATTGTTTGAGTTAAAAATAAAAACAATCCCTCCCGATAGTTTGAAATTACCTTTTGAATCTATTCAAATAATCGATGGAAGGACAGATACTTCGAAATTAGGCTTTTTTATCAGAAGCGTATCCCCAGTAACCGGAACCAGTATGTTTCAAAAAATTATTTTAAGCAATGGAATTGCAAAAGGAATTGAAAAGTTTTATAACGAATATTATAAAAATAATTTCACTTCAAATGGAAAAATATTGTTGATCTCGATCAAAAAATTATGGATAGATAACATGCCGAATGGCCACAGTAAATTTCAAAGAAAAGAACTCGACAGGTTTTCCATGCAAAATATCCATGCAAAATTTGAATATTATTCAGGGATGATAAATGAATATGTGCCGCTCAAAGCAGTAGATACTGTTTTTCAATTGACACCTATCACAAAAGTAGAGAGCTATGATGCTTCGAACGAAAAAAATTTGCCATTTTTTTGCTTTGCCCTGGAAAAGATGCTTGAAAACATAAACTATGAAAACTATACAACAGGTCTGGAAAATAGAAGAAAAATGAACCTTGAAGAGATCATAAAATATAATTACAGACCTAAGGATGTAGCTATCTTAAATGAGTCAATAAAAATAGGGATATTTATGACTTTCGAAGAGTTTAAAAACAACAAACCAACAATTACAAATTTTAGCAAGAGAAAAATTCCAAAGAAAAAAATATATGAAATTGTAGATGAAAAAAATGAGGTGATTTTAAACTACTTTGCTTATTATGATGGTGATAAATTAGCAAAGTCAAAGGCGCTATCTTCTTTAAGTGCCAGTAACATTTCTCAGGATAATTTTGGAATTTATAGGATAGGAAATAGTTATCAATTTTTCGAAAATATGGTATTAAATACTGACTTTAGTGTAAATATCCCTTATAAAAATACAATTGTCGCACTTAAGATTCCGGCAAACAATCTTAATGCGGTTCCAAGGCAGATAGATTTAGAGACAGGAGAAATTTATTAATTTAAGCAATTGATATACAGGCCTGTAACATGGCTTGGGTGAATTTATTAGAATAATTTTGTCTGCTAACTTATTTAATTTTCCAATAGTCTTCCACAGTTGGTAAATCTTTATTTTGTTTTAGTATATCGCCGATGTATTTTATAATTTATCCAGTCGAAAATACCCAAGGTTCAATAGATCTTCATTGGTGTGATTGGCAGACGAAATTTGCAAGGCATATTTTTCCTTCAAATGTTTGGGCAAAATATCTTCTATTTGATAAACATCGTCAACGTCTACACCATATTTATCATCAATGTGCGAGTTGGCGCCTTTGAAGCCGGTGTGTTTATAAAAAGCAGATTGTTTGGCCCGCTGAATGGCGACTGATTTATTTTCAGCAGTAATAAGCATTTTATAGTGAAACTCATCGAATTCATTTTCTTTATAACCACCAAGATTGATGAAAAATAATTTTGGCGACTGTGCTACCAGGATAGAATTTGCCGAAGTTCTATCTATAACATTTACTTCATATCCATCTACCCAATTTACTTCGCGCCAGGCGTCGATGTGTATTTTATCTTTTGCTTCCGGCCACGCATCAATTATGTCGGGGATCAACTCTTTCAGGCTGTTGGCAATGCCGAAGAATATATCATGCTGCTCGGTATTCCGGCCCGGCGGCGTGGCTCCTAATAAAAGCATAAATAGTTTCATTTTTTTTTCAATTATGTTGTTTCAACTACGTGTACAAGAAATGAAAATCACAGCAGAAGGATAAATAATGCACATTATTTATTTTCAGCAGAAAAAATCCATGTTCCTACGTTGGCGCTTTGGCTCTCGCAAAAGGATACAAATATTGTGCTTTGCTTTTATTCCATTGCATTTAACTGTTTTAAAATAGCCCTTGTTATTGCTTTTCTCATTGTCCAAATTCGTATTGCTGCAATCGCTTTTTGATAAGCCGGGTTTCATCATTGTTGTTGCTTTACACTTAACTAACATCACCAGCCGATATGCATTACCTTGCCGATACTTGTCCAACCTGATCTTTGACCTGTAAGCGTATAATTATTTTGTTTCCTCCGTAATCCTATAACTTTTTTTAAATTTGCAGGTTTCCGCTTTGAAATGATGCAGGAATCTTGGTTTTCATATACTTTATACTAAAAATCTATACCTGATTGTATTGTATCCTTAACATTCCTGATAGTGCATTATTTTTGACTTTTTTCGCCCATTAACATTATAAAAAAAAGAAACAACAAATTTTACAATAAATGTCCGAAAAAATATTGTCAGTAAGTATACCTATTTTTGGTCACATATAGTCAGCTTTTTATTACGATTTGTTTGCAATCCGTTTTTAAAAAACCAAGCATTAAAAATTTGCCAGTGAAAGGCGTAACCTATTTATTAAATCTTTTTTCAAAAAATAAGAAAATAAATAAGTGTAATGTATTAGAACTATTCGCATGATGTATTTTTAAAGATGCACTACCTCATATTTTATTAATGGCAAAAATCGCCGATCATCTTTAAAAGAAAGAAGCCATTCAACCTCTCCCTAAGATCCAGTTGAAACTTCCTCGCATAATCTTTCGCCACATCATATCCCGCATCGGCATGGCGTATAACGCCCAGACCCGGATCGTTGCGCAGCACACGGGCAAGCTTAGACGCCGCTTCATCGGTACCATCGGCAACGATCACCATACCGGCATGAATGCTATAGCCCATCCCTACTCCGCCGCCATGATGAAGGCTCACCCAACTTGCACCGCCCGCGGTATTCATTAATGCATTTAAGATCGGCCAATCTGCCACCGCATCGCTGCCATCCAGCATAGCTTCCGTTTCGCGATTGGGGCTTGCAACAGAACCTGTGTCCAAATGATCGCGGCCAATAACGATCGGGCGCTTTTACTTTTCCGGTTCTTACCAGTTCATTAAAAGCAAGTCCGGCTTTTTCCCTGTCGCCCTGCCCTATCCAGCAGATTCGTGCAGGCAATCCCTGGAAAGCGATTTTTTCCTGCGCCATTTTTATCCAGCGGATCATGCCTTCATTTTCAGGAAATAATTCCATCATAACGGTCGTCGGTTACACGAATATCTTCAGGATCGCCGCTTAAAGCCGCCCAGCGGAAAGGCCCTTTTCCTTCGCAGAAAAGCGGACGGATATATGCGGGTACAAATCCCGGAAAATCAAAAGCATTTTTCAATCCTGCTTCAAAAGCCCGGGCGCGTAAATTGTTTCCATAATCAAAAGTGACGGCGCCGCGCTTTTGTAATTCGAGCATTAGTTCTACATGCTTCTTCATGCTTTGGTAAGAAAGCGCAATGTATTTTTCAGGATCGCTTTTTCTTAATTCATTCGCTTCTTCAACAGAAATGGTGTGCGGAACATAACCGATTAAAGGATCGTGCGCAGATGTTTGATCGGTCAAAATATCAACGGTTATATTTCTTTCTATCAATCTTTGCAGCAGATCCACCGCATTGCAATGCACACCAATGCTCCAGGCTTTGCCTTCTTCTTTTGCTTTAACGGCTTTATCTATTGCTTCATCAATATCTTCAATCATCTCATCTAAGTACTTCGTTTCCAATCGCTTTTCGATTCGCCATTTTTCCACTTCCGCAGCGAGGCACACACCATTATTCATCGTAATGGATAAAGGCTGCGCGCCACCCATGCCACCAAGGCCGGCGGTAACGCTCAATGTATTTTTTAGAGAATTATTAAAATGTTTTTTGGCAACGGCTCCAAATGTTTCATAAGTACCCTGCACAATTCCCTGGCTGCCGATATAGATCCATGAGCCGGCAGTCATTTGTCCATACATCATTAAACCCTTTTTTTCCAGCTCATCAAAATGCTCCCACGTTGCCCATTTGGGCACCAATTGAGAATTGGAAATCAAAACCCTTGGAGCATTTTTATGTGTCTTCAACATCGCAACGGGTTTGCCACTTTGTATCAAAAGCGATTCATCATTTTCCAATTCCTTCAATGCTTTAATGATGAGGTCAAGGCTTTCGAAATTCCTGGCGGCTTTTCCTCTTCCGCCATACACTATTAATTCTTCCGGTCTTTCCGCTACTTCAGGATCGAGATTATTAAGCAACATACGTAAGGCTGCTTCCTGTATCCAGCCTTTGCAGCTGATTTGTGTGCCTGTGGGAGTTTTATATTTTATAGGGTCGTAGTTTTTGATTGTTTTTGATATTTCATTCATATTTATTCTTTTGCGGATTTTGCCTGGTATCGAAAAGTGTAATGATATATATCGTTTTTCCTATTACCCGATAAAATAATTTATTGTGCGGAGTGACTAAAATTCTTCTAACATTCGAAACTTTGTAACAATTTTTACCAGAAGCAGGCTCCTTCAACAAGTGCAACATCTTATTATCCAGCTTTTCTTTAAATTCATCCGCAACCTTTTTACTCCAATTTTCTTCGAGGTATTCTAAAAGATTGGTGACTTTTTTCAAAAAAAGCTTTGATTGCTTTATGGTGTATGCCATCTTGAGGTGGCTTTTAAGTATTCATCCCAATCTACTGTTTCACCATTTTGTATTTGATCCAGCCCGATTTTTATTTCCGAAATTTCTTCTTCAGTTAAATCCTCTTTTTCCAGATTTACGGTAATTTTTTCTTTTTTTAAATATTCCACCACCTCTTCATGCACCATCCATAAAGTTTCATCATCATCAATACTGTCAATGTATTCATGAAGTTCTTTTTTGAGTTCTTTTGAAGATTTCATAAAAAATGTTTTATCAAATTTAATTGATTCTATTGATGAGTTAGTTTGGGAGATGTAAGCAGATTTATTCGTATCTATTTCGCTTAGGATTTGTTCTTAGATTCAAATAAAGTCAGAATAATGATTTCTGTCACCTTTAATTTTATAATAAATCTTATTATGTTTTGTAATCGTAAGTTTACGGATATTCTTATTTTTTGCAATTGTTCTACCGGTTTTTGGATAAATTGACAGCCTATTAATTTTTGAATCTAAAATTGTTTGAAATTTTTCAGCAGATTTTATTCCCCATTCCTTTTCGATATAATTTAGAATTGCAAGAACATTTTTTAAAAATTCTTTACTCTTTTTTATTTTATACGCCATCTGGCAGTTGCTTTTAGGTATTCTTCTTCTGATACAAATTCTCCTGCATCCAGCTTGCCTGATCAGCTTCTTTCAACTGCTTTTCCTGTTCTTCAGTTAAGCCATCTTCTTCATCATTCATCTTTTTACTTTTTCAAATACTCCACTACCTCTTCATGCACCATCCATAATGTTTCATCATCATCAATACTGTCAATGTATTCATGAAGTTCTTTTTTGATTTCTGCTGAAGATTTCATAAAAAATGTTTTATCAAATTTACAATTTTAAAATCACCCTAAAACGATATTTATACCAATTCATATTCTCTCATAAACTCAATGGCATTCAGCATATCCTCATGCAAAAACCTGTCAGTTTCATTAAAGGAAACTTTCTTTCTGAATGCTTGCGCCAATTGTTCAATTGCAGGTGATGACTTCAATGGCCTGCGGTATTCCAATGCCTGGATGGCTGTGAGCAATTCTATCGCCAAAACTTTTTCTACATTATTAATTACCCGGTAACATTTAGTGGCTGCATTGGCGCCCATGCTCACATGATCTTCCTGGTTGTTAGATGATGAAATGGAATCTACAGAAGCCGGGGTACACAATTGTTTATTTTCACTAACAATGCCGGCAGCGGTATATTGAGGAATCATCAGGCCTGAATTAAGCCCCGAATCTTTTACCAGGAATAAAGGCAAATCCCTTTGTCCACTCAGCAATTGATACGTTCTTCTTTCAGAAATATTCGCCAGTTCGCTCATGGCGATGGCCAGAAAATCCAATCCTAAAGCCAATGGCTGCCCGTGAAAATTTCCACCGCTTACAATTTTGTCTTCATCAGGAAAAATATTCGGATTGTCGGTTACTGAATTTATTTCCTGCAAAAAAGTATTCAGCACAAATTCAAAAGTATCTTTTGTAGCGCCATGTACCTGCGGAATGCAACGGAACGAATAAGGATCCTGAACCTGTGATTTTTTTCGTGAAATAATTTCGCTTCCGTTTAAAATTTCTCTAAGGCTTGCCGCCACCGAAACCTGTCCCGCATGTGGGCGTATGGCATGAAGCTTTTCATAAAAGCAATCAGCATTTCCGTCAAAAGCATCGAAAGAAATGGCCGCAATCACATTGGCCCAATTCATTAATCTTTCCGCTTTTACGAGATTGTACATTCCGTAAGCGCTCATAAATTGTGTGCCGTTGATAAGCGCCAAGCCCTTCTTTACTTTGTAATTGAATGGGTTCCCAATTAAATTTTTTCAATGCTTTTTCCGCGGGCATTTTTTCTCCGTTAATGCTTACTTCGCCCATGCCAATCAACGGAAGGCACATGTGCGAAAGTGGCGCCAGATCGCCGGAAGCGCCCAACGATCCTTGTGTATAAATTATGGGAAGCACATTGTTGTTATGCATATCCATCAGGCGATTCACCACTTCTATACCGATTCCCGAATAACCATAACTCAAAGATTTTATTTTGAGCATCATCATCAGTTTTACAATTTCTTCGGGCACTTCTTCGCCTAATCCGCACGCATGCGAAAGCAGCAAATTACTTTGTAAAGTATTTAATTGTTCTTTTTCAATTTTTACATTTTGCAAAAATCCAAATCCTGTATTGATGCCATAAAAAAGCTCATCAGAACCATTCACTTTCTCGTCAAGATAATCGCGGCATTTTAAAATCGCCTCATGTGCGGCAAAGGTTATTGATACTAACTGCTTATATTTTAGCAAATGCTTTATCTGTTGAAAGGTAAGCAGTCCTTTATCGAGCGGAAGATAATTATATGTCATATTTAATTTTGATACATTTCAAAAGTAACTAAACTTATGTAGATATTTTGGGCTGCAATTGATACAGGTGCCTTCAGGTTGTAGCTGAGATAAAAGGTTGACGAAAAATATTAAAGTTGGCAACCGTATCTTATTTCTCACAATTTTAATTCTTTAACAAGAGGTTATATTTGTGTGTCAAAAAAACTAATAGCTTCGCTCATCCCATGTATAAATTTATATTCGCTTTTATTTTATTTTTCTTCTTGCAAAAAATATCTTTTGCCCAGGATACGCTTCCAAAAGTTACGGTAACGCAGCTTGGCAGAAAGGTCTTGGTATCCTGGATCAATCCGTTTATGTCTGTTACTACCATCAATCTTCAAAGGTCGCCGGATAGCCTGAAAGATTTTAAAACCATCGGAAGTGTGCTTAATGTAAAGGCGGAAAATAACGGGCTTGCAGACACAAAAGAATTTATTCCGGCGCAATATTACCGGTTGTTCATTTCATTTGAAGGCGGCAATTATATTTTTACAAAATCTCACAAGCCAGGTCCGGATACATTAAAAACTTTACCCGTAATCCAGGAAATCACACAACCTGTAAAAACCTGGTTTGTCGCGTCTAAACATGTATATACGGGAAGAGATAATAACGTCATTATTTCTTTGCCAGATGTTGATAAAAATAAATATACCATTAAATTTTATGAAGCAGATGGCACTTTTCTTTTTGAATTAAAAAAAATAACCGAAAATTATCTGACGCTTGATAAAGTCAACTTTATGCACTCTGGCCTCTTCAATTTTGAATTATTTCAAAATAAAATCATTATAGAAAGGCATAAACTTTATATTCCAAAAGATGGTAAGCCGATACCCTCGCTGGATGAAGAAGGGAGAGAAATATATCGTTGACCAATTGAATACAGCTACTGGCAAAAAGACTTTTTTTAGTTTTTTTTCTACTTATTACTATTGCTTCTTCATTTGGGGCTATCGGCTATAAAGGTTTACTGATCTACGTCCGGGCTATCCGCTGTATCTTTTTTTAGCCCACGCTAAAAAAGCTCCACCCAAAAAAAAGGATGCCGCTGCTATCCCGCATCCCTTCATCGATAGATTATAAATGAGCAAACGGTTCCATGTTTCCAATCAACATTAGCTATAGTTCTGTTTCGGGTTTTAATTTTTATAACCATAAAAATTATTTGTGGCCAAACAGGCGTTTAATTCCATAACCATCAACCATGAACCATCAACCAACTTCCACCTCAAACACCTTTTCAAAATTTATTTTTAATTTTTCTTTTACTTCTTCAAAATCTACTTTAAATCCCAATTCTTTTTCAATAGAAGTAACCTGTTTATTTACAATACCACAGGGAATAATATTATTAAAAAAACTCAGGTCGGTATTTACATTTAATGCAAAGCCATGCATGGTGATCCAGCGGCTGCACCTGATGCCCATGGCGCATATCTTTCTTTCTTTGCCAATACTTCCAGGTTCTATCCACACTCCGGTTTCCCCTTTGCTTCTTTCGCCTTTTATGCCATATTCGGCAATAGTGAGAATAATCACTTCTTCAAGATTTCGCAAATATTTGCCCATGTCTGTCTAAAATTTTTCAAGGTCAAGAATCGGGTAACCCACCACTTGCTGCAAGCCATGAAAAGTAATATCCCCGCCCCTGTTGGTTCTGAAAAATTCAATTTCCTTTTTCTCCATTTCATCTTCGGTCAATAAAACATTTTCAATATGCCCGCTTTTGCCCAAAGTATAAACCGGCGGATGCTCGCAGAAAAGAAGGTGGTTTTTGGTTGGAAGTTGATAGCTTGAAGTTGATGGTTGAAGGTTGAATACCGACTGCTGATTGCTCATTGCCCGCAACTTTTCTCGCTTCCGATTTTATATCCAGATTTTTTTTAACTAATTCTTCCTGGTAATCCCACGCCGCTTTATAATTGATAATGCCAAGGTCTTCAAAAATGATATGCTGTTTTTCCAAATCAATGATTTTAATTTGCAAAGATAAGGTGAAGGAATGTTGATGGTTGAAGGTTGAAGGTTGAATTATTGGTTATACCAAATAAAATATTTTTATGATTGAAGATGAATTACAGGAAGAAGCGGAAGAACTTTTTGAAAGGCTTAATATCGTTTGCGCCAAAGGGCCAGGAAGCTTTAAGGATTGATAAATTTTTAATGAACCGTATTGAAGGCGCTACAAGAAATAAAATTCAGCAAGGCATAGAAAATGAAATGGTTTTAGTAAATGAGCAAGCCTGTAAAATCAAATTATAAAGTAAGGCCGCTTGATAAAATTGTTATTTATCAAAGTCACCAACCGGAAAGCAATGAAATTGTTCCTGAAAATATTCCTTTCAAAATTGTGTATGAAGACGATGACATAATGGTGGTTGATAAACAACCGGGAATGGTGGTTCATCCCGGCAGTGGCAATCCCGGCGGCACTTTGGTAAATGCAGTGGCCTGTTATTTAAAACAACAAAATCCCGATATTGATGAAACAGGACCTTGCCCGTTTTGGTTTGGTACACCGTATTGATAAAAATACTACCGGGCTTTTGGTAATGGCAAAAACTCCAAAGGCAATGACGGATCTTGCCAAACAATTTTTTGATCACACCGTCCACCGGCGGTATGTTGCATTGGTGTGGGGCGATTTTGAAGAAGACGAAGGAACCGTTGGTGGCGCATGTGGGCAGGCACCAAAGATTCAGGAAATTATTTACTGCTTATCCCGAAGGCGAACATGGAAAAGACGCGATTACCCATTATAAGGTATCTGGAAAAATTTAATTATGTAACGCTTGTAGAATGCAGGCTGGAAACCGGCCGTACGCACCAGATCCGGGTTCACATGCAATCTATCGGGCATCCGTTTTTTAATGATGATTTTTATGGCGGCGATAGAATTGTAAAAGGAACGGTGTTTACAAAGTATAAACAATTTGTAGATAATTGTTTTGCACTTTGCCCGCGCCATGCACTGCATGCGCAACAACTTGGGTTTATTCATCCGGTTACAGGAAAGCAAATGAATTTTGAAAGTGCATTGCCGGAAGATATGAAGCGCTGTGATTGAAAAATGGAGGCGATATTCAGTGTGGCAGGGAGGCAATAGGCAGTGGGCAGTAGGCACACTAGAAAAGAGAGTTTACATACTTAAACATAATTTTAAAAACTATTGATATTTCATGGGAAGTTTTAAGGATTTAATTGTCTACCAAAAAGCATTTGCTTTAGCTATGGAAATTTTTGAAATCTCAAAACGATTTCCAAAAGAAGAAAGGTATAGTTTAACTGATCAAATTCGGAGGAGTTCAAGGTCTCGTATGTTCAAATCTGGCAGAATCTTACAGGAAAAGATTGTATCCAGCTCATTTTTTAAGTAAACTTACTGACTCGGATATGGAAAATATCTGAAACCGATGTTTGGCTCCAGTTCTCAAATGCTTGTAAATATATAACTGAGAAGAATTTTCGCTTTAAAATCTAAAAATGCAGAAGTTGGAAGAACTGCTTGGATATATGATACAAAATCCTGGCAAATACTGTAAGTAAGTAGCCAAACTGTGCCACTTGCCACTGCCAACTGCCAACTGCCATATTGCCACACTTATCATTTCACAAAATCAAACAACGTCGCCGTAAAAACTCCTCGTTCTCTCTTTTTAAAAATCGCTTTCCAGTTTCCATTATAACGAACAGTGCAGGCACTAAAAGATCACCAACTTTTGTCATTTGCACTTCCATGTCTACTTTAAAATCATAAACACCGGCATCATAACTTAATGAATAATTTCGGGCTACTATTTCAAAAGTTTTTTCATTGAACCAGGTGGTCATTTCATTGATGACAACTCCATTTTGTTTTCCATCTTTTACTTTTATTGAAAAAACATAACAACTTGATTTTCATAATTCACGAAAATCAATACTCATGTCATATTTATCAGCCATTGATTCATCAAAGATTTCTGTTTTATTGCTGATAAATGGAAGCCCGTTTATTTTTTTCCCGGGATTGAAAAATAACATTTTTAATTGCTCTTTGTGCTTTTCCATTCCGCTTAGCCCTGGTAGAAAACTCATGGCCCTTTACAATATTATCTTCGCCGCAAACAGAATCTTTTGTAAAAAAAAGCCCTGCATACATCTGTGCTGTATAGTAATTAAAACTTCCGATTATTATCATACATATCGCCGGTTGAAGTTTGCTCCAACACCTCCATTTTCCTGCAATTACCGGTTCTTATTTGCTTGGTTTTGCTGTGCAAAGAAGCCTGTATATTCCCGTTTTTATCCAGCATTCTTATGTCGTTCAAAGATGTATAACCAAGAATACGCAGGTTGCGAAAGGCTTTATAAAAAGTAGTATCATTTTTTACCCTGTTAATAAAAGAAGCTACATCTAATTTATTATTGACCACTATTTCAGAAAGCGTAATGTAGTTGCCATCCACTTTTATGGTAGTATCTTTTTTTTGCGCAGAAATAAATAAACAGGAAAAAATCAGAAAAAATAAAACAACGCACTTTTGTATCATGATGGATTGGCAAAGTTAAAAGATCGATAAGTGTATATGATAACGTGGCAATGCATTAGCTTGTCGACTTATTAACTTGTCAACTATTTATTAAAAGACATTCTGTAATCGACAGAAACTTTTCCTTTGGAAATATCATCCAGCTTGCGTTTAAGCAAACTTTTCTTTAACGGTTTTAAATAATCAATAAAAAGTTTGCCGTCAATATGGTCGTACTCATGCAAAATAACCCTTGCGGTAATACCATTAAAAGTTTTGGTGTGTAGTTTAAATTCTTCATCAAGAAAAGTAAGGGTAACGCTTTCTTTCCTGAAAATATCTTCCCTTATTTTGGGAATGCTGAGGCAGCCTTCGTTATAAGGCCAGTCTTCGCCATCAAGCTCCTTTATTTTTGCATTGATGAAAACGCCTTTATAACCTTCATCACCCGGATAATCATCTTTTTCATCTTCTTCAAGATTCTCAATGATCTGCACGCTGTCTATCACAAATAAGCGAATATCTTTGTTGATCTGCGGTGCAGCCAGGCCCACGCCCTTACTGTTGTACATGGTTTCCCACATATCCGCTATCAATTTGTTTAATTCAGGATAATCAGGTGTAATATCCTTTCCTACTTTTCTTAAAACCGGATTACCATACGCTACAATCGGAAGCACCATAAATAAATTATTGTATGATTAAATTAATAATAATTGGGATGCAAATTTACATTTTTTATGTTGTTTTTATTATTCCTTTGAGTTATTGAAAATTCTAATTAGAAAATGTTTTGCATATATTCCTGCAGCATAATAGTAGCCGCTATTTCATCTACAGTTCTTTTATTTCTGCGGTCTTTCTTTTTCATTCCCATATCGAGCATGGCCTGTTTGGCCATTTTGGAAGTATATCTTTCATCAACCGTTTTTATAGGTATTTGTGGAAATTCCTTTTCTAGTTTTTTTATAATTTGCTTTACCAAAGGCGTTGCATGTGTATCAGAATCATCTAAGTTTTTAGGTTCGCCAATAATAATTAATTCCACCGTTTCCTGCTGAAAATACTTTTTCAAAAAAGGAATCAATTCGTGAGAGTCCACAGTGGTTAATCCTGTTGCAATAATCTGTAAGGGATCTGTGACAGCAATGCCTGTACGCTTTAAACCATAATCTATACAGATGATACGGGGCATATTGGTTTTATGTTGAAAGTTGAAGTTGAAGGTTGATAGTTTAAATAAAAATATATCCAGTAATACAAACACACAAAAAACAACAGACGCAATTCCATTGGATGAAAAAAATGCCCGGTTTACTTTACTTAGATCTTTTGGTTTTACTAATGTGTGCTGGTGATAAAGGAAGAACGCAAAAACTGCAACACCTATCCAATAAAACCATGAAAAATGTCCATTTACCCCGGCAATAATAACAGCAGCAGCTGATAAGATATGCAGATATTCACTTACACCAAAGCTTTTGTTGTTCCAAGCCATGACGGGATAGAATATAAATTATTTTCCCTGTCAAATTCTTCATCCTGCAAAGCATAAATAATATCAAAACCACTTACCCAAAATAAAACTGAAAAAGAAAATAACACTGGAACTAAAGCAAACTGCCCGGTAACAGCAATGTAAGCGCCAATAGGTGCAAGGCTCAAACCCAATCCGAGTACAAGATGGCATAATGGCGTAAATCTTTTTGTATAACTGTAAAAAAGAATTACAAACAAGGCTACCGGCGATAAAACAAGACACATTGCATTAATAAAATAAGTAGTAATAATAAATGCAATGCAATTAAAGATTACAAAAAGCAGCGCATTCCTTTTCGAAATAATTCCACTCGGAATTTCCCTGATCACTGTACGCGGATTTTTTGCATCATGTCAGCATCGAGCCAGCGGTTAAATGCCATGGCTGCGCTTCGTGCAAAAACCATACATAATATAACAAGTAAAAAAAGAAGCCACCAGGGGCGGTTGATTTCATAATTCATCATTTTCAATCCATAAAAAAATCCAATCAATGCAAAAGGCATTGCAAAAATGGTATGGGCAAATGTTACTAGTGATAAATAATTTAATACCCCAACCTTTACAGAAGGTTTAAAAGTTTCAAATGATTTCGATTCTATACTTTTTATATTAGTTTCCATTTAATTATTTATTATTTATTCCTCTTTTGAGGTTAATGAGCCTCTTACCACTTCCCATAATACAATTCCTGCTGCTACAGAAATATTTAAAGAATGCTTCATTCCAAATTGAGGAATTTCAATACAGCCATCACAAAATGAAATTATTTCCTGGTCAACCCCAGTCACTTCATTGCCAAAAATAAATGCAATTTTATCTGTAGAAAGCTCAGAAATATTTTCCAATGAAATACTTCCCATTACCTGCTCTACCGCATATATTTTATATTGATTAATTTTTAAGATGTTCAATGGCCTCTTTTGTAGTTTCAAAATATTTCCAATCTACCGAATCCTGTGCCCCAAGAGCCGTTTTTGTAATTTCTTTATGCGGCGGCGTTGCGGTATATCCGGTAATAAAAATAGCTTCAATTAAAAATGCATCTGCTGTTCGAAACACACTGCCGACATTGTATGCACTGCGAATATTTTCTAAAATTACTACCACCGGAAACTTTTTCGCATCTTTAAATTCATCCACCGATTTCCGGTTCAATTCATCCATACTCAGTTTTCTCATCAAAAGGCTATTAATTTGCAAAAATAGTTTTAATTGGTCTAATGAGTTAATTGGTTAATTAGTTAATTGGTGATGTTAATAGTGTATTTTGATAAGTCTAAAATCGCAATTCTAAAATCTTAATTTAAATTATGGCTTCCGCAGATACTCCTTTAATGAAACAACACAATGCCATCAAGGCAAAATATCCTGATGCGATATTGCTTTTTCGTGTAGGTGATTTTTATGAAACTTTTGGCCAGGATGCGATCACTGCTTCACGGATTCTGGGCATTACGCTTACCAAAAGAAACAGCGCTTCGGCCACTGCATCGAATTGGCAGGTTTTCCACATCATGCGCTGGATACTTATTTGCACAAACTGGTAAAAGCCGGTTACCGGGTGGCCATTTGCGATCAGCTTGAAGATCCTAAACTGGCAAAAGGAATTGTAAAAAGAGGTGTTACAGAATTGATAACTCCGGGTGTGGCTACCAACGATAAACTTCTTGAACATAACAGCAATAATTTTTTGTGCGGCATTCATTTTGTTGACGAAAAAGCAGGTATTTCTTTTTTTGATATTTCCACCGGTGAATTTTTTATTGCCGAAGGTGATAAAGAATATGCAGATAAATTATTGCAAAGCCTTAATCCCGCAGAAGTGATTTTTCAACGCAACCAACAAAAGAATTTTAAAAATTATTTTGGCAGTAAATTTTATACCTATACACTTGATGAATGGATTTTTACCGAACAATATGCAAAAGAAACCTTGCTAAAACATTTTGGCACACAAAGCCTGAAAGGATTTGGTGTAGAAGATTTGAAAGTGGGCATTATTGCAGCCGGTGCCATTTTACATTATTTAAAAGATACCGAGCATCCCAACCTGCAACATATCACTTCCCTACAAAGAATTGACAAGGAAGATTATTTGTGGATGGATAGATTTACCATCCGAAATCTTGAATTATTTGGAGGAGTAGAAAGCAATAATTCATTATTAAAAGTGTTGGATAATACAGTTTCACCGATGGGCGCAAGATTGCTGAAACGCTGGATGGTACTGCCTCTTACAGAAATTTGCAAAATTGAAGAGCGCCTGGAACTGGTTGAATATTTTATTAAAGCTCCGGAAGAAAAAATAAAGATAGGCAATACATAAAACAAGCAGGTGATGTAGAAAGACTGGTAAGTAAAATACCATTAAAGAAAATAAATCCGCGGAAGTATTACAAATTGGCAAAGGGTTTAAAATTAGTAGAGCAGATAAAAGAACTTTGCGGTATTTCTACCAATGAATATTTAAAAAGATTAGGCGATTCATTAAATCCCTGTAAATATATTTCTGAAAAAATATTTAAAGAGATCATTGAAAACCCTCCTGTAGCGGCTTCCAAAGGAAATATTATTGCCAAAGGCATTAATGAAGAACTGGATGAGCTTAAAGATATTGTGTCTAACGGAAAGGAACATTTGCTAAAACTTCAGCAAAAGGAAACGGAAGCAACAGGAATTTCTTCTTTAAAAATCGGGTTCAATAATGTGTTTGGATATTACCTGGAAGTAACCAATACGCATAAAGATAAAGTGCCGGAAACCTGGATCCGCAAGCAAACGCTTGCCAATGCTGAAAGATATATTACTCCGGAACTAAAAGAATACGAAGAAAAAATAATGGGTGCAGAAGATAAAATTCTTCAGTTGGAGCAAAATATTTTTGAACAATTATTAAATGAATTGCAGGATTATATTGCGCCTATGCAATTGAACGGCCATGTGATGGCAGTGCTGGATTGCCTTATTTGTTTTGCTAACAATGCCATTCAATTTAAATACAAAAAACCTTTGCTGCATGAAGGCCATGAGCTTGATTTAAAAAGCAGCCGCCACCCGGTGATTGAAAGAAATTTGCCACAGGGGGAAAGTTATATTGCCAATGATATTTTTTTAGATCCGCAAACACAACAAATAATCATTTTAACCGGGCCCAACATGAGTGGTAAAAGCGCCATTCTGAGACAAACGGCATTAATCACTTTAATGGCGCATATGGGAAGTTTTGTTCCTGCGGAGGAAGCAAAAATTCCACTACAGATAAAATATTTACAAGAGTTGGCGCCAATGATAACCTGAGCAGCGGCGAAAGCACTTTTATGGTAGAAATGAATGAAACTGCCAGCATCATCAATAATATTACCTCAAGGAGTCTGATTCTTTTGGATGAAATTGGCAGAGGCACTTCTACTTATGATGGAATTTCTATTGCCTGGAGTATTGTTGAACATTTACAGCATTCTGCTCATGCGCCCAAGACTTTATTTGCCACGCATTATCATGAATTGAATGAATTGGAAAATAAATTTGACAGGGTAAAAAATTTTCATATTACCAATAAAGAAGTGGGTAATAAAATTATTTTTTTACGAAAACTAGTGCCAGGTGGAAGCATTCATAGTTTTGGTATTCATGTAGCAAAAATGGCGGGAATGCCACCTTCACTTATTGACAGGGCGAATGAAATTTTAAAACAATTAGAATCCAAACATGTAGATCCGTCTGATGAACCCGCTTCAGATGAAGAAGTTAAAAAGAGTAAAAGAAGCATCAAAGAAAACCTTCAGCAATTAAACGCGCCACAAATACAATTGAGTATTTTTGACGCACATTCTCAGGCATTTGAAGACATTAGAAAAATTCTGGAAGCCGTTGATATCAATCGGTTGACGCCCGTAGAAGCGCTTCTTAAATTACAGGAGATAAAGACAATGGTGAAGTAAGGCCTACTGCTAAACAACTAACTGTGGATACTATAATTCAAATAAATAATTTCCAATTTTTTATTTTCAGCGAAGTTGAGGATCTCAAAAAAATCATTTTTCTTTTCCTGGTTGTTTTCAAGAAGCCCAGCCTTATTTAAAATAATTATTTTCACTTTGTCTTCTTTTATCCAATCAAGATCTGACATCATTTCTTCTAAAGCATCTAAATTGTTTCCAAAATAACCGGGAAGCGAAAGTTGCTGCTGTAGTGATTGGTAACAGCTCTTAATTTCTTTGCAGGTATTGCCGTCTAAAAACACATACCGTGTATTATTTTCTTTGTAATAGCTTTCAGGGGCATTAAAAACGTTGCTCATATTATTTTATTTCGGTAAAGGTTTGGTAATGGTCATTGGTATACCATGCCCTGCCATCACTACCTGTTAATATTCGTTCTGTTCCACGGTTCTGGCCTTGTATTTTTGGGTTTACATCCCATTCCTGATATTGAATAGGATTGCCAGCCGAATCGACAACGGGTACTATTTTCTCCCTGTTTGTAAATACACGTCCGCCTACATAACCTTCCATCGCATGGTGATTTGCGCGGATATAATTTAATACCTCATATACTTTTGGTGGTATAACCGTATTCCCATCTTTTGCATTCGGGTTTTTGTTTTCGCGCTCATTAGAAAGTGGGGACGGAATTGCTACCGTATTATTGTTTTGATTTTGCCTGGGTACAAAAATTTGCCTACCGATAAGCAAGCCTAAAATCAATCCGATGACAATGCCTGTAATTAATTGCGCATAATTTTTTCGCATTGCTTAAAGATATTACTTATTGAATACGGGCAAACGAAGAATATAAGAGATTTTTTTTTGCAAAAGCTGGTTTATGTTTAACTCTCGAAGGCTTTAATCTTCCATCTCTTCCCTTATTTCATCAGAAATTTTCACAATCACTTTATCAATACGCTGGCCATCCATATCCACTATTTCAAAGTCGAAGCCGCGCCATTCAAATGTATCGCCTGCTGCCGGAATTCGTTTTAGTTCATGTAAAATAAATCCGGCAAGGGTATCAAATTCATTTTCACCTTCATTGATCCAAATGGTTTTATCAAACCTTGTAAGAAAATCATAGAATTGAATTTGCGCATCAATTAAGAAACTTCCATCCTTTCTTTCTACAATTACATATTCATCATCTTCCTCCTCCGGCATTTCACCTACGATGGCTTTTAAAATATCTTTTACCGTTATCATGCCCTGCATGCTTCCATATTCATCTACAATAAATGCATAATGAATTTTAGTGTTTGCTTGATTTTTTCAAGTACCTGGTATGCCGAATTATTTTCCGGGACAAATAATGCATTTCTTACAAGATTCTGGCAAGAGGCGCATCAGGCTGCAGGTACAGGTCTTTTACATAAACAACCCCTTTTATAGTCATCAATAGTTTCTTCGCAAAGCGGGTAAACAGAATGTTGGTATTCTTTTATTTTTTCTTTAACCGATGTCACTGTCTTCATTTATATCAAACCAGATAATATCCGTTCGGTGCGTCATTAACGAAGTAATATTTCTGTCGCCGAGATGAAACACTCTTTCAATAATATCTTTTTCTTCTTCTTCAATAGCGCCAAGTTCGCTGCCTTCATTGATCATTGCTTTAATTTCTTCTTCTGTAACCTGGTTATCTGTATGTTGTTTTATATTAAACAATTTAAAAATTCCTGCACTTAATGAGCTTAGCAGCCATACGACGGGGATAAGAAATGTGGCTGAGTATTTTTATAGGCCTTGCACATTCTTTGGCAATTTTTTCCGGATTCATAATTGCAATTCTTTTGGGAACTAATTCGCCAAAAAGAATAGATAAAAAAGTAACAAGAATAACAATGATAACAGTTGAAACCGTTGCGGCATAAGGTTTTATAAAATCTAATTTGCTCAAGGTAAGGCTTTAGATATCTGCCAAATTTTTCACCGGAATAAACACCCGTTAAAATAGAAATGAGTGTAATATAAATTTGGGTAGTTGATAAAAATACATCCGGATTTTCTTTAAGTTCCAGAGCTGTTTTGGATTTCCTATCACCTTTTGCCGCACTGCCTTCCAGCCGGTTTTTTTTGGCCGAAACAAGCGCCATTTCACTCATTACAATAAATGCATTGAGAAGAATTAAAAGCAAATAAAATAAAAATTCTAATCATAAATAAATTTTTCAGTTTGGCAATTCCAACCCTATTTTGTTGTTAAAGATTTTTGCCGGAATATATCCAAGAATTAAACCAACTATTGCTCCGCAAAATATATCAAAAGGAAAATGAACTCCTACATATACCTGTGCATAAGAAATAGCAAATGCCCATAAAAAAAGAAAAGCCCATTTTGGACTTATACTTTTTTTGAATGTTGTAAATATAAACATTGCTGCGGCAAAATGATTAGCTGCATGTGAAGAAGTAAAACTTGAACTTGACGGGGCAATAACTTACCAAGAAACCTGATCCTCCCAGCCAGAAACGGATCACGACAGGGCCGCAGCCGCAAAAAATTATCTTTGATAAGTGTGCTGCTTACATAATCGCTGAGCATTGCATTAGTATAAAAAACAAAACCCAGTACCAGCCTTTTATTTTAAAATTGATGGTCGTAAATAAAATCAAGAAAAAAATAAAAAGGAAGCCATACAATAAGATTCACGGATAAAAGGAATAAAATTGTCAAAAAAAGACTTGTGCCATTGGCCATTTAGTTTTGAAAATAAGTTGTAATCAAACTGTTTAATTGCATCCGGAAAATACATGTCAACCTATTAATTTCCAATAAACTCATTTCCACAAAAATAACCATTGCATTAAAAAACGTAGCTAAATATTTACATTTGCCCTTTGTGTTACATCATTCACTCTCTTAAATTGATCTTTCAAATACATTTAACTAGTTCTAAATGAAAAATACCAATTTTCCCCGTCTTATTAAATGGATGTTTTTAACCGGCAATTACTTTTTTGGTCTTTATGACGATCATGCGGTTCGTATTTTTTTTTCATTTCAGGCCGGCAGAATATTCATTTTCAAATAGCTTTAAAGCTTTTTTACTGGGTTTACATTTTGATACAAGGATTGTTTGCGGTATTGTACTTTTTCCATTTCTGGTTGGAAATCTTCATTTGAATTATAATGAAAAAAAACGACTTACCGGCAGGAAGTATCGCACAGGTGGTGATTACCATTTTGATCATGGTGCTGCTAATTATTTTTATGAAAAAAGGACATGCGTCCGGTTCAATAATCATTGGTATCGGTATATTATTTGCACTGATACTTGTATGGCTTTTTACTACAAAAAACTGCAATCCATTTGAAAATACTGTTTCAAAAATAATTTTTAAAATCTATTTTTTGTTGATAACTGTTTCGCTTGTATTTCTTTATGCAATTGACTTTGAGCATTTCGACTATCTGCATCAACGCTTAAATGCAAGTGTGCTGAACTACACAGAAGATGCAAAGATCTCTATGAATATGGTTTGGCAAACCTACCCGGTTATTACTTTATTAATTTTGATTATTGCTGGTACACTGACTATTATATTGGTTGATAACTGTTATGGTTTAAAAAAATAAAAGGCTACCATTTAGCGCGGCAATGGGTTTGCTAAAATAGTGATGGGCGCTGTTATTTGCCATCATTATTAGGGATTAGGCATTTTTGGAAGATTAAATCAATATCCTTTACGATGGAGCGATGCATTTTCGTTTAATGATGATTTTAAAGCCAATCTTTCTTTAAATCCTGTGCAAAGTTTTTTAAGTACTTTGGAATTCAGCAATTCCTCTTATGATCTGAAAAAAGTAAAAGAGTATTATCCATTGATGGCACAATACCTTGAACATTCAAAATCCGGATAGTATCAACTTAAATTATAAAAGAATTTATGAAGCCGCGCGCCCCTGCTAATCCGCCAAATGTGGTAGTGGTTATCTGCGAAAGTTTTAGCGCCTACAAAAGCAGCATGTGGGGAAATCCATTAAACACCACTCCTTATTTTAATGAAATGTGTAAGAACGGGATTTTTTTTGACCGATGTTTTACGCCTGCATATGGCACGGCGCGTGGAGTGTGGGCGGTCATCACCGGAATTCCTGATGTGGAATATCCCAATACTGCGAGCCGCAACCCCGCTTATGTAGATCAGCATTCCATTATTAATGATTATAAGGGCTATGAAAAATTTTATTTTATTGGCGGAAGTTTAAGCTGGGCCAATATCAGAGGGCTGCTTACCAATAACATTGCCGGACTTGAATATGTATGAAGAAGAAGATTTTAAAGTCAAAGACCGTTGATGTATGGGGCATCAGCGATAAAAGATTATTTCTTAGAAGCCAATATGTTTTAAAAGAGCAGAACAAACCCTTTTTTGCCGTGATACAAACCGCGGATAACCACCGGCCTTACACCATTCCTGAAGAAGATAAGAAAGAATTTTCATTTAGTAAATCATCCCATTGATTCATTAAAAAAGTTTGGCTTTTACAGCAATGAAGAATTGAATGCATTTCGGTATACCGATTTTAGTTTTGAAAAATTTATAGAAGCGGCAAAAAAAGAAAAGTATTTTAATAATACCATTTTTGTTTTTGTAGGAGATCATGGCATAAGAGGAGATGCGGGAGATATGTTTCCCAAAGCCTGGGAAATAGATGGATTAACAACGCAGCATGTGCCGTTGCTTTTTTACTCACCTGCATTATTATCACCACAACGCATTGACAAAACCTGCTCTCAGCTTGACCTTTTACCTTCTGTTTCCGCGCTGGCAAAAGTGTCCTTTATAAATACTACTTTAGGAAAAAATTTATTTGATACAGTCAAAACAAATACGCCGTTTTAAAAATTCGGCATTTGTATTTGATCCCAATGTAAAGCAAATAGGAATTGTTACGGATGAATATTGCTTATGTACACAACCTTTTGAGCGGAAAAGAAGATTTTAGATCCTGCAAAAGATAATTTGCCTCTTGGGAAAACTAAAGATGTTGAAGATGATAAAAAAACGCTTCAAACACTTGTCGCAGGCTTATTATGAAACCGCACGGTATATGCTGCTCAACAACAGAAAAGTTAATGCAGGCAAGTAAAAAAACAAACTGGTTTATATTTGCTATTTTCAATTATGATCATCAAGGCTAAACTTCCCAAAACTGTTCCATTAACGATTCAATGGCTGCTGATGCTTTGGTTCATCTATGTTTTGATTTTTACGATTTTCAGGATTTCAACTGTTTTTTTATTCATTCCATCGAATGTAACTTTTAGTTCATTATTGCCTTCTTTCTGGCTTGGCTTTCGCTTCGATGCCAAATGGATCTCAATGATTCTTTTACCCATCGCCATCCTTTCTGTTTATCCAAAATTTTCACCTTTTTATTCTGAGAGAAACAAAAAATGGTGGTCTTATTATCTGGCATTGCTACCTTATTTGTTTTGTTTTTTTTCGGGGCAGATTTTGGAAATTTTAGCTACAATCATACACGCATCAATGCAAGCGCACTAAATTTCGCCGAAGACCCCGTTATTTCTTTTAAAATGCTTTGGCAAAGTTACCCGATGGTTTGGATCGTTACTGCATTAATTGTTTCCGTTATTTTAATGTCAAAACTTTTTAAGCACACTCATGTTCTCACTACCAAAAGAAATTTGCAGGAAAACATGATTTACAAAAAGCGCTGGCATGTGGGCGCTATTTTTTTTTTGGCCTGGTGCCTTTATGGCATTTTTTCATTTCAGCCATTAAAATGGAATGATGCCTTTGAGTTAAACGATAATTTTAAATCTTATGTGGCGCTGAATCCTTTGCAAAATTTTTTTACAACACTACAATTTCGCAAACCCTCTTTTGATGACGCACAGGCAAAAAAATATTTTCCTTTAATTGCCAACTTTCTTCAATTAGATCCCAAAAATATTGCTGACGAAAATTATTCAAGGGAAATATTACCCAACAGTAAATCGCTGGAAAGCAGGCCTAACATCGTGTTGGTTATTTGCGAAAGCTTCAGCATGTTTAAAAGCAGCATGAGCGGCAATCCTTTAAATACCACGCCTTATTTTAAACAAATGTGTGATAGCGGCATTTTTTTTAACCGGTGTTTTAGTCCAACGTTCGGTACAGCCCGTGGAGTATTTGCTACCTTAACAGGTATCCCGGATGTACAGCTTTCTAAATTTTCTACCCGCAATCCGGCGGCGATCAATCAGCATACGATCATTAATGAATTTGAAGATTACAATAAATTTTATTTTTTAGGTGGCAGCAGCGATTTTAATAATTTTGAGGGGCTGGTAAAAAATATCCAGGGAGTAAAAGTTTACCAGGAAGGTTCGTATAAATCGGCACCTTTAAATGTTTGGGGCATCAGCGATAAAAATCTGTTTATGGAAGCGGAGGGAGTCTTTTCAAAACAGAAAAACCCTTTTTTCGCGATCATACAAACTGCAGATAATCACCGCCCATTCAGTATTCCGGAAGAAGATACCGATTTTGAAAGAAGAATAGTGAGTGAGGATTCGCTTCGAAAATATGGCTTTGAATCTTTGAAAGAATTCCAGGCATTTTGCTATACAGATTATTGTTTTAAAAAATTAATTGAAGAAGCAAAAAAGCAAAGCTGGTTTAGTAATACCATTTTTGTTTTTGTTGGCGATCATGGTGTTGAAGGCGAAACTTCCGCCATTTATCCCGACAAACTAAATATGGGAAGATTGAGTGATGAGCATGTGCCACTTTTGTTTTATGCACCGGAATTATTAACGCCGGAAATAAGAAATGAAGTAGCATCACAAATTGATGTGTTACCAACTATCGCGGGGATGATTCATCAACCGTACACCAATACTACCTTAGGCAGAGACCTTTTAAATTCAAAAAATAAAATGGACGCCGCTTTCATCATTCATCACGATGAAGGAAATATTGGGGTAGTTACCAACGATTATTATTTTGTAAAAAATCTGCGGATTGATAAAGAAGAATTATTGCCGATCAATTCAAATTATTTTTCCATAAATGCGACGCAAAAAGATTCGGTAAAAAACAACCTTTCCCAGCTTACTTCTGCTATTTATGAAACCGCAAAATGGATGCTGGTGAATAATAAAGAGAAGTAAGATTCAACAACTAATTTTAATCCGGCAGATTCCTTTTAGCCTGAAGAATGTGCCGTTCAATGTGATAAACAAAAAATCTAAACGTATCTCCAAGTCTTAATTGAATCATTTTTGTTAATGAAATAGCGGTTTTTGTCTTCGTAAGGTTCACATACCTCGCCTGGTCTAATAAGGATTCCAGTCTTTCCTGGTGCTTCAGAAATCTGTCAATGGTAGTTATCTTTAATTCAGAATTAACAGGATTTTTATCTTTAGGTGATTTCATTTTTTTGATCTGGCCATCTTTTACCAGCATCAAATTGGCAAAATAATTTCCGATAATCCCACTTTTAAAAATTCCAGATGGAGCATTTCTTTTTTGAGCCAACATCTTTTTTTCTATTTCAACCAAATAATAATCGCCATATAAATTTAAGTGTTCAATGCATTCAAGAATGCTCCATTCATTTTCATTGTTTTTAAAATTGAGTTCCTTCTCACTCAGCGACTGAAATTTTTTCGCGGCATCGGTTGATTCGCTTGTTTTCGTCAATAACTCATTAATCAGTTGGTTGGTTTGTATTTGCATGATTTAATGTTTGATGCAAAGTTGGAAAGTATTACTCATTTAAACCTTGATTGAAATCAAGATTTCCGGATGCGGCTTAAAGTTTCGGGAGACATTCTTAAATAAGAAGCAATGTATTTTAAAGGGATCTGCTGAAACAGCTTGGGGCTTCTCTCTAAAACCCTTTGTACCCTTTCTGTCGGGGAATCTGTCAGCAAGTCAATTTCTCTTTCAATTTGCTGGGTAATCAAGCTTTCGAGCAACTGATTATATTGAATTAAATTTTCCGGATTTTCATTGACAAGTCTTAAAAAATTTTCTTTTGAAATAGTTTTCAAGCTTGTTTTTCTTATAGGCTCAATATAAAATTCAGATGGAGTGCCTTTTATAAAAGAAGATAATGAATTAATAATAGAACCTTCATAACCAAACCTGATAGTTTGCTCTTCAAATTCTGATAAGCGAAAAACTCTGAGAGCGCCTGTATCAACGTAATAAATATTTTTCTCAATCTGCCCTTCCTTTACCAGGTATTCACCTTTGCAAATTATTTTTTGTTCAGCAAATTCTTTAAACAACCTGATTATTTTTTCGATGAAATTTTGACTTCTTTCCATAGATGAATTTTTCAGATTACCTATCCCTAAATGTAATTAATTCACAAACTGATGATTCAATCCCCTGAAATCCACCGGCACTAATTTACTTACGCCCGGTTCCTGCATGGTAACTCCATAAATAACATCCACAGAAGCCATCGTCATTTTATTATGCGTTACAATAATGAACTGTGATTCTTTGCTAAACTGCCTGATCATTTGTGTAAACTTACCAACGTTGGCATCATCAAGTGGTGCATCAACTTCATCCAGGATACAGAATGGAGCAGGCTTGATCAGATAGATAGCAAATAACAAGTGCCGTTGCCGTAAGTGTTTTTTCTCCACCACTTAACTGGGTAATGATGTAGGCCGTTTGCCTTTTGGTTTTGCTACAATATCAATTCCTGTTTCTGCAAGATTTTCAGGATTTTCCAATACCATATCCGCCGTATCATCTTCAGTAAATAATGCCTTGAAAACTTTTTGAAAATTCTCCCTTACCTGGTTAAATGTATCAAGGAATTGCTGGTTGGCTGTAGTTTCCACTTCCTGTATCGTTTGCATCAGGATTCTTTGGCAGTTACCAGGTCATTCTTTTGTTCCAGGATAAATTCATAACGTTTTTTCATTTCTGTAAAAGCTTCAATGGCCGTAGGATTTACTTCACCCATATTTTCCAAACGCTTTTTCATGCGGTCACTTTTTTCCTGCAATTCTTCCAGAGGGGTTTCAGTAGTTCGTTCTTCATCAAGAATAGCATCCAGATCAACTTTAAATTCCACATTCAATCTTTCCTTCATTCCGGCAAGATGCAGTTTCAGTTCATTCAGCTTGTCTTTTATTTCGTTTAGTAAATGATCCGTTTGCTCTTTTGATTTTTGCTTTGTGACGCAGCTCACTTTCTTTTTCATTCAATTCATTTCTTAAATTGTAATATGCCTGGTCTGCTTCATTCAATTTCTTTTCTTCCGCGTCTTTATTTTGCAATAAAGAGATCACAGCTTCTTCCAGCTCTTTTAAGTCTAGGCGCTAGTTGTCGGAAATATTTTCGTGATGCTTCTTTTAATTGCAGCATTGCTGTTTTCTATTTGAGCGCTCAAGATCATTAAACTGGTTGTTCTTAAATTCAAGTTCCTGCTTGCAGTGCATTTACTTTACTTTGCTGGCGGGTAAGCTGAAGATTATTTTCATTATAAAGCCTGTTTACTTCATTGTATTCCTGTTCAGCTTTTACAAATTCATCACCGGCGAATTTCATCTTTGCATCATGCTCTGCTACCTCATCCATTAACGATGTCAAGCAAGTCGCCGCGTTTCGCTGATGGCTTCATGATTTTCTTCAAGCTGCTCATTCATTTCTTCCAGCCTGATTGATCAGCAACTCGCCTGCTGATGCAGGTTGTTTTCAATTTTATTTTGAATAGAATAAGATGCATTAATCAACTCATTTATATCCTGTTGTGTTTGTTGTATCGCATTTTCTTTTAACTGCTCGTTAAAAGCAATTACTTCATTGGATTGTTTGGCTAATTGCAGTTTTTAGTTCATTTACTTTCATCTTGTTGAAGTGAAATTTTCTCTGCTAATTTTTCCAAGATTTTTTGCACGGCCGATTTTTTTTCCTTCAAATAAACCAACACTTCCACCGGTGAGAGAATATTTTCCTTTTACATATTTACCATGCTTTTTCAAGTATCACCTGGCCATTGCTATTTTGCAAGGCTTCTTCATTTTCAGCAATAAAAACATTGCCTAAAAGATAGCCTGCAAGATGCTTGATATTGTTCATCTACTTCAACCACATTTAATGCAGGAATGGCTTCGCAATTTCTGCCGATGAATGATTTTCCAGAGCATTCAATTTATCCAGCAAGAAGAAATTAGCTTTTCCTTTTTTATTGTCATCCAGCAAATGAACAGCCGTAATCCTTCTTCCAGATTATTTACCACATAATAATTCAGGTAAGGCTCCAGCACATTTTCAACAGCTGCACGGTATTCTTCTTTTACATAAATAATATCTGAAAGAATTGGCGCTGTATGATTCCATGATTGGATTATTATGCAGAAATTTTACACTTTCCGGATAGCCTTCCATTGTATCGATCAGGCTTTTCAGCAGATCGTGTTCATTTTGCTTTGCATCCAGTTTACGGTTTTCTTCCGCCAGTTCGCTTCGCAATTTTTCCAGCTCAGCCTGGGTTTCAAGTATCTGTTCTTTGGTAAATTCATGGTGTTGTTTCAGTTGCTCCAGAGTCTGTTTTTTTCTCTTCAAGTTCTTCTTCTTTTTGCTTCTTTTCTATCTTCCAGTTTTTTAACTGATTTCTGCCGTTGCTTTTGCTCTTCCTCAATCTGCGCAATGGTGCGTTGCAGGTTCTGAATGGAAGTATCTGCAACAGCCACTTTCTTTTCCGCATCAAACTGGTTTCGTTGTAATTGCATTTGAGTCTGACGCAACGCATCTACAGCTGCTTCTTTTCTCATCAAAAATTTTTCTTTTTTCTTCCGCATTTTTCTTGAGCAATTCTAATTGCTCTTTTTGCTCAGTAAGCTTTATTTCTTCATCGCCTATTTGTTGTTTGGTAAATTGAATGCTTTCTTCAATTCCTTTTAACTGGCCTTCTGCTTTCAGTAAAAAATCTTTCAAGCTGTGTTTCTCTTTCCTGTAAATATTGCAAACGCTGCGCAGCTAAATTCTTTTCATTTTCTCTTTCCCGTACCGTATTGTTCAAGTTCATTAAAGCATGCTGCTGCTGCTGAAGTGCTTTTTCCTTTTCAATAAAATCCTACTTTTTCTTTTTCCATGGACGGCTTCTTCCGTGGCAATTGCGCTTCCAGTTCTATTTTTTTATCCGTTTCCTCTTGTTGCTGTTCATTCAAATCGCGGTAAGTAATATTGAAACCCTTCCAGTGCGCTTTGGCCAGTTCAATACTTATTTCGCGATATTCTTTTTTTATCTCAAAATATTTCTCTGCTTTTTTTGCCTGGCTTTCCAAAGTTTTTAACTGGTTATTGATTTCAAATAAAAGATCTTCAATACGGCAAGATCCTGTTCTGTAGCATCCAGTTTTAATTTTGCTTCTTTTTTCCTTGTTTTATAAATAGAAATACCGGCAGCCTGTTCCAGCATTCTGCGGCGGCTGTTTTCTTTATCTTTAATAATATCATCCACCATTCCCAGTTCAATGATCGCATAGCTATCGGTGCTGATACCGGTATCCATAAAAAGATTATGAATATCTTTCAGCCGGCAGCTCACATCATTCAGGCGATATTCACTTTCACCATTTTTATAATATTTACGGGTAACCGTAACCGTATTAAATTCGGTTGGCAACAAATTGCGTGTATTTTCAAAAGTAAGGCTCACTTCTGCAAGCCCGCTGGCACTGCGGTTTTTAGAACCATTAAACACAAGGCTTTCCAGGTTCTCACTTCGCAGATGGCTAATCTTTTGCTCACCGATTACCCAGCGGATGCTATCCACAATATTACTTTTACCGCAACCATTGGGGCCAATTACACCGGTAATTCCTTCATCAAAATTGAGTACAGTTTTATCAGCAAAACTTTTAAAACCTTTAATTTCTAAACTCTTTAATCTCACTGTTTCTTATTTAGTTTATAGATGCTGCCGAAACATTTCCGGCAGGCAGGCAAATATATTGGTTATGTAATAAAGAAAGATGCGGTAACACTGCATAGTCTTTTATACTTATACACACCTTTTTCACAGATTTTCAATTATGAGAAATTAGTTTTAATTTTAGTTTATTTTATTTGTTTATTTGATTATATACATTTGCAAGTTCTTACACTTTTTACTATATTACAAAATTAAAATTTACAATGAAAAAATTTCTTGTTCCTATAGATTTTTCTGAAACTTCAGTAAATGCAGCAAAATATGCCGTCGCTTTAACAAAAGATATTCCTGATGCGCACATTACTCTTTATCATGTGTACAGCCGTATCAGTTTTGCTACTTTAACTGCTAAAGAAGAAGGCTCCCGCCAGATAGTTTCTGAAGCTGAATTGAACAGGATTAAAGCACAAGATTGCAGCTGAAGGAAATGAAAATATCTCATGTGTATGTGGAAGAAGGTTCTTTTGTTGAAAATTTAAAGATTATGTACTGGGCAATCATATTGACATGGTAATAATGGGCATTACAGGAAGCTCAAGAATTACACAGGTTTTTATGGGAACCAATACTTTAAATGTAATAAGACATATCAGTTGCCCTGTGATGATCATTCCGCCCGATGCTAAATTTACAGGCTTGAAAAAAGTCGTTTTCACATCAGATTTTAAAGATGTAGCCCGTACTACCCCTTTCGCTGCTCTTAAAAAACCTATTTGATACCTTTAAACCACATCTTGATATTTTGAATGTAGATAGTGAACATTATGTAGAGCTGACTGACGGAATTTAAAATTGAAAGAGAAGCAATGGAAGACAAGCTTAGGCAGCTATAATCCGAATTTTTCTTTTTTACGTGCTTTTGATTTTTTAGATGGAATTAACTGATTATGTAGAAACAAAAAATATTGACGCCATAATAACTGTACCACGCAAGCACAGCTTTTTGAGCCAGCTTTTTAAAACCAGTCACACAAAAAAACTGGCGTATCACAGTCATGTGCCGATTATTGCGATGCCTGCTTAAAAAATTTAAAAACTGAATTGTATAGGCTGTTGGCATTTTGCTGACAGCCTTTATATTTTTATATAAATTCTTAAAAATAAGTTTGTTTGCCAACCAGCGAATCATGAAAACGGAAAGTAAATTTTGCCTAAAAAGAAATCTTATATAGTCAATTTCCTTCCATCCAATTACAAAATTTGAGATGAATACCAGAAGTTTTATCTTGCTACAAATTGAAGATAATGTGAAAACAGATCATTTTTAAACAGATTTATGAAGAATATAAAATTAATTGAAGTTCCCAGTGAAATTGGCGCAGGTACGCGTGGCGCAAGTTTGGGCGTAGATGCCATTAAAATTGCTGCTCTTGATTTCATGAGCAATTTTTTTGTTCATTTCCCTTCTGAAAAAATAGAGACAGAAAACAATCTGTTATTTGAACCGATTCAATCACCCTATGCAAAAAGAATAAGTGGTGTTTTGACGATGTATGAAAGAGTATCCAAAGCAGTGAAAGAAAGTATTAAAAATAATTTTTTCCCGGTGGTAATAAGTGGCGACCATAGCAATGCTGGTGGCACCATTGCAGGTATAAAAGCGGCCAAACCCAATAGCAGGCTGGGTGTTATATGGATAGATGCGCATGCCGACCTGCACACACCTTACACCACTCCTTCAGGTAATATGCATGGAATGCCGCTGGCAGCGTCTATCGGCGAAGATAATGAAGAAAGTAAAGTGCATGAGCCTGATGAAAAAACAAAAAAAGCAATGGGAGCAATTAAAAAATTTTGGAAAAATAAATCCCAAAAGTTTTACCCGAGGATATTGTTTTTATTTCATTAAGGGATTTTGAAAAAGAAGAAAAGCAATTAATAGATAAATATGGAATGAAAGTGATCACTACAAGCGAACTACGACGAAAAGGCCCTGAAAATGTAGTGAGGGCAGCGCTTAGGTTTCTTAATGAATGCACAGATATTTATGTAAGCTTTGATGTGGATTGCCTGGATTCATCTATTTCAAAAGGCACAGGAACGCCTGTAAGCAATGGTTTAAAAGAAAGAGAAGCTGAAGATCTTGTAAGTAAATTTATGCAAAACAGGAAGATCTGCTGCTTTGAAATTACTGAAGTAAATCCTACACTTGATAAAGAAAACCTGATGGCGGAAATTGCCTTTAATATTTTGCAGAGAAGCGTGAATGTATTGATGATGAATTGACGCTCCAAACCCCGAAGAGGAATAAGTGCTGATTTTTATTCTTAACCACTGGATGGTTTTAAAATAGCTAAAATCGACAAACTAAAATCTACAATCATTTAGTCCTATTTTTGCAAAAAAAAATATTATGCAAACACTGCTTGTATTACACAATTTGATTCGCTGGCTTATACTTTTATTTGGTTTCTGGACGCTGATCAGCGCTATCAGTGGCTTGTCTGCAAAAAGACCATATACTTCCGGTGATGGAAAAGCAAATTTCTTTTTTATGCTGAGCATGGATATTCAGCTGCTCATTGGGCTTATACTTTATTTTAGCGGTGTTTGGTTTGAAAGATTGAAACATTTGGGTGAAAATATGAAAGATCCGATGCTTCGTTTTTTTACGATGGAGCATGGCTTATTAATGATCATTGCCTGGATATTAGTCCATGCAGGCAGAATTTCAGTAAAGAAAGCCGCAATACCTCACTCTAAGTTTAAAAAGACACTTATCTATTTTGGAATTGCATTGTTGTTAATACTGATTGCTATTCCCTGGCCGTTTAGAGAAGCAGTTGCAAGGCCCTGGTTTAGATGGTTTTAGTAATTGACATATGGATATTAAATTAATAAATAAACACCACCCATAAAAATAAGAATAGTAAGTAATGAAGGAAGATACAGAAGGAATAATGATTGAAGAAAAGAACGAAAGGCCCATAATATTAATTACAAATGATGATGGTATAACAGCGCCGGGCATACGCAGTCTGGTAAATGCAGTACAGGGGCTTGGCGAAATAGTGGTAGTGGCGCCAGACAAGCCACAAAGTGGTATGGGGCATGCCATTACTATTGGCGTTCCGCTAAGACTAAATAAAGTAGAAGGAATGTTTGAAGGGGTAGAATCCTGGCAAACCAGCGGTACGCCTGTGGATTGCGTAAAACTTGCTGTTGATAAAATATTACACAGAAAACCAGATATCTGCCTCAGCGGCATTAATCATGGCGCCAATCATTCTATCAATGTAATTTATTCAGGAACGATGAGTGCGGCGATGGAAGCTTCTATTGAAAGCATTCCATCAGTTGGTTTTTCATTACTTGATTTCCGTTTTGAAGCTGATTTTACAGCAGCAGAATTTTATGTGCATAAAATAGTAAAAAGCCTGTTGCAAAGAAAGATGGATAAGCATCTTTTACTGAATGTAAATATTCCAGCGGTGCCGCTTGAAATAATGAACGGAATAAAAGTGTGTAAACAGGCTTATGCCAAATATGATGAAGATTTTGATGAGCGCCTTGATCCCCATGGGAAAAAATATTACTGGCTTACCGGTGAGTTCAAAAATTTTGATAAAGGTGAAGACACCGATGTATGGGCATTAGAACATAATTATGTAAGTGTTGTTCCGGTACAGTTTGACCTTACCAATTATACTTTAAAGAAAGAACTCGAAAAAAACTGGGATATTTTATGATATTCAAAAAAGACAATTTTTTATTTGGGATTGCTTTAGGACTTGCTGGCCCGATGATCGGATTCCTGATTTATAAATTGGTTAAATTCAAAGGGCTAACTCTTGAAGAAATGTTTCAATGGATGAAATTCAATCCTAATTTAATTTCAATTTCCATAAGCGTTTCCCTAATGGCCAATGCTATTTTATTTACTATTTATATAAACGGCCATCGGGATAAAACAGCTAAAGGAATTTTTATAATCACTGTTATTTATGCAATAATTGCAATGGTATTTAAATACTGGTAGAGATTATAAATCTGAAATTCTATTTTAAATATTTGGCTAAAGCCTGGATGGACTTTATTATTAAACCACCAGCTAAAGCTGGAGGCAATTGGAAAAGGAGTAAACAAATGGAATCAAATGAGTTGCCACATGGCTTTAGCCTGTGGTTTCAACAAAAGATGTAACTGGCTTTAGCCGAATAATGATACCGGCGCAATGCTTTTTTAATATTTCAATAACTTATCAATCTCCTCCCCTACCTTTTCCGCATTCGGCAACATGGCTTTTTCCAGAATAACATTCATAGGTACAGCAGGAAGATTTAAGGCGCCCAACACTTGTACCGGGGCATCTAAAAACTGAAAGCATTCTTTTGAAATGCGGCCTGCAAGTGCTTCTGCGAAAGAATTATTTTGTTGTTCTTCTGTAAGCACTAAACATTTTCCATGTTTTTTTACGGTCGAAAAAATCAATTCCTCATCTAATGGAAATAAGGTTCGCAGATCAATAATTTCAATTTGGCCGGGATATTTTTTTGCAGGCTGCTTTTGCCCAATAAACACCCATTCCGTAAGTGATAATGCAACATGTTTCGCCATTGTTTAATTTTATTTTCATCAGCCTGCAATACCATATTTCCCTTGCCGAACGGTAATATATAATCGCTCGAATGGCTCAACTGATTTTGCATCTTCTGTTCCCGGAACTTTACTCCAGTACAGGCCTTTATGCTCCAGCATAATAACCGGATTAGGATCCAGAAAAGCAGCTTTCATTAACCCTTTCATATCGGCAGCATTGGATGGATAAGCAATTTTTATTCCTTTAATAGAAAGCAACAAAGTTTCTACACAACCGCTATGATAAGGGCCACCACCACCATAAGCGCCAATGGGAACACGTATAACAGTTTGCACCGGAAATTTTCCACAACTTAAATAACAACTTTTTGCCACTTCCGTTGCCAATTGATTGATACCCGGATAAATATAATCTGCAAATTGTACTTCGACAATCGGTTTTGCGCCCACTGCGCTCATGCCTACAGTAGAACCAATAATGTATGCTTCCTGAATGGCTGTATTGAAAACACGATGATCGCCAAACTGTTCGCCTAAAGTGGCTGTTTCCCTAAAAACACCACCCAGCCTGCTTCCCACATCCTGTCCGTATAAAACAGCTTCAGGATATTCTTCCATTATTTCGCGGATGGCAAATAATGCGGCATCCACCATTACTATTTTTTCTTTTCCCGCAGGAGCTTCTTTCTCCTTTTTCTTCGGTAATATTTGTTGGGGCAAAAATATGATCCTCCAACTTTTGAAGGATCAGGTTCAGGAGCCAATTCTGCACTTTCAAATTGTTGTGCTACTGCTTCCACAACGATGGCTTCAATTTCTTCCAAGTCTTTTTCATCAATTCCGATATGCAACAACGGCCTTTCAATTTGGGAAACGGGTCATCCTTTGCATGTTTGGCAAGATCTTCTTCCGTTCGGTAAAATTCTTTACGTACCCCACTGGTGTGATGGCCCAGCAAAGGCACTTTAGCATGAACTAAATAAGGGCCGCTGTTTTCTCTAACTTCATTCACTACATTTTTCATCACATGGTAACTCTCAAAAAAATCGCTACCATCTATACTTATACGCTGTAACCCTTTAAACCCTTTAGCGAATCTAAACGCGTTCATCATTCTTGCTTCTGCACCGGTTACACTGATACCCCAGTCATTGTCCTGAACCAAATAAATAACAGGAAGTTTTTTTAAAACTGCTACCTGAAATGCCTCACTTACTTCGCCTTCAGTAAGACTGGCATCGCCAAGTGAGCATATTACAATTGGATTTTCATTATCAATTCCTCTTTTGTACAAAGGAGAATTTATTTTTTGTAAATACTGTAATCCCTGTGCAATTCCGGTGGCAGGGATCGCCTGCATTCCGGTGGCGCTGCTTTGGTGAATGATAGTTGGTTTGTCATCTCCCCTATAATTGGGATGAGAATAATATTCCCTGCCGCCTGTAAAAATATCGTCCGCTTTTGCAAGCAATTGAAGCATTAACGTATACGGAGTAAACCCAAGCCCAAGCAACAAACTTTCATCCCGGTAATATGGGCTTACATAATCACATGGCAATAGTTGAAAAGCTGTAGCCAATTGAATGGCTTCATGGCCACGCGATGTGGAATGAACATATTTGCATATCGTTCGGTTAGTTTCATAAGTGGTAGCCATTGCACTTGCAGTGCACATTAGCCGGTAGGCATTTAAAAGAATTTCTTTATGGATCATAATGAGTTAACTAATAAACCAACAAACTATTTAACCAATTAACCTGTAAACAAGAAATACACCAATTTAACTATTAATCAATAAACCAATAAGCGAATTAAGCAATTGCATTTTTTCTACAAAACCTCTACTGCGGCTTTTGTCTGGTTGGGTCTTATTTTGATTTATATAAATGGATTTATAATGGTTAAAGTGTTTTCAATTTTTTGATTATGATGTAAATCTTCTGAATACAAAACGGAACATTCATTTTGTAAAGCAGATGCTATTATTAAAGAGTCATAATAAGAAGATTGGTACTTAAAATGAATTTGCAGTGCCTTGTTTATCGTTTGAACATTGTTGATTTTTATCTCAAAATTTATATTTAATTCTACTAAAGTTTTAAAAATAGAAATTTCATCGAGCTTAAATTTCTTAATTAATACATTGCACATTTCCTGTAATACCTGAGTGCTAATAACCGAATTGGAATTGCGAATAAGTTCTTTAGCAACTGCATTCTTATGGTCACTTATTAAAGAATAAGAGTACAAAATTACATTGGTATCAAAGAAAATCTTATCGCTCATTAGCTTCTTCTCTATTAAATTTATATTCTGCAAGATTTAATTTAATTGCATCAAAAGATTTTACTTTCAAATCACTTATCTTCTCTTCAATTTCAAATGCAAGCACTTCTATCCTCTTTCCTATAAAATTATCAGGAATAGTTAATTCTATTTTATTGTTTTCAGGAACAACAATTTCTCTTATTGATTCCATAACTTAATTTTTATTTATCAAAAATAACTCAAATTAGTCTTGGGTGTAAGCGCCAGCACACTTTCATAAATAAGCCTGATCGTGTTTTCAATATCGTCTTTATGCAACATTTCTACTGTGGTATGCATATAGCGTAATGGTATTGAAATCAGCGCTGACGGGCAACCATCATTGGCATAAGCAAAAGAGTCTGTATCGGTTCCGGTGCTGCGGCTTACGGCCTGAAACTGAAAAGGAATATTATTTTTAATGGCTACATTTTCTATAACGCCCAGTAATTTATTATGTACCGCCGGGCCGAAAGTTAAAGCAGGGCCTTTTCCACAGGCGCAATCGCCCTGAATGGTTTTGTTGATCATTGGCGTATTGGCATCATGTGTCACATCTGTTATAATCGCTATGTCCGGCTTTATTCTTCTTGCTATCATTTCCGCACCGCGTAATCCTATTTCTTCCTGTACCGCATTTACAATATAAAGGGCATAAGGAATTGTTTTTTTATTTTCTTTCAGCAATCTTGCTACTTCGGCAATCATAAATCCGCCGATGCGATTATCAAATGCGCGCCCTATCAAATTGCCATAAGCTATTTCATCAAAGCCTTCTGTATAAGTTACTACAGAGCCTATGTGAATACCCAAATCCTCAACTTCTTTTTTATTTCTTGCACCGCAATCCAGAAAAAGATTTTCCACTTTGGGTTGTTGTTCTTTATCTCCATTACCATGGCGTGTATGAATGGCAGGCCAACCAAAAACGGCTTTTATATTTCCTTTTTTACCGTGAATAATAACCCTTTGCGATGGCGCGATCTGGTGATCCACTCCCCCATTTCTTTTTAAATAAATAAACCCTTCAGGAGAAATATAATTTACAAACCAGCTTATTTCATCAGCATGCGCCTCTATTACAACTTTAAAAGGTTTGTCTGGATTAATAACGCCAACTGCTGTGCCATACGGATCTGTAAAAGTAGTGTCTACATAGTTTTTTATATAATGAAGCCACACTTTTTGACCACCGGATTCAAACCCAACCGGCGAAGGTGTGTTCATATAATTTTTTAAAAATTCAAAAGATTTTTCGCTGATACTAAAAGGTGATTTTTTGCTTTTTGCCATAATAATTAAAATATATTTTGAATATAAAAGTGCAATTTAAAGTTTTAAACTGAATACATAAATGAGCAATGCCTGTAATAACATCATACCATCAATGCCGGCAAGGTAAATGTAATCTGAATTGTTTTTTCTGGTCCATTCAATTATAAATAAAGTAACCAGTGCTGAGATAAGCATTGCTATCAGAAACCCTGTTTGAGGAAGATAAAGATATTGGGCAAATGCAGCCATCACAAATACAATAAGCAAAAGATAAGATAGCAAATAAGATTTTCTGAGGCCCAGCTTCACACCAAGTGTGTTTATATTTTCTTGCCGGTCTATTTCGATATCGCGCATATCAAAAAGTAAGCAAAGTACAAACATGAAGACAAATCTTTTTACAAAAACAAGCCAGAAAAGATCGGCGTCAAAATGCATACTGTTTACCGGAAACCACACTGTTACTACTGTCCATAAAAAAGTAATAGTGAGTATTTTGAGTAATCCATAATCTTTAATTCTTTTTTTTTCTCTAAAGGGAAGGAAAGGAAAAGAATATAGAAAGGAAATGCCGCCCAATGAGGCCAGTATGATAAAATGTTTGAGATGGAAACTGAAAAAGCTAAATAATATAAGAAAAATTCCTGCTACTAAAAGTATCAGATGCAGTTGTTTATGCCTTTGAGACCATGCAAGCCGGTGTGAATCTTTTACAGCTATTGATTTTACCAGGTAATGCAGATTGTATTGCGCCAAAGTAGCACCAAAAACAAAACAGTAAAAACTTATGTTATTGAATGGCAGGCCTAATAAAAGATTAGTTTCCATGCAAAAAGCAACCGCACATATCGAAATAAAAATGCTGCTGAATAAAATAACTTCCGAAAACTTTTTAAGCCACACGGTGATAAAGTTACTGATAGAAAATAACTATCCGTGGTGAAGATACTGTGTCGCTTATATGCGCTGAATCAGATTTCAAAACGAAACGAAACGTTGCAGTATCATTTCTTGCAGGAGGGCATTTCGGAGTTGTAATCGGACTATACCCGGTAACATTATAACCATAAGAAACAGTAATTTCGCCTTTCTGGTTTGGAGAAGCGGGAAAGGTTGGAATTGCGTAAGGCTGATTGATAGTATCCATCTGTAAATTAGAGCATTTCGGCACTATTTCCTGAACCAGAAGATTACTTCCTGACAAATCACCTTTGTAAGTAAAAGACAATGTAAATGTTATGACCTGGCCGGGATGAAGCTCCTGAACATTTACTTTTTCAAATTTTAATGAAGGTGTCGTCGAAAACTTATCCTTTTTGCATGAACTGAAAATTGCAAATAAGAATATTGAAAATAAAATGGTGTATCGCATCTTTGTGGTTTAATGCTCAAATTTAAATATTAAAAACTGAATAACACTTTAGAAATATCAAATTGGGAAAATAATATCTTCCAGGCTTCTTATTATAATTTTGATGAGATTGCTTTAGAAATTTTTCATTTACAATATCTGCACAATGATGTTTATAAAGAATATGTAGATGCGCTTGGCATTATTCCCGATACTATTAAATCAATTGAAGCAATCCCATTTTTGCCTATTTCATTTTTCAAAACACATGAAATAAAAACCACTGCTTTTCAACCCGAAATCATTTTTGAAAGCAGCGGCACTACCGGAGAAAATACGAGCAGGCATTTGGTGAAAAGTTTGTCGCTTTATAAAAAAAGTTTTACAAAAACATTTAATTTATTTTATGGAAATCCTAAGCAGTGGTGCATTTTAGGCTTATTGCCCGGATACCTTGAAAGGGAAAATTCTTCTTTAGTGGCAATGGTGAATGATCTAATCATTAATAGCGGGCATTCTTTTAGTGGATTTTATTTGCACGATCATGAAAATCTTTACCGGGCTTTGGTCCATAATGAAATCATTCAGCAACCTACGTTACTCATTGGTGTTACCTTTTCGTTACTCGATTTTGCAGAAAAATATTCGATAAAACTACAGCACACTACTATAATGGAAACTGGTGGCATGAAGGGAAGGCGTGAAGAAATAACCCGTGAAGAAGTACACGGATTCCTGAAAAAGAAATTAGGGGTAGATAATATTCATTCAGAATACGGCATGACTGAATTGCTTTCGCAGGCGTATTCTAAAGGAAATGGATTATTTCATTGCCCGCCGTGGATGAAAGTTTTAACGAGAGAATACCATGATCCATTTTCCATTACCTCTAAACCTAAAACCGAAAAGCCTGTAAATGGCTTGTTAAATATTATTGACCTTGCCAATCTTTATTCGTGTTGCTTTATCGCCACAGACGACATAGGAAAAATATACAAAAATGGCTCTTTTGAAGTTTTGGGCCGCAGAGATATTAGCGATTTAAGAGGTTGCAGTTTATTAACGGCAGGAGAATAATAATAAAAGCCGTTAAAAAATAAAAATCAATAAAAGTTGTCTTGCCATATCCCATACATTTAAAAAATATCAGGCATATCTTTTGTTATGATTTTTCATTATTAATTCACACAAAAATTAAAACAAATGAAAAAGCTTCTATTATTTCTCATGTTAACTGTTGGAGTATTGGAATGGTAACACAAGCCCAGGACAAGGACAGTAAGGATAAGGTAAAACAAACCTCTACCATTCCTCAAAAAGTGCATAACACTGTAAGCAAGAATAAAAAACACAATGGGTATAAAGTAAAACACAAACACAATGGCGTAACTCACAAAAAAAAGGTGGATACTAAAACAGGAGAGGTAACAGAAAAAACTACCAAATAATTCTCCCTCGGATTGAATAATTAATTTGGATGTTGCAAAAAAAGCAGCATCCTTTTTTATTTTTTAAATGAATTTTTATTAACCTCTTGAGCCAATCTGTAGTTTATTTAAAAATAAAAAAATAATGTAAAAAAGCCTGTTTGCCGGAAAGGGATCATCCTTTATTTTTCTAAATAATCGCTATCATGCGCAGATATTGATATTTGTTGAAGCCAGGACATTTTAAAAAAAGGCTATCATGGGAGACAGCCTTTTTTAAAGAAAAATTAATTTAAGTTATTTAAATTTTACCCGATTTTTAAATATTATTTATCCCACCATACCTTTCCATTCAAATCATCTTTACCATTTAAACCAGGCTGCGCCTGAACTGCCGCTTTGTAGTTGGCAGGCATTAATATTTTGTTCTTTTACGGGATAAGCCTGCCTTCTTGGTATGGGAATACCACTATTATTTGGAGCAGGTGTTAAGACAGGATATCCTGTTCTTCTCCATTCAGCCCATGCTTCATAACCATTCATGTACAAGTGTACCCAACGTTGATAAGAAATTTGTTTTATGGCATCCGCCGAATTGTAGATGACGGATGGTTGGGCCAAGATAAGTCGCCAAACCTGTAGTATCACCAAGGTCGATTTTGTTGTAAGGAACCTTTTCTATCTGTGCATCAATTGTATCGTTATAAGCCTTAAAGCTAATTCTGTTCCATTGGCGAACAGACGCTTCAATTGCTGCATTATATTTGGCGGCGGCATCTGCATCGCCACCGGGAATCCAATTTAATTTATCAGCTTCTGCTATTGCTAATAACACTTCTGCATAAGTAAGATATAAGTCGGTGCATTTTGAGTACGGACATGTACTCCCATAAACGAAACAGACGCAGGAAGAAATTAAGCCTACCGCATTGGCGTCTAATCCATAGGGAACGCCCACATAATCTCCTGAACCATTTGGATCAGCGAAAATTTTAAGCCGGGGGTCGCCTAATGGTTTCATATAATCCACCAAAGTTTTACTGGCCCAGTACCACGGACGGCCCTGTACATTTTTTACATAGTACCAATAATTTTGATAGGCTGCAGTATTTAAATGTACATATACTGCGCTTTCACTATTATTTGAAATAAGCCCACCTGCCATTGCATCACTAAATTCTGTTTTTCCTTTTGCTGCATCTGCTTTCGATAATCGCAATGCCATCAGCAAACGCATTGAGTTGGCAAATTTTTTCCAGTTATTCATATTTCCGGCATACAAAATATCGCCTGCCACCGGGTTACCATTATCTATTTGAGCAGCTGCTTCTTTTAATTCTTTCATCAGATCATAATAAATATCTTTCTGACTATCGTATTTTGGCGTGAAATTATCTAGTCCCTTTTAATGCTTCAGAATAAGGAATATCGCCCCAGCGATCGGTTGCCTGCCAGAAAAACCAGGCCCTTAATATGCGTGCAACCGCTTTCTGATTTGCCTCAGAGCCATCGTTAACATTAAAGCTTTTGGAATTTAAGAATAGTTTGTAAGATTTTCCAAGCGCTCCGGAGTAGATACCATAAAAATCAAAATTAACAACAATATATCTCGATTCATCCGTATACGGTTTTTGAGCGAACTGCTGCGTGTAAAGCATACCACTTTGGGCTTCTATTACGCCCGGAATTTGATTAATAGCATAAGTTAAGCAATTGTGCATTTGACGCTATCGTTGGCTGATTAGGATTTATATTGATATTATCATCAAATTTGGTACAACCGACTCCGCGCATAAGTATTATGAGCCAACGAATAAATAATTAAACTTTTTCATAATTATTTATTTTAGAATGAAACATTTAGATTTAAACCAAAAGAGCGGGCTGGTAGCCAATTGGCCGGTTTCCAGCCAGTTTAAGCGAAGAAGCTCCTGTGGCTAATTCGTCAGGATTTATTCCTTTTGGCGCTTTTTGATAAATCATAAAAGGATTCCTGGTAATAAAGGCGAGATTCAGGCTTTTGAAAGGGAGCCTCGCAAATTGCTCTTTTGAAAAAGTGTATCCAACTCTTATTTCCCGCATTTTTATATAAGAAGCGCTCAAACAGCCATTCTTCATAAACCTTGCTACCCAATGTGTTTCCGTAATAAGTCCTTGGATTTACGTAGGCGGTTACCTCCTGGTGTGTAGCCGCAGATATCCCGGTAACTTTTACTCCTCCGCCATCAGCTAATGGATCGCGAATATTTTTACCTTTATCATTTAAGGCCGCTGTTATAGCATCTTGTCCGCTTTTTACAGCGAGCATTTTTGTCCAGCTAAAAAATTGGCCGCCACTTTGAAAATCATATCATTGCAGAAACATCAAAATTTTTCCACGTAAAACTATTTTGCCAGCCGCCGGTATAATCCGGAAGCACGCTTCCAAAATTATGATTGGATTGCCACATCGGCATATTGTTGGCATCTAATAAAATTTTACCAGTTGAAGGATCGCGCTGGTATGCATTTCCAACGATGCTTCCAAATGCTTCGCCCACATTTGCCAGCAAAAACATATCAACACTTGCATACCTGTTCTGGTCTAAAGTCAATGAATTTAATCCGGGATATAATTCTTTAACCATGCTTTTATTGCGGCTAAGGTTTAGAGTTGTTGTCCAGCTTATATTTTTTGATTTTACAGGTGTACCATTTAAAGATAATTCGATTCCCTGGTTTTGGATATTTCCCGCATTAATAATATAACTGGTGAAACCACTTGGGCCAGGCACGTCTAATGGTAATACAGCATTTTTATTTTGTTGCTGGTACCATGTGAAGCTCAATCCTGCCCTATCTTTCAGGAATCTCACATCCAGTCCCGCTTCGTATGCGGTGCCCAGAGAAGGTTTGAGTTCCGGATTATTAAGATTATCGGGTACATACATTGGGAAACTACTATTGTAGGGATCTCCCAGGCCATAAAAATTAGCTGTTTGATAAGCTGCAATATCAGAGCCTGCCTGTGCATAGCTTAGTCTTAATTTACCAAAAGAAAGTGGTTTCCAATTTACTAATTCGCTAAATACCAGGCTTGCAGAAGCAGACGGGTACAAATAACTATTATTGTTTAATGGTAAAGCGGAGGAAATATCATTACGCAAACTTACATCCAGGAAATAGGTATTATTATATCCAAGAGTGGCTGAGCCAAAAGCGCTCCTCACTTCTTTATCCCTCAAATAATTAACCGCATAGGGACGCTCTAAAGAATTTTGGATAGTTATACCAGGCAGGCGTCACCAAACCGCCTGCAGTTTCTTCATACAAATAGGTATAATGTTGTTTCAAAATATTTCCACCGAGATTAGCGTTCAGCGAAATTTTATTAAACTGTTTATTGTATTGGGCCAGAAACTCGTAGTTCATTTCTTTGCTTTCATATTTGCCGATATTAAAAGAAGGAGTACCCCTTCCACCAATTGCATTTCGGCCATCAATGTTTTGAGTAAACCCATCTTGCCTCACAAATCCGCTTACCTGCAATCCGGGCAATATGGTGTAAGTAAGGCCCACATTACCAAAGAATCGATCGCGTGAGTCATGTGATGGGTTTTCATAAGCATCAAAATAAGGATTATTCCAATCGATTGGTATCATATCCTTATAAATGCCCTGGCTGTTCGGATCATTCAGATTCCAATGATAATAAGTGCCATCAGAATATTTGTATTGCTTTAATTTGTTCATATCAAGGTTACGTTCAAACCATTGATAAAAATTACGCGAGCCTGTGGTTTGGTATCCCTGAGAAGGCCTTTGCGCTTTATTATTTGCAAAATTTAAATTAGTGGACAACACCAGATTATTCGTAACATTTAAAGATCCATTAAAGCTTAAATTATTTCTCTTTAAAAAGGTATTGGGTTCGATACCGGTAATGTCTGTATGATTAAATGAGAGACGGAAAGAAGCGTTATCACTGCCGCCGGCAAACGAAATATTATTATCAAATGTGTGGCCTTTTACAAAATAGTCTTTGATATTATCCGGATGAGGAACAAATGGAGTTAATTTACCGAAATCGGGATCTGCCGGATAAAAACTATATTGCTGCCTTACAGGAGTTCCGTCCATTTTTGGTCCCCAGCTTTCATCCCAACTGCCATCTACATATTTTGTATCAACTCCATTTATTTTAATAGTAGGAAAATTAAGGCTGGAACCGGCTCCATAAATATTTTGCAAAGGCAAAAAGTTTCCGGCATTTTCTATGGAATAGGACGAGTTAAAAGTAACTGCCGGCTTTTTATTTTTATTTCCTTTTTTGGTGGTAATTAATACTACGCCATATTGGCCACGCAAACCGTATAATGCAGATGCGGCGGGGCCTTTCAACACGTTTACACTTTCAATATCTTCAGGATTAATATCCTGCGCTATATTTCCATAATCGCGGCCTCCCTTGGAAGCATAGTTACTATTTGAAATAGGAGTATTATCTACCACTATAAGAGGTTGCCCATCACCCGTAACGGAATTTACTCCCCGTATCTGTATTTTTTGAGTGCCACCCATACTTGCGCCCGAAGAGCCGGAAAGTTGTACACCAGCCACTTTTCCTGCAAGAGAACCCAAAACATTTTTTTGATTGGTAAGTGTTAAATTATCACCCTTTATTTCCTGGGTAGCATAGCCCAGAGATCTTTCTTTCCGTGTAATCCCCAGCGCAGTTACCACCACTTCTGAAAGTTGGCCGCTGCCTTTCAAAGTAATTTCGACAGATGATTGATTGCCAATAGCCATTTCTCTGGCATCATAGTTTACAGACGATATTATAAGAATAGGGTCTTTTCCTGAAACTGAAATGCTAAACACTCCTTTTTCATTTGCTGTCACAGCTTTGGAACTGCCTTTCTGCTGAATGGTAGCTAATGGAACCGGATCGCCATTTTCATTCAGTACTTTACCAGTTACTGATTTTGTTTGCGAAAACGCCGAAAATGAGATGGAAAATAAAATACTTACACATAAAAAAAGGACAGATTTTCTCATATACAAATTTTTAAAAGTTAAAAAGCAAACACACTGCTTTGTATAAATAGATTAATGCATTATTTTGAAGTGTAAAAAATATGCTAGGGAAAATTAACGTTTATTTTACAATCTACATTTTTATGACATGACAATTTATTAACAATTGGGGGATAATTCTGAAACTTGTTTAGAAATACACAAACAAAAATGATCAGAATGAAAATTATATTTTCAAAATATAGAAGATAAACATGCAGTTATGGCAAACTATTCTTTAAAGATTAGTTTGCCATAAAAATTTTTATTAAGTTTGAAACCATGAAAACAGATAACCCTAATCCGGCCATTTCAACCGAGTATGCTGATGTATTAAACCTGCCTCTGGATCAAAAGCTTGAGCTTATTTCTCAATTAACCGAATCAGTAAAAAATGATATTAAAACAAAAAAATACCTCATCAAAGAATCTTTGAGTACATTAAAGTCGCATGAAATATCTGAATCAATATTAGAGGAAATCCGCAATAGCCCAATATTCTATCGCCAGGTTGGGGAATTCTAAAAAATATTTCGCTTAAAAAGTATTTGAAAATTACTATCAGTTTTCATTCATAAAACTGATAAAAAAGGCATCAATTCTTTTAATAATCTGTAGGTAGCATTTCAGCTATTTTATACCAGCCCCAGTAGCCGGAGCTCATTAAATTCATGGGGTTATAATAACTCCCATCTTTCTCAACAATCAGAAGATCTTTTGAATTTAAAACAACATCAGAAAATTGATGCATTTTTAAATACTGGGATAAACCATTTACTAATAAATAATCCTTTTTTACAAACGCATTTCTATATATGACCTGTAGGTAATTTTCAAAATAAAATTCTTTTTGTTTCAAAGATGAATCAAAGGCCACTCCATCTTTAAAAGAAAATAATTTCATGTTTACCAGATCAATATAATCTGGTTTTTTTTTGAAAGAAGGAATTTCCGGAACGCTGACAGTATAATTGGCCTCTTCGGTTTTTACAGTTTTGGGTGTATTTCCAGATAGGTAAATTTTTTCAAAAAGACTATCTGTATTATATAGCCTGATTTTTTCGCGAACTTCAAATCCATGCTCAGCGACACTATCCGCATACAATGAACGCATAAAATGCATGGTAGAGCCTGCGTAAACTTGTTTTCTATTTTCATACCATTGCCTTCTTTTTTTCTTACTATGGGTTTTTATTTCCTGAAACGCGGTATATCCCATATAGGCAACAATTTTCTTTTTAAAATCAAATTCAAATTCTTCTAACTGATATTTTATCAAATAACCAAGCGCCTGATTACGAATAATCAAATTGCCATTGGAAAATGCGGTAAGCCGGTTATTTTTTTTGTCGTTAAAAAATTTGATCACTTCCGGATTTTCTATCGTGCATTGGCCAGCAAAATCAGATTGACCTATAAAACTTTCTGTAAAGAATTTGCCCCATTTTTTCCAGCCATCTATTTCAGGCGCCACAATTGAAATTCCTTCCATGGCCTTCTTTCGCGGCACCATTTTAATAGTATGAAATTGTCCTATATTTTCTGGAGTTATTCTCAACGATACAGTAGTAAAACCAGTGTATGAGATTATGAGCTCAAAATTATTTTGGGTAATTCCTTCAAGTGTGAACTTTCCCTCTGCATTAGCAAGAGTACCTTTAGAAGAATTATTGATAAAGATGCTTGCTGAGGCTAACTTTGCGCCATCATCTCCGTTAAGAACAACTCCATTTATGTAGTTGGTTTGTGAAAAAACTTTCGTGCAAAAAAATATAAGAAAAAAGAAGAAATATTTCATCTGAAAATATTTATTGATCACATGGCAGATGGACTTTTACTCACAATTTTTCTTCACAAAAACCTGGTCTTCCTGAAATTTTAAATGAGCTATATTCTTAAATTTAGCAGAATCGCCATTCCTGTTAATAATTATATCTCCCTGCCCTTCTATCAAATTATTGCCGGATATTTTAAAAACCACTTCTCTTACTGAAGAGATTCCTTCTGATTGAAATGTGTAATCAGCTATAATAAGGCTATCGTGAATGGTACCATTTATGATACCGGTATTGCTGTCTTTCTCAAAACGCTTATACGTAAGTTTTCCATACACCAAACCATTATTACTATTAATTTTTAGACTGGATGTATCATTTTTAAAAATAGAGAGATAACAACCATCCAGATGGGATATGGAAGTATTTGATAAATGTTCTCCCGTGTTGTTTTTTATTTCCCCGGCACCTGTGGTATTTTCATTTTGAGAATTGCATCCTGCAAGGAATAAAAGAAGCATCAAAAATAAACGGTTCATACTGAGTAATGGATACTTTAATCTAATTTAAAAGTTTGTTTCATAGCTTTCAGCATTCCGGGAGCCGACCATTGGCCAGGAACAATCATCCTGCGAATGGTATAAAGTGGTTCTGTAGAATCTCTTTTGGTAGAAAGAATAAATGCCATTTTAAATCCTGCTTTTTTTAATTCCGGAATAGCGGCCTGGTTCCAAAGCCCAAAAGGATAAGCAAAATAAGTAGCAGCTTTTCCTGTAATATCTTCAATGGTTTTACGTGGTTTTACAAATTGTTTTTCCCAATCTTCGCCCTGGTATTTTGTAACCATGTGATGATCCCATGTATGTGATTCCACCGCATTCCCCTCATCGGCCAATTGTTTTAACTGTTCTTTGCTCATATAACGGGGACGGTTAATCGAAATCGTCATAATAAAAAATACACCTTTGAATCCGTATTTTTTCATTTCCTGGTAACCAATACTAAATTGCTCTTCATCCGTATCGTCAAAAGTCAACATCACGGGCTTTGCAGGAAGAGCGGCGCCATGAACAAGATAATTGTACAATTGATCAGGAAGAACGGTTTCATAACCGCTATCCTTAAGCGCTTTCATTTGCTGGGCGAATTGCGAAGGAGAAACTGAATAGCTTTTCATGGTTTCGCTCTGGCCTGGTTTCGGTTCTCGTATGTGATGATAACACAAAACAGGTACTTGTTTTTTCGCAAGAATCGCAGCAACATCAGCAACAGTGGCACTTACAGGCTCATCTGTTTTATTGTTAACGATAGCAGCTTTTGTTGAATCTGAATCAGAAGGTTCTTTTTTTGTTTCAGTATTTGATGAACAGGCTGCTAAAAAGCACAATGATAAAATTAAAGCAAATGGGATCTTTCTCATAAATAATAAAGCAATAAATATTATTGATATTGAATGTAAATTGGTTTTGGAATAAATTTCAATAATTCCTGGGGAGTATAAAGTTGATTGGTACCGGTTTTGGTATCATTCTTATAAAATAATTTAAACCCGGTAAACTGGACTGGCTCTTTATAAATATACCGTAAGTAGGTAGAGCGTTTTAAAATTTTATCGCCCCATCCATCCATGTCCATTACGACCTGTACTTCAGGTACTTTTTTTATCTGCTTGTAATTGGTAACCATCCCTTGTGTAAAACGATGGACAATCAAAATTTTTGGAGGAAGGTTATATTTCTTTGACTGTTGCTGCTAAAAAATCAATTGCGTCATTTATATCATCTGCGTTAAAAGTGCCTATTTTTTTGCCTGGCACATGGCCATCTTTCATAGAAAATTCAGGATCAATCCCTAAATGCACCTGTGGCATTTGCAAATATTTTTCCAACACAGGCACTTCATCTTTTACAGAGCTATGCCCTATCTGAATATCTAAAAAAACCAATCGCATTAATTTCATTTGCCCAATTAATAATCGTGTCAATCTGGTGGAAAGGCATGCGCATTCTGTGTTTACTATCTTTGCCGGGCGCTCCCTGGGCTGTTACTGCCACATAATGCAAGGCAGGTATTACGGGAAGCGAGGAATCAGCGGAATGCCAATAAGCAACCTCATCTTTCAATTTTTTCAACATTTCATCTTTAGGTAATTCACCAAGAATACCCATTTTTTTAGAATACAAATTACCGTAAAAAGCCACGATCCGGTTAAAAGGCAACACAGCGCCTGCTAAAGGATAAGGGGCTTTTACAGGCCACAAGCCGGTAGTATCATTATTGGCAAGCTCAAGCATAATTTTATTATACTTTGCTGTATCAATTGTTTTTTGATCATACACTTTTCCTGTTATTACGGGTTCTTTTTTCTCAATCGAATCTTTGCTGACTGTATCCCCGGAAGATTGAGCGCTATTACAACTTGTCACCAGGAAAAAAAGTATACTGATTATTGGCAGTATTGCCGTAAAAAATTTTCTTTTCATAAGCTGCGAAGGTATCTTAAAAAGCATTTCAAAAAATAGGTGCTGGTAAGTTTTTATTATACCAATCAGGATTATTAATTAGGCCTTAAATCTGTATAAGGCTGAAGTTATAGCTGCTTGTCCCATGAAATTGGACTTTTACAGAAAGACGATCGGTAATGATATTTAATGCCTTCTGGCAAAGGCACTTTAAAGGGCTTTTTTTAATATTTTTTTGAAAACAAGTACAGAATACTGTGAGAAAAAACTACTTATGAGTCTGGTAAACATGGTTTTAATTCACCACATCTCTATATTGATCTAAAATTATTTTTGGATTTTTTGCGGTTAGTTTTTTAAAAATAAAAAAGAGTACAATTTCCGACAAGAATGATTAAAATAAAATGAAGTGAATCATAAAAATACCTTCCTGAAAGCCAGAAATAAGCTAAAGTTGAAAGACATAAAACAACAGCTCCAAGTGAAAATGCCCATTTTAGTACCTCATTTACCTGGTAACAAAAATGAACAAAAGGTGTTGATGGTTTGGTATCAGGATGGAGCTTTTTGAGAAGGTAAATATTTTCAATAATATCACATACCCAGGGAATTATTTGCGCCCATGCAAGAATCGCAAACAAGATATGGCCAGCCGATGTAAGCTTCATTGATATCTGCATGCATAATAAAAAAATGGAAATATAAGCTAAGGGCATTAATAAAGAAATCCAAAAAAAGATTACTTTTTAAAGCCCGTAAAGAACTATCGCGAAGTTGTTTTGGTAAAGCGAAAATTCCCTTTATGTAAACAGCCAATTCTAATGGAGTAGCCGGAGACTGAAGGTCGAGAAGCGTGAATTTTCTTACAAAAACATGCAGCGTGAAAAAGTGGTTTTTTTGCAAGTTCATAATCAGGCTTACCAACAACATGGCGCCAAATGAAATACAAAAGTATATCCAGCTTACATTCATATAAAAGGAAATATTCATCTTTGTAATGTTTTAATTATTCTTTTCCTGGGTTTCCGGTTGCTCCTCAATTAGCTTGATCTGCATAGTTTTTCTGGCATCTTTATACGTTTGCCAATCGAAATCAATTAAGAATTCGGTGGCCGCTTTTGCGCCTGCAATAAACATGTTGACTTTATCTTTATTGGTAAGAAAAAAATTAAGCCAGTTATAATCTGATAAAGGAACCTTACCAATTCCCTTTTCGTACATTTTATTTTTTAGCAAAAAATCTTTATCGTAGTAAAATCTAATGGTGTTGAACATTCTTCCGAAATACCCACCGATAGACCATTTTGCCGGATTTTGAGATTCATCATCCGGTTTGCTATCGTCCAGATCAATGCCAAATGAGGGTAGACCGGGGTACAAGTACTTTAGGATTGTAAAAAATATTGATTGGAAAATTAGAAAGTATGCCGCCATCTACAAAGCGCGCTGTAGATGGCGGGTTGGGCTCATTCATCGTATCTAACCATACCTTTTTTATAGCCGCGGATTCACAAGGAATTTTATTAATAAAATAAGATTCAAAAAATATTGGAATAGCCATAGATGCCCTTACAAAACCTGCGGCTGAAAGCTGGTCAATATCTGCCTCTTCCCTGAATAAGATTACACATCGCCGGAAATTGGATTTTATTTTGAGTTACCAATTCAGAAGCAATAAATGTAACATCACCATTCAACGTATCAATTCTTTCCGGATTATCTGCTCGCAAATTCAGATTTGGGAAGTGTAGATGCTTTTTTGTTTAATTCTGAAACATTTTCAACTCCATTTGATTTCAGTTGCCCTTTGATCCAATCATAAAAAAAATTTCCCGGGATTAATTCCAAAGCCTGAATTTTTGAGCCTTTTCAAAAGCCTTGAGCTGTAAAAAACGATCAATCCCAATTAATAAAAAATAAAAACCTGTAAGCACAAAAGACTATTTTGGTAACAATAGAAACTGAAGGTATTGCATGCTGCAACCCAAGAAAAACAAAATCTGAGCTAATCAGTAAAATGGCAATAAAAGCCAACCCTGTACACCATTTTTTTACTTTTAGTGTAAAATCTTCATGGGTAATAAATCTTTTAATGATCCATTTTGCAGCAGGATGGCCGTCTACAAGATTAAAAAAATTTAAGTCGCAAATAGCTTTTAAAATAGGAATTGACTTAGCATCTTTCTTTTCACCAATAACGGTCATTAAAGCGGTATTAATCGCTCCAGCGCTGGTACCAGCCAGCCGCACAAAACGAATACCCATTTTTTCCAGAATGTAAGTATAACCCACGAGCGCTACGCCAAGTACTCCACCACCCTTTTGTACCAGGTTTACATATTGATTTCCATCATCGTCGTACACATCTGAAATAATAAATGGCCGGCCACTTTTAGAAAAAACAGTTTTTAATTGCTCTAAGCAGTTTACAACATCGGGATGGTTAATGAAATCATCGGTAGTAAGATCATTTGAAGAAATATTGCCTGCAACGGGTGAAGACATACTAATTTGATTGAATTATTAAAAATGGATAATTAACCTCAAAAACGCTTTCATTTTAAAGAAAATCCTCGAAACGGGTTAAAAAAACTTTCCTGCAAATGAATATTATTTTTTTAAATTAATAAAGGAACAGCAGTATTTTATAGATAAGAAAATTTATTTTGAATTGATATAACTATCCAAATGGTCAATCGTTTGTTGTTGCAAAATTATTGTTTCGGACACAACATCACTTATCGAAATAACACCTTGTAAGTTACCATTTTCAAACACCGGCAAATAGCGAATATTATTTTTGGTCAAAAGCTCCATGCAATATTCTACAGAATCATCAGGCCTTAATTCAGGAAATTGCGCAGTCATTATTTCTTCAACTTTGGTATTGGTAGAATTTTTCCCCTTTAAAATCACTTTGCGGGAATAATCTCTTTCTGTCATAATGCCAAAAAATGTCCATCTTCCATTACCACTACAGATCCTATATTATTTTCCGCCATTACTTTTAAGGCGTCTAATACCGAAGTGCCCGGCAAAACTGAAATAGTGTTATTGCCTTTACGGGAAAGAATGTGACTAATTCTATTCATATATCAAAGTTTAAATGGTAAATTACTAAAATAAAAATTTATTTCCAAAATATTAAAAAAATTATAATTTTTAAAATGTTTGTTATTTTTAATTAAAATGTTATTTTTGCATCAATCCCGCCCCTTAAAGAAATAATAATTTTTCCATATCCTTTCAAAATCCTGTATTTATTTTATTAACATAAAAACTATAGGTTATGAAAAAGATTTACTCTGTAGAATTTACTGATACCTTAGTTGCTATCGGTATTATTTTAGGATTTTTCGCACTGATGGCTGCGATCGCACTTCTTACAGGAATGTAGGAATGTAGCAAGCTTAGCTCTACAATTACCAACGAATTTTTTGAAATGGTACAATTATGTTGTACCATTTTTTTTAGAGAACAGTTCTAAACTATTTTATTAGCCAATACTTTCCTTCCCTCTTTTTGTTGTAGTATTTTTATAAAAAATAAAATTATGGAGAACAAAAAAATGTTAGAAGATATTCATCAGCAATCCCTCGAAAAAATTGAAGAATATTTAAAATCTAAAGGGTCGCTAAAGCAAGAGCAGCATGATAAAATTAATGAAGCAAAAACTAAATGGCAAAATTCCTGGGCCGATTTCATGGATGTACTCATGTATCTGGAAAGAATTGAATTGTAGTTTTTCAGGATTTTGTTTATTCTTTTGGAAAAAATAGCTGCAATAAATTTTGTTCCTGAATATATTTGCACCCTTAAAACTTTTTAGATGCGCATAGCGATAAATGGAATGGGCCGCATTGGCCGGCTTTTATTTAGAAGATTAATTGATGATGAACAATTGGAAGTAGTGGCTGTAAATGATATTATGCCAATAGATAATCTTACTTACCTGCTAAAATATGATTCTATTTATGGCACTTTTCCTCAAGGTGTCAAAGTAGAAAATGAAGCTTTTTTAGTGAACGATAAAAAGGTAATTGCTCTTCAAAAAGATGATCCGGAGCAACTTCCGTGGAAGGAGCTAAACGTAGATGTAGTGCTTGAGTGCTCAGGTAAATTCACTAACAAAGCCGCTGCTGAAAAGCATTTGCATGCTGGCGCAAAAAAGGTATTGTTATCTACAACCGGCGCCATTGATATTCCTCTAATGATTTATGGATACAATCAAAATGGATCTATTTCTGAACTAAATATTCTTTCGCCAGGCGGCTGCATGACCAATTGCTCGATCCATATTCTTTATATTTTAAATTCTATTGGTATTAAATCAGCCCATATAAATATTCTTCATTCTTATACCTCACGGCAGGAATTAGTAGATGCTCCACATCAGCAATTCCGTCGTGGCCGGGCAGCGGCAGAATCTATTATTCCGGTAGATATAGATTTGTACCAATCGCTTAACCGGTTGATACCAGGCTTAAGAGATAAGATCGCTTCTTCTTCAATCAGAGTTCCGGTAGCCAATGGCGCTATGGCCATTTTTTCAATCCAATTTACCAATGATATTTCTGTAAAACAGATCAACGGGCTGTTTAAGAAATCTGCGGAAAATGGGTATAAAGGAATCCTTGATTATACAGAAGAAGAATTGGTGTCGCTTGATATAAAAGGCAATACGCATTCATGCATTGTAGATGGTACGCAAACTTCAGTAGTGGGAAACCATCTTAAATTAGTAGCATGGTTTGATAATGAATATGGCTTTACAAGCCGGATGATTGACTGGTTAAATTATTGGAAATCTTAAAAAGCACTTTTTCTTTATAGAAATTTTATTTACCAAGTTCTGAAAGCAGCCCGTTTACATCAAGCGGTTTTGTAAACATTTGTATTTTTCCTTCCGCATCTACCGGCCATTGCTCTTTGGGTTTATCCCAATATAGTTCCAGTCCGTTTTCATCAGGGTCGCTTAAATATAAAGCCTCGCTTACACCATGATCTGCTACCCCTGTTAGTGGATAATTTTCATTCATTAATCGTTGATATATAAATGCAAGATCCTTTCTTTCCGGATAAAGTATGGCCACATGAAACAATCCGGGAGCTTTTACCGGCGCTGGCTTTGCATTTTTGCTATACCAGGTATTTAAGCCAATATGATGATGATAACCACCAGCAGAAATAAATGCCGCATCCTCCCCATATTTTGAAATTAATTCAAATCCGAGTAAGGAACAATAAAATTCCAGAGATTTTTTAAGGTCAGATACTTTCAAATGTACGTGGCCAATCTTTGCCTGATTCGGAATAATATAGGTTGACAAAAAGGTTTATTTAGCAGTTTTGAAAAATAATAATTAAAAGTAAAGCTTCTATATGGCAATCTAACTATTATTTAAGATTTTCATTCTATCATATTTTCAAGATAACTGTCTTTAATTAAACAGTTTAATTTGTAATGGCAAACAAAGATTTTTAAAGATTTTTTAAAATAATGAAGAGTGAAAAAAATATGGCAAACCTGTTAATTCAGCTTCATCTCAAAAAGTTTCGGCCAGTCTTTTCCGGTTATATACAACTTTTTGGTAGCGCTATCATAGGCAATGCCATTAAGAACCGCGCTATCATTAGTTTTTACGCCAGGCGCATATTGCTGTAGCAAACCTGTAAGATTGATAACTCCTGTTACATGCCCGTTTGATGTATCGATTTTTACAATCTGATCAGTGTACCATCGATTGGCATACACAGAACCGTCAATTAATTCAAGTTCATTCAGGCTATCAACTTCTCCACGATTATCCATTACCGTTAGTATCTTATTTATTTTCATTTCTTTCCTTGTTTCATCGGGTTGCACAAAATATAATTTTGAAGTGCCATCGCTGATAATGATTTGATTTCCATCATTGGTAGCGCCCCACCCTTCTCTGCTCCAGTTTAATGTGTTGACTGGTTTACTGATATCATTAATATCATAGACAAATATTTTATGATTCTGCCATGTAAGCTGATAGAGTTTATTTTTAAAAATAGTAATGCCTTCACCAAAAATGGTTTTATCAGGGATCTTATATTCTTTTTCTACATTACCAGTTTTTATATCAAGAATGCGGAGCCTTGACTGCTCAAATTCTCCGGTTCCTTCATACAATTTTCCTTTATAAAATTCAAGTCCTTGTGTGAATGCGCCTGCATCGTGAGAATACACAGCATCCACGGAAAACATAAGAGAAGCAGGTGCCGGGATGTTATTAGCTTTTGGAACAGGTAGTGAAGTGTCGTATTCAGGAGATGAATTATTATTACAGGAAAACAACAAAATAAGGAAAGAAAACCCGAGTAATTTATAGCCCATTTTTAATTTTTGAATGTAAAAATAGTAAACTGAAAGTTTATGCACGTTAACTACTTTATAAAATACATTGCCTAAAACTTTTAGCTTTGAGAATTTTTACCTTTATTTGTGGACTCAAAACCTCAGTTACCGGCCATAACACCTAATTATCTTCAGTTGTTATTTTCGTTTAATCAAAACCGGGTTATTGAATCTCCAATAGTATTTCTATCCCATGTAAAAATTATTTTAACCAGGCCTATGTAATCCCATAATGTTCATTCGCTCAAAAAATTTGAGTTTAATAACTGGGAATACATGAAATTTATTTTTACATTTTTTAGCATCTGCTTTGCGTGCTGCGTTTCAGCACAGCGATGCGCCACAATAGACTACTTAAAGTCGAACCCCACAAAAAGGATCGTCGGAGATAACTCTACTAAAACTGAAGGGCGGGATACTTTAAACAATGAGGTGATCGTAATTCCGGTTATTGTTCATGTATTATATAATAATAATGAACAAAATATCAGTGACCAGCAAGTGCTTTCTCAAATTACAGCCTTGAATAAAGATTATAGAATGCTGAATACTGATGCGGCTAACACTCCCCCACCCTTTAAAAGTGTTGCTGCAGATACAAGAATTGTTTTTTGCCTTGCGAAGGTAGATCCGAATGGAAAGTATACTACCGGAATTATTCGTAAATATACAAAGCAAAGCAGCTTTCTTGCTGATGATGAAGTAAAATTTTCATCAAGCGGAGGCGATGACGCGTGGGATGCATCAAAATATTTAAACATCTGGGTTTGCAATCTTTTTGGGCGAACATTAGGTTATGCTGTATTGCCAGGAAGCCCCGCAAACAGAGATGGAGTAGTTATAAAGTATAGTGTTTTTGGAACAACCGGTACCATCACATCGCCTTATAATAAAGGCCGCACGGCTACCCATGAAATTGGCCACTGGCTTGGTTTACGCCATCTTTGGGGTGATGCCAACTGTGGAGATGACGGTATTGCCGATACTCCTCCCCAACAGGCAGGTAATAATTACTGCCCCACTTTCCCGCACGTTTCTTCTTGTTCGATCAATAGCTTTGGCGACATGTTTATGAACTTTATGGATGTAACCGATGATGCCTGTATGAATATGTTTACACAAGGCCAGAAAACTGCCATGAGAAGCTTATTTGCTAAAGGCAATGCAAGAAATTCATTCCTTAGTTCTTCTGTTTGCGATAGCTCAAATGCCCAAGGCGGCCCATTACCGGCAGTAGATGATAGTGATAGCCTTGTAGTCACAACTTATCCCAATCCTTTTTACAATGAAATAACGATCTTTTCTAAAAATGCCAGTATGTTAGTGGGTAAAATAGTAAGGCTATATAACGTAACCGGAAAATTATGCCTTTTACAAACCATAAAATCGCAAAAAACAACACTTCAAGTTAGTAACCTTCCTTCAGGAATTTATTTCTTAAAAATTGAAGGCGGTAAAAAACCATTGGTATTTAAAGTAGTAAAGTAAAAAAATAATTTTGCAATCCTTTGCAAAAAATTAGGATCATTTTTTTAAAACCTTTAATAGCTTTGTTACGTTAATAATGCAAAACTATTATCATGAAAAAAATGATGTATCTGATGAGCATTATGGTATGCACTTTTCTTACTAATTGTTCGCAATCACAAACAAAAGCAAATAAAAATAAATACCCTGATCCTTTAACGGTAACTTCTTATGCCGTTTTTCCTGAAAAGCTCTCTGATGCGCAATGGAGACAAAAATTAACGCCGGCACAATATTATATTTTAAGGCAAAGAGGAACAGAAAGAGCTTTTTCGGGCAAATATGACCATTTTTATCAAAAAGGGATTTATTATTCCGCTGCTTCACTCCAGCCTGTTTTCAGTTCTGAATCAAAATTTAACTCTGGTACCGGCTGGCCCAGTTTTTATGCTCCCATCAATCCCGATGCGGTAAGATTGGTTAAAGATGAAACAGATGGAATGGAAAGGCTGGAAGTAGTCGATTCCAAAACCGGCTCACACCTTGGCCATGTATTTGACGATGGGCCTCCGCCTACTTACAAAAGGTATTGCCTTGATACGGATGCCTTGATTTTTGTTCCCAGAAGGAGGAAAAGCTTCCTACGAGTTCGAAGTAAAATTGATTGGTTTATTGGTTAATTAGTTTATTGGTTTATTGGTTTATTGGTTTATTGGCTAATTAGTTTATTGGTTAATTGCCCGCTCTGATGAATCCGTTACTATTGGCAAACGAACTATTTTCAAGAAAAACTTTTTACACAGATCAAACATTTGAGCGTATGTGCTTGTTAACTTTAACTAATGAAATTTGAAAATATCAAACAAATCATCAATGATGAATTCCCAAAATTTGATATTTCAAGCATAAAAAATATTGGTGAAGGAGAAAACAGTAAAGCATTTTTAATAAACGAAGATTTCATTTTCAGATTTCCAAAAAGAGAGGATGTAAAACAACATTTTAAAAAAGAAATTGAGGTTTTACCAAAGATCAGATCACAATTAAATCTTGAAATCCCCAATTTCAATTTCATTTCGAAAGAAATCAATTTTGTTGGCCACAAAAATATTCCCGGCGAATTCTTAAGACCCAAAATATACCACTCTTTAGAAGAAAAATATCAAATAGAAATACAAAAAACTCTTGCTGCATTTCTTTCACAACTGCATGAAATTAATTTAAACCTGGTTTCTGGTTCTAAACTTGAAATCATGAATTATAAAGAAGAGTATTCTGGTAATTTAGAATTGGCAAAGCAACTAATTTATCCAAAAATATCTGCAAAACGGAGAGAAATTATTACACTTCTTTTTACTAATTACCTCCACAATCCTGATCGCTTCAAATATACTCCAAGATTGATTCATAACGATTTTAGCCTGGATCATATTCTCTTTGAAAGTGAATCAAAAAAATTAAGTGGTATCATTGATTTTGGCGACATGGCCATTGGCGATCCTGATTATGATTTTATGTATTTGTTAGATTCTTTTGGGCCACAATTCATTTCGCAAATTTTGACATTTTATACTGGCAAGATTCATAAAGATTTTTTTGAAAAAATCTATTTTTTCTCTCTTGCCAATAAACTGCAAATCTTCCTGGCAAGTATAGAAGATGAAGATGATAATGCCATTAAAGTTGACAATCAGAATTTAGAGAAATGGTTTAAAAAATATGAGCAATATAAAGAAACATCTTAAAAATTATCTTCCATTCTTCCCATACAATTTCCTGCCAGCCAAATATTTTTCTCTTATTATTTCGTACACAGGCTTATCATTTACTTTGCTTTCCAGCCACGAAATAATATCGAGATAAGCAAAAGCCCTGGTTTCAAATTTGCTTTTTTCAAATTGTTTTATAGTATTCAGCAATTTTTCAAATTCCGGTTTCAATTTTCTTGCGGATAGATAAAATGAATTGCGCAAAAATTTAAACATCTCTTCTTCAACAAGGCTTAGGTTTTGCATCTTGGCCATAAAGCGGTAAACAGATTTGATAAGATATTCCAACAATTGAAAATTGCCCAGTTCATAATGTGCAATCAGATGAAGCAATCGTGCATAACATTGCAAATCGTTCCTCAGATCAACTTTCCAGTTAATGATTTTATTCAAATAATCTATAGCGGTTCCATAATCGCCTGCGCCAAAATAAAGAGAAGCAATTTTGTAATAAAAAATCAAGTGTACGATGATGATCCAGATAATAGTTCATATTCTTTAAGCTGTTCCATAATTTCAGGAACCATTTCTAATCCTTCCTTAAAAGTGCCTTCGAGAAAATGCTGATTAATTTTTGAAATATAGAGGTAAACAAAAACCTGTATCTGGTTATTATCATTTTGTTTTACAATATCCGATTTACTAAAATCTTCAAGGATCAAAAGTGTTTTTTCAAAACCTTTATAATTTCTTAAAGTAAAATGCGCATTTAATAAATTATGCAGGCCTTTTATATAATTGCCAGTTTCAATTTCTATCATTAATGGATCGTCCGAAAATAGATCCACCCATTTTTGTGTATAACGGTAATACATTAAAAAATCCTGCCTGTATAAATGCATACCAGCAATAACTTTGGTTATAATATAGTTTCTCATAAAAGCCTTCAGGATTTTTAATTTCATCAGTCAAATGTTCATGAAAATAATCTTCAATTTCTTTTTCATCATCTTTATTTCTTGCATGCCCATTTTTAATATACCAGCTATATAATTGCAAAGCAAGATTAGAAAGTTTGGTTTCCCTTACAAGATGCATATTGGTATCAGTCGACTTCAGCTAGTCAATGCATCTGCCCTATCCTGCATACTTCGGGTAATATGCAAGGTTTCAATTTTCTTTTCAAGGAATAAAACTTCTGATTAAAAAATTAACCTGGTTATTTGCACGTGGCCATTTCTTTTATCCGGTCAAGTATTTTCAGGCTTTGCTGGTAAAGCCCTTTGTTGTAAAGAATCGTGCATAATCCAATTGTTCATGCAGTTGAATATCAATATTATCATTGCTTTCCAAAAGCCGCAGGCTTGCAAGTATTTGTTTGTAGAGATGCGCTTTTATGTTAGAAAGCTGTTGTTTTTTTATGGAAGCGGTTTTGGTAATAAGCGCTTTTCATCATAGTCTTCATTTTATCCAACGCATCAAATAACTGAACGATTTTAAGATCATTGTTTGATGAATTTCTTTGTACATATAGCTTAAAATTTCTCTTTTCTGACTTTTGAAGAGAATGAATCAGTTGAAATAAAGCATCTGTTGATCTGTTGGGCATCGTAATTAATTTAACCTCAATGGCAGTGGCAGCAAGGGTTTTGCAAAAATATTATTCATTTCAGGAGTGTAAATTTCGCTCATTTTGTTTATAATTCAATTACTGTAATCAGTAATTTCGAGATAGCAAAGAGACAATAATGCAACTTATTTAATATTTTTTCTTTAAAAATAATTGCGATATGGATAAAATAATAATTTTTGATACAACGCTTCGGGATGGCGAACAGGTTCCGGGATGTAAATTAAATACCAAAGAAAAAATTGAACTGGCACTAGAACTTGAAAATCTGGGTGTTGATATTATTGAAGCAGGCTTTCCCATTTCAAGCCCGGCGATTTTTCATCGGTAGAAAAAATTTCAAAAAGTATTAACAATGCTACTGTTTGTGCATTAACACGGGCAGTAGAAAAAGATATTGAAGTAGCAGGAGAAGCATTAAAATATGCAAAACGTCCACGGATTCATACAGGTATCGGCACATCAGATTTTCACATCAAAAGCAAATTCAATTCTACACCGGAAGAAATTTTACAAAGAGCGATTCAATGTGTAAAATGGGCAAGAAATTTTACAGATGATGTAGAATTTTATGCAGAAGATGCCGGAAGAACTGACAATGAATACCTGGCAAAAGTGATAGAAGCAGTGATTAAAGCCGGTGCAACAACAGTAAATATTCCTGATACCACCGGTTATTGCCTGCCGCATCAATATGGCGAAAAAATCGCTTATCTTGATAAATAATGTTCCCAATATTGATAAAGCAATTATTTCCTGTCATTGCCATAATGATCTTGGGATTGGCAACTGCAAATTCTATTGCAGGTATCATAAATGGTGCAAGGCAAATAGAATGTACCATCAATGGTCTGGGCGAAAGAGCCGGCAATACTTCGCTGGAAGAAGTGGTGATGATCATAAAACAACACAAACATCTTGGATTTTATACCAATATCAATTCAAAAAAATTGAATCCTATGAGCCGGCTGGTATCTGATACCATGCGTATGCCGGTGCAGCCTAATAAAGCGATTGTTGGCAGCAATGCATTTTCACATTCTTCAGGTATTCACCAGGATGGATTTTTAAAAGATGCACTTACCTATGAAATTATTAATCCGGAAGAAGTAGGTGCAGACAGTTCAAAGATTGTACTAACGGCAAGAAGTGGACGCAGTGCACTGGCATATCGTTTTCAAAAACTAGGTTATCAATTTGACCGCAATGATATTGATGTTTTATATGAACAGTTTTTAAAAGTAGCAGATAATAAAAAAGAAGTGATGGATGATAGATCTGAATGCACTGGCAATAGATTATCAGCAAAGATAGCATAGTATACGACTAATAGTTTCATGCAAGTTTAGTTTTAATGTACGTGGAGTGGATTGTTCACCACTATTTTAAAAAATAACAATGAGCAAAAACATTATTTGAAAAAATCTGGGAAAAACACCTGGTAAAATCAATACCGAGGCGGCCCTGATGTAATATATATTGATAAACATTTTATTCATGAAGTAACAAGCCCACAGGCATTTGCAGGAATTGAAAAAAGAGGATTGAAAGTTTTTCAGGCCGGAAAAAGTAGTGGCTACTGCAGATCATAATGTTCCTACGATTGATCAGCATCTTCCGATAAAAGATGAATTATCAAGATTGCAGGTTCAAACAATTAGTAGAAAATTGTAAAAAACATGGTATTGAATTATATGGCTTAGGTCATCCTTACCAGGGAATTGTTCATGTGATCGGCCCTGAATTGGGAATTACACAACCGGGTATGACCATCGTTTGCGGCGATAGCCACACTTCTACCCATGGCGCATTTGGTTCTATTGCTTTTGGTATTGGCACCAGTGAAGTGGAAATGGTTTTTGCTTCACAATGTATTTTGCAAAGCAAGCCAAAACTGATGCGCATTAATGTAAATGGCGACATTGAATAAAGGAGTTGTTTCAAAAGATATTATTCTTTATATCATTTCAAAAATTTCTGCAAGTGGTGCTACAGGTTATTTTGTGGAATATGCAGGATCTGCTATCACGTCACTTTCAATGGAAGCAAGAATGACCATTTGCAATATGAGTATTGAAATGGGTGCAAGAGGTGGAATGATCGCACCGGATGAAACCACATTTGAATATATGAAAGGAAGAGAGTTTGCACCAAAGGGAGAAGAGTGGGAAAAAAAATTAGCAGAATGGAAAACAATTATATACTGATGATGATGCAGTTTTTGATAAAGAAATAAATATTGATGCCAATGATATTGAACCGATGATCACTTATGGCACCAATCCCGGGCTTGGGAATTGCGATAAATGGATTGGTACCAACGATTGAAAGTATTGCTGATGAAGGTGAAAGAAAAAATATTATCAAAGCGCTTGCATTATATGGGATTGCAGCCTGGGCAAGCTTTAAAAGGAATGCCGATACAAAATGTTTTTATCGGAAGCTGTACCAATTCAAGAATAGAAGATCTGCGTTTAGTAGCTGCTGTTATAAAAGGAAAAAAGAAAAATGAAAATGTGAATGTGATGATCGTACCGGGTTCACAACAGGTAGCTGCGCAGATAAAAGAAGAAGGACTTGATATAATTTTTGAAGAAGCAGGTTTTAAAATCCGCCAGGCCGGATGCAGCGCCTGTCTTGGGAATGAATGAAGATAAAATTCCGGCAGGAGAATATTGTATTTCTACCAGCAACAGGAATTTTGAAGGAAGGCAGGGTGCAGGCGCAAGAACATTATTGGCAAGTCCGTTAACCGCTGCAGCTGCAGCTATTACAGGAGTAGTAACAGATGTAAGAGAATTTTTAAATTAATAAAATGCAGCCATTAAAATAATATACACAGCACTTTTGTTCCACTTTCATTGGAAAATGTTGATACCGACCAGATCATTCCTGCACGGTTTTTAAAAGCAACCACCCGTGATGGTTTTGGAAAAAATCTTTTTCGCGACTGGCGGTATATAAATAATGATGAAAGCAAAACCTAAAACAGATTTTGTTTTGAACAATCCTGAATACAAAGGTACGATTTTAGTTGCCGGAAAAAATTTTGGTTGTGGTTCATCGCGCGAACATGCAGCATGGTCTATTCTTGATTATGGATTCAATGTAGTAGTGTCAAGTTTTTTTGCTGATATTTTTAAAAATAATGCATTGAATAATGGTGTGCTACCGGTACAGGTAAGTGATGATTTTTTGCAAAAAATATTCAGTCTTGAAAATGGATGCAACACTTTCAATTGATGTAGATAAACAAACCATAACCATTGATGCAACGGGAGAACAGGAAATATTTGACATCAATAATTATAAAAAAACCTGTTTACTAAATGGGTTTGATGATATTGATTACCTCATAAACATTAAAGAAGAAATTATCAATTTTGAAAAAGCACAAACGGTATAACTTATAAACATTCATGCAAAAACCATCCATTATAGTAACAGATCTGCATGTATCCATACAGGATACAACTGTACTTAATGGTATTTCTTTTTCTTTACAACCCAATCAGCACCTGGCTGTTTTGGGCACTTCAGGGAGTGGCAAAAGTACACTTGCGCAAGCATTTGCAGGAAAAATACATTTCTCCGGAAGTATTATGACGCCATTAAATCCTACCGGGCCGCAAATTACATTGATAGAGCGACGGGATTCTTTTAAAAACTTATCTGGCATTTCTGAGTTTTATTATCAACAACGTTTTAACAGTTTTGACGCAGAAGATGCTCCCACAATAATGCAGGAATTATTAAAAGGATTACAGGCCGGTGAAAATGAATTAAACGAAGTTGCAAAAATAGAATCAGGACTAAAGCGATTGGGAATTTTTCATCTTAAAAATTCCCCACTTATTCAGCTTTCGAGCGGTGAGCATAAAAGGTTTCAATTAATTAAAGCGCTTCTTAATCCGCCGGTCATTATTGATTCTTGATTCCCCTTATACCGGCCTTGATACCGCCAGCCGCAAAGGTTTAAATGAAATTTTAAAAGAAATTTCTGTAAATGGCACTCAATTGATTTTAATTCCTGGTAATTTCCCAATACCAGCATGCATTACACATATATCCTACCTTGAAAATAACGGTTTCACTTTTTTTGGAGACAAAGAATTTTTTGATTTTGCAGAAACAAACCATTCAGACAAAAATGAAATATTTTTCGATGCTGAATTAATGCCGGATTCTAAAGAAAACACACCGTTTGCCAGCATCATAGAAATGGCCAATGTTCACATAAAATATGGAAATAAATCAATTGTCGAGGGGCTTGACTGGAAAGTAAAACAAGGCGAAAATTGGTTATTAAAAGGCCGTAATGGCGCCGGTAAATCTTCATTACTCAACCTGATAACCGGAGACCATCCACAGGCCTACTCCAATGAAATTTATTTGTTTGGAAAGAAAAGGGGAAGTGGTGAAAGCATTTGGGATATCAAACAAAAAATAGGCTACGTATCACCGGAATTACATGCTTATTTTGATAAAAACATTTCCTGTTTTGATGCGGTGGCGTCCGGATTTTTTGATACCATTGGATTGTATAAAAGATTAACAACAGAGCAGCACCATATAATTTTGCAGTGGTTGGATTTTTTACGCCTTTCTTCTCATGTGTTTAACAAAACCCTTCATTCAATTTCAACAAGCGTACAGCGATTGGCTTTATTTGCAAGGGCTTTGGTAAAAAATCCTCCACTGCTTATTTTGGATGAGCCATGCCAGGGGCTTGACCTTCATCAAAGGGATCAGTTTATTTCATTGATAGATCACCTTTGCAGGCAATCTCAAAAAACGCTGATATATGTAAGTCACTACGGAAGAAGAAATTCCAACATGTATCGAAAAAGTACTGCACCTGGAACAGGGCAGACAAACAATTTTTACAATAAATAAATATGCCGGGATGGCAGCAGCATCATAATAATTTTTAAAAGTTAACTCTTCGCAAGCGAATAAAAAATGAAAAAAAACATTGCAGTAATACCAGGAGATGGCATTGGCCCGGAAGTAACACGCGAAACAATAAAAGTATTGAATGCCATTGCATCAAAATTTAATCACAGTTTTAATTTTACACATTGCCTTATGGGTGCTGTTGCAATTGATAAAACAGGCGATCCACTGCCCCAGTCAACAATTGATAGTTGCCTGAAAAGTGATGCTGTTTTGTTTGGCGCTATCGGACATCCAAAATATGATAATGACCCTTCAGCAAAAGTGCGTCCTGAGCAGGGATTGTTAAGGCTAAGAAAAGAATTGCAATTATTTGCCAACATCCGGCCGGTATCAACATATAAATCTTTGCATCATCTTTCGCCATTAAAAGAAAAACAATTACATGGAGTTGATTTTATTATTTATCGTGAATTGACAGGCGGTATTTATTTTGGTAAAAAAGAAACAAATGCAGATGGAACAGAAGCATCTGATCTTTGCGTATACAGTAAAACTGAAATTGAACGTATTGCCATCTGGCATTTGTTGCAGCGCAGCAAAGAAAGAAAAAATTAACACTGGTTGATAAAGCAAATGTTCTTGAAACATCAAGGCTATGGAGAAAAACAGTACAGGAAATTGCTGCAAAATTATCCCGATGTAAAAGTAGATTACATGTTTGTTGACAATGCTGCTATGCAGATAATTGTTAATCCAAAACAATTTGATGTAATACTTACTGAAAATATGTTTGGTGATATTTTAAGTGATGAAGCAAGTGTAATCAGTGGTTCATTAGGATTATTGCCTTCCTGCATCTGTTGGTGAAGTAAATGCATTGTTTGAACCGATTCATGGTTCATATCCACAGGCTGCGGGAAAAGATATTGCCAACCCGGTTGGGTCTATTTTGTCGGCAGCTATGATGCTGGATCATTTTGGATTATTTGAAGAAGCAAAAGCAGTCAGAGAAGCAGTTGAATGGACATTAGCTCATGGGTTTGTTACAAAAGATATTGATCCGGTCAATTCATATTTCACCTCTACTATTGGTGAATTGGTAAGTGATTATATAAGTAATGATATTCCGGAAAATATCAACACAAAAAATATGGCTTTGGGGAAGACGACAATTATTTAATAAAAAAAGTTCTTTGTTTTTATAAAGAGTATACTAAGTTTGCTGAACAATTCTTCATCATGTTGAACGGCAAATTTTATAATGGCATTCAAAATATTTCAGTAATTATTATTGCTGTCATTGTCATTATTATACCCTTAACCATTGGAGGAGGAATCACTATTTAAAAAATATAACCTTATAAAATAGCCCGCCTCCAAAAGAGGCGGGTTTTTTATTTTAAACCCCTTTAGAAACAAAATTTTATGTATTACAACGAAAACACTTTTATTTATCTCAACGGAGAATTTGTAAAAGCTGCAGAAGCAAAAATGGACCTGTATAGCCAAACGCTTCACTATGGCTATGGTGTTTTTGAAGGCATCCGTTCTTATAAAACAGCAGAAGGCAGAAACAAAAATTTTTAAAGAAGATGAGCATTTTACAAGATTGAAAAATTCTGCTGATGCCCTTAATCTGCCTTACACATGGAGCAATGAGGAATTGATAAAAGCGACCTATGAAATATTAAGAAAAAATAATTTGCAGGATGCCTATATCAGGCCGCTTGTGTATGCGCCGGCCAACATGAGTTTTAATCTAAATACCGAATCATTTATTGTAATTGAAGCATGGGAAATGCAACCATTTTTGGGAGAAAAATTATTAAGGGTAATGACGTCTTCTTTTGAAAGGCCCAATCCTAAAGGATTTAAAATAGAAGCAAAGGCAACAGGGCATTATGTAAATTCTATACTTGCCAGCCAGGAAGCAAAAGCAAAAGGTTTTGATGAAGCATTGCTAAAAGATGTGAATGGTTTTGTAGCAGAAGGGCCGGGAGCAAATATTTTTGTAGAAAATGATGGTGTTTTATATACCCCTGCAATTGGGCAATATTTTACCAGGAATTACAAGAGCAACCGTTTTTGAAATTTGCGAAGGACTGGATATCCCGGTTGTAGAAAAACAAATTACTTTAGAAGAAGTGCATGGTGCAGATAGCGCTTTCTTTTGTGGTACTGCTGCAGAAATTATTGGTATAGCATCACTTGATGACATTCCTTTCACAAAATCATGGAATGAAACTCAGGGAAATAAAATTCAAAAAGCTTATAAAAATCTTGTTATAGAAAAGGAAGCATTTCAAACTGCTTAATAAATTTATTAAAAAAACTGAGAGAAATAAAAATGAGCAACGATCGCAAAAATATAAAAGAGCTTAACCAATACAGTAAAATTCTTACACAGGATGAAACACAACCTGCAGCACAGGCAATGTTTTATGGCATTGGCTTAACAGATGATGATTTGAAAAAAGCACAGGTTGGAATTGTAAGTATGGGTTATGATGGCAATACCTGCAACATGCATTTGAATGATCTGGCAAAAATTGTGAAAGAAGGTGTTTGGGAAAATGATTTGGTTGGATTAATTTTTAATACGATTGGTGTAAGTGATGGTATGAGCAATGGTACAGATGGTATGCGTTATTCGCTTGTAAGCCGTGATATAATTGCCGATTCTATTGAAACAGTTTGTGGTGCGCAATATTATGATGCACTGATTGCCATACCGGTTGTGATAAAAATATGCCGGGTTCTATAATGGCAATGGGAAGATTAAACCGTCCTTCCATAATGGTGTATGGAGGAACAATTGCTCCGGGTCATTATAAAGGCGCAGGACCTGAATATTGTTTCTGCATTTGAAGCATTGGGCCAAAAAATTGCAGGCAATATTAGACCGAAGAAGATTTTAAAGGAATTAGTGAGACATGCATGTCCCGGTGCAGGTGCATGTGGTGGAATGTATACAGCAAATACAATGGCAGCTGCAATTGAAGCATTGGGAATGAGCTTGCCTTATTCATCATCTAATCCTGCATTAAGTGAAGACAAAAAAAAGGAATGTCTGCGATGCAGGAAAAGCAATTCAGAATTTACTTGGAAAAAGATATTAAGCCATCAGATATCATGACAAGAAAAGCATTTGAAAATGCAATTACAGTTATGATGGTTTTGGGTGGATCGCACCAATGCAGTATTGCATTTGATTGCTATGGCAAAAAGTGTTGATGTTGAATTAACACAGGATGATTTTCAAACAATAAGCGATAAAATTCCGGTGCTTGCAGATTTTAAACCAAGTGGAAAATATTTGATGGAAGATCTGCATCAATATGGTGGTGTTCCTGCAGTGATGAAATATTTATTGAAAGAAAATTTATTGCATGGTGATTGTTTAACGGTAACCGGAAAAACTATTGCAGAAAATTTAGAAGATGTTCCTGATCTGGATTTTGAACAGCAAAAAATTATTCATCCATTAGAAGATCCGATAAAAGCAACAGGGCATCTGCAAATATTATATGGCAATCTTGCCGAAGGAGGAAGTGTTGCAAAAATTACCGGTAAAGAAGGCGAAAAATTTGAAGGCCCTGCAAGAGTATTTGATGGCGAACATGATTTAATTGAAGGAATTAATTCAGGAAAAATAAAAGCAGGTGATGTAGTAGTAATAAGACATGTAGGCCCAAAAGGTGCACCGGGAATGCCTGAAATGCTGAAACCAACATCTGCCATTATTGGTGCAGGGCTTGGTAAAAGTGTTGCATTAATTACTGATGGAAGATTTAGTGGTGGCACTCATGGTTTTGTCGTTGGACATATTACTCCTGAAGCTTTTGATGGTGGATTGATTGGGCTTGGTAGAAGATGATGATATTATTGAAATTGATGCAGTAAACAATAACAATCAATTTAAAAGTAGCTGATAGAAGTAATTGCAGAAAGAAAAGAGAAATGGAAACAGCCTGCGTTAAAAGCAACAAAAGGAGTTTTATATAAATATGCAAAATATGTGTAACAACTGCAGCCGAAGGATGTGTTACTGATGAATGAACTGGCTACGTAGGAATATCAGAAATTAAAAAATTAAAAAATTATGTTATGGAAACTCTTGAAATAATCAAAAGAAGAAATAAAATCAGAACTGCAAAAGCGCCATTGTTAACTGTATACAGGTTCTGTTGCCGTTCTGGAAATTTTTATTGCTGAAAAAGTAGAAACTATTTTTGGTTATCCCGGTGGCGCTATCATGCCTATTTATGATGCATTGTATGATTACAGGGAAAAGCTCAAACATATTTTGGTTCGTCACGAACAAGGTGCAATACATGCTGCACAAGGTTTTGCAAGAACTTCAGGGCGAAGTGGGTGTTGTGTTTGCTACAAGTGGCCCGGGTGCTACCAACCTTGTAACAGGTTTGGCAGATGCAATGATTGACAGCACACCGTTGGTTTGTATTACAGGACAGGTATTTGCGCATCTTTTAGGTACAGATGCTTTCCAGGAAACAGATGTGATAAATATTACCACACCGGTTACCAAATGGAATTACCAGGTTACAGATGCAACTGAAATTCCTTCAGTTTTGGCAAAAGCATTTTATATAGCAAAAAGCGGAAGGCCAGGCCCTGTGTTAATTGATATCACCAAAAATGCACAATTACAAAAATTTGATTTTGAAGGATATATAAAATGTAATCATATACGCAGTTATCGTCCCAAACCAATTGTAAGGACAGAATATATTGAAGAAGCTGCCAAACTGATTAATGCTGCAAAAAAACCTTTTGTAATTTTTGGACAGGGTGTAATTCTTGGCAGAGGCAGAAAAAGAATTTAAACATTTTATTGAAAAAGCAGGTATTCCTGCTGCATGGACCATTCTTGGATTAAGTGCATTGCCAACAGATCATCCTTTAAATGTTGGTATGCTGGGCATGCATGGTAATTATGGCCCAAATGTACTGACAAATGAATGTGATGTATTAATAGCTATTGGTATGCGTTTCGATGACCGTGTTACAGGCAGACTTGATAAATATGCAAAGCAGGCAAAAATAATTCATCTTGATATTGATCCTTCAGAAATTGATAAAAATGTAAAAACAACTGTTCCGGTTTGGGGTGATTGTAAAGAAACATTGCCATTACTTACTGAACTTATTGAACAAAAAACGCATCCACGAATGGTTGCAAAAATTTAAAGAATATAAACAAAAAGAAACAGAAACATGTATTAATAAAGAATTGAATCCTACATCAGAAAAGCTTACAATGGGTGAAGTAATTAATCATTCTGAATGAATTAACAGATGGTAATGCAATAATTGTTACTGATGTTGGTCAGCACCAAATGGTAGCCTGCCGTTATGCCAAATTCAATCAATCAAAAAGTAATATTACTTCCGGTGGATTGGGCACAATGGGCTTTGCATTACCTGCTGCTATTGGTGCAAAATTTGGTGCACCTCGACAGAACAGTTGTTGCTGTAATTGGTGATGGTGGTTTTCAAATGACGTTACAGGAATTGGGAACCATCATGCAAAGTGATGTCAATGTAAAAATAATTATTCTTAACAACCAGTTCCTGGGAATGGTACGCCAATGGCAGGAATTATTTCATGAAAGAAGATATTCATTTACAGATATACAAAGTCCTGATTTTGTAGCATTGGCAAAAGGTTACGGTATAGAAGGGCAAAAGGTTTCAGAAAGAAATAAATTAAAAGATGCGTTGAAAGCAAATGCTGGAACATAAAGGTTCTTATTTGCTGGAAGTAATGGTTGGAAAAGAAAACAATGTTTTTCCAATGGTGCCGCAAGGTTGCAGTGTTGCTGAAATCGATTATTTTAAATTCTATTTCCGAAGGGAAATTATAAAATTTTGAATTATGAGTAATGAACAAATAATAATCGACCTCTGGAAAACAGGAATATACAATAACGGTTTATACAGAAAATCAGATTGGGTTACTTAATCGGATTTCCATTATTTTTTCGCAGAAGAAAAATCAATATTCACAGTCTGAATACTTCACCATCGAAGTGCCGGGTATACATCGCTTTAACATCGTTATTGAAGAAACTGAAGATGTTGTCAAAAAATTAGTGCGGCAGATTGAAAAACAGGTAGATGTTTTAAAAGCATATTATAATACCAATGATGAAATCATCTGGCAGGAAATGGCTTTGTACAAAGTGCCTACTGATGCCATTGCTGAAAAAGTGAAAGTAGAAAGATTGCTTCGTCGAATTTGGTGCAAGAGCTGTAGCCATCCGTAAAGATTATACCGTATTTGAAACTACCGGTCATCGTGAAGAAACAGATAAACTTGATTGCAGCTCTCGAACCTTATGGTTTAATTGAATTTGTAAGAAGTGCAAGGGTAGCTATTATCAAAGAAAGCAGCGGCTTTCATGAAAAGGTAAAAGAATTTGAACAAAGAGAACCTGGTGAAGAAGTAGTAGAGAATGAATTTTTGGATAAACAGGAAGAGGTATTTAGCATGTAATATCATCATTAACCAACATTAAATAATTAAATCTTAAAAACAATAAAACATGGCAAAATTAAATTTTGGGGGCATAGAAGAAAACGTAGTAACACGTGAAGAATTTCCTTTATCAAAAGCACAGGAAGTTTTGAAAGATGAAGTAGTAGCCGTAATTGGTTATGGTGTACAAGGGCCCGGGCCAGGCACTTGAATCAAAAAGAAAATGGCATTAATGTAATTGTAGGTCAACGTAAAAATTCAAAAAGCTGGGATAAAGCAGTACATGATGGATTTGTAGAAGGGAAAACTTTATTTGAAATTGAAGAAGCTTTGGAAAAAGGAACAATCATTTGTTATTTGCTGAGTGATGCTGCACAAATTGCTTTGTGGCCAACAGTAAAAAAACATTTAACTCCCGGTAAAGCTTTATATTTTTCTCATGGTTTTGGAATTACTTACAATGATCAAACAGGAATTGTTCCTCCAAAAGATGTAGATGTATTTTTAGTTGCGCCTAAAGGTTCAGGCACTTCTTTACGCAGAATGTTTTTACAGGGACGTGGTTTAAACAGCAGCTATGCTATCTTCCAGGATGCAACAGGAAAAGCATTTGAAAGAGTAGTTGCATTGGGAATTGCTATTGGCTCTGGATATTTATTTGAAACAGATTTTAAGAAAGAAGTATACAGTGATCTTACCGGCGAGCGCGGAACTTTGATGGGTGCAATACAGGGAATTTTTGCTGCGCAATTTGAAGTACTTCGAAAAAAAGGCCACTCCCCTTCTGAAGCTTTTAATGAAACAGTTGAAGAACTAACACAATCATTAATGCCACTGGTTGCAGAAAATGGAATGGACTGGATGTATGCGAATTGCTCTACAACTGCACAGCGTGGCGCATTGGATTGGTGGAAAAAATTTCGTGATGCTACACTTCCTGTATTTACAGAATTGTATGAAAGTGTTGCTGCCGGTAAAGAAGCTGCACGTTCTATTGAAAGCAATCAGCAAAGCGGATTACGGGAAAAATTAGAAGTAGAATTAAAAGAATTACGCGAAAGCGAATTGTGGCAGGCAGGAAAAACAGTAAGAAGCTTAAGGCCTGAAAATCAAAAAACTGCTTAAAATTATTTATAAAGATTGCCGAAGCTTTTATCTTCAAAGGCATTAAAAAAAGTTGGCAATCTTTTTACATGAAATTAAAATTTATAGCAATAAATGATTTTATGAGCAATGCTGTCAACATGAATGAGAATGAAGCGAGATACCAACCTGTCTTCGATGGAATAGGAGTGGCAGATGCATCTGCCCGCTTAAAAAACATTGTAAACAGAACACCGCTTTCACTGCAATCATAATTTATCGAAAAAATATCAATGCAATATTTTTCTTAAAAGAGAAGATTTGCAGGTAGTTCGTTCTTATAAACTACGAGGCGCTTACAACATGATGAGCAGTTTGCCGTCAGAGCAATTGAAACAAGGAGTAGTATGTGCAAGCGCGGGAAATCATGCACAGGGTTTTGCTTATTCCTGCAAAAAATTAAATTGTAAAGGAGTGGTATTTATGCCGGTGATTACTCCCAAACAAAAAGTGAATCAAACAAAAATGTTTGGTGAAGATTTTATTGAAATAAAATTAGTTGGCGATACTTTTGATGAATGTGCAGTTGCTGCAATAAAATATACTGAAGGAAAATAATAAAACTTTTATTCCTCCTTTTGATGATTATAAAATCATTGAAGGGCAGGCAACTGTTGGTTTAGAAATATTAGAAGACCTTACACATGTAGATTATGTATTTGTTCCTGTTGGTGGCGGTGGCCTGGCGTCAGGAGTGGGTTCTTATTTTAAAACATTTTCTCCCGCAACAAAAATAATTGGAGTAGAACCAGCAGGTGCCCCTTCCATGTCTGAAGCATTTAAAGCAGGCTATCCGGTAACTTTAAATAATATTGACCATTTTGTAGATGGCGCTTCTGTAAACCGTGCAGGCGATATTACTTTTTCGGTTTGCAAAGAAGTATTGAATGAAATGCACCTGGTGCCTGAAGGAAAAGTTTGTACTACTATTTTAAAATTATACAATGAAGATGCGATTGTTGCAGAACCTGCAGGTGCATTATCTATAGCTGCTTTAGATGATTATGCGGAACGAAATAAAAGGTAAAAATGTTGTTTGTATTGTAAGCGGCGGCAACAATGATATTGACCGCATGCAGGAAATTAAAGAACGCTCATTGCAATATGAAGGATTGAAACATTATTTTTTGATCCGCTTTGCACAAAGGCCCGGCGCATTAAAAGAATTTGTAAACCAAGTGCTTGGCCCTAATGATGATATTACCCGGTTTGAATACATAAAAAAACATAATAAAGAATCCGGGCCTGCATTAGTAGGCATTGAATTGAGCGCCAGAAAAGATTATGAATCTCTGTTAAACGTAACCTTGATTTTTATAATATAAATTATACCGAATTAAAAAAAGATGATGATGCTTTTGGGTATCTGGTATAGAAGATGTTTCATTTATGAAACGTATCTGTAGATATTTTCTAAAGGACTTCTTATGGCAAGAGGACTTTTTTTCAGTTTTTTAATTTAGAATATTTTTATTTAGCCAGCCTTATACAGCATACATTTACTATATGCCAAAGCAAAAATAGTATCGGACTCCATCTTTATCTTGCGGCGCATTCCTTAAAGGCAAACAGTAAAATTCTGATCTTTTCTAATAAAAAATTATAACGGCTTTATTCTGTTGTAACCTTCTCCCCGCTACTTTTCTGATTTAATTTGCCGAATATGAAATTAATCTATGTAATAAAAGAGCATCCAAATTTATAATAAAATACTTCCATTTTAAATTTTTCTAAAGTCCACGATTTAATATAAATTGAACTTGCAATTCCCAAAAGCAGCCGTATTATTTTATTTTTGTAGGAGTAAAAATCTAAATATTTGTTTTGCCATAAATCTCTTACAATGGAAACTTTAACACAAGAGCAAATAAAGGAAGTAGCAGAAATGCTCGAGATTGGATTTACAGTTTATTGGAATAAAAAAACCAATGAATTATTATTTATTCACGAACAAGCAAATGATTTAGACGAAGGCTTTAAGGAAGATTTAAAAAAACTTAAAAAAGGTAGAAAAGATTACATAGAAATTCCGCGGTTAGAATCCTGGGAATCATTTAAAATTATGGAAGAATTTGTTGATGAATTGCCCAATTCGCTCGAACTTAAAAATGAATTAATTGTATGCCTTAACCAAAAACATCCATTTAAACATTTTAAATTTATAATAGATCAGTCCGGTGATTACAGGCAAAAATGGTTTGATTTCAAAAGCGAATGGATGAAAAATTATGTAGAAGATATATTGGGTATTTAAATAATAATGAATAGTCTGTAAAAGTTCGGCATTTGTTGTTAAAAAAGGATTGATAAGGGTTTATTCTATAGACTAAAACCAAACTTACATTTAGTACATTTGAGCTTTCCCAAAACACAATTATAAAACTAACCATATCCTGAATGCAGAATTTACTCAATGATTTAACTCAACTTTTAAAACAGGATGAAAGGCTGGTGGCAGACGGCAAATTATTGAAGAATAAAATTATTGAATTGGGTTTGCAATTGGATCCTTCACTTATTAAATTGTTATTATCTCAGCCTGCCATTAAAAAATATTTCTTTCAGCAGGTTGACAAAATAATCGTGTTTGACAAAATAAAGTTTCAAAAATTTATTAGCAATAAAGCCTTTTTGCCAGACAGTTTTACATCATTTAAAAATAAAATCGGACTGACTTCCAACGATGATTTTTTATCGGAAAGAAAAGAAATTGTTTTATCATGGCCTTATAAAGATTGTGTTTTGGAAGGTGGGCAAACAAAAGATGAAAACAGGAGAAATGAAGTTTTCTGGAATGAAGTATTGGCGCAAGACGAGATAGACAGGCTTTTGCATCCCAAAGCTTTCACGAATTTTTTGAAATATAATTCGGAAGGGAAATCCATTCCAAAAGATATTTCTTCTTCAGATAACTTTATCATCAAAGGAAATAATTTATTGGTATTACATTCTTTAAAACCAATTTATGCCAATAAAATAAAACTTATTTACATAGACCCACCGTACAATACAGGCTCCGACAGCTTTTTATATAATGACAATTTCAATCATTCTACCTGGCTCACTTTTATGAAAAACCGTTTAGAGATAGCCTGGCAGTTATTATCTGCTGACGGCTGCATTTTTATCCAGGTAGATGATACTGAATTCGCTTATTTAAAGGTTTTGTGCGATGAAATTTTTGGCCGCGAAAATTTTAAAGAAAATATTATTTTGAAATCAAGCACTGAAAGCGGTGTAAATGCAATCAATGTAAAACGTGGTGAAAGGTTATTTAAAGTAAAAGAAAACATTCTTTTTTATTCCAAATCTCCTGCTTTCAGGTTTAAACCTTTCTATACAAAAGCAGAATACAATACCAATTATAAATATGAAGTAATTAAAGAAAAGAATGGATATTTAATTAAAGACCTGAGCAAAGATTTTATTCAAAAAAAATTGAACGGCAGGAAGCAAAAAGAAATCTCTCCTTTTGAAATGTACAGCATTGAGCAGGAATTCATCGCTTATGCTTTAAGCAATCCTAAACACATTTATTCCCTCGAAAAAAATATTAAAAAAGCCGGTGAAAAATTTAAAAAATTCGCAGAAGCTAATAAGAGCAAGGGAATTGTGGAGGAATACACTAATTCATCCAATAAAAAATCCCTGGTGTACGACGGAGGCGCTTTAGTGCCTTTAGATGAAAGAATTGTTGTTGAAAATGGAAGTAATTATTTTGGAATACTCGCGTCAGACCTTTGGCTGGATATCGGCACTACCCCATCCAATGAAGGTGGTATTTCGTTTAACAATGGCAAAAAGCCGGAAAAGCTTTTGAAGCGTATTATTGAAATGACGACTAATGAAAACGACATTGTTTTAGATTATCATTTAGGAAGTGGCTCTACCGCCGCAGTTGCCCATAAATTGAAACGAAAATATATAGGAATAGAGCAATTAGATTATGGTGAAAATGATAGTGTGGTGCGTTTGCAGAATGTAATTAATGGCGATCCAACAGGAATCAGTAAAACTATAAAATGGAAAGGGGGTGGTTCATTTATTTATGCAGAATTAAAAAAGCACAATGAAATATTTATAGAAAAGATTGATAAAGCAAAAAATAAAAATGAAATAAAAAATCTTTTGAATGACATTTTAGAAAATGGGTTCATTTCTTATTCAGTTGACAAAATTGCCCTAAAAGAGTTCGGCAATGAATTTTTTAATCTTGCTATCACCGATCAGAAAAAATGTCTCAGATCGTTGCTGGATATGAATTTTTTATACATTCCCTATTCAGAAGTAGAAGATAAAACCTACCAATCCTCTGCTCAGGAAATAAAACTAAATAAGGAATTCTATTCACTTAAAATAAAATAAATCATGGCCAAAACTGATCACGATTGGACTTTTTCAAATTATGTTCATGAGCATTTAGCTAAACCAAAGATTTATAATTCTTTAAAATGGAAAGTGCTTGATATTGCCGAAAATATTATCAAAGACCTTGACATGAATCACGGTATAGATTATATTTTACAAAGTGAAACTGATGAGAAAATTAATGTGCAGGAAAGATTCAGAGATAATTTTTATGCAGGCTATAACGATGCTACGTTACGTTACAGGAGAGACTTTAACCCCAATCCTGAAAGAATGGAATCTGAATTTTATAAAATAAAAGCAGATTATCTGGTTTATGGAATCACCAATGGAAAAAAGTTTCCTGACCAACGGCATACCTTAACCGATTTTTTTAAATGGGTTGTTTTAGATCTAAAATTTATCCAAAATAAATTCAAAGAAAAAGAGATCAAAATTGTAAGAGCGACATCCAAAAGAATTTGCTGGATTGAAAACAATATTCTTCATTGCCCGGAAAATCATAACCCGGACGGCTCATCCAGTTTTATTCCTTTTGAAATTTCATTAATAAAAAAATTATGGGGCAATACTCCCCTGATAGCTCAAAAAGGTTATTTATAAAAATGAAGACACTGAATCAAATATTGGATGAAGGCTTAAAATTGGGTGAGGCTGATTTTTATAAAAACCTTGTGCCTGCTTACATTTATTCAAATCTAAAAGAAGGTTTTGGCAAAAGAAGCTACCAACAAGAGGCCTTTGGCAGATTTATTTTTTATTGGAATACCTACCAGGATAGGCCCGCAAATGTGCCCACACAATTGCTTTATCACATGGCGACAGGAAGCGGCAAAACCCTCATCATGGCGGGATTAATGGTTTATTTGTATGAAAAAGGTTACCGAAATTTTTTATTTTTTGTAAACAGCAGCAATATTATTGATAAAACAAGAGACAACTTTTTCAATGGCGCTTCTTCGAAATATCTTTTTGCCGATAACATTTCCATTGGCCAAAAGCAAATACGAATCAAAGAAGTAGAAAATTTTCAGGCGGTTAATCCGGATGATATCAACATTGTTTTCTCTACCATTCAGGGGCTTCATTCCCGGTTAAATACGCCAAAAGAAAATGCCATTACTTACGATGATTTTGAAGATCAGAAAATGGTTCTTATATCTGATGAGGCGCACCATATCAATGCTGAAACAAAAAAAGGAAATGAATTGGCAGCAGAAGAAAAAGAAGAAATTATAAGTTGGGAAGGAACTGTTAACCGCATCTTTAATGCAAATGCTGGCAATATTTTATTGGAATTTACCGCTACTGCCGATCTTTCTTCACCGGAAATAAAAAAGAAGTACTACAACAAATTAATTTATGATTATCCGCTAAAGCAGTTTAGAATAGATGGATTTTCTAAAGAAGTAAAAGTGCTACAGGCAGATCTTTCGCCGTTTGAGCGTGCATTACAGGCAGTGCTGATGAGCCAGTACCGGCGTAAAATATTTGAAAAATATAAAAAGCTGGTAAAGCCGGTTATTCTTTTCAAATCGAAAACAATAAAAGACAGCCATGCGTTTTTGGAAGAATTTACTTCCGGAATAAAAAATTTAAAAACGACTGATCTCGAAAAGATAAAAAATGCGAATCCTGAAACGGCGATTGAAAAAGTATTTCAATATTTAGGAGACAATAACATTAGTTTAGAAAATCTCATTACAGAATTAAAAGAAGATTTTTCTGAAGAAAAACTTATTTCTGTAAATAGTAAAAATGAAAGTGATCTTAAACAATTAGCCGTGAATTCTTTGGAAGATGAAGCCAATGAATACCGGGCGGTTTTTGCGGTTGACAAACTAAATGAAGGCTGGGATGTGCTCAACTTATTTGACATTGTAAGGCTCTACGATACCAAAGGCCCGAAAAATGCAAAGCCCGGCAAAACCACCATGGCAGAAGCACAACTTATAGGGAGAGGCGCCAGGTATTGCCCATTTCAAATAACAGAAAGCCAACCTTTTTTTGGAAGAAAATATGATGAGGATATCAATAATGAATTGCGGATTTGTGAGGAATTGTATTATCACAGCGCTTACAATCCAAGTTACATACAAGAGCTCACTACTGCCCTGGAAGATATTGGAATGAAGTCAAAGGAAAATGAAAAACGGGCAGCATTTACAGAAAAAAATAGAAAAAACGTGGGTTTGCCTGCAAGGCTCCCAAAGAAATTCAGCCGTCAGAATATTTATGGGCTCTCCTTATCTGTTCGAAGTATAACATATAAGGTTGCCCTAAAAACCGGATACTCAAAATCAGGTTTAATTTTTGCCAATAGCCACGTGGCAGAAGCAGAAAAAATGCATAAAAAGATTTATAAATTATCTCATTTCGATACACGTATTATTCAAAAGGCAATCAACCGGTTACCATTTTATCAATTTTCAAACCTTAAAAAATTTCTGCCGAATCTTAGTAGCATTTCAGAATTTATTACTTCTGAACATTATTTAGGTAACATAAAACTAGAGATTCACGGAAGCGCTAATCAAATTAAAAATCTTTCGTCAAAAGAAAAGTTAGAACTTTCTGTAGAAGTTTTAGAGAGTATTTCAAAAGGGTTGGAACACTATTAAATATAAGCCGGTTCCATTTATAACTCAATCCCAAAATGATTTTTCAATCATTTAATTATTGACAGATCTGTATTTTTTTCAACCATAAAAATAAATTTTTTAATCCCCATTTTTATATTTTTCAAAATATAGATCACCTGCATTTCGTTTTTTGTCAATTCAATTTCAATTTCTGACTCAATACTTATCGCATTATTGTATTGCCATACCTTGTCAATATTAAATTCAACTAATTGAGTCCATTCAATTTCATGCAATATTTCTTCAGGAAATTCTTTAAAAACCCAGATAGAGATATCATCTTCTACGAAGCAGTAATGCAGATTTACTTTTGTTTTGTCATTAAAATAATTTCCCAAATAAATTCCGGGCGAGCTATTTTTTATTTTAATACTATTTTCTTTTTTACTCATAACGTAAAAAATTGAGTATTCACAAATTTAAACAAAAAATAATATGCAGATTTTACGCTTTTAATAAATTTTAAATCAAATGCTTAAAAAGATTAATTCTTTGCGAAGGTTTCGTTAAAATTAGTCGTCTTATCCGTTTACTTTCGTCTTTTATCATTGAAAATTAATGAATGAAAAATAAACTACTCCTTTTTATTGTATGTGTTTTTATAGGGTACAATAGCACTATAGCTCAAAAACAAATATCAGGCACAGTTAAAGGAACTCTTGCGGATACAGTTTATCACGAGTCGATGGCCAATGCGACTATTTCTTTATTTATGGGTGCAGATTCATTAGCGGATTCTCATTCCCTGGCTGATAGTAAAGGCTTTTTCTTAATAAAGAATCTAAATACTGGCGCCTATCATATAGCTATTTCCTTTCAGGGATATGAAACTATTGAAAGAAAGTTTTCTATTACGGAGGCTGCAACTGAAATAGACCTTGGCATTATCAACATGAAAAAGGCAAGCGATATGCTTGATGAAGTGATTATACAACGCCCACCTATTACAGTAAATGGAGATACCGTAGAATTTTCTGCCGGTGCATTTAAAACCGTACCTAATGCTACTGCGGAAGACCTGCTAAAAAAATTACCGGGTGTAGAAGTAGATATGAATGGCAATGTAACAGCGCAGGGCGAATCGATTCAAAAAATTTATGTAGATGGGAAAGAATTTTTTGGAACCGATCCTAAAATGGCTACAAAAAATATTCCTGCTGATATGATAGAATCGGTTCAGGTATATGATGACATGAGCGACCAGGCCAAATTTACCAGGATTGATGATGGCAGCCGGACAAAAACCATTAATATTAAACTTAAGAAAAAAACGCGGCAGGGTTATTTTGGAAGAGGCACCGTAGGGCATGGAAATGATGACCTTTATACCGGCAAGATCATGCTGAACCGGTTTTATAATGACAGGCGCATATCTGTTTTAGGTTCATCCAACAATTTGAATCAGCAGGCATTTACTTCAAGGGATATTGTAAGCGGTATGGGTGGATTTGCTGGCAATAATTTGGGAAATGGAATTAACACATCAACCTCTACCGGGATCAATTATACAGATGTAATAGGGAAATTAAATGTGCAGGGAAACTACATGTTTTCCGAAACCAAAAAAAGCGCTATACAATCCAGCTTTAGAAAAACCGTATTTCCGGAAGATTCTATCACCAAAACGAGAGATTCATCCACTTATGCTACGGATCAAAGTAATTCGTACGATATAAGCCGGAACCATAATTTCAATTTACGCCTGGAGTATAAAATTGATTCTATGAATTCCCTTCTTTATACCCCCAACTTTACCATACAAAATTCAAATAGTATGGTGAATGATTCCAATTACACAAAAATTTCTTTAACCGATAAAGAATATCCAGGCCTAAGTGGTATCCGTAGAAATGAAAATCAGCGTAAAGGACTTTCATTAAATAATGAACTGCTTTTCCGGCGAAGATTTTTTACTCCCGGCAGAACGGTAACCGTAGGATTTAGAAATTCGGTTAACAATAGTAATGGTAGTGGCAAAACTTTTTCGCCCATAATCTTTTATAACCCTGATGGATCGGTTAGAACTGTCCGGGAAAAAGATTTTCTTTCTTCTCAAAAAACCAATTCAAGCAATTATGTGGTGAGCACTTCGTATACTGAACCATTGGGAGCCAATAAAATCCTTGAATTGAATTATGCTTATACTAATAATTACAGTACCTCAGACAGGACCGCATTTAGTTATAATAAAAACACAAAACAATATGATAGCCTGAATGCGCAGCAAACCAACAATTTTAAAAACAAATTTTTAGCGCACAGATTCGGGCTTAATTTCAGATACAACAAAAAAAACATTGGTTTCCAGGCAGGCGGCTCAATGCAGGCTTCCAGCATTGATAATAATAGTATTCGTGGAATATATACTGCCATCGGAAAAGATACCGTTATCCGGACTAAACAATCTTATATCAATTTCTTTCCTACAGCAAACTTCAGGTATGAATTCAGCAAAAGAAAAAACATCCGCATCAATTACCAGGGCCGAACCAGTCAGCCAAATGTAAGGCAGCTTCAGGATGTGCGTGATGAGACTAACTCGCTGCGCACTTCAGTAGGCAACCCCGGCCTCAAACAGGAATTTAACAATAGACTCAATGTCTCTTATAAAGCTTATAATGAAATTACTTTCAGTTATATCAATGTGAATGCGAATTACAATCAAACGACTAATAAAATTGTAAACAGTATAGATTTTGATACTACAAGAGGAAGGGGTGTGCAATTAATAAGACCTGTAAATCTTAATGGCACTTATGATGCTTCTTACGATTTGACTGTTGGCATTCCTTTAAAGAAAGGTGTAAAAGGAAATAATATTAGTATGGGCAACAGAATGCATTTTGGACGTGATGTTAGCCAGCTTTATGGAAAAAATAATTTTACAAATACTTTTTCTGTATCACAATCTTTGGGTTTAAATTTAAATGTAAAAGAGATATTGAATATGGAATTCAGAGGCAGGTTTTCTTACAATTCCGTAAAATATAGCGTGCAGCAAAATGTAAATAATAATTTGAACTCGCAATACTTTTCTCAAAATTATTCTACGAATATCAATTACTTTATTCTTAAAACATTAATCGCTTCTACAGATTTTAATTACTCTGTCAGCAGTGGATATGCAGATGGGTATAATGTGAAAACTCCATTATGGGATGGTGGTTTGGCTTATCAGTTTTTCCCTAAGAAAAATGGAGAATTAAAATTTTCGGTTAAAGACATCCTTAACCAGAATAGTAATATAGACAGAAGAATTGGAGAAAATTATATTTTAGATACCAGGACGGTAATTTTACAACGCTATTATTTATTAACTTTTACCTACAATTTTAATCGCTTTGGGCCAAAAGGCAGCGCCAATAAGCGTAGCGGCGAACCGCGCATGCAAGGCGGCGGACGTGATGGAATGCAGCGTGGCGGTGGTGGTGGCGGCCGTGGCGGAATGAGAAATGCTAATTCTAATTCTGATTAGATTGAAAGTATTTCTAAGCAAAGATTATTGAACAGGATTTACAGTGACAGGGATTAAAAGGTGGCCAACTTTAGAAAGTTGGCCACCTTACTACAAATTAAAAAGTACACTTAAAATATTTCTTCAAATGAATATTCAGAAATTTTAAGAATCAGAACAGTTTCTTCCTGATCAAAGCTTCAATTGCATCTACCCTAGATTGATACTTTTATATTCTTCTAAAAAAAAATCAAAATAAGCCCCTTTGCCATGATTGAGAGAAAATAAAAAAAGGGCTGATATATTAAAACTTAGGCAATCAGCGAAATGCTTGATTATTGCTGCATTTATTTCCCAAATTTTTTCTTCAATAAACTAAGGGCGTCCTCCATAGTTTCACTCTCCTTTTCAATATTGTTTGAACGGTTATGCTGGTGATTCACCGCTTTAGATTGATGGCTTACAACTCTTGTCTGCCGGCTATTTGGCGCTTCCTGGGTTTGTTTTATAGATAACGCGATGCGTTTGCGCTGTGTATCCACTTCCATCACTTTCACCATTACTTTGTCATTCAGCTTTAAAACCTCACCTGGATCGGTAATGTATTTATGCGCGATCTCAGAAACATGTACTAATCCGTCCTGCTTTACACCAATATCTACAAAAGCGCCAAAGCGCGTAAGGTTGGTCACTTGTCCGGGAACGATCATGCCTGCATGAACATCTTCAATAGAGTAAATATTAGCAAACTCAAAAATTTGCGCTTCATTGCGGGGATCAAGCCCCGGCTTTTTTAATTCCTTTAAAATATCCTGCAATGTGTGCATTCCAATCTTTTCGTCTACATATTGCTGTGAGGGAATCTTATTCACTATCGTTTCATTACCTATCATTTCCTTTACAGCTATTCCTGAATCTTTGGCCATTTGCTCTACCACCTTGTAGGCTTCCGGATGTACACCACTTTCATCCAAAGGATTATCTCCGTTTTTAATTCTTAAAAAGCCTGCGCATTGTTCATAAGCTTTATCTCCTAATCGTGGTACTTCCTTTAATTGTTTACGATTGGTAAAGCGGCCTTTTTCTTTCCGGTAAGTAACAATATTTTCCGCAATGGAAGGGCCGATTCCACTTACATAACTCAATAAATATTTTCCGGCGGTATTTAAATTCACACCCACCGCATTTACGCAACTTATTACCGTTTGATCTAATTTTTCTTTCAGTCTTGTTTGATTTACATCATGCTGATACTGCCCCACTCCAATACTTTTTGGATCTATTTTTACCAACTCTGCCAATGGGTCCATCAACCTGCGGCCAATACTTACAGCGCCACGAACTGTAATATCCTGTTCCGGAAATTCTTCTCTCGCAATTTCTGACGCCGAATAAATAGAAGCGCCATCTTCATTCACTAAAAATACAGGCAGCCCTGTATTCAACCCTTTTATAAATTGTTCAGTTTCGCGGCCGGCAGTACCATCTCCAATGGCAAATGCTTCAATGCCATATTGTGCTATATAATTTCTAACTTTTTGCTTCTGCTTCAGTTAATTTAAAATTCTTTTCGTGAACAAAAATCAAATCTGTTTTTTGTAATTCACCTTTTTCATCAAGCACCACTACTTTGCATCCTGTGCGGTATCCAGGGTCTATCGCCAGTAATTTTTTACTACCTAATGGCGATGAAAGTAATAACTGGCGCAGATTCTCAGCAAATACACTGATCGCTTCTTCATCGGCTTTTGTTTTTAAAGCCATCCTGAATTCACTTTCCAGACTTGGTTGCAACAAACGGCGGTAGGTATCCTTGATCGCTTTTTTTACCTGATCAGATGCCTCATTATTCGCCTTTATAAATTGGTCTTCTATTTTAAATAAAGCCGTTTCTTCTTCAGGCGCAATATTCATCTTTAAAAACCCTTCCATAAATCCGCGCATAATGGCCAGCATTCTGTGTGAGGGAATCTTAGAAACCAACTCCGAAAAATCAAAATAATCTTTGTACTTAACACCTTCTTCTTCTTTGCCAGTAAGGACCTTGCTTTGTACTGTAGCTGTTTGCTCAAAAAGTTTTCTCATCTTAGCCCGCACTTCCGCATCTTCATTTACCATTTCTGCAATAATATCACGGGCGCCTTGCAAGGCTGCATTCTCATCTGCTACTTTTTCATTGATAAATGGCAAAGCTTCAGTTTGTGGAATAATATTTCCCTGTTCCAATAATAACAAGGCCAATGGTTCCAGGCCATTTTCGCGGGCGGTTTGCGCTTTGGTTTTACGTTTTGGTTTATAGGGTAAATAAATATCTTCAAGCTCGTTTAATGTAGTGGCATCATTGAGCTTTTGTTGCAAAATATCATTCATTTTACCCTGGTCCACAATTGTTTTTTCAATAAAAGTTTTTCTTTCAGAAAATTCCTGTTGAAATTTGGCTTCTTCCTGTATTTTCTGAATCTGCACTTCATCCAGTGCCCCGGTTTTATCTTTTCGGTAACGGGCAATAAACGGTATGGTAGCGCCTTCGGCTAATAATTCTAAAACGGAAATAACTTGTTTCTCAGGAATGGATAACTTTCCTGAAACAGGGCTGAATAGGTTAACATAAAATCGTACGTCGGTGTTTTTTTGAGGGTGCGAAGGTAAAAAAAAAGTATTTGCCGAATGCCTTTTCTTTACTTTCCTTTTAAATTATATTGTATACCGAATTTAAAATATTCATTCCTGTATTGATGGGTACTATTATCCACTTCGCGAAGGGTTATTGTTTTTCCCAATCCATAATAATAACCTGCTGAAAAAAGCCATTTGCCATGATGAAAATTGGTTTCTGCTATGAACCGGGGCTCATATTTCTTTATATTTACTTTCTTTTGGAAAACAGCAGCAGCACGTGTTGGAGTTGAATTAAACTGAGCTACTGAGGCAGAAAAAAGGGTATTGCTGTAATCAAAGCTTTCTTTCTCTTCAATTATATTTATTTTATACAATTTAGATAATTGTAAGCCACTTCCCACAGACCAGTTTTTATTAACAGAATAATGCACGGTGACAGGAACATCAAAATAAGAAGCCTTAACAATACTGGTGGTATTGATATTGTAGTACAGATTGCTGCTGGTATTATTTACTAATTCCTTTTCTTTTGTACTTACTTCTTTTCCATGAACTGTAGAAAATGCCCATAGGCCACTATGCAGGCTAAGCTTTTCTGATAGAGGAATAATTATGGTAATACCCGGATGTATATTGAAGTCATCAAAAGAAAACGAATTCGGCTTATTACCTAATGTCGGAACATTGATGCCGGCGCCAGCAAAGAACTGAACTTTTTTAGAAACAGAATTCTTAGGCTTTTTAAGCACTGGCAAATAATTGTTTGTATCTTCTTTTACAGCACTATCTGCTTTCCGTGTCAATTTTGGAGTAGGTATTTCAGAAATTTTTTGGGTGGAAACAGCCTGTATGGAAAAACCCTTTTGGGAATTAATTATTACCGGCGCTTTTGTTGTTTTAAACTTTAAAAAATCAGCGTTTATTTTTTTGTGAAGAGATGTTTTTTCTTGCAAAGTCGACCCCTGTGATTTTACAGGAATATTATTTTTTACAGACTGATTAAGTGTTGATACTTCTTGCCCTGGTGAGCGTTTTTCTGTAATTAATTTAGGATTTAAAATTTCTCTGTTATTCTTATTTAAAATAAACGGAGCAGCAAAAATGAGGGCTAACAAAATGCAAGTTGCATAAATCACAAACAAATTTCTTTTTTTCGGCAAGAGAGGAATCACGCTTATGTCGGCGCTTAAACCTTGCTGGCGCAACATTTCATGCATCTGCTTCCAGCCAGTTTCGGCCAGTTGCTGCATATCAGTTATTTGTTTATCGTTATCCATTATCTTAATAAATCTTATGTGCCTGCTGTTTCAAATTTTTTCTTGCCTCTGCTACGTGCCATCTCGATGTGCTTTCTGCCATATCCAGCATTTGAGCAATTTCTTTATGAGAATAGCCTTTAAAAATATGCAACGAAAAAACTTTCTGTGTTACTGCAGGCAGTTTTTTTATTAAATACAATACTTCTTCCTCGGCATAGTTATGAGGCAAATGTTGTAAAGCCTTTTCTCCGCTATGGTCTTCTTCAATTGAGATATACTGGCTTTTATTTTTTGACGACCGTGAATAATCAATGGCCGTATTGGTAATAATTTTTTTTGCCCAGCCTTCAAAACTTCCTTTAGCAATATCATAAGTTTTGATATGCCTGAATATTTTAAGAAACCCTTCATTAATAATGCTGATAATCGTTTGTTGATCTTGCGAATACGTTTTGCATATCGAGAACATCAGGGCAAAATAATGCTTGTACAGCTTTTCCTGGGCTATAGAATCGTTGGTTTTACATGCAGTTATTATATCGTTTAGCTCATGTGGCTGCAAGGAATTCAAAATTTTGCAAAGATTACAATTTGATCCGTTTAATAAACACCGGAATGCGAAGTTTTTCAACTTTTATGCATTCCGGTGTTATTGGGGGGTTATTTTAAAGTGATGGTTTTTATCCAATTATTTGTTGGTGAAATGCTATCACGGAAGGTGGCTTTCAGCGTTGAATCATTTAAAACGTTTAATTTCCACGCAAGTTTTCTTTTATTACCATTTAAAAATAAGGTGTCATTGCTGGCAGATAAGCTCCATTTTCCTGCATCGTAGGCCAAAATAGTAGAATCGCACTCTTTGGTGGGATCGGCAAGCTGAAAGGCTTTATATACATCAAAAGCCATCAATGCACTGTCTGAACAGGATTTGGTGATGGAACTATCTTTTGTGGCATCATCTGATTTAGGAACGGTTAGCGATTGAAGCTTCCATATTTTATTAGTCAATATTTTTTCCTGTGGTGTAAGTACCGGGCTGGTATCGTTTTTTTTGCAGGCAGCAAAAAATATAGCTGCTATAATTCCAAACGCCAAAATTTTATTTATTCTTTTCATTATTTCTTTTTTAGTCGATTTATGATTATAAAATGTTTCAGCCCGCGGGTGCTGTTGTCTCTAATACGAGTTATAAATAACAAACGTTGGGTGAAACCGAAAAAAAAAGAAAAATTTCTGAAAAGAAACAAGAAAAGAGGTTGGGTTTATTTCACTGAATTATATAAAACAGGCAAACGAAAAAAAACAGGAAAAATATTTACCAGCCTAAAAAATTACACCTGATGTATATCAGCGTTTAAGAATTGTATTAGAATTTTGAAGGAAATAAAAAATTATAAATTAATGAACCGCTGCATTATCATTTTTAAATTTCAACATAATCTCATTATCACTTGCCTCTATCAGTTTGAAGGGCGCTTTTGAAGGTGCAGGCAATTCATCCCATAAGTCTGTAGGTTTACCTCTGAACGGAATTTTAAGAATGACATTAGAAGCGCTGTATTGCATGGAAACAGTTTTTACCCCTTTTAATTTTTTGAGGCATTCTTTTAAATTGGTAAGATTGGGATCTTCATACTCTATATTTGAAATCTGAATAAGGGTTGTATCCTTGTGCCCTTTGAAAAGAGTATTAAATGAAGTTTTGGCATCGTTAAGAGCCGTTTTAACAGAATCGGAAGTGTTAGAAAGGGTATGTGTCTGAACAGTTTTCTTTTGCGTAGCTGAATTTACCTGTTTTTGAGTAGCTGAATTTACCTGAGCTTCCAAATTTGTAGAAAAGCACATAATTATTTCAAAGAGAATCAGATATATAACTTTCATTTTTTTTAAAATTAAAATTGAAAATTATTCTTGTAGGCTTTCGAAAAGCACCTGCTAAATTACTTTTATTTTAAAAGAGTTACTTCGGGATTGAAAGAAATGACATGATATTTACAAGGTTAAAATATTTGGTTGTCAATGATTAATTTAAAATCCCCTCACATTCACGTGAAGGGACTTTAAATTGATAAAATTTATACGGCAAGAATGATTGAGAATATTAATATCCCATATCACCCATTCCACCGCCCATGCCGCCCATAGGAGGCATAGCTGGTTTGTCTTTTTCCGGCCTGTCAGAAATTACACACTCGGTAGTTAACAACATACCTGCGATTGACGCTGCATTTTCCAATGCAATACGGGTCACTTTAGTTGGATCAATAACACCGGCTGCAAGCAAGTTTTCATAAACTTCTGTACGGGCATTAAAACCAAAATCATCTTTTCCTTCTTTAATTTTTTGTACCACAATGCTACCTTCAATTCCACTGTTTACAACTATCTGGCGAAGAGGTTCTTCCACAGCACGCCTTACAATCTGGATACCGGTTGTTTCATCATCATTGCTTCCTTCAAGATCTTTTAAACTTTCGATAGCACGTATGTAAGCAACACCACCACCCGGAACGATTCCTTCTTCCACGGCAGCTCTTGTCGCGTGAAGTGCATCATCCACACGGTCTTTCTTTTCTTTCATTTCTACTTCTGTAGCAGCGCCTACATAAAGTACCGCAACACCACCGCTTAATTTAGCAAGGCGCTCCTGTAATTTTTCTTTATCGTAATCTGATGTAGTGCTTTCTATCTGGGCTTTGATCTGATTTACTCTTGCGGTAATATCTTTTTTATCACCTTTACCACCTACAATCGTTGTATTGTCTTTATCAATCGTAACACCAGATGCCTGTCCTAAAGAAGTTAATTCAACACCTTCTAATTTGTAACCTTGTTCTTCGCTAATAACAGTTCCTTTAGTAAGAACCGCTAAATCCTGAAGCATTTCTTTTCTGCGGTCACCAAAGCCAGGAGCTTTTACAGCAGCCACTTTCAATGTGCCACGTAATTTATTAACCACTAAAGTCGCTAATGCTTCACCTTCCAAATCTTCAGAGATTATCAAAAGAGGGCGGCCGCTTTGAGCTACTTTTTCAAGAATATGAAGAATATCTTTCATTGAAGATATTTTCTTATCATAGATAAGAATGTAAGGATTTTCTAAATCAGCTTCCATTTTTTCGCTGTTAGTAACGAAATAGGGAGACACATATCCTCTGTCAAACTGCATACCTTCTACAATCTCAACTGTAGTGTCAGTACCTTTTGCTTCTTCAACAGTGATCACACCTTCTTTACCAACTTTGCCCATTGCCTGAGCAATTAATTTACCTATTGATTCATCATTGTTGGCAGAGATAGAAGCGATTTGCTCAATTTTATTATTATTTTCACCAACCGCTACAGATTGTTTTTTCAAATGTTCAACAACAGCTTTTACTGCTTTATCAATTCCGCGTTTCAAATCCATCGGATTAGCGCCTGCAGCCACGTTTTTCAAACCTTCGGAAATGATAGACTGAGCAAGAACAGTAGCAGTAGTAGTACCATCACCAGCTATATCAGCGGTTTTAGAAGCTACTTCTTTTACCATTTGTGCACCCATATTTTCAATAGGATCTTCCAGTTCTATTTCTTTAGCAACCGTTACACCATCTTTAGTAACCTGTGGTGCGCCAAATTTCTTTTCTATAACTACGTTTCTGCCTTTTGGCCCAAGAGTTACTTTCACCGCATTGGCGAGGGTATCTACGCCCTTTTTCATTTTATTGCGGGCTTCTATTTCGAAAAATATTTGTTTAGCCATAATATGTATTTATTAATTTTTAAAAGGATGAATTAACTAAGTTTCATTAAAATATCTGAAGCGCGCATGATCAGGTAATCTTCCCCTTCAATGCTGATCTCAGTGCCGCCATATTTACCATACATTACAGTATCGCCTTCTTTTATCTGCATAGGTATCAGGTTGCCTGTTTGGTCCGCATATTTTCCTTTTCCTACAGCTACTACCGTACCTTTTTGAGGTTTCTCTTTTGCTGTATCAGGAATGATAATTCCACCGGCGGATTTTTCCTCAGCCGCATTCGGTTTAACCAGAACTCTATCATCAAAGAGTTCAAAAGTTGCTTTTGCCATAATTGTTAAATTTATTTAATTTATTATTTCGGTTGCAAATGTACACGAATAATTGTACCAAAGAATTTTAGCGGTTTTGTTGGCAGATTATACAATTACATGGCAGTTTTTATCATAAAAAACCAGTCAAAATTTCACTTTTTACCGATTGGGAGATTTGGAGATCAATCTGACAATTTATCGTTTTAAGGAATTTGATTTCACTTTAAAAATTTATGGCAAAAGAACTTTTATTTCATTTTTTATTTTAACCGTTCAAACTCCCCATTGCATTTCAACCTTCAACCTTCAACCATTAACTATCAACCTTGAACTTTAAACCTTAAACTTCGACATTAAACTTTATACACTCACATTAAATTCTCTCAAAGCATCATTGAGACTGGTTTTTTTATCAGTACTCTCTTTTCTTTTTCCAATAATTAATGCGCAGTTTACACTGTATTCCCCCGCCGGGAATTTTTTTAAATAACTCCCTGGTATCACTACACTTCTGGCAGGAATAACTCCTTTAGTTTCTATTGGCTCATCACCGCTTACATCAATAATTTTAGTGGATTGCGTTAGTACCACATTGGCTCCCAATACCGCTTCTTTTTCTACGCGCACCCCTTCTACTACAATGCAACGGCTGCCAATAAAACAACCATCTTCAATTATTACAGGGCTCGCCTGCAACGGCTCTAAAACTCCCCCAATACCCACGCCACCGCTCAGGTGTACATGTTTCCCTATTTGCGCGCAACTACCAACTGTTGCCCAAGTATCTACCATCGTTCCTTCGTCTACATAAGCGCCAATGTTTACATAGCTTGGCATCAGCACTACATTTCTTGCCAGGAAAGCTCCATAACGTGCTACAGCATGCGGTACCGCGCGTACGCCCAGGTCTTTATAATTTTTCTTCAATTTCATTTTATCGTAAAACTCAAAAGGAGGCAACGTATAGGTTTCCATTTTTTGAATACCAAAATACAAAAGCACCGCTTTTTTTACCCATTCATTTACCTGCCATTTTTGTTCCGGTTCCCTGTTAAAGGTGCTTTCAATTACCGGCTCGGCAGTCCTTAATTTCCCTTCATCCAATTTGTCAATTACATTTCTGATGGCATCTGTATAAATTTCATTTTGCAGTAATTCACGGTTGTCCCATGCTTCGCCAATCATTTGTTCTAAATTCATTTTACGATTTTTTTTCTTGATAATAAATGCGAAAATACTTCAAATGATTTATCAATAACTTTGTGGCCTTTATGCAAAAAATTCTGGTAATACAAACCGCTTTTACAGGAGATGTTGTTTTGGCCACCGCGCTTATTGAAAAATTACATCACTTTTTCCCTGATGCCTCTATTGATTTTTTATTGAGAAAAGGCAATGAAGGTTTACTTGCAGGCCATCCTTTTTTGAATGAGGTATTAATCTGGAATAAAAAAGAAAAAAAGCTCAAAAATCTCTTTCTGCTGTTAAAAAAAATTAGAAAGCGTAAATATGATAAAGTAGTCAATCTGCAAAGATTTGCATCCACCGGAATGCTGACGGCTTTTTCTTCAGCCAAAGAAAAAATTGGTTTTGATAAAAATCCATTAAGTTTTTTATTCACCAGAAAAGTCCCACATCATTTTACCAAAGAAATGCATGAGGTGGAAAGAAACAATAAATTAATTGAAAGTTTTACAGATGACACATTCACAAAACCAAAATTATACCCATCAGAAAAAAATGAAGAGGAAATAAAGCCATACACGCAAAAACATTATGTATGCATGATGCCTGCAAGCGTATGGTTTACCAAACAATATCCAAAAGAAAAATGGATCGATTTGATTAATAAGTTTCCTGAAGAATATACCATTTATTTATTAGGAGGAAAAGATGATGCTCCGTTATGTGAGGAAATTAAGGAAAACGCGAAGAACAAAAAAGTAGAAATACTTGCGGGAAAATTAAATTTTCTTTCTTCAGCTGCATTAATGAAAGGCGCCAAAATGAATTACACTAATGATTCCGCGCCATTACATTTCGCTTCAGCGACAGATGCACCCGTCACCGCCGTATTTTGTTCTACAGTCCCTTCATTTGGTTTTTACCCATTATCCATAAAATCATTTATAATAGAAACTGGTGAAAAACTTTCCTGCAGGCCTTGCTCGCTACATGGCCTGAAAGCCTGCCCGCTTGGGCATTTTAAATGCGCCTATAGTATTGAAACATCCCAATTATTAAACACACTTGCCTCCTGATTATGAGCCATTTTGAAAACGATATAAATCATAGTTTAAAAGTATTGCAATCTGGCGGAATCATCCTCTACCCTACTGATACTATATGGGGTATTGGTTGCGATGCTACCAATATGAACGCGATAAAAAAAATTTTTCAACTAAAAAAAAGAGCTGAAAAAAAATCTATGATCATATTAGTAAATCATGAAAGTATGATCGGTGATTATGTGTCTGACCCTTCTTTTAAATTGCTTTCCTTTATTGCCGCGCAAAAAAAACCAACAACGGCTATCTTTAATAATGCGACTCATTTACCGGCTCAATTAATCAATGAAGACGGAAGTATCGCAATCAGAATAGTTCAGGATGATTTTTGCAACAACCTCATATTTAATTTAAAAAAACCTTTAGTTTCCACATCAGCCAATATTTCCGGTGAGAAATTCCCGCAAATTTTTAATGATATCTCCGAAGAAATAAAAAACGGTGTTGACTATATAGTTCAACACCGTCAAAATGATTTTAGAATCAATTCTCCTTCCTCAATAATTAAATTAAACGATAATAATAAAATAGAAATTATCCGTTGATATTTTTTACAGCCCTATTCCTACACCCAATTGTATGGCTGATGTTTTCCAGGTATCCGAGCTCTGAACGTTATTAAGATCAGTAAGCCCTCCTATGAAACGTCCGTAAACCCTGAATTTCAACAGGTGCAATTGAACACCTCCTACCAATGAAAAATTACCCGATTTAAAAGCATCTTTACCATTTTGAACAAAGTTTTTATTATTGTCTATTAATATTCCAAACTGGGGGCCGGCCTGTAAAGTGATAATTTTATTCAAATCATAATTTAATAAAATGGGAATGGTTAATGCCTTAAGTTGTATTTTATCCACATGGTTGAACTGGTACACCTGGCTAAAATTGCTGGCAGTATCTACATTTGTCTGATTGAATAAAACTTCAGGCTGGATACCAAATTTGCCAAACCCAACTGTGGCAAATGCTCCTACATGATAGCCTAAAGTAAATTGATCTTTGAAAGCCTGGCCAGTCATTTTTCCAAGAGTGGCTCCGCCTTTTATTCCAAAACTTAGCCCCTGCGAAAAAGCGGACGACGAAATAAATAATAAAAGGGCGATAGATAAGATTTTTGTTTTCATAATTTAGATTTTAGTACGTTTTTGTTTTCAATTTATATGCCAATATTAAAAAGAATTTTTATTTTGATTTAGAAGCACATTAGTTTTTGATAATAAAATTTTCTTTTTAAGTATCATAAACTCTTGAATTGATCACATCGATATACTGCAAACATTCTATTTTAAAAAGAGGTAATAGTTGTTGCTCGGACAATAAAAATTGATTTAGGTTTAATCAGCATAATAGCAAACATCTGTATTTTGAAGCAACTTTTAATATTCAACGCAGAAGTATTTAACAATATTGTAAAGAGTTTAACGCGTTTACATATCACCTTTAACCTTATGCAAAACAGTAATCCACCTAATTAGCATACCTTTGCGCCCTAAAAATAAAAAAAATAAATGAATGCATTTGAAGGCTTAGGCCTAAATGAGAACTTAGTTAAAGCAGTCACAGATCTTGGTTTTGACACTCCCACACCTATACAATTAAAAGCGATTCCTATCTTACTTTCCGGAACCACAGATTTTGTAGGCCTTGCCCAAACAGGCACTGGAAAAACAGCAGCTTTTGGCTTGCCATTATTACAATTAATTGATCCGTTAAGCAAATTTCCACAGGCATTGATCGTTTGCCCTACACGTGAATTATGTTTGCAAATCTGTAATGACCTGCAATCGTATAAAAAATATTCTAAAAATATTGTTGCTGAGCCTGTATATGGTGGCGCATCTATTGTAATGCAGATCCGTGCTTTGAAAAAAGGAGTACACATCGTAGTAGCCACACCGGGAAGGCTTATAGATATGATTGAAAGAAAAGCGATTGATCTTGAAAAAGTAAAATATGTAGTGCTTGATGAAGCAGATGAAATGCTTAACATGGGCTTTAGGGACGATATCGATTTTGTTTTGAAAAATACTGTCAACCGGGAAAGCACCTGGCTTTTCAGCGCCACAATGCCGCCAGCGGTTAAAGCGATTTCAAAAAATTTCATGAAAGACCCACAGGAAGTTACTGTAGGAAAAAAGAATACCGCTAATGTAAATATTGACCACCAATATTTTATTACTCCAGCACAATCTCGTTACGAAACTTTAAAAAGATTGGTAGATTTTAATCCGGGTATGTACGGAATTATTTTTACCAGAACCAAAATAGACGCGCAGGAAATTACAGAAAGATTATCTAAAGAAGGTTATGATATTGAAGCATTACATGGCGACCTTACGCAACAGCAACGCGATAGAGTAATGGAAAGGTTTCGCGATAAAAGTATACAAATTCTGATAGCTACCGATGTTGCGGCGAGAGGTATTGATGTAGATGGAATCACGCATGTAATCAATTACGAATTGCCGGATGATATCGAAGTTTATACACACAGAAGCGGCCGTACAGCACGTGCAGGCAAAAGTGGTATTTGTATCTCCATTTGCCATAGCAGGGAATCTTTTAAAATTCGCCAGCTCGAAAAAATGATCAATGCTACTTTCCATAAGCTAGATATACCAAGCGGAAAAGATGTTTGCCGCAAACAGTTTTTTTATTTTATGGACAAGCTGATCAATGCCGATATTTCTAATGGCGATTACGAAACTTACATGCCGGACCTTCAAAAAAAGTTTGAAGATGTAAGCAAAGAAGAAGTATTGAAAAGAGTGGCTGCTCTTGAGTTTGACCATTTCTTAAAATATTATGAAAATGCGAATGACCTGAATGTAAGGCAGGATTTCAGGGAAAGGCGTAATGAAAATACAGGCCACCGCGACAGTCAAAACAACAGGGACAGAGAAAGGCCGACTTTTCAAAGAGATGGAGGATTTACGCGATTATTTATTAATCTCGGAACAAAAGATGGTTTTTATAAAGCCAGCTTTCTTCAATACATTCTTGATGAAAGTAATTTAAAAAAGGAAGTATTGGGAAGAATTGACTTGCGCGATATGAATGCATGGGTAGAAGTAGATAAAAGCGCTGCCGCAAAAATGATCAAAAGCCTTGATGGGAAAGTTCATAATGGAAGACAAATAAGAATGAATGAAGCAGATGGTGGCGGCAGAAGATCATCTGAAGGCGACAGAAACAAGAGGCCTTCTGATGAAGGAAGAAAAAGAATTCCTGTAAGAGAAAGAAGATAATTTTCTTTTAAAAAAATTATAGAAACCTAAACATTGCCACAGGTGAAATATTAATTTCAATGGCAGTTTTTAGGTTTTTTTTTATTCCCGTAAGATGCCCTTTAATCGGGCTACATTCTGAAGTGCACGCCTTTCTCATCCAACTAAAATAAAAAAAATAGAAAATTTGTCTTTTTGCCGTCCTGGCTTTTTGCCTTTAGTTCGAGCAAATAAATTTGCACTTTATTCTAAAACAAATTAGCTGAACCTATACCTTTTTCTAATCCTTAGTTTATATTTTATTTGCGGATTTAGAGCAGTTATCTGATCAATAAATTCTGATTTATTTTTGGGGGAAATAAGCGCTGTATCATTGCTGTTATAAAAAATTTTAAGCCGGTCTGTTGAAGCTGAAGTAGCACCGATCGCATTATTTGTTTCTGATATTTTTTTTATCGACAAAATATCTATTGATTTATTAAACAGAAAACCGCGTCTAATTTTTAATGTGTTGTCTTGAATCAGATAGTAAGTATTTCCGAAAATGTATACAACAAATGCCATCAGCACCAGGCTAATAATAAAGCCACCCCACATTTTCTCATAGATCATCAGTACTTCAATAATGCCTAATATCACCGTTACGAATAATGTCCAGGTAACCGTAATTTTAGATCTGTATTTTTTCATGAGAAAGGTTCAATTAATAGAAAGAAAAACAGAATTTTATTGAGCCGGATTTTCAATAGATTGCGATCCAGTTATTTATTCCACTACCAACTTGTCAGAAAAAATAATTTCGTTTACAGCATCCGTTACTTTGATCAAATACAATCCTCGTACCGGTTTGGTTGTGAATTTAAAATTTTCGGCTTGCCCGGGATATTTTATGTAAACGGTTTTATTTTCTATCATCCGGCCTTGTATATCGGTAAATGCAATTTTATATTCTCCGGCAACAACTTTATCAAAAGAAATTTTTATTTGCCCTCCATTTACAGGGTTAGGAAAAACAGAAATAAATTTATTACCTAAAACATCCAACTTAGGTAAACTGGCTACACCGGCTTTTAATTCGCTTTGTTTAAGAAGATTACTGCTCGCAAGATCAGACGCGTTAAAAATTTGACCGGTGGTAATTAATTTTGTGGCAGAAAGACTTTTTATGTTGATTTTATAAAATCCCTCAATAGTGTTGGCGCTGCTCACTATCACGTTTTCGTCCTTATCAACGGCTGCTCCATTTAAAGAAAAAGCCGGAGGCAGATTAAGAACAGCGCCTTTGTAAGAAGCAATCCTGGATTGTATATCAATCTCGAAAACACTGTGGCTTGCAGTAAAAAGATATAATTTCCCAAAAGCATCAGCAACAATATCGCCGCCCCAGCTACTGCATTTGTTGTGAACTGAAATTCCTTTATTCGATTCCGCGTCTACCAGGTTTCCCAAATCTGTTATAATTGTTTTTTTGCCTGTTGTAAAACGGATCAGATGATTGGCGTCATTGGTAAGCGCATAACCATTACCGTCTGCTCCTATCGTCATTCGGGTGATGTTTAATGCTTCATCGGTATAATCATCGTTATTAATTAAAGGTTTTTGAATGGTATAAAAAGAAGGTATTTCATTTCCGGAACTTAGATCAAGCCAAATCAATGTGCCTGTATGCATCGATGCAAAAAATAATTTGTCATGTCTTTTATCGTATGCCATTGCCGCGCTCATCAAAAAAGTTGGCGATGGATTTTCTATGCTAATGGCCTGCGTAGTATGAGAGGCTTTATCCATTACCAAAGTTGTGATAGGAACTCCTTTTACCGTAATTGAACCAACTGCTTTTTTTGTTTCGGCGTCTATAAATGAAAATTTAGTTTTTCCTTGTTCAAAAATTACCGCATTAATATTTCCTGTCGACATGTCAAGTCTCCTGATATCGGTCCAGTTGAGGCTCCCATTGGCTTGCCCGGTAATGGCAAACGCGAAATTATTTTGAGAAAACCCACTAAAAAATAAAACTGAAAGAATAAATGAGAGTGAAAATTTGAGTTTCATAGCGAGAAGTTTTAAAAACAACTATGATTAAAATTGTGCAATAAATTTACACAATTCTCAAACATTCAAATATATTATTTTATACAGGAGCTACGGGTAAAATAATATCCCTTAAATAGGAAAAAAGTCTATTTATAATTTTCAACCGCTTTCTTTACGCTTTTATATTTTAGTAATAACTTTTTTGCAGAATCAACATCTTTTATACCTGTTTTTTCCATTAGCATCTTTACGCCACGGTTTATTATTTTAGCATTGGTCAATTGCATATTGACCATTTTATTATCTTCTACCCTACCCAACTGTATCATGGCAGTAGTAGAGATCATATTTAAAATCATTTTTTGCGCTGTTCCACTTTTCATGCGGGTACTTCCGGTTACAAATTCGGGGCCTACAATTACTTCTACCGGAAAATCGGCTACGGCGCTTACAGGTGAATCCGGATTGCACGCGATACTGCCGGTAATAATATGATTCTCTTTGCATTTTTCGAGTGCGCCTATTACGTAAGGAGTCGTTCCACTCGAGGCAATTCCGATCACTATATCGGCATCAGAAATTTGATGCGACTGTAAATCTTCCCATCCCTGGCCTGCATTATCTTCAGCGTTTTCAATGGCATTAATAAGCGCTTTCTGGCCACCGGCAATAATTCCGATTACCAACCCAACCGGAACACCAAAAGTGGGCGGGCATTCACTTGCATCTAAAATGCCTAATCTTCCGCTGGTGCCTGCTCCGATATAAAACAACCTGCCACCCGCCAACATTTTTTCGGAAACCGCGCTCACCATTTTTTCAATTTGAGGAAGCGCCTTTTTAACAGCGGCTGCTACCTGAAAATCCTCTTTGTTGATATTTGCCAAAATTTCATCTACAGACATTTTCTCTAAATGGTGATAATGCGAAGGTTGCTCAGTTATTTTAGTTAAGGGCATACGAGTTTTCTTTCGGCAAAACTATTGCATCAATTTTAATTTTTAGTAAATGAAATTTTAAATGTCTGATAAATGAATATATGTTCTGAAAAATAGTGTCTTTTGTGTGGTGATTTCCTTCTCAAAAGCTGACATTTTATTTCAGTTTAATGTAAGCCGAATCCATTTACAGTCATGAAAAAATATAAAAAATGCAATTAAAAGTCATTCTGCCAATAACTAATTTGTTCTCAAAAGAATTATTTCTTTCAAAAACCATTTTCATAATTTTGAAATGCATCCATGATTTTTGATTACCAATTTATTAGATCGTTACTTCGTAGATCATTTTGACCACATTCTATTTTGCAAACGCATGAAATATTACATTATAGCCGGGGAAGCTTCAGGAGACCTGCACGGAAGCAATCTTATAAAAGAGCTTCAAAAGTTAGACAGGGATGCCAATATAAGATGCTGGGGTGGAGATAAAATGCAGGCGACAGGAGCTACGCTGGTAAAGCATTACAAAGAACTCGCCTTTATGGGGTTTGCAGAAGTAATTAAAAATCTTCCGGCAATTCTCAGGAATTTCAAATTTTGTAAAAAAGATATTGCTGCGTTTAATCCTGATGTGGTAATACTTATAGATTATCCTGGCTTTAATTTGCGCATGGCGCAATGGACAAAACAAAATAATTTTAAAACGGTTTTTTATATTTCACCACAGGTGTGGGCATGGAAAGAAAATAGGGTAAACGCGATAAAAAAATACGTAGATAAAATGATTGTCATTCTTCCATTTGAAAAACAATTTTATAAAAAATGGAATTATGAGGTAGAATATGTAGGCCATCCGCTTGTGAATGTGATTGAAAATTACAAACAAGAGAATCCCGGGCTTCAACCAGATTCCCATACTATTGCTTTGCTGCCGGGTAGCCGCAAACAGGAAATACAAACCAAGCTTCCTGTGATGCTGGAGGCCACGAAAAACTTTCCGGATTACACTTTTATTGTTGCCAAAGCGCCATCGATTGATGATCATTTTTATGAAAATTTTATCCAGGATCTTAAAAATGTAAAAGTGGTTGCCAACAGTACGTATGCTGTTCTGATGCAATCCACAGCAGCCCTGGTCACTTCTGGTACTGCCACTTTGGAAACGGCTTTATTTGGTGTGCCCGAAATTGTTTGTTATAAAGCAGGAAGCCTTTCTTATGCCATTGCTAAAAAACTTGTGAAGCTAAAATTCATTTGCCTCGTAAATTTAATTATGGATAAAGAAGTAGTGAAAGAATTAATTCAGCATGACCTTACACCCGAAAAAATAACTATTGAATTAAAAAAGATTTTATTTGATAAAAATATCATAGAAAGAATAAAACAAGATTATCACCAATTAAAAGAATTGCTTTCAAAAGGGGGTAATGCATCCTTGAATGCCGCGAAAAGTATTTATGAGTTTGGAATAAAAAATAAAATATAGAGCGGTAAACAAACTTGTTTAATGCCTTTTGATGATCTGTATGATTAGAATAATCATCGCCAATAAAAAAAGTAAAATAGACAATCGGTTAATGAAATGCATATATCCTATCCATTTGGATTTGGGAGCATTTGGATCTTTTTTTACCAGCCATAAATATTCGCCGATTTGTCGCCACACACCCATAAAATAATATTTAGCCTTTTATTTTTTTACAAAAAATTTGCTGAAAATACCTGTTTGCAATTTACGAATCAAGGTAAAGAAATTTTATCTGGTTTTGAAAAAAAACAAAAAAACAGTTATGGCAAACAGATTAATTTGCGAGAAAAATATTTTTTATTATATGATTGTCATTAAAATGTAGCTGCTATTCATTTCAAAACAACTCCAGGTAGCCATCAAAGCATTTATCACTTTTTTTAATGAACTTTATATCCAGCCTATCCTCAGGTAACTAAAATTATTTTTGCTTTGCAAATGAAAAAAATAAGTAAAAAGCACCCGCTCGCTATCCGATGGTTTCACTGGATTAATTTTCCGATTCTGGCCATAATGGTTTGGAGCGGCATGTTGATTTATTGGGCTAATGATGTGTACAGGCTTGGCTGGGGAAATAAAACTATTCTTAAATTTTTTCCTGATTCTTTTTATAAAGCGCTCAATATTCCTTTCCGGCTTGCCGAAGGAATGAGCCTGCATTTTGTCTTCATGTGGTTTTTTGCCATCAACGGTTTTATCTATGTTTTGTATCTTATTTTTTCGGGAGAATGGCGATTGATATTTCCCAATAAAAAATCTTTGAAAGAGTCAGCTTTGGTGGTTTTACACGATCTGCATTTAAGAAAATCGGCCCCGCCACAAAAAAAATATAATGCTGCGCAAAGAATCGCTTATACTCTTGTTATATTAATGGGCTTAGGATCTGTTCTTACAGGTCTTTCCATTTATAAACCTATTCAATTTCAAACATTGACTTCACTGCTCGGCGGCTATGAATGGGCGCGGATTGAGCATTTTACACTTGACTATTTTGTTTGCAGTATTCTTTCTTGTACACATCATACAAGTGGCGCTTGCAGGATGGAATAATTTTCAAAGTATGATCACCGGATTTTTTCTTTTGCATCCTGAAAAAGAAATGATCGTAACCGCACCAATTCTTGTTCAGGAAATAAATATGAATAAAGAAGAACCCATAATAACAGAACCAAATGGCCCTGAAAATATTCCTTTAAAAAGTGAACCGGCCAACGAAGAAATTAGTGAGAAAAAAAATAATCAGGCCACTGATAATCCCGAACCAAAAATAGAAACGAATGAATGAACCCAAAGAAATATTGATCTCTTCAAAAAAATTTCGCAATAAAAGTCTTTTTGCCTTTGTAATATTTTTCATTTTCATCATTGCAGCCGTATTCGTATGGAAGTGGATTCATAAACAACCGGAAATAGCAGGAACACCGCAGCCAATAAGAAAAGGATTGAATGTTAACAGAAGCTTTTTTTCTAATTTTTTGAGTAATAATCATTTGGCTAAAACTTATCCACGTTCCGCGGCCATTAAAAATGCCAGGGTAAATGGAGATATAGGTTTAAAAAGCGATTTTGATACAGCCGCCTGGAAATTGAAGTTGGTTAGAACCCCGGGAGATACTTTATTGATAAGCCTTGATGAAATAAAAGCCCTTCCAAAAACAGAACTGATCTACAATTTTAAATGTATAGAAGGCTGGAGCCAGGTCACCGACTGGAGTGGCGTAAAGTTTAGTGATTTTGTAAAAAAATACAACCTCAATGCACAATCAAAAATGAACTATGCCGGTTTAATAACTCCGGATAAGGAATATTATGTGGGTATTGATATGCCCAGTATGATGCATCCGCAAACATTATTGTGTTATGAACTAAATGGGAAACCACTTCCCTTAAACCAGGGATATCCATTGCGTGTAATCATACCTGTTAAATACGGGATTAAAAGTTTGAAGAGGATCGGAACTTTATTTTTTAGCAATACTCCCCCACCCGATTATTGGTATGAAAGAGGGTATGATTATTATTCAGGATTATAAAAGATAAATTAATAGATAGTTATTGATTCATTATTGATTCATTTAATTTATTATCGCTGGTTTATAGAGCACTTTAGCCAAAGAGGATAACCACATCAATCGGTACATTTCAATCTACACGCCTTTTTTTCATTTTTTTAAAAGAACTTCGCCCCTGATTTTTTTTAATTAATTTAATATGGACAAACTGCTTCTCAGGGAACAGGAAAAATTTAAAGCTGTTTTTCAAAATGCCTCTCTCGGTATTCTTGTAATTGACCAAACAGGCGCTATAACACTCGCCAATAATTTTTTGATTACACTTTTTGGTTATCGGGATGAGGAAGAATTAATTGGAAAAAAAATGGAAATTTTAATTCCTAACCGCTATCATCACCGGCATGTATCAGACAGGGATCATTTCAATGAACACCCAACCACGAGACCCATGGGAATGGGAAGAGACCTTTTCGGTATCACAAAAGATGGTATAGAACTTCCATTAGAAATAAGCCTGAGCAGCTATACCAATGACCAGGGAACTTTTTCAATAGCATTTATCAGCGATATCAGGGCGCGGATTGAGGTACAAAATAAATTAAAAGAGCAAAGACTGGCACTGGCTTCCATGAATAAAGAGATGGAAGCGATGAATGAGGAATTAGAAAGAAAAGTAGAGGCGCGAACTTCTAAGCTACGGGAAACTTTGAAAAAATTAGAAGCTTCTAAGGATGAGTTATCAAAAGCATTAAGTAAAGAAAAAGATCTGGGCGAGCTGAAAAGCGCTTTTGTTTCTATGGCATCACACGAATTCCGGACACCATTGAGCACGATACTTTCATCCGTCTCCTTGCTGGCAAAATATAAACTTACTGAAGAACAGCCGAAAAGAGATAAGCACGTACAACGTATTAAATCTTCAGTAATTAACCTGAATAATATTTTGAATGAGTTTCTATCTTTAGGCAGGATTGAAGATGGAAAAATAACAGCAAATCAAACTGTTTTTGATATAAAGGAATTCATTTCTGTACAGATTAATGAAATGACAGAAATTTTAAAACCCGGACAAAAAGTTACGTATGTGCATACTGGCCATACACAAGTGACGCTTGATGAGGTTTTATTTAAAAATATTTTGATCAACCTGCTTTCAAACGCGGTAAAATTTTCTCCGGAAAATAAGACGGTTTCTATTACCACAAAAGTAAATGATAACGAACTGCAATTTTCCATAAAAGATGAAGGAATTGGTATTTCAAAAAAAGACCAGGAGCATTTATGTGAAATATTCTTTCGGGCTACTAACGCGGTAAATATTCCCGGTACCGGCCTGGGGCTGCATATTGTAGCAAAATATGTGGAGATGATGCATGGCCAAATAGAAATAAAAAGTGATCTTGATAAAGGAACCGAAATAAATTTAATCTTTGCACAATGACAAAAATATTACTGGTAGAAGACAATAACGATATAAGGGAAAATAGCAGTGAGATACTTGAATTGGCTAATTACGATGTAATTACTGCTGCCAACGGAAAAGAAGGCTATGAAATGGCTTTAAAAGAAACTCCTGATTTAATCATATGCGATATTATGATGCCTGTTTTAGATGGATACGGGCTTCTTCATCTTATCAACAAAAGTGAAAAATTAAAAAGTACTCCTTTTATTTTTCTTACCGCTAAAACAGAACGCGGTGATTTTAGAAAAGGAATGGAAATGGGAGCCGATGATTATATCACCAAACCATTTACCGATATTGAATTGCTGAATGCCATCGAAAGCAGGTTGCAAAAAGTAAAATTTCAGATAGAGCGCGCTCAGGCATCTACAAGCCTGGATGATTTTTTTAATGAAATAAAAAAAGAAAATGAACTGGAAAAACTAACGGATTCAAAAAAGATAAATCATTATAAAAAGAAGCAACGCGTTTATTCTGAAGGAAATCATCCGCATAGCCTGTACTATTTAAATTCCGGAAAAATAAGGACTTTTAAAATAAATGATAATGGTAAAGAACTAACCACAAGCCTGTATAATACCGGAGATTTTTTTGGCTATAATGCGCTTTTAGAAAATACAACTTATAAAGAAACAGCCGAAACAATGGAAGAATGTGAAATAAGCATCATTGATCGGAATGATTTTGAAATACTGGTAAACAACAACAAAGAAGTAGCAAAAAAATTTATCAAATTACTTGCGCATAACGTATCAGAAAAAGAAGACCAGCTGATTAACCTTGCTTACAATTCACTCCGCAAAAGAGTAGCTGACGCGATAATTACCTTATCCAGAAAATATAAAAAAGAAGATCATCCGGATTTTATAATTCACATCTCAAGAGAAGACCTGTCGCATATTGCAGGCACTACTACCGAATCATTGATAAGAACCATTGGCGATTTTAAAAATGAAAAACTGATAGAAGCGGAAGCCGGATGGATTAAAGTTTTGAATGAAAAAAAATTACTGGCAATGATAAACTGATTGCTGTTAAAATGATTATGGATTCATAGCGTGGATTTCCATTTTGCCAAATTATCAACTTTCTGAACTGTGTAGCATTCTTTCATTAAATTCTTTTGAAAGATGCAAAAAACTTTTTTCTAATTCCAATATTTGATTACGAATTTCATCATGATTGGCCATTAATTTTCGAGAAATTGCTTTTTCATTTTGAAAGTCAATAAATTTATCAGAAAACATCTGAAGATCTTTTTTTAGCATGTTCAGCCTTTCATCTTTCAAAATAAATTCATTTTGAAAATGTTCTGCCATTTGTAAAAATTTCTTTTCCTCATTATTATCGACCATTTCACTTAAACGATATTTTAGCAAAACATTCTCCTGTTTAAAAAACTCAAGACTCCTTTCCCATGCTTTACGCTCCTGTTTAAACTGATTGTATAAAGTTGTTTTCATTAAAATGTCTTTTTCCATCTATTTATCTGATCAATAATATTTTATGATTTTATTCTTTCTTTGCCAGAAAAGAAATTGGCCATTTACATTTCAACCCGGCATAGCGGGCTCTGGATTTTACAAAATTGTGTTATTCAGGTTCGGAAAAAAATGATGAATTGCAGATGCCAGGATGATTTGCATCATAAACTATGAATAAAGGTTCCTGATAAAGAATGCTTTGGTTTAGATTTCAAAAGGAAAAATTTATGGCTCCTATTAAATCCACTGGCTCAGCGCATTCCTTTTATCTATAAATTTTAGTTAGTTATGTTTGCAAAGCCCTTAATTAGTCGATTCTCAGTTGTATTTTTCTTTGATCTGGCAAAGAAATTATTTTCTTTTTGTTCCACTTATTTCCCATGAAAAAAGCATAAGAAAGAATCCATGCACCATAAACATAATACCGATAATACCCACAATGGTAAGTGCGGTAAGCACAGGCCGATAAAATATCAGGATTCCAATGAGCAAACTGAATAAGCCTGCAATGAAAGCAACCGGCCAGAAGCTATACTTTTTTCGTTTGAAAAAAAATGACTGAATTATCCAAAAAAGTCCGGTTAGTATGCCATAAAAAGCAAACACAAAAGGAAGAGTTATGGCAGTTAAGCCAACATTAGAAAGTAGAATAACGGCTATGATTATATCAAGTAGCCCTTCTCCCATTTGCCATTCCCATTCCTTATGATTTTTCCTGGTGGTGATAGCAAAAGCAGTCAAAATTATTCCTGAAATGAACAAGGATACACCGCCATAAACAATAAGTCCCAACATACCGCTAACGGGAAATTTAAAAATGTAAATTCCTAAAAAAATAAATATGATTCCCTTCAGCGAAATAAGCCACCAGTTTTTTGACCTTACCATTTTTACAGATTTTAACCAGGCTTAAAGTTATACCGAAATGAATAATAATCAGCGCAATCTCTTTTTTTATAGGTTTAATTAGAAATCAATTTTTAGTGATATAAAGATCACTCATCATTTCTCAAAAAAACAAAGCCTGATTGTTAGAAGCTGTTTAAAAATGATAAATTTAATTTTTCGAGTGTTACGTCGAACCGCCGCCGTTCGTGTTCCACGAAGGCTTAGTGGTACTAAAATCCATTTTTAAACAGCTTCTTATACCGAATATTGGTAGTACATGGCCCAAAGCATTTTTCAATCGGTCTAAACCATTTTTTACTATCTGAATAAAATAAAACTTTAAAAAAAACCGGTTTGCCTGAACCTATGCCCCCAGTTTTTTTATTTTAACAAGTTGAAAAACCAGGTATAAAATAGTACCCCACACACCAATTGCTATAGAATAAGCCATTATCAATAACCAGTAGGGAGTGTAAAAACGGGTAGTCCACAAAGTCCGCTGATTAAAGAAACTTTTATCCTCTTTTACTGCTACACCCCAGTTTACCGGTTTTTCAATTAAGAGATTGCCGAGCTCGTCGTTATCTTCCACCCTTGCAGCAAGCAGGATATTTCCCTGCGCGTCGCCTGGTAAATTTTCTTTCTTGTACTCCACGGTTACTGTTCCTGTGGAATCGGTGGTATAGGTTGCCTCATCACCGGCAGAAAGAATGCTATTCATCCGTTTTACTCCCAATTTCATTTCCACATCCGCAGCTGGCACCCATTCATTATCTTTCAATTTCATTACAGAAGCAATGATACTTCTCACTCCATCGGTATTGGAGGTATCAATGGTAATTTTTGCTTTTGTAATAGTAAATTCTGATGAAGTTTCTTCTTCTTTGCTTGAACCTTCCGCTACGACAATAAATGTATGATCGGGTGTGCCGTCCCATAAAGTTTTTAATTTCTCCGGAATAATGGCCTTTGCTTTTCCATTGGCATCTGTCAGAACTTTGGTAATAAGGTTAGCGGGATCATTAACGTCGAGATATAACTGGAATACTTTGTTGCTTTGAGGCTCAGATTTTTTTCCTGTCTTCAATAAGCTTTCCAGCAACAGATATTGAACGTTGTTGTTATTATTAAAGTAATGAAGATTTACCACTTCTTTTGTTTCTACAGGCTCATCCTGTGCATAAACCATAGAATTAAATGCCATTAATAAAGAAAAAATTAACAGCCAGTATTTATTTGCTTTCAGCTTTTTCATTTTGTTCAGTTATGGTTTCGTGAATAGGAATAATCGGGTAGATCCTTGCAAAAAAAGTAATCACCAGTAATGCGCCCGCCAGCGATCCCATCGCAATGGCCCATTCTTCCCAACTCGGGAAATAATGTTTAAAGCTTTCCGGAACATTTTGCATAGGCAAAAAAGGATGTAATAAAGTAGGTGTTACGATCAGGTAACGTTTGAACCACGCCCCAATTACCACCATGATGCCCACAATAAACATGGGCAATGGCTTTCTGCCTTTTTTAAATAGTAAAATAAGAATAGGAATTATCATCCCTACAAAAATGGCAAACCAAAACATGGGTGCATATTCACCGGTAAATAATTGGGTCAAATGCGCTTCTTCCGGCTTCTTCATTTTGAATGCCGGAATAAGATATTCATTCACATTAAAATACAGATATAAGAGAGCCAGAAGCACTACTATTCTCCCCATTTTTTCAAAGTGAATCTCAGTAATGTATTTTTCCAGGCGATAAGCCCAACGGAAAACATACATAGCCACTACCACTCCGCCAGCGCCTACGAGAAAAGCGCCAGAGATGAAATAAGCGCCAAAGTTGGTGCTGTCCCATCCCGGCCGATAAGTGGTGGCAAACAACCATGAGGTTACCGTGTGAATACAGAAAGCGACAGGAATGATAACAATACAAAGTATGTTTATTGACTTATCACTAATCCGAAATTGCTCTTTGGTACCTTTCCAGAAAGAGCCCTGGAAACGGTATAATTTGTTTAACCTTTTTCCGGTTTTTTCTTTGAATTGAAGCAGTATTTTAAGATCGGGCAATAAAGGGAAATACAATAAAAGCAGGCTGATAAAAAAATAAGTGGTTATCACGATCACATCCCAAATAATAGGAGATTGAATTCGTCCATGAAGAAACAAATTCATGAATCGTTCCGGGCGCCCCATATCTACTATAATAATCAAAGATGCAAATACGATAGCTGATACAGCAATGATCTCCGCAATTCTTGTAAGCGGTGTGCTCCATTTCACATTGGCAAGCCTGAAGATGGCCGTTATAAGAGATCCCACCAGGCTAATGGCTACAAAAAATACAAAATTGGAAATGTAAATTCCCCAAGAAACATAATCGCGCATGTGCGTTACTATCAGTCCGTATCTCAGTTGTCGATAATAAGCGAATGCACCGATAAGGCAAACAACAATCAGGCTTCCGGTCCATATCATTCCACGTTTGCCAAATTTTTGTGGAAGAAGGTCCCGGGTAATTTGTTCTGAGGTTAAAGCAGTTAAATTTTCCACGGTTAATTATTTTTATTTGATAATTTGGCATCCCTGTATTGGTTATCATCCTCGTGATTATTTTCAAGGCCGGATTCATAAGGGAAATTTCGATTTACAGGAGGCAAATAATAGACCCTTGGTTTGGTACCCAGATCTTCCATCAACCTGTACCCTGCTTTTTCTTTAATTAAATCACTGAAACGAAATGTTTCTGCTCCGTTGGTCACTGAATCTTCATTCATATCGCCAAACATAAATACACCATTAGGGCAAGCGGATACGCAATGTGGTAATTCGCCTTTTCTGGTCATATCAGGGCAAAAATCACATTTTCCTACTGTTCCTTTTTTCTGAGGCATACTGCTTTCGCAAGAGTATGGCTGCGCGGCAACTTCATTGGTGAGTACCGGCTCTTCCCAATTAAACACCCTTGTAGAATAAGGGCATGCCGCCATGCAAAAACGGCAACCAATACAACGATCGCCATCAATCAATACAATTCCATCCTGCCTTTTGAAGGTGGCATCTACCGGGCAAACTTTTACGCAAGGTGGTTCATCGCAATGCATACAGGTGGTCGGTTGCCAGTAAGGCGCAGTGTGATCTGCATCTTCCATCCCCAAAACCTTGATCCAGTTTTGACCGGGATGTACCTGGTGCATGTGGTTACAGGCGCTCTGGCATTTTTTTAGATTTTTGCAACGGGAAAGATCAATGACCATCACAAATTTTTTCCCTGGCATACCTATTCTTTCTTCAGAGTTTGATAAATGCGGCACCTCCGGTATGGGTTTTAGAAATGCTTTATCGATTTCAATCACCTCACCATTTACAGAAAGCAACTTCACTTTTTCGCCGGAAAGCGCCACAGTTTCCTCAGTGGAAAATGGATTGTTTTTATCACTACAACCGGCCAAAGCGGCGGAGGCTAAGAGGCCGGACAAAAGAAACTCCCGCCTTGAATTTTTATTAATGTTGTTAACATCAGAATTATCACTCATTGTTACTGATTTTTAAATTTTTGAAGATTTGCTTTTTACCCATTGCTGTAACTCTTTATCGGTAATTTTCTTTCCGCCGGACGAGAGCATCTTTGGATCGATCTCTACTAAGGTTCCGTCCTGTGTGAGCATTTTCACTGTTTCAGGCTTTTTCTTTTTTGTACCGGTAAAGAATTTTAATATAGTTACTGAAGAAAGAACGGTTGCGCCCCAAACGAGAAATTTTTTTCTTGACTGGTTTTTTGGTAACTCTTGCATAATGGTATTAATTGAATAGAAAGTATAAAACTAAAGGGATATTATTTCTAATTATATGATGTAAACCGATAACCTGCATGATTGAAATCATCTGAATTAAACTAAAAAAGCTCTGTAAAAGAGCTTTTTTAGGGTAGTTATTTCTTTAGGGTCCTTATGAAATTTACAAGGTTCCATCTGTCTTCCTCATCTGCGATTTTCTTTTTAAAAGCAGGCATGTCATCACGGCCTTCAGATAATTTATAAAAAAAGGTGCCATCTGTCTGAGATTGAACATCGGCTTTTGAGAAATCACCGGGTTCAGTTTTTAGTTGAGCCGCTTTGGTTCCATCGCCTAATCCTTTTGCGCCGTGACATGATTTACAATGTGTATTCCATAATACCTTGCCCGCTGCAATTGACGCGGCATCGGTGGCTACCGTATTTTTTTTGTTTTTGGCAGCTTCCGGAACGGGCCACGGCTTATTCTGGTCATTCATTCTTAAATTGAAACTGAATGCGATAAATCCTGTTATAAGGACTGCAATTATTGCTTTTGTTTTCATTTTTTTTGTTTTAGATTATTAATTAAAAGTGTTTCTATGTTGCTTTAAAAGTTCCATAAATGGGTAATATTAAATCCAATAACAAACTGCCCTTTTGTATAATCATTTTGGTTAAACACATTGTTACTTTGCGGTACAATGCCATAATAATTGCTGGCAAAAACCTGGAAGGCATGTGAACTGGTAGTTGTTTCAAAACCAAAACAGATATTGGGATGTGGGTTATTGGCAGGATGTTGTGTAAGCGGTTGATCGTATCCGGCCGTAACAGCAGATTTTTCAGATATTTTATATCTGCCGGCCACCGATATAGCAAAATGATAATTATTCATTTTTTTCTGGATATTCCCTTTGCTATCTACATAAGCTTCTACATTATTAAACCAGGAAAAACTCGGTGCTACTTGCGCAGAAAATTTTTCGGACATCTTCCGGGCAATGATCAATTGATTAAAATAAGAGAACCTATCTACACTATTAATAAAATTACTTTTATCCCGGGCATCAATTACTACATTGCCAAAATAAGTAACACTTACCGGAATGACCCCGGGAGTCTGCACAAATAATGCATATTTCCCAAACATATCTACCTGCATCCTTTCCTTAGTTACCCCGGCGCCAACTAATAATTTATTGATGGGCGAATAACTCAGGCCGATCCTGATATTAGAGGGTGCAAAAATTCCATAAAGATCTTTTTTACCATTATCAACTGTTCCAAACCGGTGCTGGATCGCCATTTCCAATGTTCCTTTTATGGGAACCATTACCGATTGATTGTCCATTATTAAAACACTTCCAAAAGTATTTTTAACAGGTTTTGCTTTTTTTATTATAGGCACTTCTGTTGAATCCTGGGCAAACATCCGAACCGCGATCATCATCAGCAGGAAAAAATTTGCCAGGAACCGGAATGTGAATTTTTTGTACTTTTTCATGTTGCTTTTTTTAATTATTGTTGGCCCCTTGTTTAATCCATGCAAGTACAAGTGCGGCATAATCTTTATTTACCCCACTCACCGGCATTGGAGTTCCACGTTTGCCAGTCATCTTTTGGTATATAATACTGTTTCCCGGTGCATTTTTATCGAAGTAATTGCCAATTGTAAGAGAGCTAAATGCATTGGCCGCTGATAAATTTGGAGTTTGCCCACCGGTACTATGACAACCACTGGTATTGCAACTTTTATTGAAGATCGGAACCAGGTCTTGAGAAAAACTTACTGTTTTTGTTATTTCAGGTACACTCAGAGGAACAGTTTTGTCTTTGTAGCAACTGGCTACAAAGAAGATGCATCCACATGCTAAAAGCAGCCCTGTTAATGTTTTTTTATGTAGCATGATATTTTGAGTTTATTTGAATTATGCTCACTTTGCTAACTTTTATTTTTGAAATTTCAATAACAGGTTTGGTTGAATTCCATGTTGGTTATTTGATTTATTCCAATAAGCAAATCCAAATTGCTGGTCCTGCAAGCTTGAGAAGTCAACGTCTTGTTTTAATACATCAGCAGTTTTTAATAAACGCTTGTATTCAATTACCCAGCCAGTACCTGCATACACAGCAGTACCAGTAATGTCAGCTCTTCCACCAATTAAAGGAACGCCGATATTAGCCGGAATAGAATTTTTTGCTGTTGCCGCAGTAGCCGTAGTTCCCAATCTTTGATAATCTGTACCGACATTAGGATCAATTGTTGACCCATCGCTTAGAGTTAAAGCCCCTGTTGAACTTACCTGCGTTACCTTTTTAGCTTTACCATTAGTGGTATCAGCTACTAAAATGAAATTAGCGCTGCCAGCTCCCGGAATTACCCAAATTGGAACAGCAACAGAGACACCTGTGCCATCTAATTTTAAATTTTGGGAATTACTAACTTCTCCTTGTACAGGAGATGTAGTGTAATTTGGACGGAACGGCCAGGTAGTAGACATTGTTCCATCAGGCACTATACCATCAACATGCCTTCCGTTAGCATTACCGCCTGTTAAATTAGAAATAGCCGGGCCTCCAGCCCAATCCTGGTAGTTGTCATCCACAAACTGCAGAGATGCATCTTTGCTCATATAGCCCAAACGCCCCCACCACATATCAATTTTTTCTGAAGGGCCATTGGTATAATGGTTGCCACTCGCATTGGCTGTATAAACTGCCGGAGTTTTAGAATAATCCAAATAAGGATTAAATACATGGCAACTCGAATAACAGGTTTGTGAAATAAATTTTGGAGTTGAATAATCAATGTTCCAAAGCATTGCAAATTTATCTTCGCCAAAGCCAGCCCTGGTTAAAACTCCATTTGCATCGTAGGAATCACTGGAGGGTTCTTTTTGCCATCCTGTTTTACCTGATACATTTGTTTTAGGATCAAAAAACCATGGCGACACATTGTTGCTTTGAGTTGCATCCGAAATTTCTACTAAGAAATATATATTTTGGTTATCGTACATGGAACGTATCGTTGCAGAATACGCCTGGCCAATATAGCCGGCAAATAAGCCATTTCCAGGGTCAGGTACTGTGGGATTCAATAATTAATAATTCCAAAGCCTGGTTATATTAAATCCTATCAGGTACTGAGAAATATTATGCGGATCATTCTGGTTAAAATAATTATTGCGTTGCGGTGTTATAGACGCATAGTTGCCAACGAAAAACTGGAAGGCATGCGCACTGGTTGTTAGCTCCAGCCCAAAGGAAATATTTGGAGACGGATTGCCTGAACGGTGTTTGGTAATTGGCTGGTCGTAGTTAGCAATTACCCCCATTCCCTCTTTTAATTTATAACGCCCGGAAAATGCTATAGCAATATGATCGTGGTTTCTTACAGCCCTATATTTTCCTGGTTCATAAAAATATCCGTCTACAACATTTACATGAGTTTGGCTTGGTGCAACCTGTATGGACAGCTTTTCTGTAAGCTTTCTGGCGATGATCAGCTGATTAAAAAACATCAGCCTGTCAGAAAAATGAACAAAATTATCTTTCTTGCGGGAGTCATAAGCCACATCACCAAAGTAAGTAACGCTCACCGGATATCTTCCCTTTGGTTTGTTTGATGATGGCATATTTACCATATCCTTCCCAGGTCATGTTTGCCTTTGTAATGGATGCGCCCACCATCAGGTTATTTATGGGCACATAATTAAATCCCAACCTTATATTTGAAGGAGCAAAAAAGCCCCAAAAATCATCATAACCATTTTTTACTGTTCCAAAGCGGTGCATGATATCCATTTCAAAAGTTTTTTTGACAGGAACCATTACAGTTTGATTATCGATGATCCAGATACTTGAAAAAGTATTTTTAACTGGTTTCATTTTTTTCACCACCGGGGCAGATTCTTCAGTTTGAGTACTATCCTGCGCAAAAACAACCATGTTTATCAACAAAAGGCAGAGCACGAAACCAGCGTATCTCAATAACCGGGATTTCGATTTATAAATTATCGGTTTCATTATTTTATTTTTTAAATATTATTAATTATTCTTTGCGCCATTGCGAATCCAGTCAAGGACTTTTTGAACATCTGACGGTTTTAATGCGCCGGTTGGTGGCATCGTTCCTCCTTTTACAGCAACATAAATTTTACTGTCGGCAGGAACAACAGTGTTGATAAAACCGCCTGCAACAATTGCGTTGTATGCATTGGCAGCCGTTAGAGAAGGTTTGTGGCCGGGAACCGCATCATGGCACCCCGAAAGCGCACAACTTGCAGAAAAAATCGGTTGCAGGTCACCACTAAAACTTACGTCCTGAGGCGGGGCTGTAGGGTCCTGGCCTGGGCTTAGTATATCTTTGTAACAACCGAAAAACCCGATCACTAAAAGAAGCAAGCCCAATATTAATATTTTTGATTTCATAATTCTATTTTTAATTTTCAGTAATTCAATTCAATGCTATCAATTTATTTTATGAAAATGGCGTTGCATTTCACAGTAATATTATCCGCTACATTATTTGATACAATACCAAAGTCGGTTTTGGCAAGAAATTGAAAATCAAAACTGAAACCGTATGTATTTTTAAGGGTAGCTCCTGTGCCTGTTGTTACCACTCCATCATACATTAATTTCCCGGTAAGTTCTTTAGTGGCACCATGAAAAATCAAATCGAATTTCACGATATAGCCTTTATCAGCTGTACTTTTTTCAATGCTTTTTGATCTGATAATAGCCACATTGGCAGCATCGGTTGTCATTGCGGTAGTGGTACCAAAAGTTGTTTGGAGGCAACCGCCGTCACGGCCTGGCTCGCTGGTATTTACAGAATTGATCCAAACCCATGCTTCAAATTTAGAGTTGGCGGGATTGGCTTCATCAAAATTAAAAGTGTTCATTCCAAACGTATTAAAACGCCCGGTGAGGTTTGAAAGCCCACCAAGAAAAGGAGTTTCCCAACCCACATTTCCATGTGTTTTATCATAAGAGACTTTCGTATCAGAAGGGAAATTTAAAACCAATGTACCCCTTTCAATTTTTGGGCCGGTGCTTATCAGTAATTCATTTTCATGTTTGCAACTGATAATGTACCCACAGCTAATAACAATTAGCAACAACCCCATAAAGATTTTATTGTTAAGTAATTTCATAAAAAACATTTTAATAAGTGAACAAATAGTTAATTAATATTTACCAAAGGTATTCCGGCAACAATGACGATTTAATGACTTAAATCAATGATAAGTATGATAGGTATCATAAAATGAATAACTATTACCGATTGAAAATGCTTTGGGTTATGTACTTCTTATATTCGATATAGTTCCGTAGGCGGCTGCTTGAAGCAACTTGAGGAATGATAAGTTTTTGTAACGTGCATCAGTTAGTCAAAATCCTTTTGTTTTTTTTGATGCTGCAAAAAATAAAATGAATCATTAGCGTAACGGCTACAATGATTGCATTTAAAATGACGCTGAAAGTAAAAAATTTCATGTCATTTTTAATAATGTCAATGCTATTAAAAGAAATAATATGGATAAAAATATCTTTTATCAACAAGAAGAAAAACACCAGGCTATGCAGTAATGCAAGCAAAGGTTTTTTATTAAATAGCGGGAGCCAAAATAATATCGCCAGGAAGCCCCATACTTTTAGATAAGAAGTATGAAATTGATCCACAATATCTTTAAACTGGAAATCAGGCGATAAACTTTTTAGTACAAAACCCAGAAATAAGGTACCCGTAAATGCATAGGCAAATGGCAAAAAAACGGTTATTTTTTTAAAAAAAGTTAACTTCTCCTCAGGCTGCCAGCCAGCCATAAAACAGGCAATGCTATAAATCAATGGATAACCGGAAAAAAAAGCAATTAATTGGAGCTGGCTGATATAATCACCAAGGCTATTGTCTATCATTAAGAATGTCTTCGGTAATTATTGTTCCCATAGTATCGTTCATAAAAATCCAATAAAAAGTATTTCATTTTCAACAGGAAATTTTCTATTTATCTTGAAGCACCAACAATGGGATTTTTGTTTGATGGCTCATTAATTTTGTATGAACTGTGCCAAACATTCTTTCAAAAACTGAATGTTTATGCGCCATCATTGCCAAAACATCGGTGGGATTTTTTTCAATAAATTTATTAATGCCTTCCACGACATTATTGTTTTCTACCGAATGGAAGCTATGGCTGAATTTAGAGAATATTAAATCAGTTTCCATTTTACCAGCCACCCTTTCAGAACTCATTGCAGCGTCATTCTTTTGTACATTCAGTATATGAATAGACGAATTATATTTCTCTGCAAGTTCCTGTAGCAAAGTGTAATAGCTTATGTCTGTATCAGCATCAAAATCTGAAGCAAAAGTAATATTGTCAATTGATTGATAAAGTGCGTTTTCAGGTATTACAAATACAGGAAGAGATGATTTACGAATTACAGCTGTAGTAGTACTGCCAAAAACTGAATTGCTTTTGCCTTTTCCTTTCATGCCCATTACAATAATATCAACGTCATTTTCTTTGGCCATTTCCAGTATAACATCAGTAGGGGAACCTTCCCCAACGAATCCTTCAATTTTTGATGTGCCCTTTTTAGAAAGTGTTTCAATTTCCTTTACTACTAAATTTTTGTTCTCTTCAATCAGTTCGGCATGTACCATCATTCTTGCATCAGCAGATTCATCCTCCACAATAAACGCCGATGGAACAACATTGAAAAAAATCACTTTCGCATTAAAAACGTCTGCTAATGAAACAGCGTATTGAGCTGCATTATGAGATGCAGTTGAAAAATCAATAGGAACAAGAATATTTTTCATAAATACTTTTAGTTTTAAATGATCGTATGGAGAACAAAATTATCTCATACCTGAAATACAAATATTGACATTAATCAGTTGGCGGCATGAGATGCATCATTATAAATGGTTATCTTTTTAAAGCAGCGCCTTTATTAAAAATGCTTGAATCTTTCAAAAGCTTCTTATCCAACATTTCCCTGTGACTGTAATGAGCAATATTCTTTGTGTCCTGAAACGCTATCTAATAATTAGCGAATTGTATAAATTTTAAGTTGAAAAATAATTTAGTTGAAACAAGCCAAAAGTAATTTAAAAAAAAATTGAAAACGGTAAAGATGACAACCAGGTTTATTGATAATATAAAGAAAAAAAATGGAAAGTTTTAGAGTAGTAATTACCAAACTATTGTTTTAAAAACTCAACTATTTTATCTCGTTCCCTATCAGTCAGCAAAGCCCTGGTTTGCATGTGCATTCCGATTGTTTCCCATTTTTCAGGCGAAAAGGTAGATGGGGAAGGTGTATTATGGCATCGCTGACAGTTTTCTGCCCATAATTGTGCTCCGGATTTTGAAGATACTTTCTGGCTGGCAGTGCAGCTGTTCACTATTACAATCACTGGAACCATTAGTAGAACCAAAATACTTAAAATGGTTTGTTTTTTATTATCGAGGATGCTCATTTTTTATCAATTTAAAGTTGAATGGAAAATTGCAGATACATGGAATTGGATTTGGTTACAGCGCCGGGTGTGCCTGCAAGAGCTTCACTAACCCGATTGGTTCCTTTGATAGCTTCATAAGTATATCTTACCACTGTTCGCCAGTTCAACCAATAATTCAGGCTAAGAGCCAGAGAATTATCTTTTGTTCCAAACAGCGAATTGGCAGGGCTTGTGTAATTTCCATACCTGCCGGCGATTTCAAAATTTTTGATAAAACTTTTAGAAGATACCGGCCTTAACGCAGCCATCAGATATCCGGTTGTAGTATGGTTATTAAAACTATAAGTAGTGGAATCAACAGGATTGATATAATCGGCGTGACCAATATCCGTGATGCTATATTGGCCTTTTATATTTAATTGAAAGGGCTTGATGTTTTCTACAATGTTCAAATCCAGTGCGTACAAGTTAGCCATAACGTTTTCATCTTTTGCACCGGCATCTCCTACTTTCCCACTCATTATAGATGCTCCTAATTCAACAGAAGAATTGGATAATGGCAGCCATCCTATCCTTGCTGTAATCATTTTGTTTTTATTATTATCCGTAATCCCTGCATTCTGAGTAGTTCCATCGGGGTTAAGTTTGAATCCGTTTGAAATGGCTACATCATAACTCCATTTCATGCTGCCTGCCTGCAGTCCACCTCCCACTTCAACTGCGTAATCAGTGGCGCCAGTTACTCCTTCCGGATCGGAAGCAAATTTATTGATCCACCCCGCCGCTAATCTTTTATTATAAGCGCCAAAGGGCAATACCAAATATCCGCCACGAATAATTAATCCTGGTAAAGCAAAATAGGAAATAGCTGCCCAGTTGACACCCAGTTGGTCTCCGCTGAAAGAAGGCTCAAATTCAAGTAGGAATTTGTTTCCATGTCTCCAAAGAAACATGGGACTGAATTCATAGTGATCCGCATCAGCGAGACTGTTTGTTTTTGAAACCTGGCTGAGACCGTTAAAAGTTGTAGTGGTTTTGTTTCTTACAAATCCGAATGTAGTAAGCCCGGCCACCATAAAATGGTCTTCTCCCGGCTTAGTGTAGTTGGCTTGCTGTTCCAGAACATTGATTCTGTCAAGGAGCGAAGAATCCACTACAACAGTTGGCTGTTGAGCTCTTGTAGTCGTTGAAAAAAGCAAGAGAAAACAAATTATCAGTAACAGCTGAATTAGTCTATGTATTGTTTCTTTCATAAGTCATGCATTTTCAGGTGAATGAATGGGTACGGTTATTTATTCTTGGGGAAGCGTCCTGATAAAATTGATCAGTGCCCATCGCTGGTCTTCTTTCAACGAATTTTTAAATCCGGGCATGAGTATGCGCTTACGTCCCTCGGAAATCTTATAAAACAATGACCCGTCGGATTCTGTTGTAAAGCCATAGAGGTATGATCGGCCGGTTTAGGAGTGAGGGCAGCCGCTGCGGGTCCGTCTCCTTTTCCTTTATCTCCATGGCAGGGAGAACATTGAGTTTTATAAAGTGTTCTTCCAATGTTTACGGAAGCTGCGTCATTGGCCAATGGATTTTTAACCGCCAATGCTTCTTTAGGAACTACCCATTGTTTTGTCTGAGCCTGTGCATAAGCGCAAACCGGCAATACAAAAATGCCGGCAATGATGATTTTTAAAAAATCACATGCAATCTTTTTCTGTTTCATGTAAATATTTTTGATGCTTTCTTAATTGCACATGGAACTACGCATATAAAATTTCTCGGAATTAATTCGCCCTGGAAATTTTTGCTCTATCTCGTAATAAAAATATTATTGGTTTACAGAGGATGTGCCGATCAACGCAGAAACTACGTTACATTTGGCATTCATGGAATTGGTTAGAGTAGCAACCTGATGACTGAACTACAAGAAGTAGGTAAATAGTATGAAACCCGCCTGGCATCCCTATTTTTAGAAAAGAACAATTTTATGAAGTCATAAAATTATCTTTTTTTTTTGAACCGATTCCGAAAATTTTTTAAATCGGGATAAAAATGACCTTTATCTGATGAAAAGTAAATTTTGCGAATAAATCTAAAAGTGCTTAAATCTTTCAAAAACTTCTTTTTCCAAAATTTCCCTGTAATCGGGATGAAGAAAGTGTTGAACATGTCAGCGGCATTTCCAAAGACTTAATTCATGACCAGGAAGAAGCATCTGAAATTGCTTTTTGGCTGATGGAAATAACCGCCTTTTTTTCTTTGTTAGCGATAGTGCTTTATAAAATTAAATCTACGTTTGTGCCAAAAGCGTTCCTGGTTGCTTTCGTGTTCTCAGCTATTACTTTCTTCGCCATGGCCTGGGCAGGAAACCTCGGAGGAAAAATCCGGCATCTGGAAACCACTAACACATTGATTAATGTGGAGAGTAATGCAACCAATTCTCAACACGAAAATGACGAATAATTATGCTGAATAAAATCATAGCGTCCTCAATAAAAAATAAACACATCCCCGTGCTTTTTGTTATTGAATTAATTGGTTACGGAAGTTATATCTATACCATTTTTGCTAGTATTGAATAACCGGAAAATAAAACTTTAATGAAAGTCACTAATCCCTTTTACTTTGCCGGACTTACAGAACAAGAAGTAAATAATTCCAGGAAGAATTTTGGCATCAATAAAATTGAAACAAAATCTGAAAGTCCCTTTTGGCATTCTTTGAAAGATGCCGTTACTGAACCGATGTTTATTTTGTTAGTTGCGGCGGCGATTATCTATTTTGTTTTGGGTGAATTTTCTGACGCCTGGTTTATGTCTGGAGCGATTATTTTGGTTTCAGCCATTTCAATTTACCAGGATAACAGGAGTCAAAATGCGTTGAATTCATTAAAGGAATTTACGCAACCACATGCAACTGTGATTCGGAATAATGAACTTATTCATTTGTTATCAGAAGAAATTGTAGTGGGCGATTATGTCGTTGTATCAGAAGGGGAACTGGTTCCCGCTGATGGTTTGGTAAAACAACTGAATGATTTTTCAGTTAATGAATCGATTCTTACCGGTGAATCTTTCAGTGTAACAAAAGACATTCATTCAAAAGAAAACAATAAGCTATATAGTGGAACTCTGGCCGAATCAGGGCAATGTGTGTTTGAAGTAACAGCAATAGGCGGACATACCCGATTGGGAGAATTAGGAAAATCCATTCAAAATATTCAGAAAGACAAAACGCCTTTACAAAAGCAAATCAACACTTTCGTAAAATGGATGGCAATAGCAGGCGGTATTATTTTTCTCATTATTTGGAGCATCAACTATTTTCATTCCCGCAATATTTTAGACAGCTTATTAAAAGGCTTAACGATTGCGATGTCCGTTTTGCCGGAAGAAATTCCTGTTGCATTGGCAACTTTTATGGCGTTGGGAGCATGGCGGTTGATGAAAATGGGCATTATTGTAAAAGACACATCAACCGTGGAAGCGTTGGGCGCAGCAACGGTTTTGTGCACCGACAAAACAGGTACCATCACTGAAAACAGAATGGAATTATACCAGTTGTATGATTTTATCACTGATAAAACACTGACCCAGGAAAACTGGAAAGATCCATCTGCACAAATCCTGATTAGTACAGCGATGTGGGCAAGCGAAAGCATTCCATTTAATTCAATGGAAAAAGCAATTCATAAAGCTTATGAAAAGAATGTTTCAACAGATTTGCGACCTGAATTATAATGATTCATGAATATCCATTGGATGGTAAACCACCCATGATGACGCATGTTTTTGAAAATAAAAAAGGCGAAAGAATCATTGCGGTAAAAGGTGCGCCGGAAGCAATTTTAAAATGTTCCTTATTAAATGAAGAGGAAAAGAAAAAAATAAACAATCACTTTAATATCCTTTGCCAAAGAAGGTTTACGGGTTTTGGGTGTAGGAATTATTGATTTCAACGGAAATGATTTTCCAAAAACACAACAGGAATTTTCAATAAACTTTTTGGGACTAATTGGGTTTTATGACCCACCGAAAAAGAACATCGGTCATGTTTTTAAACAACTTTATGATGCAGGAATAAAACTAAAAATCATTACCGGAGACAATCCTGTAACGACAACCGCCATTGCAAAACAAGCGCATTTCAGGGGATATGAAAAAAGCGATAACCAGCGCTGAATTGTTGGAATTGAATGAAGACCGACTTTGATAAAGCGGTGATGAAATCAATCTTTTTACCCGCATGTTTCCGGAGGTGAAATTAAAGATCATTGAAAGTTTAAAACGCCAGAATCATATTGTAGCAATGACCGGCGATGGCGTAAATGATGGCCCGGCGCTTAAAGCTGCAAACATCGGAATTGCTATGGGCAAGCGCGGTTCAGAGATTGCCAAAGAAGCGTCTTCACTGATTTTAACGGATGATGATTTTGGGAAAATGGTAGATGCCGTAGCCATGGGAAGAAAGATTTATACCAATCTGAAAAAGGCCATTCAATATATTATTTCCATACATATTCCTATTATTTTAACGGTGGCGCTTGCCGCTTAATTTTGGGCTGGATTTATCCGGCGATATTTACGCCTGTTCATGTTATTTTTTTAGAACTGATTATGGGTCCAACCTGTTCTATCGTTTATGAAAATGAGCCGTTGGAAAAAAACAGTATGATGCAAAAACCGCGAATAATTACCAATACCTTTTTTAATTTAAAGGAATTAAGTCTGAGCATTTTTCAGGGCCTGGCGATCACTGTAGGAACCTTGTTTATTTATCAACTTGCTGTCCAAAAAGGATACACCGAAGAGATGACCCGCTCTCTTGTATTTACTACCTTGATTTTTGCAAACCTGTTCCTGACGCTGGTAAACAGGTCGTTTTACTTTTCTGTTTTAAATACTTTAAGAAATAAAAATATCCCTTTACAAATAGTAATAATTGCCACACTTTCTTTGCTTGCTATGATTTTATACATTCCTTCATTCTCTTCCTTTTTCAGAATAACTTCTTTGAATGGGATGCAAATCAGTTGGTCAGTTGCTACTGCTTTTGTTTCTGTGATTTGGTTTGAGGTTTACAAATGGAGGAGGAGAAAGAGAGGACCAGATGGGAATGCCTGAATTTATAGCCTATCAACAGCGTCGTTTCATCATTACCTTTATCATCGTAAAGGTAGTATTGGCGGTTTTTATCTTCCTGGCGCAGGTCCCCCAGACGTGTGACTGTTCGTTACCTTTCTGGCTGACGCTTTCTGACGCAGATCTCCCGACCTGTGACTGTTCGTTGCTAACCCAAACTGGCGCAGGTCTCCCGACCTGTGAGGGTTCGTTACTAATCCTGATTGAAAGAGGAACCGAAGATTAAACGAAGGCTAAGTAACGCTCTTGCACAGGTATGGAGACCTGCGCCAGAGCGCGCGAAACAACCGCCCACTCAAAATCGTTCAGGCCGCCATAGACAAGCGTCCCGACCGGGCAACCAACCAGCAAACCAACTTTTTCCCCAACATTCCTTTGAAAAGCCATCGCCCAAATTCCCAAAAAAGCCCGCTACTCAGTTGATGTGCGCCGGCCCGGAAAAACACGCGGAGCGATCGGGTTTTCCTTGATTTTTTGTTTCTTTTGCATCAAGGCAAAAGAAAAGAAAAAAGGCCGCCAGGCCCAGCCAACAGCCTCCAACAAAACAACCGCCCACTCACAATCGTTCAGGCCGCCAAGCGTGCCGACCGGGCAACCAGCAAACGGTACCGATAGTAAGATTAGATTGAGGAATGTCTTATGTTATTGTTCGGAATGATACTATATTAAACGAAGGCTGAGTAACGCTCTTGTACAGGTCTGGAGATCTGCGCCAGAGGGGGGGGGGGGTAAAAAATCTTTTAGTAGGGGTGCAAAGGCTCCTCCTTTGCTGAATAAATCCTTGCCCGAGCGAAATTGCTCAAGGGTCTCCTTTTTTAATGCTTCGTAATCGAAGGCTTCATTTTTGTTTCGGATGTTATAAACTGTGTTTTTAAAGTTCTTAATTCTTGTGAACTTTGACACAGTTTATTTTACAGTCTCCAATTGCGGTAAGAAACTATTGCACGTAATACCTGTAGTTTGATGGATCCCATATCAAGTGCATATTATATTCAGCCTCAATTGTTCCTTCACCATAACAGTACGAACATTTAAGGGAAGTTTCTGTAACAGTACCCGGGCCTCTTTCGTACTTCGTTACAGGTGTAGATTTTGTTACCGTATACCCATCATATTTATTAGTTGTAGGATTCCATTTGGTTTCATATGAAGTGGTAGTGGAATAAGTTGTTACAGCACGGTCCTTGAACTTAGCAAAGCGATCTCATAATCTCCAAAATCAATAGAAATGATGCGCATAATTTTTTATTTCTTTTTTCATCAAGGAAAAAAGAAAAGAAGAAATTAATTGGTTAATAGGAAGTTGAATGCTGAAGCGTTGAAGGCTGTGCGTTGAAGGCTAAAGACGTTACCAAAACAAATGCGTTGAAAAAGAGGAAGGGAGAAATCATTAAATCCTGAAGATTCCATCTAATCCGAAAGTTGCCTGAAATTTTGCAACCAGAGAACTGCAAATTGCAGGGACGTATTTCCAGGAAATATGGACTACACTATGAAAGTGTATTGAATGAATTGGCGGCTAAGCATCAATGTTTATAGCACAAATGCAAAACTCGTGAAGTAATATAAGCAAGGGCCAGGCAAAAATAGTATAAATCAGAATAAATAATCACCTTTGTTTAATGAAGCAGGTGCTCATTATAGATGATGAAGCAAAACTTCGCGGTTTGTTGTCACGACTCATAAAGATGGAAGGATTTGATGTTACTGAAGCCGCCAATCTAAAAGTGGCGCAAAAAGCGATCGATAGAGAACGAACCCGATGTGATCCTTTGTGATGTAAAACTGCCGGACAGCAACGGAGTTGATTTCATCCAAGAGCTAAAATTAAAATATCCTTTTATAGAAATAATTCTGCTTACTGCTTTTGGCAGTATTCATGATGGTGTGCAGGCCATGAAGAACGGCGCCTTTGATTATCTCGTGAAAGGCGATGATAACGACAAGATCATTCCATTGCTAAATAAAGCGATAGAAAAAGGAGAGATGCAAAAAAGGATGTCGAGATCGCAGGAACAGCATAACAATGGTTTTCAAAACATTATCGGTACTTCCGGAATATTAAAAGATGCTGTAACGCTGACAAAAAAAGTAGCAGGAACAGATGCTACCGTATTACTATTAGGCGAAACCGGGACAGGGAAAGAAGTGTTTGCACATGCAATACACAATGCCAGTACGAGGCGCACAAAACCTTTTCTCGCGCTCAACTGTAGTTCTTTTTCAAAAGAGCTGTTGGAAAGTGAAATTTTTGGATATAAATCCGGAGCATTTACCGGTGCGTTGAAGGACAAAAAAGGTTTGATAGAAGAAGCAAATGGCGGTACCTTATTGCTTGATGAAATTGGTGAAATGCCTTATGATTTGCAAAGTAAATTGCTTCGTGTGCTGGAGACTTCTGAGTTTATAAAAGTGGGTGACACGAAGCAGACCAAAATAGATGTTCGTTTTATAGCGGCCACCAATCGTGATATTAAAAAACAAATCAACGAGGGAAAATTCAGAGAAGACTTATTTTACCGGCTCAATACATTTACCATCGAATTGCCTCCGCTTCGCGACCGGCAAAGTGACATTCCTCTTTTGGCAAATTATTATCTTTCTTTTTTTGCTGTCAAATCAAATAAAAAAATAACGGGATTCACAAAAGAAGCAGCCCGGTTATTACAACAATCAGAATGGAAAGGTAATATTCGAGAATTAAAAAATACAATAGAAAGGGCAGTTATACTCGAAGACGCAGAACAGATCACCAAAGAAAGCCTGCCTTATGAACTGCAGTCTGCTCTTACCGGTTCAGAAAATATTTACGACTTAACAGTAATCGAGAAACAACACATCCGCAAAGTGCTTCAACATACCAATGGCAATAAAACAGAAACGGCCAGGCTGCTTAATATCGGGCTCACTACGCTTTACAGAAAAATGGAAGAGTATAACATCTCAAAATAAGACTGCTTTCCTTCCATTTTGAAAATCAACACTACCGTTTCGGTGAGGTTTTTTATTGCCATAATCTTCTGGTAAATCCTTATTTCTTCTCAAAGCCGCTATAGATAAAGGATGATAAAAACTGCTATCGCGTTTTTCTTATTAAGGCATTTCTTTTGGCACTTCAATTAAAATTATTTCAAAAAACTAAAATTATGACACTACTATTCCTCATTGCCATTTTGGTTTTCATTTATCTCTGTTACGTGTTGCTCAAACCCGAAAAATTCTAACGAATAATACATTATGAACACGGAAATTTTTGGCATTATTGCCATGTTTGTTATCACTATTGCACTTGCTATTCCATTAGGAAAATATATCGCCAAAGTGTATGAAGGAGAAAAAACATGGGCGCACGTTTTCTCAATCCATTGGATAAAATATTTTTTAAACTCAGTGGTATCAATCCTGAAAAAGAAATGAACTGGAAGCAACATCTGGTCGCATTGCTGACAATTAATTTGGTGTGGTTTATATTTTCGATGTTTGTTTTCATGAACATGAGCTGGCTTCCGCTAAATCCTGATGGAAATCCATCCATGAGTGCGGATCTGGCATTTAATACTTCAGTCAGTTTTATTTCCAACACCAACCTGCAGCACTATTCCGGCGAAACTGCGGTGTCTTACCTCGGTCAACTGGTGCTCATGCTGTTTCAATTTATCAGTGCCGGAACCGGCATGGCTATTTGTGCGGTAGTGTTTATGGCAATGAAAGAAAAAACTACTGAAAAGCTGGGTAATTTCTATAACTATTTTGTAAAATCATGCACAAGAATTTTATTGCCTTTGGCAATTGTGGTTGCAATATTATTGGTCTTTAATGGCACCCCGATGACCTTTGAAGGAAAAGGACAATACATTTCCATGCAGGGCGATACGGTCAATGTAAGCCGTGGTCCTGTCGCTGCAATGATTGCCATAAAACAATTGGGCACAAACGGTGGTGGATTTTTTGGCGCCAACTGCAGCACATCCTTTGAAAACCCGAATTATTTTACCAACATGGTTGAAAATATCAGCATCATTTTAATTCCGATTGCCATGGTATTTGCATTGGGTTTTATTCTGAAAAAAAGAAGTTTGCCTGGATGATTTTTGGAGTAATGACAATTGGGTTTTTGTTTTTGCTGATACCGACAATATATCCATGAAATGAAAGGAAATCCTGCCATTGACAAAATGGGTATTGTGCAGCCTTTGGGAAGTATGGAAGGCAAAGAAGTTCGTTTTGGTGCGGCAGCATCTGCCTATTGGGGCATCACTACCACCGTAACTTCCAACGGTTCTGTAAACGCCATGCACGATAGCTTTACGCCACTAACCGGGATGTGTGCGATGCTGGGAATGATGATCAATTCCTTTTATGGTGGTGTGGGTGTTGGATTTTTGAATTTTTATATTTTTATCATTATAGCAGTATTTATCAGTGGATTGATGGTGGGAAGAACACCGGAATTTCTGGGTAAAAAGATTGAAGCGCGAGAAATGAAAATTGCGATGATCATTGCCTTGCTGCATCCATTGCTCATACTTGCAGGAAGCTCATTGTCATCCTATCTCTATGCGCAAAGTCCACCTCTTTATGCAGGTTGGCTAAATAATCCCGGTTATCATGGGTTTTCGGAAATGCTGTATGAGTACTTTCTTCAGCTGCCAATAACGGGTCTGGGTTTGAAGGACTGGGTGACAATACACCGTTCTGGAATATTGCTGCTGGCATCGTGATGTTGCTGGCGCGATATCTTCCTATTATCGGACCGGTGGCCATTGCAGGAATTCTGGCAGCAAAAAAATATGTCCCTGAAAGTGCAGGCACTTTGAAAACAGATACCGCCACATTTGGAATCATGGTCTTCGCAGTGATATGTATTGTGGCTGCATTGTCTTTTTTTCCGGCATTAACGCTGGGGCCCATTGCAGAATATTTTAAGTGAGGTGTGTTGTATCAGGTATCAGGTATTAGGTGAGAAGTGTGAGGGTAATTAATTATAAATTATATACAGAAAATGTCAGCCCATAAAAGAACACAAAATTGTTTGAACCAGCCCTGGTAAAGGAAGCGATTAAACAATCTTTTATAAAACTAAATCCGCGCATTATGTTTCGCAATCCGGTAATGTTTACGGTGGAAATTGGAACATCGTAATGCTGGCAGTATGTATATGGATAGTTACCGGAGAAAAAGCGCAGGGAAGCTTTAGCCTACAATGTTATTGTTTCTGCCATTCTTTTTATCACATTATTGTTTGCCAATTTTGCCGAAGCTATTGCCGAAGCAAGAGGAAAAGCACAGGCCGAAAGTTTGCGCAAAACCCGGGAAGAAACACCTGCAAAATGGATACAGCCGGTTGGAGAAATGTTTGTAAATGAGATAAAAATCGTACCCTCATCGCAGTTAAGAAAAGGCGATATATTTATTTGCGAAGCAGGTGATATCATCCCAACCGATGGTGAAATCATTGAAGGTATTGCAACCATTGATGAAAGTGCCATTACCGGAGAATCTGCTCCGGTAATCCGCGAAGCAGGTGGCGATAAATCATCTGTAACAGGTGGTACAAAAGTATTGTGCGATCAGATAAAAGTGAAGGTAACCACCGAGCCGGGTGAAAGTTTTTTGGATAAAATGATTGCCCTGGTTGAAGGTGCAAGTCGCCAAAAAACACCAAATGAAATTGCATTGACCATTTTACTGGCAGGCTTTACACTGATCTTTATTATTGTATGTGTTACGCTGAAACCATTTGCCGATTATGCAAATACACCAATTACCATTGCGGCATTTATTTCCTTGTTTGTTTGTTTGATTCCAACCACTATTGGTGGTTTGTTATCAGCGCCATTGGTATTGCAGGTATGGACAGGGCATTACGTGCCAACGTGATTACCAAAAGTCGGAAAAGCGGTTGAAACTGCCGGTGATATTGATGTGTTGTTGTTGGATAAAACAGGAACCATTACCATTGGTAACCGTAAAGCCACCAATTTTTATCCTGCCGATGGTGTTGATGAAAAGAATTTATAGAAGCCTGTGTGTTATGCTTCGCTTGGCTGATGAAACACCTGAAGGAAAATCCATCGTTGAACTGGCTGAATCAAAAGGATATCAAAACGTATCATTGACGCAAACGAAATCGTATATTTATCAAATTTCACTGCCGAAACAAGAAGCAGTGGTGTGGATATATCTAGATGGTAAACGAATCCGAAAAGGTGCTTTTGATGCTATCACGAAACATAGTGATAAAGGCAGGAAATACATTTCCCGATGAAACTGGTAAGACAGAGTAAAAATTATTTCTCAAATGGTGGAACGCCATTGGTAGTTATCAGAAAATAATCAAGTACTGGGTGTAATTGAATTGCAGGATATCATTAAACCCGGTATCCAGGAACGTTTTGAACGCTTGCGCAAAATGGGTGTAAAAACCGTAATGGTAACCGGCGATAATCCGCTTAACCGCAAAATTTATTGCCGAAAAAGCAGGTGTAGATGATTTTATTGCCGAAGCAAAACCTGAAGATAAAATGAACTACATCAAAAAAGAACAAGCAGGCGGTAAACTGGTAGCCATGATGGGTGACGGTACCAATGATGCACCTGCACTTGCACAGGCCGATGTTGGTGTAGCCATGAACAGCGGTACACAGGCTGCAAAAGAAGCCGGTAACATGGTTGATCTGGATAATGATCCAACCAAACTGATTGAAATCGTAGAAATTGGCAAACAACTGCTGATGACACGAGGTACGCTTACCACTTTTTCCATTGCCAATGATGTGGCCAAATATTTTGCCATTGTTCCGGCATTGTTTATTGCTTCTATTCCGGCCTTGCAGGCATTGAATATTATGGATCTGCACAGTCCTGAAAGCGCCATTCTATCAGCAGTAATTTTTAATGCCATTATTATTCCATTACTGATTCCATTGGCTTTAAAAGGTGTTGCATATAAACCAATTGGTGCAAGTGCATTGTTGAGAAGAAATCTGTTGATCTATGGATTGGGCGGTATGTGATTGTTCCGTTTATCGGAATTAAATTAATTGATTTATTGGTATCTGTTTGGTTTTGAAAGTTTTCATTTTATAAAAAATTCAATAACATGAAACAATCATATTCTTCCGCTATAAGGCTTACCATCCTGTTGTATTGTGTTTTTCTGCGGGTTCTATTCTATATTGATCTGGGCTATTGCTCAGGCTGCGCCTGCTCAAGGAAAAGGTGAAACCGTTATGCGTAAATGACAAAGTAGTTGGCTATCAGATTGATAGGACAAAAATTTACAGAAGATAAATATTTCAACAGCCGTCCTTCTGCTGTCAGATTATAATGCTATGGCTTCCGGTGGAAGTAATAAAGGGCCTTCTGATTCTGCTTATTTAATGATTAGTTCAAAACAGAATTGATAGTTTTTTGGTTCATAATCCGGGAATAAAAAAAGACGAAATCCCTTCTGATTTGATTACTGCATCTGGTAGCGGACTAGACCCGGATATTTCAGTTGAAGCAGCAAACGTACAAATAAGGCGGATTTCTAATTTCAGAAATATTTCTGAAGAAAAATTAAAAGCGCTCGTTGGTAAACATATTGAAAAACCTTTTGCAGGTTTTTTAGGCCCGGAAAAAATAAACGTATTGAGATTAAATATTGACCTGGATGAATTAACAGATAAGTGATGAAAAAGAAAATATTAGCAGTAGTTTTTCTGTCATTTTCAAATTATTTAATGGCACAAGACACCACAGAAAATAAAACTTTGACCTGGCGTGTATTGGCGGATATTTATTATTCGTACGATTTTAATAAACCTCAAAACCATGTGAAGCCTTTCTTTATTTATAATTATAACAGGCATAATGAAGTTAATTTGAATATTGGATTAATTGAAGCACAATATTCTTCAAAAAACGTAAGAGCCAATATTGGTTTGATGGCCGGCACGTATGCACAATACAATCTTGCAGCGGAACAGGAATTGTTAAGGCATATTTATGAAGCGAACATCGGTATCAAAATTTCTAAAACAAATAACGTTTGGATAGATGCCGGCATCATGCCTTCCCACATTGGTTACGAAAGCCTTATCTCTACCGATAACTGGACATTGACAAAAAGTATTACCGGTGATAATACACCTTTCTTTGAGGCAGGCGCCAAAATCTCCTGTATATCTAAAAATGAAAAAGTTTTATTAAGCGGAATGCTGTTGAACGGTTGGCAGCGCATACAAAGACAGGCGGGAAATAACACGCCTGCATTTGGAACACAATTGGTGATTAAACCGAATGATAAAACAACGCTCAACTGGAGCACGTATATTGGAAATGATAAACCGGATAGCCTAAGTCAATGGCGCTATTTCAATAACTTTTATGCTACTTTTCAGTTAAATAACAAGTTGGCTGTCACTCTTGGTTTTGATATTGGCGGGCAACAAAAAAGCAAAGGAAGCAGTAAATTGAATACTTGGTATAGTCCCACTATTGTAATTCGCTATACACTGAATGATAATTGGTCGGTAGCATTGAGAGGCGAATATTTCAATGACAGATATGGTATCATTATCCCAACAAATACCATAAATGGTTTTAAAACAAACGGCGCATCTTTAAATGTAGATAGAAAGTTTTATCCTAATTTTTGGTGGCGCACCGAAATTCGAACTTTGAATAGTAAAGACGCTATTTTTCAGAAAGGAAATCTGTTCGTAATGAATGATTTTTTTATAACCACTTCATTTGTTTTTTCTTTTAGATGAATGAAAATGACGATAAAGAAAAAAGAGTTCAGGAGTTTTTAGAACTGAACCGCAAAAGTGCCCGCGGCAAGTTGAAAATATATCTTGGAATGAGCGCTGGCGTGGGCAAAACATATCGCATGCTGCAGGAAGCACATACTTTATTTGCAAAACGGCGTCAATATAAAAATTGGTTATGTAGAAACGCATGGAAGAAAGGAAACACAGGCATTAATAGAAGGGCTTCCGGTTATTCCACGAAGGGAAGTTTTTTATAAAGGCAAACGATTGGAGGAATTGGATGTGCAGGCTATTTTGTTACTTCATCCCGATAGTAGTAATCATAGATGAACTGGCTCATACAAATATTCCCGGAAGTAAAAATGAAAAAAGATGGCAGGATGTATTGGATGTACTGGATGCAGGAATTGATGTAATATCCGCTGTAAATATTCAGCATATTGAAAGCATCAATGAAGATGTAAAAGAAATTACCGGGGTAGAAGTAAAGGAAAGAATACCGGATAAAATGCTGCAGATTGCCAGATGAGGTAGTAAACATTGATCTAACCGCCGATGAATTAATATCGAGATTAAAAGCCGGCAAAATATATGACCATACAAAAGTGCAGCAGGCATTACAAAATTTTTTTCAGCCTGACAAAATTTTACAGCTTCGTGAACTGGCATTAAAAGAAGTCGCAGGACAGGTAGAAAGAAAAGTAGATTACCAGGTTACTGCTAAGCAAACCCCTTTCGGCATGAACGTTTTCTGGCTTGTGTTTCGTCCAACCATGAAATAGCACAAAGAATCATTCGCAAAACAGCCAGGCTTGCTTCTTACTATAACAGCAAATGGTATGTATTATATGTGCAAATCTCCAAAAGAATCAGCTGGATAAAATTCCTTTGGCAGCACAACGGCATTTAATCAATAACTTTAAGAATGCAACAGAATTGGGTGCAGAAGTAATTCAAAAAAAAGGAGGATAATATTGCTTCGGCAATAATTGAAATGGTTAATGAAAAAGAAATTACAACCATTTGCCTTGGTAAACCGCATCTAAACCTTTTTCAAATCATTTTAAAAACCAGTGTATTTAACCAGTTATTAAAAACACTTTCAAAAAATAATGTTGATATTGTAATATTTTCCTGATGGCATTAAGTGTAAAAAATAAAATATGGCTTGGCACATTATTTCTTTTCCTGCTACTTATTAATAACAGGAGGAGTAAGTATTTATTATATGGCAAAATTGAAAGCAGAAGCAAAAAATATTTTGCAGGATAACTATGAAAGCCTATCTTATTGCCATACGATGCAACAACAATTAAATTGCATTAGAGCGACAATAGATAATCATGCTAAGCAATTTGAAAATGCATTAAAACAACAGGAAAATAATATTACAGAACAGGGAGAAAGGCAGGCTACCGATTTCGTAAGAATTTATTTTAATAAACTGAAAGCAGGGATACAGCAGCAAAATATATAAACAATGAGAACGAAATACAAAAAATTCTTCATTGAATATGAATGCCATACAAAGAAAAATGATAAAGCGCAAAAAACTGCCGATAATGCGCTTACATTAATTATTTCGCTTGGCGGGCTGGTATTTCTTATTGCATTTACATTTACTTGTAAATTTCCCTTCGATAGTTACCAATCCTATCAATCATTTGACAGAGGCGATAAAAGAAATAGCGAATAAAAATTATAGACATCGGATTCATATTGAATAATAAAGACGAATTTGGGAACTTGCCGATGCATTTAATGAGATGGCAGAAAGGCTTGAATATTTTGAAAGCAGCAACCTTAATAAAATGATGTTTGAAAAAAGCCGTGCAGAAGCGGTTATCAACAGTTTAAAAGATGCAAGTATCGGAATTGATAAAAACAATATGGTACTTTTTGCCAATCACCAGGCACTACAGCTTCTAGGATTGACAGTCTGAAGAAACAGTCGGAAAATCAGTTGAGGAATTAAAAAATAGGAATGATCTTTTCGCTTTTTGATAAATAAGGAAAATACAACACCTTTTAAAATAGTTGTTGATAACCGGGAAAATTATTTCATTAAAGAAGTGATTGAAGTGAGACAGGGAGAATACTGAAAGCAAGGTTATTGTTCTAAAAAATATCACCTCTTATAAAGAACTGGATGTAGCCAAAACCAATTTTATTTCAACCATATCCCATGAATTAAAAACTCCTTTGGCTTCTTCAGATTTTAGTCTGAAAATTGCTAGAAGATGAGCAGACAGGCATGCTATCAACTGAACAAAAGGATTTAATTGAAAATCTGAAGCAGGATAACCAGCGAATGCTTAAAATATTGAGCGAATTATTGAACATGTCACAGGTGGAAACCGGCCGGATTCAACTAAATATTCAAAAAGTAAATCCGGGAGGAATCATTGAAAATGCATATGGCTGCTGTTTCGGGCAGTGCCAGAGAAAAAGGAATTAAACTAATAAATACATCAGAACAAAACCTCCCGGAAATAAACGCGGATGAAGATAAAACGACCTGGGTATTAAACAACTTTCTTACCAATGCCATCAAATATTCTTACGCTGATAATACAATTGAAGTAAAAGCCTATCGGCGAAATGGAAATATTGTTTTTTCTGTAAAAGATAACGGACCCGGTATTGATGCTGTTTATCTTCCGAGGCTTTTCGAAAGATATTTCCAGGTTCCCGGTTCAAAAGAAAAAGGTACTGGATTGGGACTGGCAATTTCCAAAGAATTTATTGAAGCGCAAAATGGAAAGATTTGGGTGGAAAGTGAAATTGGCAAAGGATCTACTTTCAATTTTGAATTGAACGGGTAAGCTAAGGCCGTTACATGCTGCGCGTTGAAGGCTGAAGCATTGGAATGCTGAAGAGTTGAAGGCTGCGGGTTGAATGGCTAAAGCCGTTGAATGGCACCATCTTTTACCCATTAAATCCCCCTAAAGGGGGACTTTTAGTCTTAAATTAATCAGTGGTTGTTATAAATTTCAGTGTCCTTTTACTTTTTTTTAGACCTCGAGCTATCTTACTATTTTGAATTAGAATCTGCGTTTAATTTCGGTGCCTGGTGGGATGGCCCGGAAAAACGTGCGGAGCGATCGGGTTTTCCTTGATTTTTTTGTGGAACACATCAAGGCAAAAGAAAAGGAAAAAAGGCTGCCAGGCCCAGCCAACAAGCCTCCAACAAAACAACCGCCCACTCACAATCGTTCAGGCCGCCAAAGAAAAGCGTCCCGACCGGGCAACCAACCAGCAAACGGTACCGAAGATGGAAAAGGCTTATTGGAGATAGTAAGATTAGATTGAGGATTGTCTTATGTTATTGTTCGGAATGATGCTTTTATTAAACGAAGGCTAAGTAACGCTCTGGCACAGGTGAAGAACTACAATAGGTTTCTTCAAAAATAGTGCACGGATAGTGCATGGATAAAGCATGGATAAAGCATGGATAAAGCATGGATAGAGCATGAAATACAGAATTCATTTAAATACCGTAGAAATACGCTTTCATCCAACAAAAACGTGGGCTATTTTGCACATTCCAAACTGGCGCAGGTCTCCCGGCCTGTGAGGGTTCGTTACTGATTGAAAGATGAATCCGCAATTTAATACCAAACTGGCGCAGGTCTCCCGACCTGTGAGGATTCGTTACTATCCTGATTAAAGACTCCCACCCTGCCTGTTTCTCATCCTTCCTTCGCGTCTCTTTCGCCTCATCTTTTGGTTTTTGGCCTGCTGGCTTAACCCCGGCGGGAAGGGTGAACTAACCAGACCCGAACATGACCCGAACATGACCCGAATAAGACCCGAACAAAACCCGAACAAAACCCTGTTGGATTTGTGCGAACAAATAAGTGTCCCCTCAAGGAATATACCCGCAAAACATGGTAATTCGTGGTAACATGCAATCAGGTATTCCATTGTAACGGCAAGGGCGGCATTCCACGGTAATCGACAAAGGATTTATACAATATGAATCATTGAGGCCGTTTAGAAAGTGAACGCGCCGCAGCGATCACACCGGTTAAAAAAGCAGCGGCAGTTCATAAACCCAATTTCGTAACCCATAAAAACCAAAAATCATGGGAACAATTTCAAAAGGAATCCTTGGAGGATTCTCCGGCAAGGTCGGAACTGTAATTGGTGGAAGCTGGAAAGGCATCCAATACATGCGCAGCATTTCGGCACGCCGCAAAAAAGGCAGCACTCAAAAACAACATGAGCAGCAGCTAAAATTCGGGCTGATCACAAAATTTCAGCAGCCCCTCAACAGCCTGCTAATGCTTAGTTTCAAGGGCTATGCCATTAGAATGACAGGAGCCAACAGCGCCCTGAGCTACAACATCCGCAATGCCATTACAGGTCTTTATCCTGATTATGCCATTGACTACAGCAAGGTGCTTGTTAGCCGGGGTGACCTGCCCAATGCCCTGAATCCTACCGCCACCCTTGGCGACGGGAACCGCGTAGATTTTGCCTGGACCAATAATTCCGGTGCGGGCAAGGCCTCTAACCGCGATAAGGCCATGCTGGTAATTTACTGTCCCGACTTGCAGCAATGCGTTTACACGACGGGCAGCGCTGAGCGCCTGGAAGAGGAGGACTCACTTATTGTGAGCGGCTTCTCCGGCCACACGGTAGAAACCTGGATCGGCTTCTTTTCAGCCGATGGCAGGGACACTGCTACGAGCATCTATACCGGCAAGCTTGTGATAAGCTAAAGGAAAAGGATGCATTGTAAAGAGCCGCCGAAAGGCGGCTTTTTTTTTGGAAAGTATGTTACAATGATATTCATTTAGAAGTAAATGATTTCAAAATAGACAAGAACGCTACATTATACATCGGCTGTGGCGATGCCGCGCGACCGCTATTCCCGAGCCAGCAGGAAAGCAGGCTTCCTTCCTTTTTTCAAACCACATAAATCAAGTCAACCCCACCACTGCCACGTGCGACCCCCAAATCACGTCCCTCTCCCTCGGGAGAGGGGTTGGGGTGTGGCCATCCCTTGAGGAGAGGGCGACCGCTGTGCAGGAATTCCAAAACCCATATTCCAAAAAAAAACACACCTAACCACGAACCTCTATCAAACCTAAAAACAATCACTGCCAATCAGCTTAGAGGTTTGGTGGCGCTGGCCCGGAAAAACGCGCGGAGCGATCGGGTTTTCCTTGACTTTTTGCTTCTTTTGCGTCAAGGCAAAAGAAGAGAACCATCATCGAAGAGACATTTCTTGAAAATAGTTTTTTGTCAAAAAAAGCTACTCAAGCGAAATGCATCTAAACCACAAAGACACGAAGGCAGGAAGGTTCAGAAATAAATCATTAAAAAAAGTTCCACTACCACTACCCTTTCCAAAACCCGCATCGAAAAAAAATACACCTAACCACGAACCTCTATCAACCTAAACACAATCACTGCAAATCAGCAAAGAGGTTTGGTGGCGCTGGCCCGGAAAAACGCCCGGAGCGATCGGGTTTTCCTTGATTTTTTGTGGAACACCCCGGTAGCTTTGTGCATTCGCAGAGAGCGGAAAAAAAACTTAATTACCAGGACTAACATCAAACCTAAACACGACCACTGCAAATCAGCAAAGAGGTTTGGTGGCGCTGGCCCGGAAAAACGCGCGGAGCGATCGGGTTTTCCTTGACTTTTTGTGGAACACCCCGATTATTTCGTGGGCTTCTTTTGCATCAAGGCAAAAGAAGAAGACAATCAGCGAAGAGACATTTCTTGAAAATAGTTTTTTGTCAAAAAAAGCTACTCAAGCGAAATGCATCTAAACCACAAAGACACGAAGGCAGGAAGGTTCACGAAGGATTCAACACAAAGACACGAAGGCAGGAAGGTTCAGAAATAAATCTTTAAAAAAAGTACCACTACCACTACCCTTTCACACCGTTTCCGGGAACAAATCCAAAACCCGCATCGAAAAAAAATACACCTAACCACGAACCTCTATCAAACCTAAAAACAATCACTGCAAATCAGCAAAGAGGTTTGGTGGCGCTGGCCCGGAAAAACGCGCGGAGCGATCGGGTTTTCCTTGATTTTTTGCTTCTTTTGCATCAAGGCAAAAGAAGAAGACAATCAGCGAAGAGACATTTCTTGAAAATAGTTTTTTGTCAAAAAAAAAGCTACTCAAGCGAAATGCATCTAAACCACAAAGACACGAAGGCAGGAAGGTTCACGAAGGATTCAACACAAAGACACGAAGGCAGGAAGGTTCAGAAATAAATCTTTAAAAAAAGTTCAACTGCCACTACCCTTTCACACCATTGCCGGGAACAAATCCAAAACCCGCATTCGAAAAAAAATACACCTAACCACGAACCTCTATCAACCTAAACACAATCACTGCAAATCAGCAAAGAGGTTTGGTGGCGCTGGCCAGGAAAAACGCGCGGAGCGATCGGGTTTTCCTTGACTTTTTGTGGAACACATCAAGGCAAAAGAAGAAGACAATCCGTTCGCACCATTGCCTGGCGGGGTGTATAGTCACATCTAATTTAACTCGAAAAAAGTTCGTTTGCCAACCGAAAAAAAACTTAATTACCAGAACTAAAATCAAACTTAAACACAATCACTGCCAATCAGCTTAGAGCCTTGGTGGCGCTGGCCAGGAAAAACGCGCGGAGCGATCGGGTTTTCCTTGACTTTTTGCTTCTTTTGCGTCAAGGCAAAAGAAGAAGACAATCCGACGACCACTGCAAATCAGCAAAGAGGTTTGGTGGCGCTGGCCCGGAAAAACGCGCGGAGCGATCGGGTTTTCCTTGATTTTTTGTGGAACACCCCGGTAGCTTTGTGCATTTGCAGAGAGCGAAAAAAAAACTTAATTACCAGGACTAACATCAAACCTAAACACGACCACTGCAAATCAGCAAAGAGGTTTGGTGGCGCTGGCCCGGAAAAACGCGCGGAGCGATCGGGTTTTCCTTGATTTTTTGTGGAACACCCCGGTAGCTTTGTGCATTCGCAGAGAGCGGAAAAAAAACTTAATTACCAGGACTAACATCAAACCTAAACACGACCACTGCCAATCAGCTTAGAGCCTTGGTGGCGCTGGCCAGGAAAAACGCGCGGAGCGATCGGGTTTTCCTTGACTTTTTGTGGAACACCCCATTATTTCGTGGCTTCTTTTGCGTCAAGGCAAAAGAAGAGAACCATCAGCGAAGAGACATTTCTTGAAAATAGTTTTTTGTCAAAAAAAGCTACTCAAGCGAAATGCATCTAAACCACAAAGACACGAAGGCAGGAAGGTTCACAAAGGATTCAACACAAAGACACGAAGGCAGGAAGGTTCAGAAATAAATCTTTAAAAAAAGTTCCACTACCACTACACTTTCACACCGTTGCCGCATTTTCACTTAATCTGTTCGTTCATCCGTTTCCAAACCTTGATACCATCAAATTAAGGTCGTTTTAAAAAAATTTTGAACGCATCAATTAGCGCACCTGTATAGGTTCGAAGTGGACAGGAATTGTCCGTCCTCATAAGCTAAATCGTGCGCTATCTTCAGATATTTTAAAAAAAAAAATTCAAAAAAGCTTGCACCAATGAATAATAGAATATAGATTTGCACTTCTGAAACACTTCGTCTCTTAAGACGGATCCAATCTAACCCAAATATCCCTTAAAATTCCGCACTGTATTTAATAGCTTGTTCTGTTAAGTTCATTCAATCCTCCTCCTGGTTTACCGCCCCAATCCCTCATATCTTTTGTAAATCCTGCTTACAACATTAACCCTCAAACCACAAAAGAATGAACAATTTCTACTCAATCGTTTTATCTGTATTATGCTTAGGCGCTTCTCAAGTTGCAAACGCGCAGGTGGGACCCAATTTATTAGGCGCAAAAGGAACTTTCAGCGCTCCCTACATTACAGTAAATAATAGTGCTGGCTCCTGCACAAGTGATGGATCAAATTCTTATAGTCCGTTAGGAAATATTGGCACCCAACTCAACGGATGCTCTGTAGGAGGAGCTTTTCTTCCCTGTTCAGATTACAAGTATTCAGCGGCAAACGGCGGCCTCGTTCCTGAAGGCACTTATACACTTATAAAAAATATTGGTAACGCAAGCGGCGGCAACTGTGTTCATGGTGCCTGGCAGGGACAAGACCACACCGGCGATGGCGGATGGTTTTTAGCAGTAAATGGCGCCCCTGATAAAACGGTAAGTCCGGTATTTTACCAGATCAAAAGTATTCCTGTCTGCATTGGCACCAAATATGAATTTTCTGCCTGGGTAATCAATATTTTACCAAAAGCGCACCCCGCGGCTGTTGCTGGCTCTGAACCCAACATTTCTTTTAAAGTAAACGGACAAGTAATTTCCACTTCAGGTCCTATCGCTTATGCGCCAACACCAACATGGGTGAAAGTAGGCGGAACCTTTATCGCCACAACCAACACGGTAGATTTACAGGTAGTAAATGCCACTCAGGTCGCCAGCGGAAATGATTTGGGACTTGATGATATTTCTTTCAGCGTTGCTAATTCGAACGTTGCAATAACAGGGGCCAATAACGCTCCGTTACCGGGCGCTATCTGTGAAAACTTTGATGTTTCACTTAACTACATTGTGACCGATATCGCGCAGCAAAACATTTATTACAAATGGCAAAAATCTATAGACGGTGGAGCAACTTTTGCAGATAGCTCAATCGGTTTTCAAACAGCGGCTTTTTCAGGCAACACCTACACATTACCATTAGTTATAAAAAATGTATCCCCTAAAATGAACGGCTACAAATACAGGCTCGTGGTCGCTACATCACCGGAAGGTTTGGTTAACGCTGATTGTTCAAACTTTAATGACTATACGCTGATCGTTAACTCCTGCGCCCCTACACCCGTAACCATGACTTCCTTTAACGGCAGGTATTCAAACGGAGTTTCTTACTTAGACTGGCAAACCAGCCAGGAATTAAACAGTGATCGTTTTGAAATATACAGAAGTTATGACGGGCAGGATTTCTCGCTGGTCGGAACCGTAAAAAGCGCCGGAAACAGTAACGTTGTAAAAAATTACACGTACCAGGATAATAGTCTCAACGCGGGCAATTATGTATATTATCGCCTGAAACAAATTGATCAAAACGGAAAGTTTGTTTTCTCTTCGATCATCAGGATAGCAGCAGCCTCAAAGAATGCAGGCATCGAAGTTTTCCCTAACCCGTTCATCAACAACTTCACTGCTTCCTTTAGCGCTACCAAAACCGCTGATGCTACGTTGATATTGCGCAATACAATAGGCCAACCGGTTTTCCAAAAGACCATCAAGGTGAATAAAGGAAATAACTCAATCCAGGTAAGTAACCTGCCGAATTTAAATCCCGGAGTTTATTATCTGACCATCGCAAACGACGATATCAATTATAACAGCAAACTGCAAAAAAGATAAACAACTGCAAAGAGATAAGTTGAATTCTACCCTACAATGCCGTTATGGATTTCCATAGCGGTTTTTTTGTCGGTCAGATAGGCCATGGCATCAAAAAAGCTGTTTTAAACGGACCAAATTAAAGACTGTTCGTTACTAACCAAACTGGCGCAGGTCTCCTGACCTGTGAGGGTTCGTTACTAATCCTGATTGAAAGATGAATCCACAAACTGGCGCAGGTCTCCTGACCTGTGACTGTTCGTTACTAATCCACAAACTGGCGCAGGTCTCCTGACCTCCAAACTGGCCCAGGTCTCCTGACCTGTGAGGGTTCGTTACTAATCCTGATTGAAAGATGAATCCACAATTTAATACCGACCCAAACTGGCGCAGGTCTCCTGACGTCCAAACTGGCGCAGGTCTCCTGACCTGTGAGGGTTCGTTACTAATCCTGATTGAAAGATGAATCCACAATTTAATACCGACCCAAACTGGCGCAGGTCTCATGACCTCCAAACTGGCGCAGGTCTCCTGACCTGTGAGGGTTCGTTACTAATCCTGATTGAAAGATGAATCCACAATTTAATACCGACTTTACACCGTAAATAGTCCAACAATTTTTCTGCCGGCATAATAAAGAAAAGGTAATCACAGTAGTTCATTATTTAGTTTTGTGTATATTTACTTAATGAGCAGCAAGTACAAATTTGATGACGATGAGCGTCCGCCTGTGTCATTGTAACCGGGAAGTAAATTTCAATTCAATCCATCATTTTGAATTTGTCTGCGGATTTTATCTATTGTGCCATAAAGCCTCACCCCACCCCTCTCCCCGGGGAGGACGGAACCTGAACCAGCTTACGGGGAAAATTCTGGCAAACGAACTTTTTTAGGGGTATTGTTTCATTCATCAGAGCCCCTTACCCCCGTTTAGCGAAAACTTTTCGTCAAAAAATTTGGATGCTATCTTCTAATCTATTATGTTTGCTTCTCATTAGTCTACCCCATTCCTTCTTAAAGCCAGCTAACTGATCCACTTCTGAGAGAAATCCCTATTTAGCTAACTGTATATTGCTTTGCTTAATAGACCAACAAAAACCAAGCATTTTAATCGGTTTCGGCGTAATGTAATTTGACCTTCCTGCTATGGAACAAGCAATTGCTTATTTCATAGCCAGCAGAAAGGGTCCAACTTATATGACTACACCCATGCGGGAAAGAAAACATAAGAGTGAAAGAAGTAATGAGCCAAAACCAACAAAATAAATTCCCTCATCCGGAAGAAAAATAAAACCAAGCTAAGAAGTACAAACACATGAAAATAGGGTAAGACACCAGGAATCCTCAGCAGCAAACGAACCTGTTTTCCGGTTTTTTTGTTTATAACAAGGGTTCCCCTGCAATGTTTTGTAATTCCATGCGTTTCAATTGCCAAATCGTCCACTCACCCCTTTTCAATGGGACTGAGGCGGGCGAAGCCATAGAACAAGGCCAGCGGCATTCCAATCCTATCCAAGCCAATTCAGACAATCCCTTTGAACAACTGCAACTTTAATTTTTTAAATCAAAGCTCATGCAGAAGAATTGGTACATCGTTTATACAAAGGCTAAATGCGAAAAGAAGGCCGCCGCTTCACTGGCAAAAAGAAAGCTCGAACATTTCTGCCCCATTAACCGCAAACAGCTCACAGACCTGCGGAAAATAAAAACCCTGCACGAACCCCTGTTTCCATCCTGGGTATTCGTAAATATAGAACGCGGCCAGCTCTCCGCCCTCCAACAAATCAGTACGGTGATCAGCCTGGTCCATTTTAAAAAGGAACCCGTTGTCATAAACGGCGAAGAGATCGACTCCATGAAAGAATTCTGTTCGCATCATGAAAATATTAAACTGGAAAAGTTTGCTCCCGGCCTGCACGGCGCCTTCGCAACCAACGAACAGCCAACCTATACCCGGAGCGGCAACATGCTCCTGCTTAAAAACAAAACCGCCAAAGTACACCTGCCATCACTTGGTTTTGCCATGATGGCGGAGATGGAAGAGAGAGGGGTTTTGGGAAGGGAGGTTGGATCGTTTGAAGTCATGTACAATTCAAAGGATTTAAGTTAATCAGTATGAAACTCACTTATTTTTTGGCAGCTGGATTAACTGCGGTTTTTATTATTTTATTTTTTTTTAGCAAAAAACCTAGAAAGTTTTATCTCCAGTTTTTACTTTTTTTCTTTCCTCTTATAGACTTACCTATTTCTTCAAACGATTGGGGAAATTTTAGGGTGTTTGATGGAATTAGCTATATCTGTTTTTTTGCTTTGTTTAAAGAATTTTTTATCTTTCGAAAGAATAATAAAAATAAAATATATTTATTTTCGTCTTTTATATGCGTATTATTAATAGGAAGTTTAAACTCTAACTTTTTAACATCATCCCTTTTAAGTATTCTTTCTATTTTTCCAGTTTTCATATATGCTACCTTATTAATTAAAGAATGTTCTTTAGATAGGAATTTCCAGAATAGAATAATACGGCTATTAAAATTCTCCGCTATTGTTTCAATAATCTTTTTCATTTTACAATTAAAATTTGGAATTCAATTTACCTTTTATGCTACTATTGATCTAAACGAAAATATTAATGATTCAAATGGCCTGCGTTATATGAGTTTTTTCCCAGAACCTCAATCCTTTGGTCAGTTTTTAAGCATTGTTAGTTTTATGTTTTTAATAAATAATAAGAATATTAAACGTCCACAACTTATCAATTATATTTTATTAGGTTTAGTGTTTGTTGGAATGATCGCTGCCGGATCACGTTCAGCTTTTTTAGGATTCATTCCTGGTGCCCTTTTATTATTTTTTGTATTAGACAAAAGATACAAATTAGCCTTATTGTGCGTCTTTATAAGTTTTCTGGCTTTAGTCATAAATTATTCCAACAGTCTAGTTATATTAAATCGTTCAAAAAATTTTAATAATGACCTATCTTTTCGTGCTTCCTTATGGAATGAAGCAAAAGATATTTATTTAAATTATCCGATTTTTGGGATTGGAATAGGAAACTATAAAAATTATGCGATCCTTACAAATAGCGACAATTTTTTATTAACTCCAGAAAAACAACCTATATTTTTTAATCAACCTGAAAGTGGTTATTGGAAGATATTAACAGAAACGGGGACTACTGGTTTTATATTCATTTTCTCCTTCATTTTCCTTCCAATTATTAATAGTTTAAAAAAAATCATTAACGGTAAAATTGACTTCAAAATATTTTTTTACATTTCCTCTGTATTATGTTGGTTAATTACATTTGTTTCATTGTATTCTGTTTTCGATAAAAGGATTTTAATAGTTGTAGTAACATTTATTTGTTTGATACAAGCTTGTAATAAGAAAGATTTTAGTTATGAAAATTAATTTAAAAATTTATTCATATTTCAAAAAATCTGATTTTATTACAAATAGTTTCTGGGGATTAGCGTCTAGACTAATCCAAACAGTATTTCTAAGTATCTTTTTTGTAATAATTTCCAAACAATACTCTACAGCCGATTTTGCTAGCTTTCTTATTGCTTCAGGTGTATATCAATTCATGGCTGGTATTTCTTCAATGGGATTAAGCAACTGGTTTATACGTGAATATGAACATACGATTGGGAACAAGGAAGAATTTCTAAATAAATTTATAAAAATTCAAATTGGTTTAGGCTTTACTTTTTATCTTTTAAATATTCTTTTTGTATTTATCTTATATCCACAAAGTCATATAAAGTTTTTGGGCTTAATATTGGGGTCGAACATAATATTTGACAATATCATTTATGGTCTGACAGCACTAAATATTGCAAAAGGAGAGCAAAAGAAAACTGCGATCTTAATGGGAATTGATGCCCTTCTTCGGTTTTCCACAGTTTGTATATTATTTATATATTCTTTTTCAATTTTAACCTTATCTTTTTTCCTAGTGTTAATTCGATTTGTAACAGTTAACCTTTTTATTAGGATTATCAATTCCAGTCTAAATATAAAAGGAGTATTGAAACATAATATATCAATTAATGACTTAAAAAAACAAATATTTCAGAATTGGAGGTTTGTGATAATTATGAGCTTAACGGTAATTTTATGGCGATCGGCTACAATAATTATTTCAAAAACTCTAGCGCTTTCCGATGTGGCAAATTATGAAATAGCATACAAATTTTTTTCAATATTCATAATTTTACCTACAATTGCTTCTGCAACCATTTTCCCTCGTTTTGTAAAACTTTATTCAACCGGAAATTTAAACAAAATACAAAAATTTTACAATGTAACATTTCTGGGATTCACATTCATATCTTTAATTGCTTACGCTTTCATACAGTCATTTGCTGATGTAATAGTGCCGCTTGTATTTGGTAACAGGTTCACTTTAGCATCGACAAGTCTAAAAGAAATGTGTTAAATCATGTCAATATAAAATTACAAATTGTTGGTAGTGGAATGGATAAGTTAAAACATAAATATAAACATCCTAAAATCGATTTTTTGGGATATGTCCGTGATTTGAAATTTGTTATAATGGATTCTGACTACATACTAAGTCCAATTTTTAAAGGAAGTGGAATGAAAGTTAAGACCTGTGAAGCTTTAATGTATGGAAAAAATATTATTGGAACAACGGAAGCTTTCGAAGGCTATGAAATCGATTTTAAAAAGGTCGGAGCAGTTTGTAACACAAAAAAAGAATTTATATATACTTTAAATAATTACGCATCCATAAAAAGAGAGAAATTTAACTATTATAGTAGAGAATATTTTCTTAGTAAATATTCATTTAACGCAACTTTGGAAAAATTTAATGAATTGATACAATAATCGTCTTGAAAACTAAACCAAAGTGAAAACTACATCCAGGATCTGATTCACTTTAAGTTTTAAATTAAATCGCTTAATTATAGTTGCCTTCTTATGGAAGGCATTAAAGACAACTACTTTGGTACTTTATTTAAATTCATTTCATGTACGAGATCGCAATATGTATCCCAACATATAAAAGACTTGCTATGCTAGAAAAATTAATTCAAAGCATTGCACAAAACAGAATAGATACAGGTCTTATCAAGAATGTAAATATCCTTATCGTTGATAATGATTTGGAGAAAACAGCTGAGAAAGTAATTCAAAACTTGGCTTGTGCCTAACAATTTAAAATACAATATTATAGCCATCCAATTAAAGGAATTGCCAATGTCAGAAATAAGTTATTAGAAAAAGCATTCCAATTATTCCCCGACTTTATTGTGTTTATTGATGATGATGAATATGTAACCACAGAATGGTTAAACGAATTGGTAAAAGCAATAATAACTAATAATGCGGACGCAGTCCGAGGACCTGTTTTGGCAACTACCGATGAAATTATTCCAGTACCAATTTGGTATTGGTTTAAACGGGAGAGTTATAAAAATAATACACAAATTGAGACGTTGACGACTGGAAATTTGATAATGAGGAGATCATCACTCGAAAAATTTAATGTAAAATTTGATCCACGCTTCAATATTTTAGGAGCGGAAGATAGCTTCTTTGGTGTTCAAATTCTGAAAAAAGGAGCTAAAATTTGTTGGGCTTCCAATGCGATTGTTTACGAAAATATTCCAAAAAACAGAGCCACTTTGAAGTGGTTGGTAAAACGGACTTATCGAGGTGCAAGTACATTTATTTATATTCTTTCCTTAGAAAAAGAATATTTCAAAGTATGTAAAAAAATCATAGTCAGTTTATTTTATGTCTTTGTTGGTTTTTTGGGACTTCTTTTTCTTTTCATCCCAGTAAAAAGAAAGTATTGGGGAATTCTAAAATTATCCGAGGGCATCGGAGGGCTTGCCGGTGGAAATTTCTTATATAAAGAATACAAATGAATATGATACCCGAAAATATAATTATTAATGCAGACGACTTTGGTTTTGATCATAATAGAAATGAGGCCATAGCGTATTGTATAAGGTCTAAGATCATTAACAGTACAACATTAATGGCAAATATGGATGGATTAGAAAACGCATTAAAACTAGCAGCAACAATATAATTTTAAAGAAAAAGTCGGAATACATTTCAATCTAACAGAGGGAAAACCGTTAACAGATCTTATCAGGTACTCGTTTAACAGACAATAATGGCATATTTATACGTAAATCAATTTCAAATCCTCTTATTTTCTTTTCGTCTTCAATAAGATCAAAAATAAAATTTGAAATAACACAACAATATAAAAGATTAATCGATAACAATCTAATTCCCAGTCATATAGACTCTCATCATCACATTCATACGCTTCCATGGATTTCTGACATATTTGTACAGTTTGCAAAAGAGCAAAATCAGAAAATCCGCATTCCTTTTCAGCAAAAACGCAAGAACTTTTTTATTACACTATACCATCTTATATTAAAAAGAAGATACAAAAAGAATAACCTTCATTTTTCAGAGAAATTTGGAAGAGTTGGATTTTTTGTAAAAAATTTCTCGAAAAATAAACATGAAAGAATAGAGATTATGGTACACCCGCTTATAAAAATGACATACTTATAGATTCTGTTGATAATATCAATTTAGAGGAATCAATAAATAATTTAAAGATGGTTTTAAATAAATAGGAATGTTGGAGCAAATAGTCATTTTAACTTATTTCCACCTTATTAAAAAGACATTTTATTTTTAGAATTTAGTTGTTACAATAAAATCCATATAACAACTTTCTAAACAAATTAGTATTTCTTTTTTATATAAATTTATGAAAAAAGTTTTATTCATTTATAGAATTTTGCCTCAATATAGAGTTGATTTTTTTGAGCAATTAAAACAGGCGCTTTTAAAAAAAGGTATTGAGCTGCATTTAATTTATGGAAAATCAACCAATAGTGACATCTTGAAAAGAGATGAAGTGGAAATTGAATGGGCAAAATTTACACCTAATCGCACATTGAAATTAGGTAAAGCAGAATTGATCTATCAGCCTGTATTAAAAGATCTTAAGGAGAAAGACCTTGTAATCGTACAACCTGAGAACAAATTACTAATTACCTATTACTTAATATTTGCAAGATATTTTAGCAAATACAAATTAGGATTTTTGGAGCCACGGCAGAAACATGCAAAAATCGCCTAATTCATGGGAGAATAAACTTCATAATTTATATCTAAAAAAATGCGACAGATGGTTTGCCTATACATCTGATGTAGAAAAATATCTATTAAATCACAATTATCCAAAAAATAAAATAACGAACGTTCAAAACGCAATTGATACGGTCGGTTTAAAAGAATCTTATGACAAAATAAAAGTTAGTGAGATTAAGGAATTAAAAACAACACTTAATATTAAAGGAAATAAAGTCGCAATTTTTTGTGGCGCCATGTATGCAGAAAAGCGAATAAGTTTTATTTTAGAATGTTGCGACAGAATAAAAGCTTCTATTCCGGATTTTCATATGATATTTATTGGAGCTGGAATCGAATCTTGTAAGGTAAAAATGGCAGCGGAATTGAAAGATTGGATACATTATGTTGGTCCAAAATTTGGAAAGGAACGCTTAATCTATTTTAAAATATCTTCCATACAATTAATGCCTCAATCGGTGGGACTTGCAATATTGGACTCCTTTGCCTTACAAACACCAATCGTTACAACAAATTGTCCTTATCATGGACCTGAAATTGCGTATTTGGAAAATGGAATTAATGGTGTTATAACAAATGACACAATGGTTGATTATTCAAATGAAATAATTAAACTATTTCCACGATAATAAATATTTAGAACTACTAAATGGCTGCATAGATTCATCTTCTACATACACTTTAACCAAAACCATTGAATATTTTACAGAAGGAATTCTTTTGTGTTTGAATAAAATTAAAAAGAAAGAGCTTCACTTTAAGGGCTTTCATTTTAAAGCAGTATACATTCCTAACTTTTGGCTAACGGAAGCATACGTAATATGTCTTTGCACTGAACTTTGAAAAAAACCAACCAAAATAATACATAAAACTTACAAAATGAAAAAAGTAATCGTCTTAGGCGGTGGTGGCTTCATAGGTGGTCACCTCGCAAAAAAATTAAAAGAAAATGGGGCTTATGTAAGAATTTGTGACATAAAAAAACATGAATATTTTGATCATCAAGAAATTTGCAATGAGTTTATTTTAGGTGATCTAACTAATCCTAAAACCGTTGAATTGGTAATTGGCCAGGCTATGACGAAGTGTATCAATTGGCTGCTGACATGGGCGGTGCAGGTTACATTTTTACAGGACAAAATGATGCAAACGTCATGCATAATTCCGCATTAATCAATTTAAATGTTGCTAAAGAAGCAGTTTCAAAAAGCATCAAAAAATTATTTTACTCATCCTCGGCTTGTATGTATCCTGAAAATAACCAACTCGATGCTAATAACCCGAATTGTGAGGAAAGTTCCGCATATCCGGCAAACCCTGATTCAGAATATGGTTGGGAAAAGCTTTTTAGTGAAAGGCTTTTTATGGCTTTTAACCGCAATTACGGATTAGACGTGCGAATTGCAAGGTTTCACAATATTTTTGGTCCCAAAGGAACCTGGAAAGGAGGAAAAGAAAAAGCACCGGCAGCCATGCTTAGAAAAGCCGCGGAAACACCAGAAGGCGGCGAATTCGAAGTTTGGGGTGATGGAATGCAAACCCGGTCATTTCTCTACATTGATGAATGTGTCAAGGCGGTTTTAAGTTTAATGGAATCAAAATTTATGGGTCCTGTAAATATCGGATCAGAAGAAATGGTTACCATTAATCAATTAGCACAAATGGCTATTGATATCTCGGGAAAAAATATTTCCATAAAGAACATATATGGCGAGGATTTTTTTTCAAAATATGGATTCAAATGTCCATTAGGCGTACGCGGCAGAAATTCAGACAATACATTATTTAAAAAAGAACTTGGATGGGAAGTATCTATGCCGTTGCTTGAGGGTATGAGTAATACTTTTGAATGGATTAATCAAATGGTATCGGAAGCATCCCCCGAACCTGCCGTAATAATATAAAACAAAATCACATGGCCAAAAAATTTAAAACAGTTTCTGTATTGGGTTATGAAGTGTTCTCTGACCACCTAAATAAGATACCGATAACTTCGGAAAAATGTCGAGTAATCAATTGCAGTATAAGTCCAAATAATTACGGATTGGCAACAAAAGATGCTGAATTTAAAACCGTCCTGCAAAAAACAGACTTTTTGGTATTAGACGGAGTTTATTTTGCTTTAGCGTCGATATTTTTAAAAGGGAAAAATATAAAAAGAAATCAGGGACCCGATGTGTTTAATCATTTTATAAACAGAATGAATGACACATCGGGAAGGGTTTTCTTTCTCGGATCATCAAAAGCAGTTCTAAAACGAATTGAAGAACGAATAACCAATGAATTTCCTAATATTACGGTTGCAACCTTCTCTCCTCCATTCAAAAAAGAATTTTCTGAAGAAGATAACTCTGAGATGATTTCGATAATCAATGCGTTTGAACCCAATATCGTCTTTGTTGGCATGACCGCTCCAAAACAGGAAAAATGGTCCCTTCAACATAGAGATAAACTAAATTCCAATCTTGTAATTAGCATAGGAAATGTCTTCGATTGGTTCGCTGGAACACAAAAACCGATTCACCCGATTTTTTTCAAACTTAGAATTGGTTGGCTGGTTAGAATATTTTTAAGGCCGGAAGTTTTCAAAAGAAATATCGGGAACCAAATGTTATTCTTTTGGCATCTTGCTTTAATTATGTTAAGAATCAAAAAACAGCCCCAAAAAGTACATACATATGAACTAGAACTTCTAGCTGAGACTTGTTGATTTTTTATAAAGAGTTTAAACGTACAATATGATTAGAACCGGAATTATTGGCTTAGGCAAAATGGGTATTTCACACTGCGCAATATTAGGCGCTCATCCTGATGTGGATTTGGTGGCGGTTTGTGACGCTTCTTCTTTGGTGATTGAGGGTTTTAAAAAATATTCCCGCTTTGAATGCTTCAGTGATTATAAAAAAATGATCGACACCATGAAGCTTGAAGCCATCATCATCGCCTCGCCAACAAAATATCATGGGGAAATGGTTTCCTATGCCATCAAAAACAGGATTCACGTGTTTTGTGAAAAACCTTTTTCACTGAATCATAATGATGGAAAGTCATTAGCGCTGGAAGCATCTCAGTATAACCTGGTGAACCAGGTGGGTTATCATAACCGGTTTCTTGGCACTTTCAAAGAAGTGAAAAGGCTTCTGAATTTGCAGGTTATCGGTGACGTGTATCATTTTCAGGGCGAATCGTATGGCCCCGTAGTTTTAAAAGAAAAAGGAAGCACCTGGAGATCAGAGCGATCGGAAGGCGGCGGATGTTTATATGATTATGCTTCCCACACTATTGATCTGATCAATTTTTTAATTGGTCAGCCGGTAAAAGTGGGCGGAACAAAACTAAAATGCATTTTTTCAAAGAACGTGGAAGATGCCGTCTTTGCAACACTTACGCTTCACAATGGCGTCAGCGGCCAGCTTGCTGTTAACTGGAGCGATGAAACGCACCGCAAGATGAATACGCAAATCACTATCCAGGGCATGAAAGGAAAAATTGTCGCCGATGCAACGGAAGTGAAGATCTTCCTCAAAGAAGATCACAAAGCAACAGGCTTACTAAAGGGATGGACAATCACCGATATTACGAGCCTGACCGAAAACGTGGATTTTTATTTGCGCGGGGAAGAGTATTCAGCGCAGGCGGATCATTTCATCGACTGTATCAAAACTAACAAAACGACTAACATAAGTTCCTTCGCTTCGGCTGTGCAAACCGATGAAGTGATCACCTTATTATTGAATGATAATCAAGCTAATTAAAAAAAATGGAAAGAATAATTTTTGGAGATAATCAATTCTTTGGGGTAAACCACAGTTCTGATGAAAAATCGCGGGCACAAACTATTCGCTTTAAAACCAATGAGGCAATTGTTGACGTTTTAGGCGTTGCGGTGGAAGAAGGAATCAATACCTTCATGTGTACCACCCACGACAGGATCGCAGGCATTTGTGACACGATGCGGGAAGAAGAAAAATTCCAGGATTTTATGATATACCCATGTCTGCCGTATGCGCACAAATATGCAAATGCAGTTACAGAGCTGGGCATCTTAGGCACGATTAAACAATATGTTCCTGGCAATTTATTCAGCACCTTCGCCAAAGGGGGGCTTGCTTTTGTGAAAAAAGATTTCATGTCGATGATGGAATTATTGATTGACGCAGAAATGAAAATGTTTAAAGGCATTTCAACCCCGGTTATTTTTATTCAGAATGTAATAACCGACATGATTCTTGGATTGGGCATGACGGATTTTTTGGTGGCCTTTGATTCCTATATCCGGAAAAAACACAATGCTGAACCGGGATATATCACTATGAACCTACCGCTTTTGCTTAACACGCTGGAAAATTGCGGCATCGAAAATCCGGTTGTTTGCGCTTCTATTAATAAAAAAGGCTTTAGAATGTCGGGCGGAAAAGCGCTTTATGAAAAAACAATTGCTGAAAGGCGATGCAGGCTAATAGCGATGCAGGTTTTTGCCGCCGGAACAATTGGCCCTAAAGAGGCGCTTGAATACGTTTGCCAGATGGAAGGCATTGAATCCATTCTCTTTGGCGCTTCCTCACGTGCCAACATTAAAAATTCCATCGAAACCATAAACAGGTACAGCCTTAAAGAACTGATTTAGTAGTTGAAAATGAGTAGGGATAACCTTAAAGTTGGGTACTTGTTTTACAGGAGTCCGTCGGCCATTAAAGCTTTATGACGCTTAAAATCTGTTTTTCTCCCTCATCAAAAACTACGTTTAGCTTATAATTACCTTTTGAAAAACGGCTCATATTTATTTTTTCAATCGTTTGATACCGATCTGTGCTGATCTGTTTTCTGTAAACGATTCGTCCGCTTACATCAGCGATAAAAACCGACACCTTCGAGCCTGTATTTTTGGTGTTGATTTCCAGAGTTGCCCCCTCCGTTACCGGATTCGGATACACCTTTATCTTATTGCCCTCCTCCGCTGCAACTCTTCCTAAAGCCGCCACTATACTGACGGTATCTTTTCCCGTTTCCCCATTGCTATCCTTTACCGTTAATTCAAATTCATACTTTCCGGCAGCCAGGTGTTTCACCCAGGTTTCGGCGCTGCTTTCAGACTGAAGGAAAGCCGCCGAAGGCCCGGAAACCTGTCGCCATTGCCAGGAAATAATGGTTGATCCTGTCGCCACTGCCGTTCCCATCAGCTTTACCGAATCTAAGGGTAACAAAACCGTTATATCCCGCCCGGCATTGACTACCGGCGGAATGTGAGCCGGATAAACAGTTAGCTGCATCGTATCACTTCCCTCCGCGCCTTCATTGTCCGTTACTTTTAATTCAAACTGATAAATACCCTCGACCAATCCGCTCACTTCTGTAACAGGCAGCCGTTCATTTTTTATCTGGAAAGAAGAAGGGCCGGAAATTTTACTCCACAAATACGCAACAATCGTCCCGTCTGCATCAGTACCGCTTCCTGAAAGTGAAATTTTGTTCACAGGCAAGGTTATCGTTTGATGGCCTCCGGCCATGGAAACAGGCGCTATATTAGGCGCGCGTTTTACGATCACCTGCATCGTGTCTCTTCCCTCCGCGCCTTCATTATCGGTTACTTTTAATTCGAATTGATAAACTCCTTCGACCAGGCCGCTCACCTCCGTTAGAGCCAGCCGTTCATTTTTTACCTGGAAAGAAGAAGGGCCGGAAATTTTACTCCACAAATACGCAACAATCGTCCCGTCTGCATCTGTACCGCTTCCTGAAAGTGAAACGTTGTTCACAGGCAAGGTAATAGACTGATTTCCTCCCGCACTGGCAACCGGCGCTATATTAGGCGCGCGTTTTACAATCACCTGCATCGTATCTCTTCCTTCTGCGCCTTCGTTGTCCGTCACTTTTAATTCAAACTGATAAGTTCCTTCGATTAAGCCATTTACCTGAGCTTCTAATGAATTTGCAGTGGCTATTGAACCGCTTGCGGGACCAGAAATTTTAGTCCAGAAATAAGAAATGATTGTTTCGTTATCGGAAGTTGCGCTTCCCGATAACCGTATAAAATTAACGGGTAAGAAAATGGTTTGATCCATTCCGGCATTCGCCTTCGGGGGTTGCTTAACCGGTCCATTTTTAAGTAAGACAACAGAAGAAAAAGGCGCAAGAACAATTTCCCCATTGAAAGTTTGCCCTTTCACGTCCATATAATTTCCATCTAAAGCGATCGTTTTGCTTGTAATATCCGCATTGTATTCAAACCTGAGTTCATTAATGTCGCGTATTATCTTAGGAGATTTTTTTGAATTCAAATCCAATCCGGTATATGTTTTCCAGCCATCTAAGGTTCTGTAATTATTATTCCCCCAATTAACTCTTGTATTAAAAATAAAGTTATCATCTATCGGTCTTGCATAATAGTTGCTATCTACTGTTCCCCAATTTAAAAAATCATTTACAGGTGAAGCAAAATAACCACATAACTGAGCTGTATTTTTAGAAAAGAAGACATTATTTTTAAAAGTATTTCCGGCCAAAAGAGGATTTCCTGCATCTGTTTGTGTAACGAACTGAAAATTATTATTATAAAATGTATTGTCATAAATATTCAGATTATAACCATTATGAATGAACAAACCGCCACCGGAACAATGTGCTGTTGTATTTCCTGAAACCTCAATATTTGAAGTAAGATCATCTAAATAAATGCCATGCACCCAAAAAAATGAAGCATCGTTGGTACCTGCACTTGCACCTATACCGTTTATAACGATATTGTCTGTTATCTTTCTGCCATAATTTACCCCTTGTTGCGCATGAGTGTAAATGCCTCCACCATCTTGAAGTATTGAACAGAATCCATGTACATAATTGTTTTTTATGACGAAGGAATCACCAATAGCAAAGATGCCAATATAGCCAGTATTTATAATTTTATTTTCAAAAATATTGGCTTTGCTACTAAACAATGTATTTATGGCGCAATATGCTCCAAGTGTACTCTGTCCCATTCCGACCAACGCACCTGAATTAGTTATTTCATTATTGTTTATAGTTGACCGTTGGTTTTCCCAATACAGATTTATTGTGTTATTGTTCGAGTTCGAGACAGTATTGTATTGTACTGTAAAGTTATCTGTACCTGCAAGATTAATGGCATCTACTCCAACGAATGATATTATACATTTTTGAACGCTAATGTTTTTGATACCAGACCAATTATTAATAAAAGCGCAGTTATTTGCTCCGAGAAAAGTAAGGTTTCCGAAATTTAGAAAACTCCCATGAACTGTCACAAGATCATTAGTAGTAGCCATTTGAAAATTTACCGGAGCGCTTAAACTATAAACTCTAATTTTTTTTGTGGAAGGATTATAATACCACTCATTCAGGGAATCTAACGTTCTTGCGTCATTTTGGATAAAAAATCCAAATCCATTTGTTGGTTCATACTCAGTTGCATCATAAGTCAATTGTCCTACCGATTGGCTTTTTATTATTTTTCTTTCCAAAGTCCATTGTGTGGATCTAATCACCACCTCCGCCCCTGCCCAATTCGGCGTTCCCGTTAAATTGCTGCTTGTTATAGAAGTTTTTCCACTATGCGATTGAAAAGTTATATAGCCACTATTTGGGTATCTTCCCATAGGTGTATTCACTCCATTTATCACCACCATATTACAACTCGGTAGCGTAGAAACCGCATTGGTACTTTCCCAGATATTTCCCCCGAGATTCGTCCATTGCGTTACGTTGGTAAACCCTGTAATCACCGGATTTTCTCCCGTGCCATAAGCGCCAAAGGTGATCGGGTTTCCGGCGGTTCCCGAATTGTTTACGGTTAAGCTGCCATAAAAGGTATCGCCCCGTTTAAAGAAAACGTTGTCGCCTGGTTTCAGGTTTTTAAAAGAATTGAGTTTGCTGAGGGTTTGCCAGGGTAAAGAAGGATCCGTGCCGGCATTGGTATCTTTTCCCGAAGTGGAAAGATAATAATTGGTAGCCTGGCTGGAAAAGGCAAAAAGTATTCCTATCAATAAGGATAGGATTCTTAGGAAAAAGCTTGAAAGCATGGAGTACAAAGTGGTTTTATAATTCAGGTTTCACAGGAAGTCTTGCAAATAGTGGATTAACGTATTTCCATGACTTGATTTAAACGAAAAAAGAAGGGGTTTAGTATTCCAATGAAAAAAGAGAGAAAGAGAGGCAAAAACCACGAAGCCACTAAGTTCAGGAAGGAACACGAAGGAAAGACGAGAGAGAGAGAGAGAGAGAGAGAGAGTTCTTTGTGAAACTTTGTGCTCTTCACGTCTTTGTGGCAAAAACCACGAAGCCACTAAGTTCAGGAAGGAACACGAAGGAAAGACGAGAGAGAGAGAGAGAGAGAGAGAGAGAGAGAGAGAGAGAGTTCTTTGTGAAACTTTGTGCTCTTCGCGTCTTTGTGGCAAAAACCACGAAGCCACTAAGTTCAGGAAGGAACACGAAGGAAAGACAAGTGAGTGAGAGTTCTTTGTGAAACTTTGTGCTCTTCGCGTCTTTGTGGCAAAAACCACGAAGCCACTAAGTTCTCGAAGGAACACGAAGGAAAGACGAGAGAGAGAGAGAGAGAGAGAGAGTTCTTTGTGAAACTTTGGGCTCTTCGCGTCTTTGTGGCAAAACACTTTGTACTCGTGTGAAAATCTTGCGCCTTTGCTCTTCCCGTGTCTTTACGTGAAATTTTTTGCACTATCTCTTTCCATGTAATTTAATAATGCTTTCAGACATTTTCAGGTAGATATATTTCAGATCCGGGTAGGCTGACAGCGCCTGCAAATGGCGATTCAGGGTGAAAATATCATCGCGCATCGCGGGACCGGTCTGCGTCAGGAATGGGGAATAATGACTGGCTCTTTCCGTTACCTCATTAATCAGCGGAAGGAGGGTTTTAAATTCCAGTTTTTCAGATTGGCAGAAGATTTCAGCCATTGCATACATGTGGTTGGAAAAATTACTGGCGAAAACCGCTGCCACATGATAGTTCAGCCGCTGCTTGTCGTTGGCCTGTTCCACATTGGTGGAAATGCTTTTCGCAAGCCCCAAAATCCAATGAAGCGTTTCCTTATTACTGGCATCAACCAAAAACGGGATTTCAGGAACGCGCTCAGCAAATTTCGAAAGGGATTGCAACGGATACAGCACGCCATACCTGTCGGAGCAGTTTTTTAAAACGTCGATGGAAACCGCGCCGGCGGTATGCACAAGGAGCTTGTCCCTGAGCGCCGGAAACCTTTGCATATTTTCCAGAGCCGCATCGTTGAGGGCGATAATGTACATATCCGCGTCAGCGAATTTGTCATCTGTCAGTGAAGCGGAGCTTGCGTTATATAAGGAAGCGAGGAGCTTTGCGTTTTCAATATTCCGGCTTGCTATCTGAACAATTTCATGCCCGCTCTTATGCAGCAGGGAACATAATACAGTAGCCGTATTGCCCGAACCAACCATTACAACCTTCATGCAGTTTGTTTTAAAATTATCAAAATAAAAATAAAAGTAATCGTTGCCATTGCTGTGGCAATAACAGATCCTTTTAAACTTTTATCAATAAAAATGAATGATTCAATTTTTTTAAATTGAATACAGAACGTGGTGGTTGTTCCCTGGGGTTGAACACGAAGATAAACAAGCGCTGTTATAAAACAAATTTTGAATAAAAATTGGAATTTTAATTTTTAAACTAATATTGCAGCGGAGGAAAAAGCATCGGCTTTATAAATAATTTAATATTCAGGAAAGAACGCGAAAGGAAAAAAATCAAAGTAAAAATTAAGATTTTATGGCAAAAAATTTATTGATAGTCGAGTCGCCCGCTAAAGCTAAAACAATTGAAAAAATCCTGGGTAGCGATTTTGAGGTGAAGAGTTGTTACGGCCATATCCGTGACCTGGAAAAAGACGATATGGGGATAGACATTAAGAATAATTTCCAACCGCGATATAAAGTGCCGGAGGACAAAAGCAAGGTGGTGAGGGATTTAAAGCAACTGGCTAAAAAGGCAGAGACGGTATGGCTGGCATCGGATGAGGACCGGGAAGGAGAAAGCATAAGCTGGCATCTTGCGGAAGTGCTGGGCCTTGATCTGAAAACAACCAAAAGGATCGTCTTTCATGAAATAACAAAACCGGCAATTACGAGAGCGGTGCAGAATCCGCGCCTGATCAACATGAATCTTGTCAATTCCCAACAGGCAAGAAGGGTTGTAGACCGGCTTGTGGGATTTGAATTATCGCCGGTGCTTTGGAAAAAAATTGGAATGAAAGGCGGCCTCAGTGCCGGAAGAGTTCAAAGTGTAGCGGTAAAATTAATCGCCGAAAGGGAAAGAGAAATCAACCAGTTTCATTCAACCAGCAGCTTTAAAATTGAAGCAATGCTGGCCGCAACTGATCCATCAGGCAAAAGAATTTCCTTTAAGGCGGAAGATGGCGGTACAAGAACGGTAGAAGAAGCGGAAAATTTTTTAGGAAGGTGCAGGAACGCGGTTTACTCCGTCAGGGACATAGATGTAAAGCCGGGCAAACGCTCTCCGGCAGCGCCATTCACCACCTCAACCCTGCAGCAGGAAGCCAGCCGGAAACTTGGATATGGCGTGAGCAAGACCATGCTGCTCGCGCAAAAATTATATGAAAGCGGAAAGATCACCTACATGCGTACCGATAGCGTGAACCTGAGTTCTACAGCCAAAGGGCAGGCGGAAGCGGAGATCAGGAAAAGCTATGGTGATAAATATGTGCAAATCAGGAATTTTAAGAATAAAAATGAAAGCGCCCAGGAAGCCCATGAAGCGATCCGGCCTACAGACATGGACGAAAGCAGGATCAGCGATCCGGAAACTTCCAGGCTTTATGAACTGATCTGGAAACGAACCATTGCCAGCCAGATGAGTGAAGCGATCCTGGAAAAAACAACGGCTAAAATCAACATCAGCACCGTTAAGGATGAATTAACCGCTTCAGGAGAAGTGTTGAAATTTGACGGATTCCTGAAAATTTACAACGAAGGAAATGATGATGAGGAAAATGATGAACACTTCTTTTGGGGAAAGCCGCCTGCCGCCACTCACGATTGGGCAGCAACTGGATTTTGAGGAAATGACCGCCTCAGAAAAATTTACCCGCCACGCCCCAAGATATACGGAAGCCTCGCTGGTAAAAAAACTCGAGGAACTGGGTATTGGAAGGCCAAGCACCTACGCCCCTACCATTAGCACCATCATCAAAAGAAGCTATGTTGAAAAAAGAGATAAGGAAGGCGAAAAACGGGATATAAGGATTGTAAAGCTGAATAAGAACAACGAAATTGAAAAGATAAAAACGTTTGAAATAACCGGAGCTGAAAAATCAAAACTTTTCCCGACGGATCTCGGCCTTGTCGTTACCGATTTCCTTAACCAGCATTTCAACAGGGTAATGGATTATTCTTTTACCGCAAATATTGAAGAAGAGTTTGACAAGATCGCGGAAGGAAAAGAAATTTGGAGCAGCATGGTGGCGAATTTTTACAAGCCCTTTCATGAAACTGTTGAAGACACCCTGGAAAATGCGGAAAGAGCCAAAGGCGAACGGGAACTGGGAGCTGATCCCGTTAGCGGCAAACCTGTGATTGCCCGAATGGGAAGATATGGCCCAATGGTGCAGATCGGTGTACAAAGCGAGGAGGAAAAGCCGCGTTTTGCAAAATTGAAATCTACTCAAAGCATTGAAACCATTTCCCTGGAAGAGGCGCTGGATCTTTTCAAATTGCCTCTTACCCTTGGCGAATATGAAGGCCAGGAAGTTTCTGTAAATATTGGAAGGTTCGGCCCCTACATCAGGTTGGGCGAGCAATTTATTTCCCTGCCAAAAGGCGCTGAACCTACGGAAGTGGATCTTGCCCGAGCCATCGAAATCATAAAGGCAAAACAGGTTGAGGACGCGCCCATCGGTTATTACGAGGAAAAGCCAGTCACAAAAGGCAAAGGCCGTTTTGGTCCTTTCATTAAATGGAATGATTTATTCATTAATGTTCCAAGAGCTTACAATTTTGACAATTTAAGCCAGAAGGATTGCAATGAACTGATAGAAAAAAAGGTGGAGAAAGAAGCTAACCGTTATATCCGCCAATGGCCTGAAGAAAAGATTTCGATTGAAAATGGCCGCTGGGGCGCCTTCATCCGCCATGGCAAGAAAATGCTCAAATTAACTGCGAAGCCTTCGGGAGGGAAATATACTCCGGAAGAGTTGGCGGTGATAGAACTAGATGAAGTAAAAAAGATGATTTTGCAGCAGGATCCGAAAGCGTTTGACAAAAAAACGGTTGGGAAAAAAAGCGCGGCTAAGAAGGCTGCTCCTAAGAAAGCGACTGCAAAAAAGACGGTGAAAAAGAAATAGATTTTCTATAGAAAGTTTATGAAAATTCAAGAAAACCCAAACGCAAAATTATTTTGATGTTGGTTTTTGGATTTGATTTCGCTTGAGTAGTTTTTGTGGTTTTTGCCAAAAAATTATTTTCTAAAAAACGTCTCTTTCGCTGATTGTCTTGTTCTTTTGCCTTGACGCAAAAGAAGCCCACGAAATAATCGGGTAGTGGAACTTTTAAAGGTTTATTTTCGCAATCTTTGTGAACCTTCCTGCCTTCGTGTCTTTGTGGTTTAGATGCATTTCGCTTGAGTAGCTTTTTTTTTGACAAAAAACTATTTTCAAGAAATGTCTCTTCGCTGATGGTCTTCTTCTTTTGCCTTGATGTGTTCCACAAAAAGTCAAGGAAAACCCGATCGCTCCGCGCATTTTTCCTGGCCAGCGCCACCAAGGCTCTAAGCTGATTGGCATTGGTCGTCGGATTGTCTTCTTCTTTTGCCTTGACGCAAAAGAAGCAAAAAGTCAAGGAAAACCCGATCGCTCCGCGCGTTTTTCCGGGCCAACGCCACCATACCTCTAAGCTGATTTGCAGTGGTCGTGTTTAGGTTTGATTTTACTTTTTTCAAGCAGATTGTGATTATACACCCGCCAGAAAATGGTAGGAATGCACAAACACTACGCCGTCAAGATTGATGTTGGTTTTTGGGTTTGATTTGGCTTGAGTAGTTTTTGTGGTTATTGACAAAAAAATTATTTTCTAAAAAATGTCTTTTCGCTTACTGTCTTCTTCTTTTGCCTTGACGCAAAAGAAGCAAAAAGTCAAGGAAAACCCGATCGCTCCGCGCGTTTTTCCGGGCCAACGCCACCAAGGCTCTAAGCTGATTGGCAGTGATTGTTTTTAGGTTTGATTTTACTTCTGGTAATTAAGTTTTTTTTCGGTTGGCAAACGAACTTTTTTCGAGTTAAATTAGATTGTGACTATACACCCAGCCAGGAAATGGTGGGAACGCACAAACAGTTACCACCGTCAGCGGTGTTCCACAAAAAGTCAAGGACAACCGGATCGCTCGGCGCGTTTTTCCGTGCCAGCGCCACCATACCTCTAAGCTGATTTGCATTGGTTGTTTTTGGTTTGATTTGACTCCTTGATTTTTCAGAGTTTGCCCCTGGATCGAACGGATTAGTCTTCTAATAATTTCACCAGGAAAAGCAAATCATTCTTTTTATAGAGATTCCGGGGATCCACAAAACATTTGCTGAACTCTTCAAGGAGGTGCCTGATGATGTGCTGGTTGTCTAGTTGCCTGTAATAGGATGGGATGGATGGCACTGAAATTCTTTTAAAATAACTTTCAACATCCTTATGTGAATAGACCTGGCCATTCAGCGGATCGATGAAGAAATTTATCTTTTCACTTTTTTGTTTTGAAGGGTTGGGGAAATTATAATCGACATCAAAATAGCCCAGGATAAACTGCTTCGGTATGTTGATAGCCCGCACCGGAATATCAAGCATTTCGCAAAGAATCAGGTACAGGATGCCATTGGTAATGGAATTACCACGCTTGTTTTCAATCACTTTATTCAATAAGAAATCTTCTGTCAGATCATAGGAGACTTCATTTCCTTTCAACTTATAATAACTATATAAAATTCCGGATATCACATTCACCTGTTCCAGGGGAGTCAGGTAGCTGTTTAATTCAAGCCAGACGTTGCGCCTGATCTTTTCTATCTCCTGCAACGTTGTTGTTGGAATCATTTCAGGATACATGTATTGAGCTGCCAGTAAAGCGCCTTGCAACAATTCGCAGCCACTGTTTTTCCAGATAGTAAATTCCCCTGTAAGATCGCGGAAGTGAAGCTTGTGAATGATCAGTTCAATCCTTTCCTGCACGTTTTCATCGGGGCTGTTTTCCCATAAATTTTCAAGATTGGGGATGATCGCCCGTCCATGAGAAATGATGCGCTCAGTTATGGTGCTGAAAACTTCTTCGTCCGGATCGTCAATTAAATGAAAAAGGGCGGATATTTCTTTATTTTCCAGCATTTCAATTCAACTATTTTCAAGAGGTTAATAATGTAAAGATAAATAAGTTTGGAATTTTTGCACGGCAGGTTTAGAAGTTTTTGATTGTTTTATAACGATTTTACATTCTATAGCCGGGGCCATTGTGCCGGCCTGATATTTTCTATTATTTACGCAAATCTTAGTAAATAAGATAGTGTTGCTTTTCTGGTACGATCTATTATATTGCAAAAAACCTTCCGGTTTTTATTTGATATTGAGTAAATTTTCACACCTTTAATCATCAAAAAAAAATCAAGATGGCTCTATCGTTCAAAAACCTGAAAAAAATTGATTTGCTTCTTGTTTTACTCCTGCCGCTTTTTTTCAGTTGCACAAATGGAAAGCCCGGGAATGAAAATTCAGTGGCGTCAGACACTTCCAATGCCGGCGCACTTTCAAAAGAATATAACCTGGATAAAATAAAACTTCCCCCGGGCTTTTCGATCAGTGTTTTTGCGAAAATCGATAAGGCAAGGAGCTTATGCGTTTCTCCCAATGGAACCGTTTTTGTTGGAACCAAGGGAGATAAAGTATATGCCATCAGCAATGAAGATCATGCGGAAAAAGTATATGAAATAGCAAATGGACTCAATACACCCAACGGAGTTGCTTTTAAAGACGGCAATTTATATATCGGAACAATTTCTACCATCTACAGGCTCGACAATATTGAAAATCAATTGAGCCATCCACCAAAGCCGCTTGTAGTTTATGATAAATATCCAACAGATGAACACCATGGAATGAAATTCATCGCTTTTGGCCCTGACGGAAAATTATACGTTCCGGTTGGAGCGCCCTGCAATATCTGCGATCCAAAACCTCCTTACGCCTCCATGACGCGTATCAATGCTGATGGAACAGGATTTGAAATATTTGCCCGTGGAATAAGGAATACCGTTGGCTTTGACTGGAGTCCGCAAACAAAGGAACTTTGGTTTACGGATAATGGCAGAGATAATATGGGTGATGATATCCCGAATGATGAATTGAACAAAGCGCCAAAAGAAGGGCTTCACTTTGGGTATCCTTATTGTCACCAGGGAAATATTCCTGACCCGGAATTCGGGAAAGGAAAAAATTGCTCCGATTATGTTCCTCCCGTGAAACTTTTAGGGCCACATGTTGCCTCTCTCGGCATGAAATTCAACACCGGAAAAATGTTTCCGGCGGAATATAAAAACGCCATTTTTATCGCCGAACACGGAAGCTGGAACCGCAGCATTCCTATTGGTTACAGGATCGCTGTTGTTAAAATGGACGCCAGCGGAAATCCGCAAGACCCTGAGATTTTCGCAGAAGGATGGCTTCAAAAAACAAGAGATGTAAACGGCAGACCTGTAGATGTTCAGTTCCTGCCGGACGGTTCCATGCTTGTAAGTGACGACTACAATGGCGTGATTTACAAGATCAGCTACAAATCCTAAAACAGTTTCAAGAAAAAAAGCTATTCCACTAGCTGCTTACAACATTAACCAACCACCTAACCCATTAACCAGCGATTCATGCAAGTCAATCATCACCACGAGGAAGAACACCTTCAAAGTTCCGATCTTATACGCGACGTTGTAATCGGAATGAGTGATGGCCTAACTGTTCCCTTCGCCCTTGCTGCGGGATTAACCGGAGCAGTAGCAAACAGTTCCATAATTGTTATTGCAGGAATCGCGGAAATTGTAGCCGGAAGCATTGCCATGGGTTTGGGCGGTTATCTTGCCGGAAAAACCGAACAGGACCATTATTCAAGTGAATTAAGAAGGGAATTCGATGAAGTGGAACGAGTACCTGAAATTGAAAAAAAAGAAGTGCAGGAGTTCTTCCAAAATATCGGTTTAAGTCATGAATTGCAGGTAAAAGCGACCGAAGAAATCGCCAAGGATAAAAAACAGTGGGTAGATTTCATGATGAAATTTGAACTCGGTCTTGAAAAACCGGATCCGAAAAGAGCGACCAAAAGCGCATTGAATATCGGGATTTCTTATGCCGTAGGCGGAATCATTCCTTTAAGCCCCTATTTCTTTATTGAAGACTCAAGGGAGGCATTAAAATTTTCAGTGGTGGCAACGCTAATTTGCCTTTTTGTTTTTGGCTATTTCAAAAGTAAAATTACCGGCGTGCCGGTTTTGTCGGGAGCGCTTAAAGTGATGCTGATAGGCGCACTGGCTGCTGCGGCAGCCTTCAGCGTAGCGTTGCTTTTTAGCTAAAAGCGAAATAAATAATCTTAAGCGAAACCAACTGTCTTCAAACAGGAAACTGCGATGGTATGATTCGTAAAAATATCTGCGGCTTTTACGACGCTGCAAGCAACTCTACTCAATTTTAAAAAGGAATGAAATAACAGTGCTCAATTACCGTTTTATTGTGGCAAATGTTGCTAACCTTCTTTTTGAAACTCTATGAGAAAAAAGGCTGATTAACCTTTTATTTTTCACAAAAGACATGGTTTTTAAATTATTCAGCGATGAATTTTCAGGCAAATATATTTTCCTGTTAACGGAGTCGCATAAAATTCTTAATGGATAATCAGTTTTTGAATTTTGGAAATCCCCGCATGTCTATGTGGGGATTAATTTTTTATGGATAGCTTCTTCTATTCATCGCTTAAAATAGTGTGCTTGGAATCCCTGGAAATATTTTTTATGGTCCATCTGATCTTCTTTTCCAAAGGGTGTTTGCGAACCATGCAATTGTGTTTTGAACAAATTTTACAGGAATACTCCTGGCAGCCATCAGAATGAACAAAAAGTTCAACCGATTCCCCGAACTGGTTCCTGATAAGCGCTCCAAGCGCTTCAATTTCATCATGAGCTTCATTCACATTCAGATACCAGGGGACCGTCAGGTGGCAATCACAATGCAACCGGCTGCCATATTTGATGATTCTTAAATTATGAAGGTCGATCCAGTTTTCCGGCCGGTGTTTGTTTAGAAGAGCAACGATCTTATTCAGCAATTCAAGATCCGCCTCGTCCATGATCCCGGCGATAGAAGTGCGCACAATTTTATAACCGGTAAATATAATAATGATCGCGACAATCAACGCAACGGCGCTATCAAAATAAACGATGCCGGTAAAGTAAACCAAGATCAGCCCGACCAAAATTCCCACAGTGGAATAGGTATCCGTTCTGAGATGCTTTCCGCCGGCGATTAACTGAAGGGAATTATTTCTTTTTCCCGTGTTGATACAAATAGTTCCGGCAATATAATTAATGACTGCCGTCACGCTTATCAATACTATTCCGTAATCGAGTCGCGCAACCTGGTGCGGCTCCACGAAACTTTCAATAGCCTTATAAATAATGAAAATTCCGGCCACGCTAATCAAAGTTCCCTCCACCGCCGCGGAAATAAATTCCGCTTTTCCGTGTCCATAAGGATGATCTGCATCTTTTGGTTTTGCGGAAACAATCAGGCTATAAAGCCCCAGGCCTCCGGCCACAATGTTGACAATACTTTCCAGCGCATCGGTCAATATCGCAAGGGAACCAGTCATGAGCCAGGCGATTCCTTTTATGATGAATAAAATTATGGCAATGAAAGTGACGATTCTTTGAAGCCTGATGTTTTCAGCGGATGCTTTCAACGCTATTATTTTGATTTAAAAAAAAGAGGCAAATTTACTGAAAGTATTTACAGCAAACCCTATAAGGTTTAAGCCTGGCCTTTGAGCTGGCAAAATCTTATAGCGTTTTTAGCAGAGAGTCAAACCTATAAGGTTTAAGCCTGGCCTTGTGAGCTGGCAAAACGTTATAGCGTTTTAGCAGAGAGTCAAAGCTCAAAAACCTATAAGGTTTCCTCCGCTCAGTTCCTCTGCTGCAAACCTGATAGGTTGGGGAAAAACCTATAAGGTTTAAGCCTGGCCTTGTGACCTGGCAAAACCTTATAGCGTTTTTAGCAGAGAGTTAAACAAATAGCACTTTTAGGGCTTTGTACTCAAAAACCTATAAGGTTTCCTCCGAACAGTTCCCCTGCTGCAAACCTGATAGGTTGGAAAAAAAACCTATAAGGTTTAAGACTGGCTTTGTGAGCTGGCAAAACCTTATAGCGTTTTTAGCAGAGAGTCAAACAAATAGCACTTTTAGGGCTTTGTACTCAAAAACCTATAAGGTTTCCTCCGCTCAGTTCCCCTGCTGCAAACCTAATAGGTTGGGGAAAAACCTATAAGGTTTAAGCCCGGCCTTGTGAGCTGGCAAAACCTTATAGCGTTTTTAGCAGAGAGTCAAAGCTCAAAAACCTATAAGGTTTCCCCCGCTCAGTTCCCCTGCTGCAAACCTGATAGGTTAGAAAAAAAACCTATAAGGTTTAAGCCTGGCCCTGTGAGCTGGCAAAACCTTATAGCGTTTTTGGGAGAGAGTTAAACAAATAGCACTTTTAGGGCTTTGTACTCAAAAACCTATAAGGTTTCCCCCGCTCAGTTCCCCTGCTGCAAACCTGATAGGTTGGGGAAAAAACCTATAAGGTTTCCCCCGCCCCAGTTCCCCTGCTGCAAACCTGATAGGTTGGGGACCGAAAAAACCTATAAGGTTTAAGACTGGCCTTGTGAGCTGGCAAAACCTTATAGCGTTTTTAGCAGAGAGTCAAACCAATAAGGTTTAGCTCAAAACCTATAAGGTTTCCCCCGCTCAGTTCCCCTGCTGCAAACCTGATAGGTTGGGGAAAAAACCTATAAGGTTTCCCCCGCCCAGTTCCCCAGCTGCAAACCTGATAAGTTGGGGAATTAATTTTGAATTACGATATGCCACCTCCCAACCATTATTACCATTTGCATAATTTTTTCATCATAGCAAAAGCTATCCATTAAATTTGTCCAGTGCGAAAAACGCTTAACATATTAGCAAGTTCCTTTCGGCTCACGATGCAAGAGCTTATGGTCAATAAATTGCGCACTTCCCTTTCATTGATAGGGATTTCTTTCGGAATTTTTTGCATCATTGGCGTACTGGCAACGGTTAACAGCCTTGAAATGAATATTCAAAACCAGATCAAAAGTTTGGGAACCAATACAATTTATATTGATAAATGGGATTACAATGGCGGCCCCGATTATCCCTGGTGGAAATTTATCAACAGACCGCTTCCAAAATATGAGGAGGTGAACTTCATAAAAGAAAGAAGCCAGTTAGCCAGCAATGTGGCTTTTTTCATTACTTCCAATTTGAATGTCGAATATGACAACTATGCCTTACAGGGAGTTAGTATGTATGGGGTAAGTGAAGAAGAAAATGATATTCAGCCGGTAACACTGTTATATGGCCGTTTTATTTCAGGAAATGAATTCGCTTATGGAAGCCCGGTTGTGGTGATGGGATTCAGCAACGCGGAAAATCTTTTTGGAAGCGCCGCCCTTGCCATTGGCAGGCAAGTGAAAGTGAAAGACAATAAAGCCACCATTATTGGCGTAATAAAACAAATGGGCACCAGCATGATAGGCTGGGATTATGATCAATCTATTCTTACGCCATACCGCTTTGCCCGGCAAATTGTAAATGAAAGTAACAGTGGCCCTAAAATCATTGTGAAAGGGAAGGATAAAGTAAGTTCCTCAGCACTTGCCGACGAGCTGGAAGGCGTAATGCGTTCCATTAGGAAACTAAGTCCCACCGAGGCGGATAATTTTACGCTAAATCAAATCACCAGCTTTAGTGATAAGGTTGGTTCTCTTTTTCAAACATTAATTTAGGAGGCTGGGCGATTGGAATTCTGAGTCTGGTAGTGGGAGCCTTTGGAATTGCCAATATTATGTTTGTAACGGTAAAAGAACGCACCGGGATGATCGGACTTAAAAAAGCTATTGGGGCAAAAAAAAGAAGTATACTTTCTGAATTTCTTCTGGAAGCTGCAATCATCTGTATTTTAGGAGGATTGATCGGACTGATTCTCGTATTTATTTTAACCGTTATTCTTACCAATGTTTTTAATTTCCCTGTTTATATTTCAACAGGGATTTTAACGCTTGCCATATCAATCTGTATAGGCATTGGTATTTTATCCGGAATTATTCCGGCATATATCGCTTCGAGGCTGGATCCGGTAGTTGCAATAAGGTCTAAATAAGGTTTGTGGCAGATAGTTGTACAACATAATTTCATTGATGCGGCCAAATGGAATTAAAAATGGCCAATGAATTTTTGGAGATTGCATGATGAATCTCGTGCTTGGACAATTGTAAAAAAAAACTCTTTAAAAGAACAGCCTTGAAATCCCTTTCACCTTGTCAGCTCTACCTATATAGCGGCTATGAAATCCTGAAAATGAGGATTCTTATAAATATTCGTAACAGCCCGGCTACTACCAACATCATCGCCCAAATCCAAAAACATTGAGGTAATTGTTACCGTTGCATTTCCCTTCTTTTTTATGCTTTCCTCTTTTCTTATGGAGTTTTGCAATGCTGTTATGGCGTTCTGCTCAAGTTCTTTCGCACCCTTTGTTTGTTCATAAATGTTTTTGGCAATCTGTTTTCGCAAGCTCGCAACGCTTAATCCTTTTGCCGCCGTTAATCGCGCATAAAAGAGTTTTGCCTCTATAGTACACACGGATAACAAAACCGAAATATGTTCCCACCTAACAAGGTTAGCTATACGTAAAGCGATTAGCGAATCGTTGATTTGTTCTGCAAACTTTGACATCTGGTCCAATTGCTTTTTATTGAAGATTGGGCCGTATTTTTTTCTTATTAGGATTGCTGCATCGCGAATAATTGATTCCCGATTACTACTGATGGTCGAAATAACCCACTGATTAAGTATTTTTCCAATTTCCCAGAAAAATTTATTCAAATTAGCATTGAGCCAATAATTTTGCTGCTTCGAGTATTTTTCAATATGTTGTACTATTATACCAATCAATTCTTCAACATCAGGCGTTTTCGTGTTTTTTTCAATTGACAATCCACTTAGAGGCTCCAGCAATGGACGAAAAGAATATAATGCGGGCTCTTTAAACACATTTTTTATGGACGAATTATTATGCAACTGCTGTTCCACCCCTATTAGCAGAGTGTCTAAAAACTTTTTAGTAATCTTTAGAGTGCGGCCATTTTGTATCCGTTTATTTTTTTTGTCCGCTTTGGAAAGCTCAAACAAATTTTCGGCTATATGTTTTCGCAATTCGATTACAGTTAATCCCTTTTCCGCAGTAAGCCGAATATAAAACGATCTTGCTTCCAATTCTTTTAGCGGCAATAGCGCCAAAATATGTTCCCAAGTTAAAACCGGGGCAATATTATTAACAATAGATAAATCGGGAAACTCGTCTAAAAAACGCACCATGTTTTTTAGATTTTTTTCGAAAAAGAAAGGGCCGTAGATTGAAGATAATCGGGCGGAGATGCTCTCAATAGGAAATTTTCTTTCTGCTTTTCGCCTATTTTTAATAAAATGTTGTTTTAATTCCGCGCCTATTTCCCAAAACAGGATTACCATTGCTGAATTAGTTACCCTTAATAATTCATTCTGTTTTTCTCCAATCATTTTGGATAAATCGCTTCCCCAAAATGATTCTGTTGTTGTTGAGTCCATTTGTATAAAACCTAATTTTAATGCTGGAAAATTCAATAAACTTTTGACCTATTTTTATTCCATTGCCGGGTCCAAAGTGTTCCATCTATGCATGCGTATTTTGCATGCACAATGCATGACCAATTTATTCTTACAGAAGTTGACGTAAGCGGAGTCCATGTATTATAATGGCCAAAAAGAGTAAGCGACCTCGCACCGCTTCTGTTATAAGAATCGATAAAAGATGAGACCATCGGATCGGCAGTAATAGGATCTATCAATACGTTGAAGACCACTCCTGATCTCCCATAGTAGCTCACTTTCGCACGGTAGTGCCACTTTATTGGCACATAGCTGCTAGCCACCCCACCTAAACCGTCATCCGCATCTGTTTCAACTTCTTCAAAATCTATATTTGAAGTTATTAACGAATCATCTTCATCAGATCCTCCACCGCCGCCGCAATTTAACTTAAAAGGAGCAGTAGAATTCATAGTCCTTGTTGATTGGCACTCATTCCCGCAAGTTGTAAAAAGATAAGTCGCTGTTTGAAAATAGCTTCCATCAGTATAATAAGTAGTTTCTACCAAATACCAGTCAATACATGTATTTAGCGATGTTGTCCCTTTTCCTACTTGACTGTTTTCGTTCTTTTTTGATAAATATTTTGTTGAAAACAACCGCCCGTCCTTGTATTCCTTTTCAAATACGAAGTTATTCGTCAAAGATAGGATTCTGAAAATTCCGGTTAGTTCATTGTCCCTATTGCTATAAATTTTTGAAATAAGATTTGTGGGGAGGTCATCGTAGCGCTGATTTTTGGAAATGATTTCAATTATGTTTCCTTGTATTAATTCATGCCCCTCCCTTTCAATTATTACCAAATTTTTTAGTGACGACTGAGTCGTAATGTTACTTGTATTGAACTCCTTTTTTAAAGGGATTATAATTATCTTTTCTTTATCATTGAGCGTTTCTATACTTAATTGCGAACAAATTAAATTTTCTTTTAATACAGTTAGAGCATTTTGGTTGTTGGGGTGTTTAAACTGTTGCTTTTGTTCGTCAAGCCAGGCAATAACCCTATGCAGCTTTACAAAGTCTGGGCTTGCTGATTCCGTTTTTGAATTTTCTTTCATGCAGGAGAGAAGAAGAGCTCCTAGGAAAAATGTCAATAGAAACGCTTTTCTAAATTTTTGAATCGTTATTTTTTTCATCATATTTTTTTACGGTTAAGAAAAAATGGGATTCAAGGGTTGCAAAGACATATAAATGAAAAGCAAAATCTAAAATAGTAAACAAAAACAAAAAAAGCAAATTTGTTTTTTCTGCAATTTATCCGCATCCAGGAATTCGCTCTCTCGCGCAGATATGCAGTATGGACTAAAAAAGAATTGCGGCAAAAAAAAGAAGTATTTTATCGGATTCCTTTTGGAATCTGCCACTATTTTATCCGGAATTATTCCGGCATATATCGCTTCGAGGCTGGATCCGGTAGTTGCAATCCGGTCAAAATGATTTAGGGATTTCGGGTTGGATATTTACATAGGGCTTCGCCCTATGTTAGCAAATTTCGCCCATTCAGGGCTGGCAGAATGACCTACAATGCTTTCGCATTTACATTTCCATTTACTCCCTTTACTTCTTCGGTTCTCCTTCAATGAAACAAGGTCTGGAATATATACCTTTGCCTCCTTTATTTAAAACCATCTGGAACCGATCTAACTTATGAGCATTTTCAAAAACAAGTGGTTTATTTTAACCGTGTTGGCGATCACCTGGGGAAGTTCATTTATTTTAATAAAAAAATCCCTCGTAACTTTTACTCCCTTCCAGATCGGTTCCATCAGGGTGATCATTTCAGGATTACTTTTCATGCCTATCGGTTGTAAGGCCATCAAAAAAATGGACCGGAGATCCTTTTGGTGGATGGTTTTTGCCGGTGCACTTGGAAATTTTGTACCCATGTTTTTGTTTCCTTTGGCACAAACACGTGTAAGCAGTTCCATGGCTGGAATCCTGGATTCTCTGGTACCCGTATTCGTATTGATCCTTGGCTTTTCTTTTTTTAAATTACGTAGCAAACTCGTTCAATGGATCGGAGCAATAATTGGCTTTGCGGGAGCAGGCACGTTGCTATATTTTTCCGGCTCATCTTCCGGAAGTTCCCATCCCGGTTATGCAGCGCTCATCGTTTTGGCCACAGCCTGCTATGCCGCGGCGGCGCTTATCGTCAATCAGAAATTGCATCATATTCACTCCTTACATCTTTCGGCTAGTGTCTTTAGTGTGTGGATGTTCCCTTCCATTTTCATTTTTTTATTTTCGGGCATTTTCAGCCATTTTGAAAATACCGCAACCGCCTGGGAAAGTGCAGGATATTTAAGTATCTTATCAATCGTTGGCACTGCCCTGGCAATGCTATTATATTTCCGCCTGATCCAAAACACCTCCGCTGTATTTGCCAGCATGGTTACTTACCTGATGCCACTGGTTGCCGTTTTCTGGGGAATTTTGGCAGGAGAACATTTTAGCGTCTGGTATGCTATTGGAGGAATTTTAATTATTGCAGGAATTTACCTGACGCAGGAAAAAAATGCCCCTCATCTGGGCGAAGATCCGGCAGAAATACCGGTTTGCACAAAGGAATAACCGGACCTGTTCCTGTGCTGTATTTTGAAAGGTGCATAATGCGATAAATCTTTTCTAAATTAGCCTTTACCTTTGCAGCCATGATTACAATTCTCGCTATAGAATCTTCGTGTGACGAAACGGCCGCATCCGTTTGCAGGGACGGAGTTATTTTGAGCAACATTATTTCGAGCCAAAAAGTACATGAAAAATATGGCGGCGTAGTTCCTGAACTGGCTTCCAGGGCTCATTTACAATCGATAGTTCCTGTAGTGGATCAATCATTGAAAACCGCGGGAGTGGAATTAAAGGATGTTGACGCATTCGCTTTTACGCAATCCCCAGGTCTTATCGGAGCTTTACTGGTTGGCGCGGAATTTACAAAATCCATGTCGCTTGCTTTTGATAAGCCGCTAATCGCGGTGCATCACATGCAAGCTCATGTGCTGGCAAATCTTATTCAATCCTCCGATAAAACGAACAGGATCCCCTCATTTCCATTTCTTTGCTTAACGGTTAGCGGCGGCCATACACAAATAGTAGTTTGCGAATCTCCTTCCAGCTTGAAAATAATTGGCCAAACGCTCGATGACGCCGCCGGTGAAGCGTTCGACAAATCTGCTAAAATTATTGGTTTGCCTTATCCTGGCGGCCCTCTAATTGATAAATATGCCAAAGAGGGAGATCCGGAGAAATATAAATTCCCGGAGCCCAAAATTGATGGCCTCGACTTTAGCTTCAGCGGCCTGAAAACGGCGTTCTTATATTTCATCCGCGATGAAAAAATAAAGAACGAAAATTTTGTTGAAGAAAATCTTGCGGATATCTGCGCCTCCATTCAATCAAGAATCGTTTCTATTTTGTTGAAGAAACTGAAAAAAGCATCTGATGAAACAGGAATAAAAGAAGTGTGCATTGCTGGTGGAGTCAGCGCGAACCGGGGATTGAGAACGGCTTTTGAGACTTTGGGACAAGGAGAAGGCTGGAATACCTATATCCCTGCCTTTGAATATTGCACAGACAATGCCGCAATGATCGCCATCACCGCCTATTATAAATATCTTGATTCCCGGTTTGAAGATTTTTCGGTTGTTCCATCTGCCAGAACTGCATGATCCAAAATTTTAATTAAAATAGAATTGCGCAATCATTTTTTTCAATTTAAAAAATTCACGGTTCATCAGCGTAAAAGCGGGATGAAAGTCTGCACTGATTCCTGCCTGTTTGGTGCGTGGATAGCTAATAAAATTGAAAAAGGGATCATCGAACCCCAAACGGTTTTAGACATTGGTTCGGGAACCGGTTTATTGAGTCTTATGATTGCCCAAAAGTCCGATGCGGAAATCCACGCGGTAGAACTTGAACCGGATTCCTTTAGTCAAAATCAGGAAAATTTTGTTGAATCACCCTATGGGTCAAGACTGCAGGCGTTTAATAGCGACATAAAAATCTGGTCCGGTCATCTGAAATATGATCTCATTATTTCCAACCCGCCTTTTTTTGAAAATGATTTGAAAGGGAATCATCACAACCAAAACCTGGCAAAACACAACACAGGACTAACCTTAACAGACATGCTGGAAGCGATAAAAAAGAATCTTGCAAAAAACGGATTTTTCGGAGTGTTGCTCCCCTATCACCGGGCAGATTACTTTAAAAAAAACGCTACGGAAAATGGATTTTATCTCAAAGAGGAACTGCTCGTAAAACAAACCCCAAAACATGATTTTTTCCGCTCGTTGTTGTTTTTTGACTCTCAGCCTTGCAAGGGCATTTCAACTGAACTAACCATAAAAGAGGATAGCGGCCACTACTCTGCTGAATTTGTACAATTCTTAAAGGATTATTACCTGGCGCTATAGCAACAACGGGCTGCGCCCATTGCTTGTTGATTGCGCCCCTTCAGGGCTTGGTGTTTGCAAGCTCAGTACTTGCAGCAAACGAACCATTTTTGAAGATTTATTCCCTAATTATTTAATTCCTGATTCCTAGAAGAAGATATAAGCTTCCAGCCCTGAAAGGGCGTTATATCATAACGCTGGGCGCAGCCCTGCGATTTTGCCACAGTTGTGAGCCCGCGATTTTGCCCAGTTGTTGAGCCCTGCCCCAGTTGTTGATAGCGGCCCTTTCAGGACTTGGTGTTTGCAAGCTCAGCATGGCAGCAAACAAACCATTTAAAAGATTTATTCCCATTAATTATTCAATTCCTGATTCTTAAAAGAAGGTATAAGCTTCCAGCCCTGAAAGGGCGTTATATCATAACGCTGGGCGCAGCCCTGCGATTTTGCCACAGTTGTTAGCCCTGCGATTTTGCCCAGTTGTTGAGCCCTGCCCCAGTTGTTGATTGCGCCCCTTCAGGGCTTGGTGTTTGCAAGCTCAGTACTTGCAGCAAACGAACCATTTTTGAAGATTTATTCCCATTAATTATTCAATTCCTGATTCCTAAAAGAAGGTATAAGCTTCCAGCCCTGAAAGGGCGTTATATCATAACGCTGGGCGCAGCCCTGCGATTTTGCCCAGTTGTTGATAGCGGCCCTTCAGGGCTTGGATTGTATACTCAGTTCGGCAGCAAACGAACCATTTTTAAAGATTTATTCCCATTAATTATTCAATTCCTGATTCCTAAAAGAAGGTATAAAACAGCACTGAGCTTCCAGCCCTGAAAGGGCGTTATATCATAACGCTGGGCGCAGCCCTGCGATTTTGCCACAGTTGTGAGCCCGCGATTTTGCCCAGTTGTTGATAGCGGCCCTTCAGGGCTTGGATTGTATACTCAGTTCGGCAGCAAACGAACCATTTTAAAGATTTATGTTCAGGGCTTGTGTTTGCCCGACTCAGTACCGCAGCAAACGAACCATTTTTGAAGATTTATTCCCTAATTATTTAATTCCTGATTCCTAAAAGAAGGTATAAGCTTCCAGCCCTGAAAGGGCGTTATATCATAACGCTGGGCGCAGCCCTGCGGCTTATAAACCGAAACAAACATTTTTCAGCTTTTTTTTGAATCTCCCTAAAAGGGGGGAGAACACTATTAAGAAGACAAATGTTTCCAAAGCACGAAAAATGCAATTAAAATCAGCAGAATGATCAAGGCAATCGCAAAATAAAGCCAGGGCATTTCCTGCAGTCGCCGGTTTTGTTTTTTGGTTTTCCTCTTCACCAATTGTTTTTTAAGATTGCTGTTAAGCTGATCTACAAAAGTATCGACACGACTTTTATCGTTAAATTTTTCCAGTCCTTCAACCACGTCATTCATCATTTCAGAATCAATCATCCCTTTTTCAAACTCATGTTTTTCTTCAGCCGACAATTTATCACTCAGATAATCCATAAGTTTCTGATTATCGATATCCTTATTGCTATTGGATAATATGTTTAACAAATCATTGTTCATTGTTCATGTTTGTTGCCATTCGATTCATTTATTTTTATAACAATCTCATTGCATTTCACTTTCCATCATCAGCTTCAGATTTCTTTTACCGTTCTGCAAATGGCTTTTTACCTGCAGCATGGAAAACCCTGTTATTTCAGCGATCTCTGAATAGGATTTTTTTTCAAGGTAAAACAAATTTACACATTGTTGCTGTTCGGCATTAAGTCGCTCAACTGCCTTTTGCATTTTATTTAAAAGATCTTCCTTTTCTGTCAACTCAGTGTTCATTGAGTTCATATTTTCCGAAGGAGTAATTTGTTCAGTAAGCTCAACCGGAAAGTTTTTGTTGCCGCGAAGCTGCATCAGGCAATGGTTTTTGGCGATCATGTAGATCCAGCTTTTAAAATATTCCACTTTGTATTTATGCAATTCGCTGATGACTTTTAAAAAGATCTGCTGCACGCAATCCTTTGCATCTTCTTCGTTCTTTAAATATTTCATGCAAACACCGAGCAGCAGCAAAGTATAACGCGGCAGTAAAATTCCCAGCCATTTATTATCACGATCATGGTAAAAATTCTGCAGCAGTTCCGTGTCCTGAATATCGTCGTACTTTTTTGACAGCAAAGCCTTTTCGATTTTTTAGTAAGATGTAAACTTAATTAATTTCCATAATTTACATTTGCAACTAAATCTTTACGAACTTATGCGATATGCAGTATGTTGTGTGCCAGTTAGTCCTTTGCGATCAGAAGCCTCCCACAGATCCGAAATGGTGAGCCAGCAACTTTTTGGTGAAAAATCAATGGTAATCGAAACTGCTCCGGATAATTGGGTGAAGATCGCATTGAAATATGACGGGTATGAAGGCTGGGTTCAGCAAAGCCATTTAGCAGAAATTGATGAAGAGCATTTTTTAAAAGTCGATAAGGATCTTACAGAAGATTGGATAAACGAAGTGGATTATAATGGGCACATGATGTATGTTCCTATGGGCAGTTCATTAAGCGCATTTAAAAACGGGAAAGCATTCTGGCGCAGAAATACCGTGTACTTTAAAGGGAAAGTCTGGAACCCGGAGGAAATTAAGATTACTCCAAAACTGGTGAAGCAGATCGCGTTTAAATTTCTAAACACATCGTATCTGTGGGGAGGAAAATCAGTTTTCGGAATTGATTGCAGCGGCTATTCACAAATGACTTATAAATTTTTAAATAAACACCTGCCCCGCGATGCCTGGCAGCAAGCAGAATATGGAGTGGTTGTAAATTTTTTACAGGAAGCGCATTGTGGCGATCTTGCATTTTTTGATAACGAAGAAGGAAAAATCACACATGTCGGCATTCTGCTCAACCAACATGAGATCATTCATTCATCAGGAAAAGTGAGGATTGACAAGATCGATACACAGGGAATTATGAATTTAGAAACCAAACAAAGAACCCACAAACTGCGGATCATTAAAAGATATTTTTAGCAAGAAAAATATCCCATTTATTTCTTTAGAGGTGCAGTGCAGTATAAGGTATCCTTATCATATTTTTTCAAGAACCAGGAACCATCATGATCCCCGGTAACCTCTCCCTTCAGATGAACGGACTCGATTCCTTCTTCATAAGAAACGAGAGCAGTAATATAATACGTTGGAAAAATAAAGCTGTCCAATGTGGGCGTTCTCAATATAATTCCGCAGCGAAGCACCTCTTTTTCCGATTCCTTTTCTTTTGTGTTTTTTTTGCACGAAACTGAAGTCAAAATAATTGCAGCTAGTATTAGTTTTTTCATAAGCAGTTATTTGGGGAATGTTTCTTTATAAAACCCTATCGATTCGTTGATGATATCAAAAGCCACGTCCTTCTCCTGAAAATCATTGATCTCTACTTTTTTATTTTCCAGCACTTTATATTGCTCAAAATAATTTTTTAGAACCGTAAAAAAATGCTGCGGCACTTCACTAAGGTTTGTTATATAATTTACGCCGGGATCTTTAAGAGCTACAGCGATTATTTTATCATCAATTAATCCGGAATCGATCATTTGCATGTTCCCAATTACAAATGCTTCTACCAGACATAAAGGCTGAATGGGCTCGGAACACATGACCAGAATATCAAGGGGATCTCCATCCTTGCCGAGCGTTTGCGGAATAAAACCATAGTTAACAGGATAATGAAAAGAAGAATAAATAATGCGGTCCAGTTTAAGCAAACCAGTCTTTTTATCTATTTCGTATTTTGATTTGGAACCTTGCGGGATCTCGATCATCGCATTAACAATTTTTGGCGCATCTTCTCCAAAATGGGCGCCATGCCACGGGTGCAATACATACATATCAATTTTTTTATAAAATTAAAAATTATTTTTTTGTGAGAACCCTCAATTCCTTTTTCCTGATCGATAGCGGATCACTTCAGCTTTCTCAACGGTGATCAGTCCGCCCGATTGGCTTTCTTCAAAAAGGACTTCAACACTTTTAATAAACGAAGATATTTTATCTTCAGTATCTACAATCTCTATAATTACCGGTAAATCCGTAGAAATATCAAAAAGCCTGGCCGTGTGAATGCGGCTGTTGGCTCCAAATCCCATAATACCACGCGACACTGTCGCGCCTGAAAGCAACTGCTTTTTTGCCTGAAATACGATCACTTCATAGAGAGGTTGCTGATGATATTTATCAGATTCTCCTAAGAAAATACGGAGCAATTTTGCATTAGGACTGTTTTCCATTTAGATAGATTTAATTAAAAAAATGCCACCAAAAGTGGCGACAATCCCTAAAATCACACTGGCAGTCACATACGAAAAAGCAAAAAGATATTCTCCATCACGAAGCATGCTTACGGTTTCATTTGAAAAAGAAGAAAAAGTAGTAAAACCACCCAATAGCCCGGTTGCTAAAAACAAACGCCATTCTACCGAAAGCGCCCCTTTGTCGCTCATAGCATAGACCATTCCGATTAACAAACAACCGAGAATATTGACGGTCAACGTTCCGTATGGGTAGGTGGACAGAATTTTATTGTGAATAAATATCGATAAAAGGTAACGCGAAACGGCTCCTAAAAAACCTCCAATTCCAATCAGTAATATGAGTTTCATTGATGCGAAATATTTTTTAGTACGCAAATCCCCGATGGCCGCCTGCGATCTCATTCCTTTTAGTTGAGAAACCCTTTTTGCTCGCCCAGGAAGGTATATTTAAAATCGACAAGCCATTCATTGTCTCTTTTTACCACTTTTAATTTTGAAGGAACATTTTTATATGTGTTCGAATAGGTAATAATATTTACTGTATCGGAAACCTGGTTAATTGAATCAATGATAATATTCGCTTCTCTCAAACCTTCCCTCTCTTCACTGCTCATTTTATTATTAAAATTTCTCAATCCCTCAAAATATTCGTTATTGGTGCTATCGATCAATAAATATTTTTTCGCTTCAACAAAATCTCCTTTTAATGAAGATTGGATAAAGCCGCGACCAGATTCTAAAGGATCAGTCTTATTGACTTCGGCTGTATGATTACATGAGGCAAGAATAAATAAAAATGCGGACAGGGATATGAATAATTTTTTCATGTTTAGCTTTTGTTTTTCTGATTACAACAGATAGTTAAAAAGAACCTTGATATTGTTTAGGAACCTTGTCCATTTTTTTATCTGTGGATAAAATATGGCGTTCTGCTGGGAAGTTTATAAATAATTGATTTTAAAAGACACCGCGGCAAATGATTCAAACATTCTGCTTACGCCACAATACTTTTCTTTCGACAACCTTACTGCCTTTTCTACTTTTGGTTCGTCGCCGCGATTAACTTTGATATTATAATTGATAACAATTTCGTCGTAAACAGAAGGCTCCGTTTCCGTCAAATGCCCTTCAACATTAATGTCAAGATCCGAAAATTCAACTCTCATTTTATTCAATATACTGACCACATCGAAACCGGTACAACCGGCGAGAGAAACCAACATCAGCACTTTAGGCCGGGTTCCAATGCCACCTTCGCCGGTTTCACTTTTGTCAATTTCTATTTTATAGCCATTCACATTTGCCGTAAAATGCATTCCGGAATTGTATCTGGCGGTAATGGTGTTCGCTGCCATTTGAATATTTTATTTCAAAATTAAATGTAAATAGCGCGAAATTACTTCTTTTATAAATGGGGTTGAACGCCTTGCGCAATTTGATGAGAACTTAATGCGCCTGATTGCCGCCATAAAACTTTGCCTTCTTTAAAAAGAATCAAAGTGGGAACACCCTGGATATTAAATTGCTGAGCAGCTTTTTGGTTTTTATCAATATCAATTTTTACTACGCGGATTTTTCCACTATTATTTTGAGCGAATTTTTTCAATTCCGGTGCCATCATTTTGCATGGGCCACACCAGGTAGCATGAAAATCCACCAATACCGGTTGTTTGTTTTTTATAAGATCTCCAAAAGTTTCCATAAATAAAATCGCATCATAAATTATGCCTGATTATTGTGCCCTTGCGCCTAACAATTCGGGAAAAAATTGGGAAAACATTCGTTTAGCAACCATGTTAACAAGCGCTCAAATGGGGTATTTTTGTAAATCTTTTTTTATTTCCTAAAAATCTTGAATTTTTATTTTTCAGGTAAATATTTCTTCATTACCTTTGCCGTCCGAAAAAAAAAGAACATTATGGCTAGAGTATGTCAGATAACAGGAAAAAGGCCGATCACGGGTAATACTGTTTCTCATTCAAATATCAAAACCCGCAGAAGGTTTTTGCCCAATCTACAGAAAAAGAGATATTTTCTTGCAGAAGAAGACAAATGGATCACTTTGAAAGTGTCTTCTGAGGCCATTCGTACTATTAATAAGAATGGACTTTTCAGCGTTGTTAAAGAATTGAGAGCGAAAGGCGTAAAGATCTAAAAAAAATATTTAAACATTTGTTATGGCAAAAAAAGGAAACAGGGTTCAGGTAATTTTGGAATGTACGGAGCATAAAACTTCCGGTCTTCCAGGCACAAGCCGTTATATTACCAAAAAGAATAAAAAGAATACCCCTGAACGTTTGGAATTGAAAAAATTCAATCCGATCTTGAAAAAAGTTACCGTTCATAAAGAAATCAAGTAATTAGCAAATTCGTTAATTGGCTATTAGCTGATTGGCACCTTATCAAATTAATATATCATGGCAAAAGCAGCAAAAACAGCGATAAAAACCAAGGATCAGAAAGCAGCGGCAGACGCTAAAAACTGGACCAAAGTTGTGCGTACCGTACGCAGCCCAAAATCCGGATCTTACACCTTTAAAGAATCGATTGTTCATAAAGACAAGATCAAAGAACATTTGGGAAGTTAATTGTGATTAACAAATTATTTTTTAAAGCTATCCGGCACAAGTTGCGGATAGCTTTATTTATTTTTACCCCTTAATAAAGTTTTTTACTATGGGAATTTTTGATAAAATTTTTGGGAAAAAAGAACAAAAAGAAAGCCTGGATCAGGGATTACAAAAAACCAAAACAGGTTTTTTTGACAAGATAACAAAAGCGATAGCGGGCAAAAGCACCGTTGACGAAGAGGTTCTGGATGATTTGGAAAACGCCCTGGTAAGCGCGGATGTGGGTGTGGATACCACCGTAAAAATTATTGATGGCATTGAAAAAAGAGTGGCGAAAGATAAATACATTAATACCAGCGAACTTAACCAGATCTTAAAAGAAGAAATTCAATCGATCCTCGTTGATGCGCCGCAAGACACTTCCTATACTAATTATGAACTTCCTTCAACCCATAAGCCTCATGTAATACTTGTGGTGGGCGTAAACGGCGCAGGAAAAACAACGACAATTGGAAAATTGGCGCATAATTTTTCCCTTGCAGGAAAGTCGGTTTTACTGGGAGCTGCCGATACCTTCCGCGCAGCTGCTGTGGACCAGTTGAATATATGGAGCGAAAGAACAAAGGTGCCGATCGTGAAGCACGCGATGGGCTCCGATCCGAGTGCAGTAGCATTTGATGCGGTACAAAGCGCCGTAGCAAGGAATGTAGATGTGGTTATTATTGACACAGCGGGAAGATTGCACAATAAAATTCACCTGATGGACGAACTTAATAAAATTAAACGATCCATTAGCAAAGTATTGCCCAACGCACCTCACGAAGTGATGCTGGTTTTAGATGGAAGTACCGGCCAAAACGCTTTGGAACAGGCAAGACATTTCACCGCAACGACGGAAGTTAGTGCGCTTACCATCACCAAACTTGATGGAACCGCCAAAGGCGGAGTAGTTTTAGCCATAGCCGATCAATTTAAGATTCCTGTAAAGTTTATTGGCGTTGGGGAAAAAGCGACTGATTTACTGGTGTTTGATAAGAAGGATTTTGTGGATAGCTTGTTTGAGAAAGCCCCCTAACTGCCCCCTACCCCCGAGGGGAGAAAGAAAAACTGAAAAAAATGAAAACAAAGAATAAAAAAGATAAAGTCAATATCATCACGCTGGGATGCAGCAAAAATATGGTGGATAGTGAAGTATTGAGCGGACAATTAGCAGCGTCGGATATCAACGTTTTGCATGAAAGCAAAAAACTGGATCATAATATCGTTGTAGTAAATACCTGCGGATTTATTGATCTGGCGAAAGAGGAAAGTATTAATACGATTTTGGAACAAGTGGAACTGAAAAAAAAGGGAAAACTGGATAAGGTATATGTTACCGGCTGTTTGAGCGAGCGCTATAAGCAAAACCTTGAAGAAGAGATACCGGAAGTTGACGCGTTTTTCGGAACCATGGAACTTCCTTTTTTGTTGAAAAAGTTTGAAGTCGATTATAGAGCGGAACTCGTTGGGGAAAGAATTTTAAGTACTCCCAACCACTATGCCTACCTGAAAATCAGCGAGGGGTGCAACCGCACCTGTTCTTTTTGCGCCATACCGTTAATGCGCGGTAAACATGTAAGCCGGACGATAGAATCCCTTGTGGACGAAGCGAAATTCCTGGTTTCACGTGGGGTAAAAGAAATCATGCTGATTGCACAGGAACTCACCTATTACGGTTTGGATATTTACAAAAAAAGAGAATTGCCAAGGCTGCTCCATGCGCTGGCCGATATTCCCGGACTCGAATGGATCCGGTTACATTATGCCTATCCTTCAAAATTCCCTATGGAAATTATCGATGCTATGAAAGAAAGGGACAACATTTGCAACTACCTCGATATGCCTTTGCAACATGCAAGTAACAGTATGTTGAAAGCGATGAAAAGGCAAATAACCCGGGAAGAAATGGAGGATATTATTGGTGAAATAAAATCGCGCATACCGGAAATTTGCTTAAGGACAACGCTTATCGCGGGTTTCCCTGGCGAAACGCAGGATGACGTGGAGGAACTGAAAACCTTTTTAAAGAAAATGGAATTTGACCGCGTAGGAATATTCACCTACTCGCATGAAGAAAACACTTCGGCTCATGATTTAGTAGATAATGTTCCCGCTGAAGAAAAAGAACGCCGGGCCCAGGAGATCATGAATGTGCAGCAGGAGATTTCTTATCAAAAAAATGAAGAAAAAATAGGTAAAACATTTAAAGTTATCATTGATAAAAAAGAAGCAGGAAAATATTTAGGCCGTACAGAATTTGACAGTGTGGAAGTGGACAATGAGGTGATCGTTAATTCATCTTCAAAATTAAATCCGGGTGACTTTGTGAATGTAAAAATTACCAGTGCTTTTGATTATGATCTTGAAGGCGTAGTGGTTTAAATTTGGCCTTCAACAGAAGGTGACATCAATTTTCGATCGAACAAATCCGACTACAGTTTTCTCATTGAAATAATACTATTGATAGGTATAATATAACCTGCGGGAAAACGTTATACCCCAAATCAATAAAAATTATCATGAGAAAATTATCCGTTTGCCTTGCAACCTTTTTTTTACTGTCACATACTTGCAGCGCGCAGGATAGCACAGCAACCCGGTTAGATTCCGAGTCAAAGAATGTAATCAAACTGAATGTACCTGCTTTGGTTTTAAGAAATTATTCCGTTCAGTATGAAAGGAAAATCGCTTCTAAATTCTCAGCTTCTGTGTCGCTTCGTTATATTCCCTTTGGAAATTTACCGCTTCAACAGCACCTTTCAAAACTGGTTAATTCAGAAGATATCGACCTAAATGACTTTAAATTTGGAAGCTTCGGCGTACTTCCGGAGATAAGATTTTACCCGGGCAGGAAAGGCGCTCTAAGAGGGTTTTACCTGGGAGCATTTGGTAACTATTCAACTTACAAAGCAGAACTGCCCATAAATCTGGATGATGAAAACGCGATTCTCAAAGGCAACGTAACTGCCATGACAGGCGGCTTACAAATTGGGTTTCAAAATAAAATTTCCAAAAGAATCTATCTTGACATTTGGATACTTGGACCCAATTTTGGAAAGGCCACCGGAAACCTGATGTGTATCAGGAATTTCACTGCCGACGAACAGGAAGAAATGGCACAAAACATTGAGGATATCAAAACAGACCTTCCCTTTGATTTCATAAAATCCTACGAAGTGAATAATAATGGTGCGAAAATAAATATTGACGGGCCCTGGGGAGGAATTAGAGGGTTGGGAATTAATTTAGGTATTCGCATTTAATTTTTCCTGCGGATTTCCGCAATAATCTAACCGGAGAGAGATCAAAAAATCTTTCTCCGGTTTTTTACTTTAAGACGCCGTTTTCAATTTCAAAGGATAATTTTTTTTCTGAGTCGCGCAATAAAAATCTCCTTACCGTGAATTTCAATTTCAATTCCGTTCAATCTTTGGGTGGTTTTTTTCATCCTATCTTTGCGACATTAAAAAAACAGACTTGGATAGAAAATTTCACTCTCAATACATTCCTTATTCCTCAACAGGAAAGTTTTCTAAAATTGTATTGGATTATGTTGAACAGGGTCGCGACCTAAAAGAGTTTTATGAGCATCCTGTAAATTTCCAGGGAATTCAATCAGCGATAGCGCAAAGAAAAAATTTCAATACCGATCGCGAATTACTCGTAGCGCAGTTTGAAAAGCAGTACGGGAATTTAGAAGACTGCGGAAAGGTGAAAGCAAATGTCCAGGCTCTTTTGAGCGAGAACACTTTTACTATTTGCACAGCGCATCAGCCCAATATTTTTACCGGTCATCTTTATTTTGTTTATAAAATCCTTCATGTTATAAAGATTGCCGACTCTTTAAAAAATAAATTATCCGAATATAATTTTGTTCCGGTTTTTTTTATGGGAAGCGAAGATGCGGATTTGGAAGAACTCAATCATGTGGTAATTGATGGCCAAAAATATGAATGGGAAACCCAACAAACCGGCGCAGTCGGCAGAATGAAAATTGATGACAAATTGATTCAATTGATTGAAAACATTTCCGGAAGGTTAGCGGCTGAAAAACATGGAAGTGAAATTATTGAATTGCTGAAAAAGTGCTTTACCAAAAATGAAACCATCGAACAAGCCACTTTTTTATTCGTTCATGCTTTGTTCAAATCGTTTGGGTTATTGATCCTTTTGCCCGACAACGCCGATTACAAAAAAGAAATGCTTACCATTTTTGAAGATGACATTTTTAACCATGCATCTTCTGAAATTGTTACCAAAACTTCTGAAAAATTAGCTGAAAAATATAAAGCGCAGGCCTATCCCCGTGAAGTAAATTTATTTTACTTAAAAGATAACATCCGAAACCGCATCGTTCCTTTTAAGGATCATTTTAAGGTTCATGGCACCGACCTTATTTTTACGAGGGAAAAAATGAAAGCCGAGTTAACCAATCACCCGGAGCGCTTTAGTCCCAACGTGATCCTGCGTGGTTTATTCCAGGAAATCATTTTGCCCAATATTGCTTTTGTCGGCGGCGGCGGCGAACTCGCTTACTGGCTGCAGTTGAAAGATCTGTTTCAAAAAAATAAAGTACCGTTCCCTTTACTAATTCTGCGAAATTCTTTTCTCATCATTGAAGAGAAATATCAGGAGCTTTTGAAGAAACTGAATATTTCCCCAATCGATCTTTTCAAAGGAAAAGAAAATGTATTGAATGAGATTGTGAAAAAAGAAAGCCGCCAGGTTTTAAATCTTGACAATGAAAAGTTGCAGATCCAAGTGTTATACGAAAAGATCAAAGCGGCTGCCAATGAAATTGATCCCACTCTTTCACAGCATGGCGCCGCTTTGGAAACAAGGCAATTGAAAGCATTATCATCCCTTGAAAAGAAAATGTTCCGGGCTGAAAAAAAGAAATTCGCTGCCCAAAAAAATCAGTTGGGCAAAATTTTCTCTGCCCTGTTTCCTGGTGAAGGTTTGCAGGAGCGCTCTGAAAATTTCCTGCTCTTTTATGCTAAATGGGGCTGCGATTTCATGGAAATGATTTATGAGAATTCTTTGGCTCTTGAGCAGGAATTTTGCATCTTATCTGCCGGAAAAAAAAGTTAATTACCTGAGGACATCTTAAAAAACGCAAAAAAAGTACGTCTGCCGGAAAAACCCTTTCCCCGTGGTTTTTACTTTGCATTTTCGGCCGCAAGCCTGGCTTCCAGCATCAATTTTTCTTCTTTTACCAGGCTCTTGTCAAGAATAAAAGTGCCGAAAGGAATTAACGAAGCAAGAAAAGCGACAACCGTCTTTTTGAAATTCCAGTTCTGGGAAAACTTTACGCTCATGAGCGTCATCACGTATATAACAAACAGCAATCCGTGAGCCCAACCCACATATTTCACCGCATCAGGAAAACCTGCGAAATATTTTAAAGGCATTGCGATAAAAAGCAGGATCACAAATGAAAATCCTTCAGAAATGCCTGCCAGCCTGAATCTTCCAATAGGACTGTTTGAAAATTTGAAACTCATTTTTGATAATTTTTAAGCAGAGTTAGCTGTAAAAGATAATGGCTGCGAAAATAGCCACAGAAACCGGTGAAAAGAAATTTTCTGCCTGGTTCCGTGTTCTTTTCACTTACCGTTCACATTCATTTTTCGCCATTGAAACATCTAATATGCTATTTCATGTACTATGTTTTGCATAGTACTTACTTTTAACCATATCTTTGCTATGTAATCAATCATTAAACTTTTAAAAATCAAAAAAATGAAAACAGCAATCAGCAGCGCCGCCACCGAAAGTTTCGAATCCGTAAAACGTGTTTTGTACTCTTTCGAAGTATTAATAATAGGAGTAGTGATTCCTTTCCTGTTTTTAATCGGTATTAATACCAATTTGGGTAATACCACCGGAACAAACGATACAGGCATTCACCAAAAGAAAATGGATGTGAAAGCAACTGGCTATGTTGCATTTTTATCTGATCAGCATCGTTGATCCTTTCATGGAAACCTGCTTGCCTGTGTCGCGATCCGTGTATTTCAAGGTCCACACATAAATTCCGGCATCCTGGGGTTCGTCCTTTCACAGTTCCGTCCCATTTAACCATCCAGTTCCTTGTAGAAAAAACCAGTTGGCCTAAGCGATTAAAGACCTTGAATTCAAGATGATCCGCTTTATAAGCATTGACCGGATAAAGAAAATCGTTTAGGCCGTCACCATTCGGTGTAAAAGCATTAGGAACCGCTATATAACAGCTTTTCACCACTTTCAGATTTTGAACGACGGTATCCCGGCAGCCATTATTATTTTCCACCACAAGTTGAACCGGGTATATTTTTTCAGCAATAAGTATGGGGTAACGCTGTGGCGGAGGCGTCTTCGATATATCGGTCGTTCCATTTCCAAAATCCCATTGATAAGAAACGATCTTACCAATACTTTTATCCATAAAAGTTGCCGCGTCTTCCGGGCAAAGCGGATTTTCAGTTTCAAATGCCGCTTTAAGCGTATTGGTCAAATCTATTGTTTTTGACAGCGAATCACTGCAAAAGCCGTTTGACACCTTTAAAATGATTGTTTTTTTACCAAAAGTGGTGAAATAAGAAACAGGATTTTGAAGTGAGCTGGTTCCATTATAATCCAACCTCCAAAACCATTGGTTCACCTCGTGGGCGGCATCATGAAACAATTGAACGGTATCCGTTTTGCAACCTTCGAGAATATTATAAGTAAAATTGGCCGACACCGTATCTTTTACCGTAAAGCTTAAAGCCGATCCTGCCGGCGTTTCCTGGCCGCATTCATCAATGATCGTGCTTCCATCTCCCCCATTTTTAAGGATCAACTGGTAAGTCCCCGCGTGAACCACAGGCGCGCTCAACGTTACATTAATGATGTTCGACATTCCATTCACGCAGTTGGCACCTTCGGCCTTGATAACCGAAACCGGCCATGGCCCATTTACGACAAAGTCCTTCCCATCGGCTGAAATAGAATTGCACCGCATGTTCTTTTTAAAAACCAGTTGCAACTGCTGCGGCGCGCATTTCACGGGCACAAGGCTATCCATGGGAGTCGGCGCCAGAGGCGTAATCTTTAACTTAAGAAAATTTCCAACGGGAATCTCCCTGTCGCAATTATCAACCAGTGTATTTCCATCGATGCCGTTGCGGATGGTGATGGTATAATCTCCCGGCGGCAAAGGCTTGCTCAAAGTAAGCGTAAGAGAATCCATATCAAAACCTGACCTGCATGAAGCGCTTGCGCTAACAATATTAGTAATTCCTGTCGAAATCGTAAAATCACTCCCATCGGGCGCGAGACTGCTGCATTTCATTTTCTTATTCAGTTTGATAAAGATCTTCGTTTCATCGCATGAAGAAGTAACGCTGAGAAGATCGGGCAATTTCGGGTCAGTAATATTCGCCGTTCCGCCGGAAAAAGAAAGGGAATATCCACTTTGAGAATCAGTAAAATGGCTCACTAATAAAATGTAATTGTGTCCTTCAATAATATTAGGCATTCTCGCGTAGCGGGATTCTTTTCCGTTATAATCTGAAGCACATTGAATATAATTAACTCCGTTTGCCGTGGTTCCCGTTGTGCCGGGATTGCCTGCCCAGTTGCCGGAAACAACAATATTTTTGTTGGTAAATATTTCATTGGGATCCAAACCCGTCACGTCATAAAGCTGCCAGTCATAATCATCTTTCAGGTCGTTGGGAGTTATCAGAAAGCCCAAAGTTCCTGAGGAAAAACAAGTGAATTTATAATAGAAAGGATTCTTGTTCTCATAATTCGTTTTACTCGTGTTTTTACACCCTGGCACATATAAGGTATTGGAACTGCAGATGGGCACCTGCTGTTGAGCAAAAGTTTTTGTTCCGCAAACCGGAAAGGCAGTAGAAGGCGTTTGCCCCAGTGTCGTGCACGATTGCCCATTGCCCTTTAAAAGAAAAAAAATAAAAGTGGTAAAAAGAATAGCCCGTTTCAAGTTCTCATTTTTTGAATGAGTTGCAAAAATATCTTTTCGCTGCAAACAGCTTGAAAAATTATGTTAATTCATGTCAAATGATTCTAATTTATAGGTCGTGCCGGATATTTCCATGCAAAAAAAGAAAGGCAATTTGGGGCTGTCGGCTAAAGTTCCTTTGGGGATCGATAGTTCGGGCTGCCTGGCAGTATCTTTTCCGCAAATGCTTTTTTTAAGTTCATATCATCGAAAGGCGGAAAAGGATACTTGCCTGCATCCCGAGCCCCTGATCTATAATTCTTTACTCAGCAAAATAAATCAACCGCATTCGATTCAACTACCGGCATTAAACCATAGCAAACGCACTTTTTATAAGTTTTTGTTGTGAAAGGAATCAGCAAACGAATCTTTTTTAAAGAATTTTCATTATTAATTCCTGTGGCTAATGTAACCTGAAAGCATATTTCTATTCCCTATTTCTAATCCGTAACAACCCACGCCAGGCACAAATGATCAAAAAAGCGAAACTCTATTTTTAAATCGGTTCGAACATCTTTAATAAAATGTGCCTCAATTAAACCCCGCTCATTTTCAAAAGACAAATGGTCTATTCCCATGTTTTGTTTAAAGCTGGCCCGGCCCTTTCCATACCATTTATAAATCGCTTCCTTGCAGCTCCAAAAAAGCGTTAAAAGCTGGGGATTGGCTCTGGGCAAAAGCGCCAGTTCATCTTCACGCAGAAACCTTGTTTTTACTAAATCAATTTTCGGAGAAATCAATTCTACATCGATTCCTACCGGCTGATTTTCGCTGACAATCACCGCCGCGTAATTGCCGCAATGAGAAATTGAAAAATGAAATTCCTCATTGGCCAGCAATGGCTTCTTAGAATCCGAAATAAAAATCGAATGCATAGGAAAATCAGGATGCAAATATTGTAAAAGATAGCGACCGGCGAGGTGCTGCAGCCTCTTGTGAGGGTGACTAGCTTCATTAAAATTGCTTACTTTTTCCAAAAAAAAGTCTTCCGGTTCGGTGATGTGCCATACAGCTAATTGAGCCGAACCGTTAATAGTATGTTGATAAAACAAGGGCATTCAAATAAATTTACCGGAATTTTTGAGAAATGATCGATTATTTTGCAATTGTAAAATTAATTGCAATTACATGATTTTATCTGACAAAAGGATTTTAGAAGAAATTGAAAGGAAAACGATCGTTATTGAACCTTATAACCGGGAAAAACTGGGGAGCAACAGCTATGATGTGCATTTAGGGAAAGACCTTGCTGTTTATGAAGACAAGATTCTTGACGCCAAAAAGCACAATAAGATTGATCATTTCCAAATTCCGGAAGAAGGATTTGTTTTGGAACCGGGGCAACTGTATTTGGGAGTTACGCAGGAATATACAGAAACTCATGCCCATGTTCCTTTCCTCGAAGGAAAATCTTCAACCGGAAGGCTAGGCATAGATATCCATGCGACGGCGGGAAAAGGGGATATCGGTTTTTGTGGACACTGGACGCTCGAGATCTCGTGCAAAGTACCTGTCAGGGTGTATGCTGGAATGCCCGTTGGCCAGTTGATTTATTTTCCCTTAGAAGGCGAAGTGGAGGTGAAATACAATAAGAAAGGCAATGCCAAATACAGCAACCAGCCCAATAAGCCGGTTGAAAGCATGATGTGGAAAAACAAGTTTTAGCCGGTCGTCAGCTCTATGACCGTTATTTGTGGCAAGATCCCTACCCTTCCGGGATAACCAATAAATCCAAATCCGGGATTGACGTATAATTTCTGTTTTCCTTCTTCATAAAGGCCGTCCCATTCTTTATAAACGTATTGAACAGGGCTCCATTGAAAACCGGGAATGGAAACGCCGAACTGCATCCCGTGCGTATGACCGCTCAGGGTAAGATCGACGTCACTATAATCCGGGCGAACCTGCGCGTCCCATTGGCTGGGATCATGGCTGATTAATATTTTAAAAGGATAATTTTCAGTTCCTGCATAAGCCTTTTTCATGTCGCCATATTTTGGAAAACGCGCTTTGGCACTCCAGTTCTCAATCCCAAGTAAAGCGATTTGCTCCCCGTTTCTTTCTATTGCGACGTGTTCATTCATCAATAGATTCCAGCCCAGTTCCTTATGCACTTTTTCAAGATCTTTTAGGTTTTGAGCTTTCGTTACTCCTTTATAAGGCCAATGCACATAATCGCCATAATCGTGGTTCCCAAAAGTGGAATAAACGCCTAAAGGCGCCTTTATTTTATTAAAAACATCCATGTAATCCTGCATTTCAGTTGCTCTATCATTTACCAGATCTCCACTAAAAACGATAAGATCAGCATTTTGCGACATTATTTTTTCAACCCCGTGAATCACTGCCTTTTTATTTGTAAAACTTCCTGAATGAACATCGCTGAAATGCACAATTTTCAAACCATTGAAAGCCGGTGGCAAATTCTCAAAAGCCAATTTCACTTTTTTAACCTGGTAGTTATATTTGTTGCCATATCCATAAATAAAAGTGCCAAAAAGTGATCCGCCTGCAGCCAACCCTATCCAACTTAGAAAAACCGACCTGCTGATCGGCTCATCATTCATTTGCGAAGCTTCAGTATTCGAAAACAGTAATTTGGCCGCCACCCATTGAATCAGTCTTCTGATATCATCCACCAAAAAAAATATGACCGCCACAAACTGCGCGAGGAACAAACCTATCACCGTGGCGAAAAGATAAGTTCTCACTTTCTTTGGCAAAAATTCAGGCCCTGTAAATATAAAGATGAGGAAGCCGATAACGGCCAGTATGGAAACGATCCAGTATGCGGAAAAGATTATCGCCCTTGCACGGGAAGATGCCGATTGGGAAACTGTTTTTATAGCGACGAAAACATAAACATCAAGCAAAAGCATGATAACAATTACAATTAAAGCTCCCAAAGGTGTCCGCATAGAGTAAAACTTTATTAAGATTAAAACCGGATAAATTCATCCAACTGATTATTTATCACTTTTACAGTATCATTATTCAATTGGGCGTTTTCGTCCATTACTTTATCAATAACAGAAATAGGCAATTTATTATAATGAACGTTCATTTTCAAATAATGCAAAGTATCGGCAAGATGATCCATTCCGCGCAAATTCCCTGCCCTTCCGGTGGCAACACCTGTTAATAACGCTTTTTTGAACTGCCAGGCCTTGCGAATATCACTGTTATCGATAAGCGCTTTTAATACGCCAGGGTAGGAACCGTTATATTCGGGAATAATAAAAATAAATTTGGTAGCTGGATTTAGAAACTCTTGCTCAGTTTTTATAACTTCCTCGTTTCTATGGAGAACGTTCAAATTTTTCAGAGTTAAAAGAGGCGCGATTATATTTTTTTCCGCTAATATTTTCTGATACTCCCTGGCTACCTTTTCTGTATGACTTCCCTCCCGGTTTGTTCCGCTAATGATCGTGTACATTTTATAAAATTAATTTCTTTTTGCCTTGCTTTTTCTTCAAAAATTAAAAATGTGAGAAGTTAAAGAATTAATAAATGATTTTTACCAATAGATTAATGCGTAAATATTATGCCTAATAATTAGATTTGCCAATCTGACGGAAAAGGAAGGCAGGTATCCGCTTTCAGCTATGGAAAACCAAAACAAAAAGAAACAGTAAACGAAATATGTCAAAAATTATAGGAATAGCGAATCAAAAAGGAGGTGTAGGCAAAACAACCACTGCTATAAATCTTGCCGCCAGCCTTGCCGTACTGGAATTCAAAACTTTGCTGGTGGATGCGGATCCCCAGGCAAACAGCACTACGGGCGTAGGTTTTGACCTGCACAATATCACAACCGGCGTTTACGATTGCATGGTGAATGAAACTCCTGCAAAGGATGTGATCTTAAAAACAGAGATTCCCTACCTCGATCTGATGCCTTCTCACATTGACCTTGTCGGGGCAGAAATTGAAATGATCAATTATCCCGATCGTGAAAGCGTTTTGAAAAATATTTTGAAAGAAATCAATGATCAGTATGACTTTATTATCATAGATTGCTCTCCTTCTTTAGGGCTCATCACAGTAAACGCCCTTGTGGCATCCGACAGCGTTGTGGTTCCTGTGCAAGCGGAATTTTTTGCTTTGGAAGGATTGGGAAAATTGCTGAATACCATTAAAATCGTGCAGAACAGGTTAAACCCGCAGTTGCAGATTGAAGGGCTTTTAATGACCATGTATGACGGAAGATTGCGCCTATGCAACCAGGTGGTGAATGAAGTCCGCCAGCATTTTGAGGAATTGGTTTTCAACAGCATCATCCACAGGAATACCAGGTTAAGCGAAGCGCCAAGCTTTGGTAAGCCGGCAATTTTATATGATGCGGAAAGCAAAGGCTCAATTAATTATTTGAACCTGGCGCGCGAAATCCTTCAAAAAAACAACATGACAAAAATGTCGCAAAGCCAAAGGGTTTTGGAACAGCCATAAAAGAAATGAAATCATAAATATCAGAGGAAAAATGAAAACGACTACTAAGAAAGATGCATTAGGGAAAGGGATCCGGTCGCTTTTGCAAAATATAGACACCGACCTTTCGGTTACAGAAAAAAGCCTGATGAAGGAATCGCCCGACAAGGTCAATTCTGCCAACATCCGAATTGCGCTCAATTTAATAGAGGCCAACCCCGAGCAGCCCCGCCGCGATTTTGATGAAACAGCGCTGAGCGAACTGGCGGCTTCCGTAAAAATGCATGATATCATTCAGCCCATAACAGTAACGCGCATTCAAAACGGGAAATTTAGGATCATCGCTGGCGAAAGAAGATACCGGGCTGCAAAAATTGCCGGCCTGCACGATATTCCCGTTTACATCAGGGACACAAAAGATTCAAAAATTCTGGAACTCGCCTTGCTGGAAAATCTTCAGAGGGAAGATTTGAACGCCATCGAAATCGCGCTTAGTTATCGCCAACTGATGGAAGAGTTGGAATATACCCAGGATCAGCTAGCAGAACGAATGGGGAAAGAAAGGAGTACGGTTACCAATTATTTACGCTTGTTGAAATTGCCCCCTGATATCCAGGCGGCTGTCCGGAACGGGAAAATAAGCATGGGGCATGCCAGAGCGCTCATCAATGTTGACCTAATAGATAAACAGCTTTTCATCTTCAATGAAATAAAATCAAAGGAGTTATCCGTTCGGCAAACCGAAGAACTGGTAAGAAAAATTTACACTCCCGGAAAAACAAATGCCACAAATTCAGTGAAAAGCAATTTACCACCTTCATTGAAAAAGATTGAGGACAATCTGGCATCGCATTTCAGCACGAAAGTGAAAATGATTCACAGCAAAAAAGGAACCGGCAGCATTACTTTTGATTATTTTTCCATTGAAGAGCTTAGTTCTCTTTTAGACAAGATGCAGGTTTCTGTAGAATAAAATATGCTTTCAAGATTTCTATATTTTACCGTATTCCTTTTCCTTTTACTTGCCGGAAACAAAACTTTTGCGCAGCAAAAAGAGGACAGCGCTCTTCTGAAAACCAGGGTGGACACATCCGGGAAAAATGCTTTGGCGCTCGATACGGCAGTAAGAAAAAAATTCAACCCGAGAGTCGCTACATTTCGTTCCGCGGTGCTGCCGGGCTGGGGCCAGGCATACAATAAAAAATACTGGAAAATTCCCATCATTTATGGCGCATTAGGAACCACAACGGGGATTTTTCTTTACAACATAAAAACTTACAACATTCTCCGACGGGCGGTAATTTCCAGGGCGGCTTTGGATAGCGCTGCCGTTCCACTTGAGTATCAAAGATATTCTACAGAGTCGCTTCGCGGTTACAGGAATGTTTTACGGCAAAATATTGATTATTCAGTCCTCGTGTTCCTGGGCTTTTGGGCCTTAAATGTTGTAGATGCCACTGTTGACGCCCATTTAAAGGCTTTTGATGTAAGTCCGGATATCACCATGAAGCTTCGTCCGGATTATAATTTCGGTTCGGGAAGCCCGGGACTATCTTTAGTATTCACTTTAAAAGAAAAACGGTTTAAAGAACTTCTGCCCTTGCCATAAAATGTAAGATGTGTACATGAAGGGCAGCCTTTCTGATTTTTAAATCCTTATTTTATTTTTTATGAAAATCGCATTATTGGGTTACGGGAAAATGGGACACGCTATTGAAGAGATCGCTTTAGAAAAAGGGCATGAGATCGTCCTTCGCATCACAGATAAAAATCTCGAAGAGTTTTCAGAGGAAAACATTCAAAAAGCGGATGTGGCGATTGAATTCACTAATCCGGAAAGCGCGGTTTCCAATATTTTATTTTGTTTGGAAAATGGAATTCCTGTGGTTGCCGGAACCACCGGTTGGCTATCAAATTTAAAAACCGTTGAGCAAAAATGTTTAGAAAAGAAGGGTGCTTTTTTATATGCCAGCAACTTCAGCATTGGTGTTAATATTTTTTTTGAGCTGAATAAAAAATTAGCGATGCTTATGAATTCCCATCCTGATTATAAAATCCAACTAGAAGAAATACACCATACACAGAAAAAGGATGCACCAAGCGGAACAGCGATCACGCTTGCCGAACAGATCATCAAAATATCACCGCAAAAAAATAAATGGATAAACAGCGCCGCTGCTCATGAAAATGAACTTTCCATCATCAGTAAAAGAATCGATGAAGTTCCTGGAACCCATTCCATAAAATATTCCTCTGCTATTGATGACATTGAAATCATTCATACTGCACATAACAGAAAAGGTTTTGCACTGGGCGCCGTGCTAGCAGCAGAATTCATCAATGGCAAAAAAGGTATTTTTTCAATGAAAGATGTGTTGGGTTTTTAATTCTTTTTTAGATAGCAGCCGTACAAATTCTTGGTTTTTATGATGAACACCGACTATTAGCATCTTTTCACTTTCAAGGGTATCGTTTAAACATTTGCGCTGCCAGCGGACGAACTTTTTTTCAATTTATTTTTTAATGGCCGGTGATTCCCTGTTTCTTGGGTCCAGTTTTTTTTGCCTCTTCTGTCTCAAAAACCCAGTTCTTCCGGTGAAGCAACAATCGTTAGCTTATCCACTACTTTTTGATACAAAAACTGCCTGTCTTCCATTTGGTGCAGAAACGAAATCAGGTGATCATAAAAGCCTGAGGTGTTTACAATAAAAATTCTCTTATCGTGAATATTCAACTGGTTCCAGGTGATCATTTCAAAAAATTCGTCCATAGTGCCATAACCTCCGGGGAGAATTAATGCCGCGTCACATTTTTCATAAAGCATCCGTTTTCGCGCATGCATATCAGCAACTTCGAACATTTCAGTAAGTCCGAAATGTTGATGTTCCACTCCGGTTAATAATGTAGGCATAATCCCTATCACCTTTCCATTTTTCTCCAGGACTGCATTGGCTACAGCCCCCATAATTCCTTTGTTTCCGCCACCGTAAATAAGGGTGATATTTTTTTCAGCCAAAAGAGAACCGAGTTGCCTGGCATGTTCACAAAACAAGGGATTATCTCCACTTTTTGATCCGCAAAAAACCGCTAAAGATGTAATTGTCATATTTTTATTTATCTTGGAAAAATTTCAAAATTAAATTACAAATCCTATTTTCATTTTTTTATTTACCAATTTGAATTTATGTCTCCTACTGTACTGCTTTCTTTTATCATTGGCTATTTTTTAATGCTTATTCTGGTTTCTTATTTCACCTCAAGAAAATCATCTGATAACGCTACCTTTTTTATAGCTAACCGTTCTTCAAAATGGTATTTGGTTGCCTTTGGAATGATTGGCACCGCACTGAGCGGAGTAACTTTCATTTCCGTTCCCGGAGAAGTGGGAAACCTTGCTGGATCGCAGTTCCGCTACTTTCAGTTCGTTCTGGGAAATGCAGTTGGATATTTTATTGTCGCCGGCATTTTGCTTCCGCTTTATTATAAAATGCATTTGATCTCTATTTATGAAGTGATCGGCCGAACACTCGGGAAAGTAAGTCATAAAACCGCGGCCGCCATCTTTTTATTATCGAGAACCATCGGTTCCGCCTTCAGGCTATATCTTGTGGCCATTGTTTTGCAGCGTTTCATTTTTGATGAAATGGGCATTCCATTCTGGCTCACGATCGTGATTTGCTTACTGCTTATCTGGGCTTATACCTTCAAGGGCGGATTGAAAACCATTATTATCACCGACACATTACAAACCCTTTTCCTGGTAACCTCAGTTTTTCTTTCCATTTATTTTATTTGCAACAGCCTGCATTTTAATATCGGAGAGGCTTTCACTTCCATTAAAGACAGCAATTATTCCAAAATATTTTTCACTGATGATTTTGTTACCAATAAATTCCATTTCTCCAAACAATTCATCGGTGGAATCTTTGTAACCATTGGAATGTTTGGCCTCGATCAGGATCTGATGCAAAAAAACCTGAGCTGCAAGAACATTAAAGAGGCCCAAAAAAACATGCTCAGCTTCACTGTAATCTTTGTGATCATTAACCTTTTCTTTTTAAGTGTAGGCGCCCTGCTCTACATCTATGCAAACAAGGAAGGAATTGCCATTCCCATTGATCCGCACACCCATTTGCCAAGAACCGATTACCTCTTTCCTGAAATTGCTTTGAATTATTTCAAAGGAGTTCCCGCCGTTGTTTTCATGCTCGGTTTAACGGCTGCAACCTTTGCCACAACTGATTCCGGGCTTAACGGCCCTAACCACTTCTTTCTGCATTGACTTTTTAAATTTTGACAAAAGAAAAGACCGAACCGAACAGCAAATGGTTCGCCAAAGAACGCTGGTGCATGTCGGATTTTCAGTGTTGATTCTGCTGGTCATTCTTTTATTCAATGCAGTAAATAATGCCTCTGTAGTTTCCGCGATTTTTAAGGTCGCCACTTATACTTATGGGCCACTGATCGGCTTGTTTGCTTTTTCTCTTTATGCAAAAAAGAGAAAGGTGTTTGATAAATTCACCCCTGTAATTTGCATTATCGCACCATTGATTTGCTTTTTTATTGATAAATATTCGAAGGTTTTGCTCGGTGGCTACGTGTTCGCTGAAGAACTGATCATCCTGAACGGGCTCCTTACTTTTGCTGGCTTATTAATTGTGTCAAAAAAGAAAACCGTTTCAGAAATAAATCTTTTAAAATGACTGAAATAATAAATGATAAAGCGTCAGATTATGCAACTTTATTTTCAGAACCAACAGATGAGCTGCTGAAGGAAATTGAAGAATTTACGGTTAACAATCATGCACACGCGAATATGCTCAGCGGCCCTTTGCAGGGAAAATTTCTTGAAATAATCAGCAGGATCCTCCAGCCGGAAAATATACTTGAGATTGGAACCTTTACAGGATACAGCGCTTTGGCTCTTTCCAAAGGCCTTAAAGCAGGAGGTGAGTTGCATACCATTGAAATAAGAAAAGAAGATGCAGAAACGTCCCGGGCTTTTTTTGCAAAATCTTCACGCAAAAATCAGATAGTTTTGCACGAAGGCAATGCATTGGAAATTATTCCCAGACTTGAACAAAACTGGGATCTTGTTTTTATTGATGCTGACAAAGTCAATTATATTAATTATTACGAATTAACTTTACCGCGATTGAAAAAAGGCGGTGTGATTTTGGCAGACAATGTATTGTTTCATGGAGAGGTTTTGGAAGAAAAAATTTCCGGTAAAAACGCGAAAGCGATTCATGCTTTCAATGAACATGTGGCAAAAGACCCGAGAGTACAGCAAGTTATTCTCACGCTCAGAGATGGCCTGATGATCATCAGAAAAAATTAAAATTATTTTTTCTAAAAATCGAAAATCTTCTTTTAAACAATGAACCCATTTTTTGTCATTTTCTTTTTTTTCATTGGAAGCTTTCTCGCTTCTTCTGCACAAAAAATGACCGCGGAACAATATATCGAGCAGCATAAAGAAATGGCTATCCGCGAAATGAAGCGCATGGGTGTTCCTGCTGCCATAACGCTTGCGCAAGGACTCCTTGAAACAGATAACGGCAACAGCCCCCTGCTTCAAAAATCTAACAATCATTTCGGAATTAAATGCAAAAGCAGTTGGACATCTGCAAGCGTTACTCACGACGACGACGCACCGGGAGAATGTTTTAGGGCATACAAAGACGCTGATGAATCTTATCGCGACCATTCCAATTTTTTAAGAGGAAACGACCGGTATGCTTTTTTGTTTAAACTACCTCCGACAGATTATAAAGGTTGGGCTTATGGGTTGAAAACAGCAGGTTATGCCACTAATCCAAAATATCCCGAAATCCTGATCAGGAGCATTGAAACTAATAACCTTAATCAGTATAGTATTGAAGCTGCCGGCGATGTCCCGGTTTTTGATGCTTCTAATTACAAGAGTGATCCGCAAGAAAAAATGGCCATGGTTAATGACGATGCAGTAATTGCTGAAGCGGCTAAACTTTCTGTTAATGGAAGCCGTGCTTTGTTTGTACCAAAAGGAACCTCTCTTCTCGTCATAGCAACAGAAAACAATATCAACCTTTCGAAATTACTCGATATAAACGATTTAAAAAAAGATGGTTTACTAGAGAAAGACCAATTCATTTTTCTTGAGAAAAAACAAAAAGAGGGCAACCGACCTTTTTGTATTGTCGAATCAGGAGAAACTGTTCATGATGTTGCGCAAAAAAATGGGATTATTCTGCAAAACCTTTGCGATTATAATAAGATAATGCCAGAGGAAAATATTAAGGCTGGCATGAAGCTTTTTCTAAAACCACAGATTATAACAGAGGTAAAGATTTCTAATAATACCTCTTCTCCTACAATTACAACAACGAAAAATTCATTGAAGACACACGAGGTTCAGCCTAAAGAAGGGCTTTATTCCATTTCAAAAAAATACGGCGTTTCCATTCAGCAAATAAAGGAATGGAATAATCTTCAAAACGAAAATATTCAAATCGGGCAACAGCTCATCATTTCAAAATAATTTATGTCCATTATAAAAGTACACGACAAAGAATTTACACCTTACCTGACATCAGAAGAAATCGGGAAGCAAGTTGCGAGAGTTGCGGAAGAGATCAACAGAGATTACAAAGGCAAGAAGCCGTTGTTTATTGCGGTTTTGAATGGAGCTTTTATTTTCGCCGCCGATCTTTTTAAACAAATAACTGTTGAAGCGGAAATTGCTTTCATAAAACTTGCATCCTACAAAGGAGTAAAATCTACCGGTAAAGTGATTACTGCCATTGGACTCGATGCAGAATTGTATGGGAGGGATGTTATTATTTTGGAAGATATTGTGGATACCGGCAAGACATTGCATCAGTTTTTACCTCAGCTTGAACATCACCATCCTGCTTCCTTAAAAATTGCCGCTCTTCTTCACAAGCCGGAAGCCATGGTTCATTCAATACATATTGATTACCTGGGTTTCACGATACCTAATAAATTTGTGCTCGGTTACGGTTTGGATTATGATGGCCTGGGACGAAATATCAAAGAGATATATCAATTAGTTTAGTTAACAATAAAGCGGGTTGAAAAATTTTTAATTATTTTGTTTCATGACTTTTTAATTTTCCAAACAAAATCCTGGCCTACGTTCGCATAATAGCAGAACTTTTTCATGTAAAAGTTTGCTTACAGGTAAAATGAGTTAATAACTTTTGAATAGTTATTACATGGAAATTATTATGTTTTTAACTGTCACAAATTTTCTTAAAAAAAAGTTCGTCTGCTGGCTCTTTCCTTTTCATGTTTTACAATCGCATTACAAATTTTCATTGTAATTATCGTAAAAGGTATTAACTTTCATGATAAGTAATAAACCGCTGCTTTGAAAAGGATATCTTTTATATTTATCATTTCAACCCTCTTATCTCCAGCATCAGCGCAATTTTATATCCGGGGTGATGTAAAGGATCAAAATAACCAGCCTTTGCAAAATGTAAAAATATTTATGCCTTCAACACGTGCTGTTTATTATAGCGGCATTACCGGTGGTTTTGGAATTCCCTCTTCTTCTTTATTCGATTCTCTTTTTTTTAGTGCAACCGGCTATAAAGCTCAGGGCATCAGAGTTAAAACTAATGTTTACCAAAACATAACTATGGAATTACTACCCGTGAGTTCAAGCAAGCGAAAACCGAAGTTCATCTCTTTAACGAGTGGCGGCGAAGGGAGCATCTATCCCCAATCATTTTATAAAGGCGAAAGCTACAGTAATCTCGTTGAGAACGATTTTGTGACTGCCGGAAGTAATTTTAATACCGGATTTTCCATGCGCATCGACAAAGCATCTTATAGTAATATACGCAGATTCATCAATCTTGGAATGAAAGTTCCGCGCGATGCAGTGAGGATCGATGAAATGCTCAATTATTTTAATCTTAATTATAAAGAACCGGCAGAACATGACGTTTTCCGTCTTGAATCTCAAATATCTGATTGTCCCTGGAACAAGGAACATCAACTGTTGTTTTTGAATTTATCAGCTAAAAAACTGAATCTCGACCATGTTGCAAAATCTAATTTTGTATTCCTGATCGACATTTCCGGCAGTATGGATCAACCCAACAGGTTGCCTCTTTTAAAAGAAGCATTTCAGTTATTGGTCAAAAATCTGAGGGAAAAGGACACCGTTTCAATTGTCACTTATGGAGGGTCTGTTGGAATCAGGCTGCCCCCTACCAGCGGAAAGGAAAAGCAAAAGATTTCACGCGCAATCGAGGAGTTGACTGCCGCAGGCGACACTCCCGGGGAGGCAGCAATCAGAACTGCCTACAAACTGGCGGAAAGCACTTTTATGAAAGATGGTAATAACCGGATTATTCTCGCTACAGATGGCGATTTTAATATTGGCCAAACGACTGAAAAAGATCTTGAGGAACTAATCGCCAAGCAAAAGCAAAGCGGAGTTTACCTTACTTGTCTTGGAGTAGGAATGGGAAATTATAAAGATTCTAAAATCGAAATCCTTGCTAAAAAAGGAAACGGCAATTTCGCATACATTGACGACATCAGGGAGGCGGAAAAAGTTTTGGTTACAGAGTTCACCCAAACACTTTATTCAATTGCCAGTGATGTTTTCCTGAACATTAATTTCAATTCACAACTGGTAAAGGAATACAGGCTCATTGGCTATGATAATAAGAAAGAAGTTCTCGATGAAAAAGGAAATGAACTTGAAGGAGGTGAAGTGGGTTCCGGAGCGGGAAATACTGTTTTATTTGAGATCATTCCCTGCGCTGATGAGATCCTGAACGATAAAGATACCGATATCGCACATGTCATGCTTCATTACCGGCTTCCGGGCGATACCACAGCAAGGGCTATCAATTATTCATGTCCAGCCAATTACAAGCCTTTCCACTCCATCAATAAAAATCTGCAATTCGCAACTGCGGTAACTATGTTCGGCCTAAAGTTGCGCGGATCCAGCTATTTCCCGGATGTGAACTGGAACATTATTAAAAAATTAGCAGACTCCTCTTTGACTCCCGGCGACTACCTGCAAAGCGAATTTGCAGGACTCATCGATAAATCAAAAGCGATTTATTTTGAGAAGAAAAAGAGAAGGCGCTGGAATTTGAACTTTGCTAATGTTAACTAAAACTCTCCCGAATTTTTTCCCAGAAGGATTTATCATTTTTATCGGGCTTGGGCGTAAAGCTTTCACTTTGCTGCATTTTTTCAAGTATCTCCTTTTCTGAACCGGAAAGATTTTGCGGAGTCCATACGTTAACGCTGATGAGCTGATCGCCTTTTTCATATGAATTAACAGAAGGAAACCCTTTACCTTTCAACCGGAAAATTTTTCCGCTTTGAGTGCCTGCCGGAATCTTGATCTTGGCCCGGCCATCAATCGTAGGCACTTCGGTTTGCGTGCCGAAAACAGCATCAGGAAATGAGATGTAAAGATCGAAAGCGACGTTCAGTCCTTCCCGATGCAGATACGGGTGCGCTTCTTCCTCAATGAGAATGATTAAATCGCCCGGGCCTCCGCCACGTTCGCCCATATTGCCTTTGCCGCTCATGCTCAATTGCATTCCCTCCTGAACGCCAGCCGGAATATCTATCGTAACATTTTCTTCTCCATAAACACGGCCTTCTCCTTTGCAGTTGCCGCATTTATTGGTGATGGTTGTGCCTTCCCCGTTGCAGTCAGGACAAGTCGTTACCGTTTGCATCTGGCCCAAAAAAGTATTTTGAACCCTGCGCACCTGGCCACTTCCGCCGCAGGTCCTGCAAGTTTGCGTGCTATTCTTATCTTTTGCGCCTGAACCGGAACATTGATTACAGGAGACATACTTTTTAACCTTGATGGTTTTTGTAGTTCCTCTCGCAATCTCCTCGTAGTTCACTTTTATTTTCACCCTTAGATTACTGCCCCTCACTCCCCTGCTCCTGTGAGAAGAACCGCCGCTTCTGCCGCCGCTGAAAAAACTGCCGAACATGTCATCTCCGAAAATATCGCCGAATTGGCTGAAAATATCATCCATGTTCATGCCATGACCTGAGAATCCACCACCACCGCGACCAGGGCCAAAAGCGTTATGTCCAAACCTGTCATATTGCGCGCGCTTGTCAGAATCACTAAGAATTTCATAGGCTTCCGCCGCTTCTTTAAATTTATCTTCTGCAGTATGATCCCCGGGATTCCTATCCGGATGAAATTGCATGGCCACCTTCCGATAGGCCTTTTTTATTTCATCGGCAGAAGCGCTTTTGCCTACACCAAGGATTTCATAAAAATCTCTTTTTGACGTTGTACTTGCCATACTATTTTATTGTTACTGCCTGTAGAACCATGAACCGCCGGCAGTTACGACCCATTTATTTAGAAATATGAGAATTTATTTGCCCACAACCACTTTGGCAAACCGGATTAATTTATCGTTTAGAAGATAGCCTTTTTGAACTTCAGCCACAACCTTGCCTTTCATATTTTCATCTTCAACGGCTATTTCTGAAATCGCTTCATCTTTTTCAACATCGAATTCAGTATTAAGCGTTTCGATCGCTTTGAGGCCCTTTGATTGAAGAATCCTTCTTAATTTATTAAAAATCAATAGGGTTCCTTCCTTCAAAGTTGCATCTTCGTTGCTTTCTTCAAGTTGCTTTTCAGCCCTGTCCATATCATCGAGGACATCAAGCAGGGAAGAAATAACCTCAATGCCGGCTGTTTGTCTCATTTCAAGGCTTTCCTTTGAAGTTCTCTTGCGGAAGTTATCGAATTCAGCAGAAAGGCGCAGGTATTTGTCCTTTTGTTCCTGAACTTCAGCTTCGAGTTTCGCAATTTCCTCATTTGGAATAACTGCTGGTTCTGAAGTTTGAGATTCGGTTGAATTTTGGTTTTCATTTACCGTAAAATCTTCAGCTCCTATATGAGGATGGGTATCTTTTTCTGACATATTTTTTTTATTATTTTTCATGCTTATGAAATGACTGCAAAGGTAAGATTGTCAAACTTTTTGCCAACATGTAATTACTGGACAAAATGACATTTCAATAAAAATAAAAAGAAATAAGGACAGGAGATGGTTATTTAACAACCTGGAATTTTCCGGACTCTGTAATATTGCCCTTCTTGTCACGAACCTGGAAAATATAGACGCCCCGGTAATAATCTGTCAGAGGAATGGTAATTTTCTGATCGGTCACTTTTAGTTCTGAAACTTTTTTACCTATAAAATTGAAAATGACCAGATCGTAAGAACTGCCATAGTTTTTATCAAACTCAAAATTTATAAAATTTACCGCAGGGTTGGGATAAAATTTAACAGTTTTCACAACGTCAGTAGCCACTTGGTTTTGTTTAACCTGTGCTTTGCTACTTAAATGAAAACCGGCAATAAGGATAAGTATGTAGAAAATTCTTTTCAATAAGACAAAAGTATTAATATTTTATAAAATAACAAGTGATAAAATCACTAAAGCTTTATTTTTACAATTTAATTTCAATTCAAATATAAAAACGCAAACTGATATAAAAAATTGCTTTGCGCAGATTTCAAAAAATGAATGCATTTAAAATTGTCGCCCTGTTAAATATTTCTTAGATCATGAGCCAATGCTTTTCCCAAAAAATCCTGCCAATAATTATCCTTCTTTTGTTTGTTTCATGTAATAATCCCCTCAAAAGGTCTTATTCCGCTCTTTCTTTTGAAAATGACATGGAAGAAATAAGAAAATCAGACAAAATCAGTCAGGAGGATTATCAAAACCTCAACAAGTTCATCCTGCTATCCCGATTTTCGGGAAACGATTTTACCGGAAAGACCTACAAAGAAATTCTTGAGAGAATTCAGGCCTTTCAGCAACAAAACGAGGATGCGTCTTCCCGGGAGGCTTTAGAAAAAGAATCAAGAAGGCAACGCCTCTCCTCCTTCCTGGAAATAAACCTGCTGAAAAAAGAATTTATTCAATTGAAAAACAAGGAGGTTCTGGTTTTCACAATGAGCTTGAAAAATTCAGGCAAGGAAAAAATAAAAACCGTTTCCGGAATTCTTTCCATCAACGACCTTTTAGGGAAACCGGTAAGGCGGCTGGAAATTTTCCTTGATGAAGATATTGCCAGCGGCAAAACTTTCACAAAAACCGACACTTTACCCTACCATAATTCTGATGTTAATGACCAGCGCATCCGCTCAAAAGACCTTGTGGATTTGAGGATTGAATGGGATCCTGAAAAAATTATTTTGGAAAACGGCAAGTTGCTGCAATAGATTCACCAAACTTCGTAAGAAAGCAATTCATTCTCTTTTTTTATACGATTCCCTTCTTTAATAGTGACCACAACGGCCGCCGCCGCAACTGCCGCTACTGCAAAAAAATAAAAAACATTGCGCCCTTTGTTCTTCTTTTTGTTGCAGGTTGATTTGTTCATCTTGTTCATTTCAGAGGCTTTTTCAAATAAATTATATTCCATGCAATTTAATAAAAAGTATGGATTGAACTTATTCGAATTATTTGAAAAAAAAGCATTTAGGTTAGTCGCTAAAGATATATTCTTCTAAAAAAGGCCGTTTACAGGTAACTGTTAGAAGTTGTTCAGCCTAAACTCTAAAACATTAATTTAAAAAAAAATCCGTTTGCTAATTCGTTATAATACCATTTTTACTTACTAAATAGTCCGAAGGACTGTGTAAATATTAGATGGTATATGCCGACAGAAAAATGGCTGGACTATTTATACTGTAAAGTCGGCATAATTTTCACTTGCCTGAATCAAACCACATTTATTCAACAAAAAAAACTCGGGAAAAAGGATGTTTGCTATAGCGTTAAAAAAATAAATTCTTGAAAAAAGTTCGTTTGCAGGAAATATTATTTCCGTCTTTAACTCCAGTTATTTCAAACCAGTTCACTATTCAAGAAAAAAACTTTCGAAAAGGTGCGTTTGCTGAATAAGTGGTTTTAATTTTTTTCCTGTTAGCATCAACGCTAAAAAAATAAATTTTTCGAAAAAAGCTCGTTTGCTGGAATATTCTTTAAAATCAGGCTGGCTAAAAAATTGACTTAAATTATTTATTAAAAAGATTTACAGGCAAAATGATCTCCCAGCGATTTCTGCCGGTTGCTCCGAATAGATCTGGATCCAGCAAATAACTGTAGCGGAATCCAAAGGAAACATTCACCTGGTTCCACCATTTGGTATCAAAATTAATTTCTGTTCCCGTTGAACGGAAAGTGCCGTGAAAAATATTTCCATTTTTATAAAAATCTTTTGCGCGGGTTTCATCGTAAAAAAGATTCGCCCTCACCCGAAGCAGGTAAAAAATATCGGCAAAACCCGCATCAGGATACAGTAAAGGCAATTGATAATTCGCTCCCCATTTATACATTCTATATAAATTGATCGCCTGGTAGCCTCTCGAAAACGGGAAACCGCTGGAAAAACTGATTTGCCCTAAGCTGTCTTTTTGAAGATAAGCACCATTTAAAAGAAGGCTATGTGTTTTCAAAATTCCCGGGAAATATAAGTTTCCTACAGTAACGAATTGAAAACCTTTAAATCTTGTGAGGGCCGTTTTATAGGAAAATGAGACCGTTTGTGCAAAACGCGGATAAATTTGCTGCTGCGCCTTTTGAACCTGGTGGCTGAATGACAAAAAATTACTGTTATAACTATAGGAAATGCTGCTTAAACTATCTTTATAATTTCCGGTAAAGGAACTCTTATTATAACCATACGAAGCGCCGAAATTAAGGAACGTAAACGAGCGGCCACTGCTCAAATTGAGAGGAATATTAAATCCGGCATAAGGCTGCAACTGGTTGAATTTAATAACTTTTCCGTGATACAAAGCTTTTCTGTCAAAGGAATAATTTATCCCCGCGGAAAGGAAAGGGAACCAGGCGGCATAGGTGGCTGAAAACCCCAGTTGCTTGTATTTCTCTGATCGATCATAAGTAAAGGAGACGGCAGATTGAAGGGTATTTAGAATATTCTCACTAACAATCGACAAAGAATATTGCGGATCGTTCACAGCAGGTTCGAGGCTATGGAAATTGAAAAGTTGAAAACTTTTGGAATATTTTGAAACAGGAAAAGAATCGTTGGGCACTTTATAAAGCAAATTGGAATTCACATTGTTGAGTGCCGTTACACCAAAGCTGGAGGTGACTTTTGACAGGTGTTCAGGATTCAATTCAATGAACTTCAAGGCCCTTTTTGAAATGGTTTGCAATTTATATCCTTCGGCTGTGAACCGGCTCCACACAAGAATTGAATCATTTGCGCCAGGATGATATTTCCCAAAACCTTTTTCTTCCGGATTTTCAATTCGCCATAATTTTTTGTCGTTAAAAGTATAAGCGAAAAGCTCATCATTTTTTTTATAGGAATAGGAAAAATAAAGTGTGTCACGTTGAACAAAAGGGAACCCGATTACATTATAAGCAAAAGGGAGAAGGAATTCAGTTTTACCACTAATTAGATCAATTTGAGCGATTGACATTTCCCCTTCCGGATTCCTGACCGCCGAAACAACTGAATTTTCAGAATAGAATTTTGGATAAGTATAAAAAAGCCGTGCGGGATTTGGAATGACAGAAAGCGAATTTCCTGTTTGGGCATCCAATACCTCAAGCGAATAATTTCCTGAAGCTGGTTCATTTACGGCAATTACCTTTTTTCCAGCCGGCGATATGTCGGGCGAAAAATATTTAGTTCGTTTTGCAAGCGTTTGCTGATGACCGTTAGTTATGTCAAGGATTTTCAAATCGCTGTAATCGCGGTATCCCCATCGAAGATCCGGGCGAAAAGAGGCGTAAATTATTTTCCCATTCCTGTAGCTGAAATATTTATCAAGGGTATAGTCCATGATTCTTATTACCGATTCATCGGCTCCATTTTTTATCACAAATTCCGGAATTTGCTTGTAACCGCTTTTAGCAAAAACCAGGGAGCCATCTTCTGTAAAGGCAGGATATTGTTCATCTACATAATTTGCCGCTGATCCTGAATAGACGGTGGAATCAAATTGTTCTTTAAAAAAGCTTGAGCGCATTTTTCCTGAAAGTCCTGTAACCAACCCCGGAATATTTTTTTACTGCATGCTGGAAGGGATAAAAAAGGCTGTTGAAAGAGGCTGCGTCGTGTGTAACCTTTTCCCAAAAATCATCACCGTATTTTTCACGGCCATACGCCACAAGCATGTATCCTAGCGGATAATGGTTAGGCACAAAATCTTTTAAAGAGCCGTTTCTCAATTTCATCCAATTATAATTTTTCCCTTCCTGCCATAAAGCGCGGTAGCCGTTATAAAAAGCAGGCAAGCTCCCCCTGCCCTGCTTGCTGAGATTTGTCTCATTAAAAACCGCGTCGCCTTCATAAAACCAATTCGGAATTGCGGCATTGTTGGCAAGCGCCTGGCCTTCATCGCCAAAAAGAATGCGCATGAGCCTGGAAAGTCCTACGTCGAAATTATTATACTGCTGAACATGCCTGAATTCGTGAATGGTAAGCTGATCAGCCCATGGAAGGCTTCCCAAATCAAAACTATTCTGATCAGGAGTCATGAAAAACTCACTCCTGAATGGCGCCAATCCGACATAACCATTTGAAACAGTTGTTTGATTCTGAAGAACCACATTGATTTTTTTTGACTTGGCGCCGATGGTTTTTTCTGTAGGATTTTTTATAAAGGAAATAATATTTGCGATCCTCATCGCCGCAGTATCCAAACCTGAAGGGAATATTATTCTGGAATGGGAGGTGTTGATTTGTTTCCATTTCATCGTGGAAGGGTTTCCACCAAGGATTTGGGCAAATGCCCCGGATGAAACAAACATCAGAAAAATAAACAGACAACCTTTTGGCAATCTAAGCATAAACAATTTTTTGCTGAATTAAAGATATAGAATTGTTGCTTGCATATCGCTGCCAAATACAAAGCCTTTCCAAATGCCTCCATTTAGAACTCCCGCGCATTGCTTGTATAGACTATTAAAAACAAGACTTTAATTTCCAAACCTCTATGGATTATTTTTAATCAACTTCTTATCAATATGCCTAATTTTATTAAAAAATTGCATGAATAAAATTTTTACATTTTCGATGCTTGCTTTTTTTCTTTTGCTTATATCCTGTAAGAAAGGAATTTCCGCCAACGATCCGCAGCTTGAGCAATATTTTGAATCGAACGTCCTCAACAAGAATTTTATAGTGAGTCTGGCCATAGATAACAATACCGATCTCACTTCAAACTACAGCAATTATATTTTCGTTCTTTTAAAGAGCGACTATTATCATGGGCCCCTAAAAGGCTCAAAAAATGGAGTGGAAATAATAGGTTCCTGGAGCAGCAATTCTGATTACAGCAAGTTGATCATCACGTTTCCGAGTCCGCCTGCCGAACTATCTTTTCTAAGCCGCTCGTGGCGGTTTACCAGCAAAAGCTTTCCCACTTTAAAACTAGCCCCCTGGGGATCAAATGATCCCATTCAATTAAATATGACCCGATTATAGACCCACTGAATTTCCAGATCGAAAGATCACAGCCCCCTTCAGCTTTCTTTTTTTTTTCAATTTTTGCCGCCATTCATTCTTAAATTTCTTAATTTTAAGCCGGCTTTGTTAAAAAATACAATATTTAAATTCCTTATATCCGATTTTTGAAGAATTCTACTCCTTTTACCCGCCTGTTGAATAAGGCCCGGAAGTACGTGGCTTTATGCATCCTGTTTACAGGGGCCAGTTTTTTTTCCAAGGGGCAACTAAGGGCAAATTTTACTGCCACACCGGTTTCAGGTTGTGCGCCTTTGGTAGTTAATTTCACTGACGCTTCCACTGGAAATCCCACTTCATGGGCCTGGAATTTGGGAAATGGCACTACATCTGTTCTACAAAATCCTGCCACCACCTATTTTGACCCTGGGACCTACACTGTGATATTAACGGTGAAAAATGCTTTAGGAACGGATGAAATAACTAAAGTTCAATACATAACGGTTTACAGTTCCCCTGTGGTCAATTTTACCGCATCTAAGACCGCGGGATGCTTTCCTTTATCGACAAATTTTACCGACCAGAGTGTTGCGGGAAATGGCACAATAACCAAATGGGAATGGGATTTTGGTGATGGAAACAGCTCTCTTGCGCAAAACCCAAACCATGTTTATACAAGCGCCGGAAATTTCAATGTTTCATTAAGGGTAACCAATAGTTTTGGTTGCGTAACCTCAAAAACTTTTCCTTCTTTTATCCAGATCAGTGACGGAACAAAGGCCCAATTCACTAATTCAACTCCCAACACATGTCAACCGCCTGCTACCATAAATTTCACTAATAACTCGACGGGCAGCAGCGCCCTTTCTTACCTTTGGAATTTCGGGGATGGAAGCTCTTCAACGCTTGCCAATCCCAACCATATCTATAATACCAGCGGAAGCTTTACCGTTTCCCTGATCGTTACAAACGCAACAGGTTGTTCAGACACAATTACAAAAGCTAATCTAATCAGCCTGGGAACAACAAAAGCGGATTTTTCAGTTCCCGCTTCCATTTGCCAGGGGACCGCTTTTAATATAAGCAACACCAGCACACCCACTCCCGGAAGTGCTTCCTGGGATTTTGGCGATGGCACATTTTCAAATTTGCTTAATCCTACAAAAACTTATAACTCTCCTGGAAATTATACAATAAAAATGGTTGCGAATTTTGGAGCCTGCCAGGGAGTAGTTAGCAAAACCGTTCAGGTAACGGCGGCTCCGGTTGTTAATTTTTCAGCAACGCCAACAGTTTCCTGTAAAGCGCCGCTAACGGTTAATTTCACCGATCTTTCGAACGGGGGCGCAAGCTTCGCATGGGATTTTGGCGATGGCTCAACTTCAACCCTACAAAATCCTTCCCATACCTATATGGCTCCGGGAACTTATTCTGTAAAATTATCAGTAACGAATGCTGCCGGATGTACCGACACGTTAGTAAAACAGGGTTTTATTGCTATCAGTACTCCTGTTGTTTCCATAAACGGCTTGCCACAAAAAGGATGCGTGCCCCTGACTCATACTTTTAATGCCACTGTAAATTCAATTGACCCGGTGACAACTTACCAATGGAATTTTGAGGATGGAAACACTTCCAGCCTCGCTTCACCGAACTATACTTACAATACGCCGGGAAGCTATACCGTCACTTTGATTTACACCACGGCCAGCGGTTGCGAGGACTCGGTAAAATTTGTAAACGGAATTCTAGCAGGATCCAAACCTAAAGCGAATTTTTCAGCAAACCCGCTTGACGCCTGTGCTGTCCAGAATATTACATTCACGGATCAAACTACGGGAAACCCCAATGAATGGTTTTGGTATTTCGGCGATGGATCGAGTTCTCAAATTCAAAATCCGGTGCATCAATATAATGATACAGGATATTTTACCATAACCCTGATAGCGCTAAATAATGGCTGCGCCGACACAATTACGCTTCCCAATTACGTGCATATCCAGCCGCCCGTTGCCCGTTTTAGTTGGGCAAATACCTGTGCAGCGCCCACTCATGTTGTTTTCACTGATCTTTCCATCGGGGCTGATACATGGCAATGGGACTTTGGAGATGGAGCAACTTCAACTCTTACAAATCCCAGCCATGATTACAGTCTTCCAGGTGTCTATTCTGTCGCCCTGACTGTTACCAATGCAAAAACAGGCTGCAAATTCACTCAAACAAATACTGTAAAAGTGATTAGGGAAATCGCGGATTTCGTTATTGGAAATATAGATATCTGCAAAAAAATGCCCGTAACTTTTACTGCAGTAAATAGTATTCCTGGAAATATCGTTAGCTATACATGGGCTTTCGGAGATGGCATTACTATCACAACCGCAACCAATTCAGTCATTCATTCCTATGCCATAACCGGTAATTTCAACGTAACCCTTACCCTTACGGACATCAATGGATGTAGTAATTCAGTAACAAAACCTCTTGCGATCCAGGTGAGTGGGCCAACCGCCAATTTCGGATCGACAGTTAATGCAATATGCTCCAATTCTTCCCTCAGCTTTATTGATCAATCTACTTCTGACGGAACCCATCCGATCCGGCAATGGAATTGGACATGGGGAGACGGAACATCTCAAACTTATACAGCTCCACCATTCAGCCACACCTATTCTTCGCCAGGAAATTTTACGGTTACCCTGCAAGTAACAGACAGCAAAGGATGCATTGATTTTATTACCAAACCAAATGCTATCGTAGTTTCAAAACCGGTTGCTCAATTTAGCGCGCAGACGCTTTCCTGTACAACGGGTCCCGTAATATTCAACAATTTATCAAGTGGCCCAGGCCTTACTTTTTTATGGGATTTCGGCGATGGAACCACTTCAAGGCAACAAAATCCGGTGCATCTTTATACAGTTGAGGGAAGCTACACTATCAGTTTAACCGTTACGGACATGTATGGGTGCGTTAGTTCAGTTTCAAAAACCAATTATGTAAAAATCGCCAATCCCCAAGCCCTTTTTACAGTGAATGATTCCATCGGAAATTGCCCACCCCTCGTTGTTGCTTTCACTAATTCATCTTTGAATTATACAACGCTGCTATGGGATTTTGGTGATGGAACAAGTTCGACAAGCGCCAATCCATCCCATTTTTATTCAACGGTTGGAACTTTTATTGCCACTCTAACCATCAGCGGACCTGCTGGTTGCACTTCCCAAGTATCAAAGCAAATAAAAGTTTTAGGCCCAACCGGCACATTTTCCTATACAAATAGGTCAGGATGCGCGCCTTTACAGACTATGTTCAGTGCGCATACAACCGGAAAACCAACCTCATTTGTTTGGGATTTCAATGATGGCAACACCGTTACGACGCCCGATTCTGTTATTTCACATACTTATTCCTCTCCTGGCAAATATTTGCCAAAAATGATTCTTTCAGATGCGGCTGGCTGCCATGTTCCGATAACAGCTAAAGATACCATCCAGGTATATGGTGTTACAGCATCTTTCACCCATACAGGCGCGTTGCTTTGCGATTCAGGAACAGTGCAGTTTACAAATACGAGTTCAAATAACGATATTATAGTGGGTTATCTGTGGAATTTTGATGACGGCACAACCTCTACGCTCCCCAATCCTTTACATGGTTACAACCGCCCGGGAAATTATAACACTTCGCTCGTTGTAACTACCAGGAACGGATGCATGGATTCTGCAAAAAATTCCGTTCCGGTAAAAATAATTCCTTCTCCTAAAATTTCTATTGCAGGAAATGCCGGCGCTTGCGTTCCAGCCGTTTTAACCTTTAGCGGAATTCTTTCCAATCCGGACACATCGGTGGTTTCGTGGAAATGGGATTTGGCAAATGGCAATATATCAACACTGCAAAATCCACCCGCGCAGACTTATTCATCAGCCGGAACTTTTTATGTAAAAGCCACCGCAACAAACAGCAGCGGCTGCAAGGACACGGCCATTAAGCCTATAGAAATATATCCCTTACCCAAATTGACTGTAACTTCAAATCCGGAAATCTGTTTTGGATCAACGGTTCAATTGCAGGCTGGCGGAGCCCAATCTTATGCATGGTCACCCGGGACTTACTTATCCTGCACCAATTGCGCCAGCCCCGTTTCAAAGCCTGATTCTTCTATTAATTACAAAGTAGTGGGAACCAGCGATAAAGGATGCGTCGCGCGCGATTCCGTTTCCGTTATCGTGAAACAGCCTTTCAAGCTTTCTTTAAGCAAAGGAGATAGTTTGTGCCAGGGAAAATCAATCCAGCTACAGGCTAGCGGAGGAGAAATTTATACCTGGAAACCATCAACTGGTTTAAATAATCCTTCCATTGCCTCGCCCATAGCTTCTCCTCTCACGACAACCACCTACCAGGTTATCGCTACGGATACAAAAGGCTGCTTTAAGGATACAGGTTACATTCCTATTGATGTTTTCCCACTTCCGAAAGTGAATGCCGGCCCTGACAAAACCATCAATATCGGAGGGCAAACAGACATAATTCCACAAATTTCTAATGATGTTACGAATGTTTTGTGGAGTCCGCCAACCGGAATACTTTCCTATAATTATCCCGGAATTACCGTGAAGCCGACAGAGTCGATTGAATATACCATTGAGGTGACAAATATCGGCGGATGCAAGGCACGGGATAAAATTTCCATTTTTGTTTTATGCAATAACGCCAACATTTTTGTTCCCAACACCTTCTCGCCAAACGGCGATGGGGTCAATGATATTTTTTATCCGAGAGGAAGCGGTATTTTCAAAATCAAAAACATGAAAGTTTTTGACAGGTGGGGAGAAATTGTTTTTGAAAGATCTAATTTCAATGCCAACGACGCCCTGGCAGGATGGGACGGAACTTTTAAGGGGAAAAAGCTTCCGCCCGACGTGTTTGTTTATGTGCTTGAAGTGGTTTGTGAAAATAATGCAAACCTTGTTTTTAAAGGCAATATTGCTTTGATAAAATAGTTATGGCTATCGTTAAACCTATTAATTAAATTGACTTTTTTAAAATATACCGTCCTTATTGCTTTTTTTGTTTTGATGCGAAATAACGGCATCTGCCAGGACATGCATTTTTCTCAATTCTCTGAAACGCCGTTGCTTCGCAATCCCGCACTTGCAGGAATTTTCAGCGGCGATCTGAGGCTTCAGGCGGTTTACAGGAATCAATGGAATTCCGTTACGGTTCCTTACCAAACTTCCTCTCTCAATGGGGAATATAAAATGCCGGTCGGCCATGGCGATGACTTTTTAACCCTTGGAGGATTTATTATATATGACAGAGCGGGTACTATTGCGCTCACTGCTACTCATGTTTCTCCGGTTCTGAACTTTCATAAATCACTCAGTTCGGCAAGAAACATGTATTTATCCGCAGGCTTTTCTGCCGGAATGGTGCAAAGGAAATTAGACTGGTCCAAAATAACCACCAACAGCCAGTTTAATGGATCCAACTTTGATCCCTCCCTTGGAAACGGAGAACCTTTTTTCAATACGAATTATTCCTATTTCGATGGCAGCGCAGGGATAAGTTTCAACACTCAAATAGGAGAAAATCCGGACAATAATATTTACATCGGTGCTGCCTATCATCATTTCAACAAATCCGCTAAGGTTTCATTTTATAACAGCCCGGATGTAGGAATTATTCCCAAACTGGTATTTTCCGGAGGGGTAAGGATGAATGTCAACGACTATTCCTATCTAACTTTTCATGGTGATTATTCAAAGCAGGATCCATATACTGAAACTATTGCTGGAATGCTTTACAGTGTGAAACTCGATTCCCCTGATGATCCGCAATATGTTATTTCCGGCGGAGGATTCCTGAGATGGAAAGACGCTTTTATTCCGGTAGTAAAAATTGAAGTGTGGCCAATGACTTTTGCGCTGAGTTATGATGTCAATGTTTCCCAATTAAAAACCGCCAGTCAATCGCGTGGCGGATTTGAATTATCCTTGTCCTACCAAAAATTCCTTGACAGGAACAATTCCACAAAGGAAGCGGTAAGGTGCCCCAGGTTTTAATCATCCTTAATTATCCCCTTTTGTTCCAATTTAAAATGGATTCTTTGCTATTTTTACAAGGATTATGAAAATAAATGAAATAATAAAATACCTTGAAAGTATTGCCCCGCTAAGCTTTCAGGAAAATTATGACAATTCAGGTTTATTGACAGGCAGCAGTGTAGAAATATGTACCGGAATATTGACCACCCTCGATGTTACCGAAGCAGTTATAGAAGAAGCCCTAAAAAAGAATTGTAACCTGGTCGTTGCTCATCATCCCATCATTTTCAAAGGTTTAAAGAAGCTGAACGGAAAGAATTATGTTGAAAGGACTGTTATTTCCGCAATAAAAAATAATGTGGCGATTTATGCCATTCATACAAATCTTGACAATGTTATCCAGGGAGTGAACCGAAAACTTGCAGAAAAAATTGGCCTCCAACATTGCAGTGTTTTGTCTCCAAAAGAAGGCACGTTGAAAAAACTTGTTACTTTTTCTCCTGAAAAAAACGCGGAGGAAGTCAAAGCGGCTTTATTTCAGGCCGGGGCTGGTGCAATAGGTAATTACAGTGAGTGCAGCTTTAATGCTGAAGGCCACGGAACTTTCAAAGCCGGAGCGGGAAGCCATCCACATGTTGGGGAAATAGGCAAAAGGCACACAGAAAACGAAACCCGCATTGAAGTGATCTTTCCGGGTTTTCTTGAATCAGCCCTCATAAAATCGTTATTGAAAGTTCATCCTTACGAGGAAGTGGCTTATGACATCTACAGCCTCGACAATACAAGAGAGGACGTGGGAAGTGGATTGATAGGAGAACTCCCTGAAAGCTTGTCTGCAGAGGAATTGTTATCACTGCTCAAAACAACTTTTAATCTTTCAGTCATAAAATACACGCCATTTTCAAAAAGGATCTCTAAAGTTGCGTTATGTGGCGGCTCCGGATTTTTTTTGTTGCCCAACGCAATAGCCGCCGGAGCAGATGCTTATATCACATCAGATATAAAATATCATGAATTTTTTGACGCTGATGAAAAGCTACTGCTGGCAGATATTGGCCATTATGAGAGTGAACAGTTTACAATAGAGTTAATAGCTGAATTTTTACAGCAAAAATTCCCTAACTTTGCCGTCCTAAAAACAGAAATTATTACTAATCCTGTTCACTACTTTAGCTAAAGGAAAAGAATAAGCATCTGATAAAAACAAAAATCATATATTATTTATGGCACAGATTCAAGATTATTCTGTAGAAGAAAAATTGTCGGCTTTAGTAAAACTGCAAAAAGTTGACAGCAAGTTGGATGGGATTCAGGTTCTGAAAGGCGAATTGCCGATTGAAGTGAGCGACCTTGAAGATGAAATTGCAGGGTTGAATTCACGTCAAAACCGAATAGAAGAAGAAATGAACGGCATGCAGCAGTTTATTGAGGATAAAAAAACATTGATTAAAGACGCCGGAGAACTCATAAAGAAATATGAGAAGCAAAGTGAAAATGTGAAGAACAACCGCGAATTCGAGGCGATCAACAAAGAAATGGAAATGCAGTCGCTCGAAATAAAACTGGCTGAAAAGCATATCAAAGATGCGACGGAGGATTTGGCTGAAAAAAACAAGCAGCTTGAATTGGCAAAAAAAGCGGTTGCCACAAAGGAAACCAATTTAAAAGCTAAAAAAGGCGAACTGGAAAAAATCATAGGTGAAACTGATAAGGAAGAAAAGCATTATAAAAAAATGGAAGAGGCTGCAAGAACCGGTGTTGATGAAAGGTTGTTGTCAAGCTACGACAGGATAAGGAATAATTACCGCAACGGCCTTGCTGTTGTTCCCGTAGAAAGGGATTCATGCGGAGGCTGCTTCAATGCCATCCCGCCTCAAAAACAAAGCGAGATCAAACAAAGGAAAAAAATCATTGTTTGTGAAAACTGCGGCCGCATTCTCGTTGATGATGAATTGAATGACGCAGTAGAAGTTCATTAAAAAACACTCTTACAAAACATTATGGGTACTGAAAAGTACCCTTTTTTGTTTCCACTGAGGATGTTTTAACAATTCCGTCTTTTAACAAGTAAACAAATAAAGTCATCTTTGCAAAATGAAGGTTCAAAAAAATATACGCACGCTTTCTCTTGAAGAATTAACCGGTTATTTCCTGGAAATCGGAGATAAGAAATTTCGTGCAAAGCAGGTTTGGGAATGGATTTGGAAAAAACACGCGCGCAGTTTTGACGACATGACCAATCTAAGTAAAGAACTGCGGGAAAGCCTGCATCAGAACTTTACGCTTCCGGCAATCAGTATAAATGCATCGCAATACAGCAGTGACGGAACAGTCAAAACAAGGTTCAAAACCTTTGATGGCGAGCTTGTTGAAGGCGTACTGATTCCTGTTGAAGAAAGGCAAACCGCCTGCGTTTCGTCCCAGGTTGGATGCAGTTTGAGCTGCAAGTTTTGTGCGACAGGGTATATGGAAAGAAAGCGGAATCTGAATTTTGATGAGATTTATGATGAGGTGGTTTTATTAAATGAGATAGCAGAAAAAACCTACAATAAAAAACTAAGCAATATTGTTTTCATGGGAATGGGTGAACCCCTGCTCAATTATAAAAATGTTTTAAAAGCCATTGAAAGAATCACTGCGCATGACGGTTTGGGCATGAGTGCAAGGAGGATAACCGTTTCCACCGCGGGAGTTGCTAAAATGATCAGGCAATTGGGCGATGATGGAGTGAAATTTAATTTGGCATTATCCCTTCATGCGGCAAACGACAAGAAGCGAAACGAGATCATGCCCATTAATGAAACCAATAATATCAAAGCATTGATCGAAGCGCTCAATTATTTCTACGATAAAACAAAGAACGATATCACGTTTGAATACATTTTATTCAAAGGGGAAAATGATTCCATCCAGGACGCTGACGACCTGATAAAGATCTACAAGCAGGTTCCGGTTCATTTAGTGAATATCATTGAATACAACCCGATTGAGAATGCCGATTTTGTGAAGCCTGACCGCGATGCCACACAGAAATTCATGGATTACCTGGCAGCACATCGCGTGAATGTAAGATTAAGAATTAGCCGGGGCAAGGATATTGACGCAGCCTGCGGACAATTGGCAAACAAGAACCTGGAGGCAGTAGTTTAAAATCACTCAAAAAAATCTTTCAGCAAACGAACAAAAATCGAAGAATTGTTGGGAAGCAACCAGCAGACGGACTTTTTTTGATAAATTATTAATTGTGTCCTCAATTCATAGATTTTCGCTTCCAGCAAACAGACATTATTTGAAGAATTATTTTACCTGATTAGAAAAAAATCGGGCATTTCTTTCTGCTTCAATCCAATCATTTTTATTTCAGCAGACGAACCATTATGGAAGAATTATTTTGAGGAGTTGCAATGCTAATTTTTTAAACAAAAAAAGGACATGAGCATTTCTTGAATGAAAAAATGTTCATGTCCTTTGTATAATAAAAGTGAATCAAACTCCTGCAATCCTTCTTTTATATTCGTCCAGCGCTTCGTCCAGGCGCCCTTTTGAATCTCCGGCTCCCGGTGCATTATGGGAAGGATGAATAAATAATTTCACGCCTCTTTCTGCCAGTATTTCAGCAACGGTTGATACCGTCATCCACACGCAGGTAATAAACGCCATGGTGGAAACGGGACCAATTTTATCTACATGATTTTTAAGGGGAACAGACGCATCTTCAATGGGAGCGCAGGTATCAACTACAATGTCGGCGATCTCAAAAATTGTCTTTCCCGTGGAATGCCTTGTCTTTTTGCCTTCGGCTTCGGCTGCAGACCCAAATACCACCACTTTCATTCCTTTCTTTTTTGCCTCCAGGGCGATATCGATATTTACATTGTTGATTCCGGTATGAGAAAAAAGCCACATGGTATCTTTGGGATCAAAATTATAGCCCTTCATGATCTCAACACCATAACCTTCTACTCTTTCTAAAAAAATAAACTGATGAACTCCCATTTGACCGGTGATGTTGGTAAAGAAAGTCAACGGCAATTCTACCATGGGATGAAAGCCTACAAAGCCGCCAATGCGTGGGTACATTTCTTCTATCGGCAAGGTGGCATGCCCACAACCGAAGGTGTGTACCCAACGTTCAGCTTCAATTGAATCGGCCATAACTTCCGCTGCTTTTTTAATATTTTCCATCTGAGTTTCTTCAATCCGCGTCATAATGTCCCGCGTATTATTCAACCATTGTTTTGCCAGCATAATTGTTCGTTTTTTTGGTATCGGTTAAGTTGTTTTTAGTTCTTTTTAAAATGAAGGAACACAGCACGATCATGACGATTAATTCCGCGATGCCTACCGTGATCAAATGTTTTATTCCATAGTGCTGGGCGATGACCCCCATTCCATAATTGATGATCATGTTTCCCGACAAAGCGATCACCAAAACGAGGCTGAATGCTGTTCCTGACAATTCTTTATACCGGTTTCCCACAAAGCCCAGCATCAGCGGAAAACCACCGGCGAGGCCAGCGCCCAGGAAAATCAATCCCAGAGCAGAAGAAAAAAATGTTGTTCCAGCAGCCAAAAAGCCAAGCCCCAATGCCATGAGAGAAAAGGCGACGATCCACAAATTTTTTATCGCAGTATTCCTCAAAACGCTTCCAAGCAAAAGCCGCATCGCCGTCATGCCAACAAGGAATAATGACAGTGCAAACAAGGCTTTATTCGGTTGAAGCGAAAGTTGCGTGGACAGATAAGTTGTAGTCCAGTTGTTGATGATCGCTTCAAAGGCGCTTTGAAAAAACAGAAAGAAAGCGATGAGCAAAAGAACTTTATCTTTTAGGAGAGAAACGCTTTGCGAGAGCGGAAATCCCTGCGCCTGCTTTGCAGGTGGAAATTTTATCAGCAGATAAAATATGGACGCAAAAAAAGTAACGATTCCTACAACAGAGACAATCTGCCGAAAGTCATACACAGCTTCAAGAACGCCTAAAAGCAGTGGCATTCCCAGGGCGCCAATTCCAAAAAAGACGCCCAGCAAGCTTAAATTGGCGCCTTTATCTTTTTCACTGATATCGGAAACCAGGGCGCTGGTAGCTCCATTGATCGCTCCGCCGCCCAAACCGATTAGAAAAATGCAAACCTTAAGGATCCCTTCTGAAGGTGCAAACGCAATTCCTTCAAAACCGGCAAACATGCTGGCGCAGGAAAGAGACAGCAGAATTTTGTATCCATATTTATCACAGAAAGGGCCAAATAAAAGAGATCCTGTCAAAATGCCAAAGGGTAAAATAGAAAATAATGTTCCCGAGGAAATTTCATCCAAATTAAATTTTTCACGAAGATTGGGAACAACCGACCCTAAAGTGATGAGGCCCATTCCAAAAAGCAAAATGCCGATGCAAGCCGCCCAAAAAACTAATCGCTTATTATACATTATTGAGGAATTAACTGTTTCATATTTTTCATTGCTAAAAAACCGGCGCCATAAACGCCGGCATCGCCTCCCATTGAAGATGCCGTCAATTCAACTTGCTTCATGCTGATCGGTTGCGCCCATTTTGCGGCTTCTTGCCGGATTTGAGGAATCAGCCTTGCGGCTGGACCAAACACTCCCCCGCCGAGAATAATTTTTTCAGGATTAAACAAGCTTACCAAATTGGCGACTGCCATTCCCCAGCATTCAATTGCAGCATCTATCACCCTCACTGCTATTTCATCCTGACTTTCGTAGGCTGCAAAAACATCGCTGCAGGTAATTTTTTCAAGAGGAATATTTTTAAGGATCCCTCTGTAATCAGCGGATTCACTTATGCCTTTTTGTGCCTGTCTGGCGATCCCCTCCCCTGATGCAAATGTTTCAAAACAGCCACAGGCTATGTATTCTTTTTCAAAAGGAGATTTCAAAGCCATCCATCCAATGGCGCCTGCAATGTCATGCGCTCCACGAAGGACTGATCCATTGACCATGATTCCCGCACCAATACCGGTTCCAACTGATAAGTAAATGGAATTCCTGTATCCAACAGCATTTCCCGCCCAGTGCTCACCCAGGATATAGCAGGCCCGGTCGCTGTCAATTGTCACCGGAACATCCCCGATTGAGCTTTCAATTTTGTTGAGCAACGGATAATCTTCCCAATCCGGGATATTAGGTGCCCATACGGTTCCTGAACGAATGTGATAAATGCCAGGCACGCAAATGCCAACAGAGGTTACCGGATCATCTTTCAAAAGAGCATCCACCCTCCATTTAATAATTTCATTGGCAATGAGATCTCCTACTTCATCGCCCTTTCTTTTTTCAATTAAGATTGTTTTTTTATGGAGCAGATCTCCTGCTTCACTAAATACTGCCAATGATAGTTTCGTTCCTCCAAGATCGATTCCTAATAAAGCCATAAAGTTAGTTTATAGAAAGATGATGAAATTGAAATTCTTTTGCAGGATTCAGCCGTATTAATATTCTAAACTAAATAATAATGCACAAACACGCAAATCATTTTTTAATCCTATATTTATTCAAAGAAAAAACATGAAGATTCCCGCCGAAGGGCTGTTCAAGAATGAACGCCACGCCTTCATTTTAAAGGAAATTAATTTGCGCAACAAGGTTTTATCATCCCGCTTAAGTGAACAGCTAAAAGTTTCGGAAGATACTATCAGGCGCGACCTGGTTGAGCTCGCCGAAGCGGAAGAAATCATTAAAGTGCATGGCGGCGCGCTTTCGAAATCTTATCATTTTCCTGTCCATCAAACCTTGGTCTATGCCCAAAAGGAGAAAAAGGAAATTGCAAAAAAAGCGGTCGGATTGCTTCAAAACGGGATGGTGGTTTTAACCGAAGCCGGAACTACGATGCTTGAAATGATCAAAATGATTCCTGCGGACCTCGAAGCCACTTTCTTCACTGTTAGCCCGCTCATGGCTTTGCATCTGGCGGCTCATCCACTACTGACTGTGATTTTACTTGGAGGAGAAATTGACAATTCAGCCCAAATCACAATCGGCGAAAAGACCATGAGGGAACTTGGGCAAATAAGCGTGGATCTTTGTTTTCTCGGCGTCAACGCATTAAACGCGAAAAAAGGTCTTACCGAAACCGACTGGAAAATTGCGCAGGTAAAGAAAGCGATGATAGAATCAGCGTCAAAGCTCGCAATACTCACTATTTCAGAAAAATTAAATTCGGAACTCAAAATGAAAGTTTGCAATCTCCAAAAAATCGATTACCTGATCACCGAATTAAAACCCAACGATAAAAGGCTGGCAGGTTATAAAAAAAACATGAAAAGTTTGTGAGAGAGTTTAGAGACTTTAGAGAGTTTAGAAGGACCTCTTTCCTACCAGCCCTGAAAGGGCGGAATATCGCAACAATGGAAACGCCCGTTGTAAGAATTTTAGAGAATTGATTACTTTAGCATTTCATCGATCCTGACAAATTCATAGCCCCTTTTCTTTAGTTCCTTAATTAATGCCGGCAGCAGAAAGTAGAACTTGTCAGTACGGCGCGGATCGGTTCCTATGTGAGAAAGCAAAATAAATCCGTTCAAACCATTTGCGGTCTTTTGTTCATATTGCAAAATGGAATTCAGAATGAACTGGCTGCTGACATATTTATCGCCCATTTCAGGATAGGTATAATCAGCATTGCTGCGTGTTCCCGGTGAAAAATTCACCAACTGAAGACCGTTCTCTTTTGTCCACAAGGCGATGGAATCATTATACCATTCGTAGGGCGGTAAAAAATAATGCGCTTCACTTTTTTCAATGCCAAACTTTTTTAACTCCTTGTAAGCATTGTCTATATCCTTTATAAATTCCAATTTAGTTACCAGCAAACTGTCTCTTTTCGTCCAGTCGCAATACAACAAATGCTTGTCCGAATGAGACCCGAGATAGTGTCCATTTTGTTGCAGATCTTTAATGAGTTTTTTAAATTTATTATTCCTGTAAAAGTTTCCGGTCAGAAAAAAAGATCCATGAACTTTTTCCTGCTGCAATGTTTTGATTATTGAGGCTCCTCCATCAGCAAATTCATCACCGGTAAAGACAAGCGCCATTTTCTTTGAGGTAGTATCACCTCTAATAATCCCGCCATAAGAAATTACTTCACTTTTTTTTTACTGTTTTTTTGTGCTGCTTCACTTTCTTTCGCTGCCATTAAATATATAAAAGAAGCTGTTCCATCCATGGTCGGTTCGTTCGTGGAATAATCGCCAAAGTCGTCGTGATAAACGACCAGGTCACTTTGAAAAGGAGCGTATGAATCAGCGTTTTTCAAATTTATTCCAAGCAGACTGTTGAAAATATTTGTATACACCGGCCCATCTACTAAACCACCATTTATCGGATAATTTTTTAGGTGCGTAAATGCGGAATGAGGATCTGTTGGTGTGTCGCCCCAGGAAGGCAATCCATAAACCATACTCGTACCCCAGGGATTGCAGCCGAACAGCCAGTCGATATTTGCCTGCTCCAACTGAGCAAAACTTTTGTCTCCGCTCAGTTGCTGATACCACAAGCACTGAATAGCGAAAGACGTTGTGAGGTTGTTGCTACACCAAATAAATGGAATGCCGCGGTAAAAAGCATTTTCTTTTGCCCTTGACCAAACGGCTTCTATCCCTTCTTTATAATATTTGAGGATGCTGTCTTTCCTGGCCCCTGTAAGTTGCTTTGCCAGTTCATAATGGCCAAGGTTTATGAAGGGATAATACTGGTAATGATTTGCTGTGTCTGTATAAAGCCAGGGAGTTATCTTTTCAAGTTGAGCATATTTAAAGGCAGAATCCAAAAGGATGTTGTTCTTGCCTCCCGGACTAGAGCTTGCCAAAGAAGCAAAACCGAGTTCCATATCATCGGTCCAATTATCTTCTGCATAAATATAGGGTGATTTAACTGAGACAGTTTGTGTAACCCCAGGCTTAATCAACGCGTATCGGATGGCTGATTTGGCATGACTGATCAGCGTTTTTGCATAATCAGGATTAGCATTCCTGAACAAAGTTGCTCCTAAAGAAAAGGAGCTGGCAAATTTTGCAGCTGTCGAACTTGTTCCGGTTGTATGATTCATGAAATTTCCGCGTTGCTGCGGCAGGCCATTTATGAAGTAAATCGGGCGTTCAAGACCTCTTCCATAAAATGAATCTTCTTTGGGCATGCGCATTCCCATGTGGTCGCGGTCATCCGCAATCTGGTTGAACATCCAATCGGGTTTAGGGTGCATTTTGAGCAACCAGTCGAGCCCCCACTTTGCTTCATCCAGCACATCGGCAACGCCATTTTTCCCATCCAATCCATTCGCCTGTTTTGTATCCGTAAAAACGCCTGGAAAATCGCGGTAAGCGGCGAGTAAATGCCAGGTGGCATTGGCGGAGGTAGTAGAATATTGCAAATAATCAGAAGCATCGTGCCAGCCGCCAACAACATTGATAAATGTAGAATCGGCCATTGGTCCATACAAAGTGAATCCATCGTGGGTATGGCAGGAATCTTTCAAATAAGGATTGAAACCGCAGCGTTGTTGCCGCATGTATTGAAGTCCAAAATCAGCGGCGCCGGCATACACATCAGCAGCAATTTTAAATTCAGGAGAAACCGCTGATCCGCATTTTAAAACATAGTTTCCCGGGTTTTTAAAGGCTGAAAAATCAAGTCTGAAGGATTCTGTAAACGGGCCATAACTTCCAAAAGCTTTCCCTGTTGGGCCAGTGAAAACAATCTTTCCGCTTTTTGCATCTTCCAGCTGGAAGTTTTTTGGCAAAGCAGAACCTTTGCTTCCCCAAACCGCCACTTTTATGCCCTGTGGAACATATCCTAATTGATTGATCCTGATCCATTCATTGGTTTCTTCCTTTTTTGAAAAGGAAAAAAGCGACGCTGCCATTGCAAAAAGCAGCATCATTTTCATGATATGTTTCGTTTGAATAAAAACTGCGGAGATCGGTTTTGAATTCATATTTTTTTTCTCTTAAAAATGGGTGATTGTATTTCTAAAAAATAACTATTTTAATTTCTTTTGGCATTTTCATCATTCATAATCCTGCCGTTTACCATCACATATTTCACCAGGAAATCGTTCGTAAAAATAACCAGATCTGCCCTGCATCCTGCTTCGATTTTTCCCGTATTGGTGGAATGGATCAATTTCGCAGGATAGGTGGAAGCCATTCTCAATGCTTCTTCCAAAGGAATTCCAACATGGTTCACGCAATTTTTGACAGCCTGCAAAAGCGACAAACATGAGCCGGATAATGTTCCGTCAGGAAGCGTAAAGCGATCTTTTTGCTTAACGTGCACATACGCCCCATGCATGTTTTCTTCCACCGCATCTGTGATTAGGAAAAGCCTTTCCTTCATAATTTTTTTGCTGATAGAAACCGTATTAAAATCGGTGTGGATTCCGTCAGCGATGATACTTGCGGAAACATTTTCATTCAAATATGTCGCTCCCGGCAAACCCGTATCACGATGATGAAACGGCGACATGGCATTGAACAAATGCGTAGTTGCGGCTATTCCATTTTTAAACCCTTCATTGGCTTCTTCAAAAGTAGCGTTGCTGTGACCGGCGGAAATCAGCACCCCATTATCCTTTAATAATTGAATGATTTCCGGATCGCACATTTCCGGCGCAATGGTCATCATTTTTAAAGTTCCTTCCGCTTCTTTTAACAACTCTTCCACCTCGTTTTTTTCGGGTCGTTTGATATATTCGATCAAATGAGCCCCGCGTTTCACCGGGTTAATATAAGGCCCTTCGAAATGCAAACCCAGCAAGGAAGGATGCGGATTTTCTTTTACTACTTGTATCGCTTCGCGGAAAATTTGAATTGAATTCGTGGCAAGCGTCAGCATGAAACCAGTGGTTCCACTGGCAACCAAACTGTCAATCATAGCGTGAAGTGCCGCAGAAGAGGGATTGTTCGAAAACAGATAACCGCCACCCCCATAAATTTGCAAGTCGATTAAACCGGGTGCAATAAAGCAGTTTTCACAGTCAATGATTTTTGCCCCTTCAGCAATAGATTCGGCGGGCAGCATCCCTTGAATTTTTTCGTGTTCAACGATCAATGCCTTTCCGCAAATTATTTCTTTCCCCGTAAAAATTATCCCATTTACAAAAGCTGTAGTCATTATTGCTTAAGGTTTCTGAAACAGGCGTCTTCGCCTTTCATTCAAGGAACCAAATTAGGCCAAATAGTGCATAAAACCGCAAATACGTTTATTATTAATTTATTGCTTCTTGCAAGAAAATGCGGTTTTTAAAAGAACATTCCTTTATTACGCAAAGAACCGCAAACTGCCATCGAGGAAAAAATTGAAAAAAAGTGGGTTTGCTGGAGTGAATCTGTATTTTTTTATGCCTTGGTTCTTTTACCAAAAAGCAGGCTACCAATGCGCACCATATTGCTTCCTTCATCAACAGCAATCTTATAATCAGCGCTCATTCCCATGCTTAGAATTTGGAAACTTGAAGGCTCGCTTTGATGATCAAGGGTTGACTTACGAGAATTGCAAAGGGAAAGTTGAAGGTTATCAAAAAGCGACTTGAGCGTTTTAAATTCAGATCGTACTTTATTAATATCATCGGTGAAAGAGGCCATGCCCATTAAACCACGGATCAGCACATTTGGATATTTTGTAACCGCCTCAGTTGTTTTTTCAACATTTTCATTTAAGACATTCCTTTCGAAAAACTGAAGTACTTCTTGTTCATCAAATCCGAACTTCGTTACTTCGTCGGCTATGTGAACCTGTAATAAGCATCCTATTGTGCGGTTATTTTTCTTTGCCTCCTTATTTATTTCTTTCAATAACTTTTCGCTATCTACTCCTTGTATCAAATAAACAAATGGAGCGATTAATTTAACTTTATTAGATTGAAGGTGACCGATAAAATGCCAGCGGATATCTTTCGGAAGCGCTTCATACTTTTCAAGCAACTCCTGCACATAATTTTCTCCAAAATCCCTTTGACCGAGTTCATACAATTCTAAAATATCGGCAATCGATTTTGTTTTTGAAACAGCTACAAGCGCTGCATTTTTTTCATGAAGTGTTGCAAGAATTTTCTGGTATGACTCTTTATTTACCGGCAATTTAATTTGATTTTCTATTTTAAAATTCCCCTGCTGATCACAATGCGCTGCACCTCGCTTGTTCCTTCATAAATCTGCGTGATCTTCGCGTCGCGCATCATCCTTTCGACATGATATTCCTTAACATAGCCATAACCACCATGAATTTGAATAGCTTCGGTGGTTGCCCACATCGCAGTTTCGCTGGTAAAAACTTTGGCCATTGCCGCACTTTCAGTATAATCCTGGCCATGGTCCTTTTGCCATGCTGCACGGAAACACAGTAGCCTGGCGGCCTCAATCCTTGTTGCCATATCCGCAAGCTTGAATTGTATGATCTGGTGATTTCTGATTTCAGTGCCAAACGCTTTCCTTTCTTTTGAATAGGCAATGGATCTTTCCATAGCCCCAGAAGCGAGGCCGAGCGCCTGGGAAGCGATACCAATGCGGCCTCCGGAAAGTGTTTTCATTGCGAATTTAAATCCAAACCCATCTTCTCCGATCCTGTTTTCCTTCGGCACCTTTACGTCAGTAAAAGAAATGCTATGCGTATCACTGCCGCGGATTCCCAATTTATTTTCTTTTGCTCCGACCTTTACGCCCGGCCAGTTTTTTTCAACGATAAAAACATTAATGCCGCGACTTCCTTTCTCAGGATGTGTTTGAGCGATCACTAAATAAACTGATGCCGAATTCCCATTGGTGATCCAGTTTTTTACCCCATTAAGCACGTAGTGATCCTCCTTTTCTTCAGCAGTTGTGCGCTGCGAAGTGGCGTCACTGCCCGCTTCCGGCTCGCTGAGCAAAAAGGCGCCAATATATAATTCTCCGTCTTTCTTTCCCTGCGCCAAAGGTGTCAAATACTTTTTCTTTTGCTCCTCAGTTCCATAGGCCTCAAGGCCAAAACATACCAAGCTATTATTTACACTCATGCAAACACTGGTGCTCGCATCGACTTTGCTTATCTCTTCCATTGCCAAAACATAGCTGATTGTATCAAGGCCGGAGCCCCCATATTCCGGGCTAACCATCATTCCCAAAAAGCCCAGATCGGCGAGCTTCATTACCTGCTCGTAAGGAAACTTCTGGTGCTCATCTCTTTCAATTACTCCTGGCAAGCATTCCGTATTAGCGAAATCCCTGGCGGCCTGTCGAATCATCAATTGCTCTTCCGATAACTTAAATTCCATATCATTTTATTAAGGAGTTGCAAAAGTAAGGGAATTTAGAGTCAGGAGTTGAGCGTGGTTCTTTAGAGCCGTTTAAAGTTTCAGCAGACCGACTTTTTTTTAAGATTTTTAAAAGCTTATGATGTGGATCATATTTTTCAAGGTTTTTTCTATAAAGAAGGCAAAGAAGATTTGGGGCTGTCGGCTAAGGTTCTTTCCTGATCGATAGTTCCGGCTGTCGGGCAGTATCTTTTCCGCGAAAGCATTTTCTCAAGTAAGAACATTTTATGGCGGAAAAGGATACTTGCCCACATCCGGAGCCCTGATCTGTAATCCTTTGTTCAGCAGAATAACACAATCTTCCTTTTATGCGGCTGGCATCGTACCTGTTTTGTGTACTGCAATTTTCACATTTTGCAGCTCCGTCCCAACAAAATTTCTGGTCTGCTTAACTTACCTTTGCAGCCAAAATTTTCAAAAAATAATGCAGGCCGAAGGAAACAAGAAACAAATTGATGAAATAAAGAAGCGGCGCACGTTTGCGATCATTTCTCACCCTGATGCGGGGAAAACTACCCTGACAGAAAAATTCCTCCTTTTTGGAGGAGCCATTCAGACTGCCGGAGCTGTAAAAAGCAATAAAATAAAAAAGCACGCGACTTCCGATTTTATGGAGATCGAAAGGCAGCGCGGCATTTCCGTAGCGACTTCGGTAATGAGTTTTGAATACAAAAACATTTTGGTGAATTTGCTTGATACGCCTGGTCATAAAGACTTTGCTGAAGATACCTACCGCACACTAACCGCCGTGGACAGCGTCGTCCTGGTGATAGATTGCGTGAAAGGTGTAGAGGAACAAACTAAACGTCTGGTTGAAGTCTGCCGCATGCGCGATACTCCTGTTATTGTTTTTGTCAACAAGCTCGATCGTGACGGCAAAAACCCTTTTGACCTTTTGGATGAAATTGAAAGCGAACTAAAAATTCAACTGCATCCATTGAGCTGGCCCATAGGCATGGGAAAAGATTTTAAAGGCGTTTATAATTTGTACGAGAAAAGCCTTTTATTATTCAATCCCAATCAAAAAACAACAGAAGAAGATATACCAATAGATAACCTTGATGACCAATTAATAGAACAGAAATTAGGTGAAAAGCCGGCAGCACAATTAAGAGAGGATGTTGAATTGCTCGATGGGGTTTACGGAAAATTTGAGCGGCAGCCTTACCTGGAAGGGAAAATAGCGCCTGTATTTTTTGGAAGCGCCATCAATAATTTTGGTGTAAAAGAATTGTTGGAAACATTCATACAAATTTCACCTTTGCCGCAACATAGGGCTGTAACAACAAGAATTGTAGAGCCATCAGAAAATAAGTTCAGCGGATTCATTTTTAAAATTCATGCAAACCTTGATCCGCGCCACAGGGACAGGATCGCATTTTTAAGAGTATGTGGCGGAAAATTCGAGCGCAACAAATATTTCCACCATGTGCGTCTAAGCAAGAACGTTAGATTCAGTAATCCTTACACTTTTCTGGCAAGGGAAAAGGACATTATTGACTCCGCCTACCCGGGCGATGTGGTAGGGTTATTTGACACCGGAAGTTTTAAAATCGGCGACACACTTACCGAAGGTGAAAATTTTTATTTCACTGGTATCCCCTCGTTTTCTCCTGAAATTTTCAAAGAAGTAGTGAACAAGGATCCGATGAAAACCAAGCAACTGGAAAAAGGTTTGTTGCAGCTTACTGATGAAGGTGTGGCTCAATTATTTACACAGTTTGGCGGAAATAAAAAAATAATCGGATGTGTGGGTGAATTGCAGTTCGAGGTGATTCAATACCGGCTTTTGCATGAATACGGCGCGTCCGTTCAGCTCAATTCTCTCCCCTATTACAAGGCATGCTGGCTCACTTCCAAAGACCCGAAAAAATTACAGGATTTCATCAAATTTAAATCGGCTAATATCGCGGAAGACAAAGATGGCTACATAGTTTATCTTGCTCAAAGCGAGTGGTTTCTTAACACAGAAAGAACTAATAATCCCGATATAGAATTCCATTTTACGAGTGAGATTCACAAATAAAATCAATGATATTTCAAACAGAAAGATTATATGTTAGCCGCTGGACTGCTGACGATTTTAACGAACTCTATCAACTGTTTGATGATGAAGGAATAAAAGAATTGATCGCACCCAGCCTGACAACTGGCGAGACCCAAAGGATATTTGAGGAGCAGCTTTCAGCTTACGAAAATAATTTTCCCTTTGGCAGGTATTTCATAGTTGAAAAACGCGCGAATCATTTTATCGGCCTTTTTCTTGTGAAGGAAAACGCCAATAAAGCGACTGTTGAAATCGGATATTCTTTGAAAAAAGAACACTGGAACAAAGGCTATGCAACGGAAATTGTGCAGGAAAGCGTCTTATGGCTTTCACAACAAAAAATGTTTTCAAGGATTTGCGCGGTTACCGAATTAAACAACCAGAATTCACAGCATGTACTTTTGAAATCCGGTTTTATCCGGCAGGATAATTTTGTTGAAGACGAAAGGGAGATAAGCTTGTTTCGATTGGATCTATGAAATTAACAGATAAAAAAACCTTGAAAAAGATTCGTTTGCTATAAATACATGCTGGCAAATGAAACTTTCACCCCGTGCTCATTCCTTCATTAAAACCCGCAATCTCCTGTATAAGTAAATGGGGAAACCGCTTTCAATTCCTTTTTTACTGCTGTACTGACTTTTAAGGAATCAATAAATTTGTGCATACTCTCTTTGGTAATCTTTTCATTGCTGCGTGTCAAATTTTTCAAAGCCTCATACGGTTGCGGAAACTTTTCTCTTCTTAGAATAGTTTGAATGGCTTCCGCAACAACGGCCCAGTTATTTTCAAGATCGGCATTGATTTTTTCAGGATTCAGGATCAGTTTTTTCAGCCCTTTGGCAGTTGAATGCATAGCAAGAATTGCATGGGCAATCGGCATTCCTATATTCCTGATCACAGTAGAATCTGTCAGGTCGCGCTGCAAGCGGGAAATCGGAAGTTTCGCTGAAAGATGCTCCAGCAAGGCGTTAGCAATACCCAAATTCCCTTCAGCATTCTCAAAATCTATTGGATTCACTTTATGGGGCATGGCGCTGCTGCCCACTTCATCCTTCTTTATCGTTTGCTTGAAATAATCCATACTGATGTAGGCCCACACATCGCGGCAAAGATCAATCAGGATCGTATTTATTCGTTTTATAGCATCAAAATGTGCGGCGAGCAAATCATAATGCTCAATTTGCGTTGTGTATTGCTGGCGCTGAATACCCAGTTTTTTTTCAAGGAACTGGTTGGCAAATTCATGCCATTTGAACTTTGGATATGCCGCATAATGGGCGTTAAAATTCCCCGTTGCACCACCGAATTTTCCAGAGAATGGAATATAGGAAAATTGATCCACCTGATTATTCAATCTTTCTACGAACACCATAATCTCTTTGCCAAGCATCGTTGGAGAAGCAGGCTGGCCGTGGGTTCTGGCAAGCATCGGCACCTCTTTCCATTGTTTCGCAAGATCATGTAACTGATTCTTCAGGTTCATAACTGAAGGGAGATATTCATGCTCAACAGCATCTTTCCACATTAAAGGAACAGCGGTATTATTAATATCCTGTGATGTTAATCCAAAATGGATCCACTCCTGCAAATCATCAGCACCCAGGTCTTTTAACTTTCCTTTCAAAAAATACTCAACTGCTTTAACATCATGGTTGGTAATTTTCTCAGTTGCCTTAATCGTTTCGGCATCCTCCAAAGAAAAGTTCTTTCCAATATTTGATAATTGCTTTTTTAGCTGTGGAGTGATTTTAAAAAACTTTTTTTCCGACAGGAAAAGAAAATATTCAACTTCAACTTTTACCCGGTATTTTATCAAGGCGAATTCTGAAAAATATTCATCAAGATGTTGAAGTTGGTTTCGGTAGCGGCCGTCAATCGGAGAAATAGCGGTAAGAGGCTGAAGTTGCATGTATTGGTGAGTGATTTTATGATTGATTTTTTATTAAGTGCATCTATTCATTCACGAACCATTGCACTAAATTTGCCGCAAAATTAAAGTAATCGGTGCAAAGAAAAATAAGAGTGGGCGCGGTGAGTTATTTGAATACAAAACCGCTGATTTATGGATTTGAACAAGGGATGATGGAAGAAAGTGCGGATCTGCTGATAAACTATCCTTCAAAGATTGCTTCCCTGCTGCTTGAAAACAAGATTGATGTAGGACTTGTTCCAGTCGCAGTTATTCCTAAATTGCAGGAGCATTATATCATTTCTGATTATTGCATCGGTTGCGAGGGGGAAGTTGCAAGTGTTTGCCTTTTTAGTGACGTACCTATGGCAAAAATTGAAAAGGTATTATTAGATTATCAAAGCAGAAGTTCGGTTGCCTTATTGAAAATACTAATCAGAGAGCATTGGAAAATTGATGTGATCGTTGAAGAAACATCCGGAGAATATCAATCAAAGATTTCAGGAACAACTGCTGGACTTGTAATTGGCGATCGTGCTTTGCATCAAAGAAAAATTTCCCATTACATTTATGATCTTGGTTTGGAATGGCAAAAATTTACAGGATTACCTTTTGTATTCGCAGCGTGGATCAGTAATAAAAAATTGGATAAAGATTTTATTGACTCTTTTAATAAGGCAAACGCTTGGGGATTAAACTGTTTAGACAATGTGGTAAAAGAGCACAGTGATCCTGGCTTTGACTTAAAAGAATATTACACGCGTTTTATAAAATTCAAATTGGATGATGACAAAATGAAAGCATTGAATATTTTTATTAAAAAAATTAACGCTTAACAGAGCTAAGGATTTCTAAAGCAAAAGATATTTAATTGCACATCGTAATTATTTTTTCTGGATTTGGCCATGAAAGGTGATTCAAAAATTACAGCGGCTTCCTTTATATAAAATTTGAAACCAGCATTTTTTATTATTTTAAGAATCTCAATCAGTTCATCATTCTGATCAAATGTGCCGTGGTATTCGATAAAAATATTATTTACATTGCATAATTTATCCTGAATGTCTTTTAAAACTTCATACTCTGCTCCTTCTATATCCAATTTTAAAAAATCAATTTTCTTTTCAAGATAATCTCTAAGCCGGGTAGCTTTTACTGAAGCAGTATTAGGACTTTCATCTGAACCTATTTTACTTGCCATATTCCCATCCTGAATAAAATTGAGATTCGTGTTTTCTATCCACACTGCCTCTTCTTTTGCTTCAATTTTTGTTAGCTTATGTGATACGATGTTTTTTTGCAACAGGCCATAATTTTGCTTATCTGGTTCAAAAGCAATAATATTTGCGGTCAGACAAATTTGTTTCAAATAAATTACGCTCAATCCTATGTGCGCGCCGCAATCAATAATATTTGCATTTTCAGGTAAACTTTGCAGGTAAACTTCCTCAATAAAAATTTCATGAATTCCGTGCAAGTATTCCATTCCTCCATAAAAAAATGTTTTATGCCCAAATAATTGATGAGAATGAATATGAGTGGATGGCAGGTGTTTTAAATATTTTAAGTAAAACCAATTTATGTTCACTTTTGAATACTCGTTTTTAAAAACCTGTTTGCTTCTATAACCGATTCCTTTAATTAATTCATTATAAAAAGTTTTGGATTTGCTCATTCGTCCGTTTTCGTGCAAATTAATGTATCGTTTAATGCTTTACAATGAAATCGAATTTTATTTGTTTATACAACCAACTAATGCAATTATAATTTTCATTTTATACCTCCCCTTCCTTTCCGATCTTATTATTTCGATAATCCCAAAACCCTTTAATAATATATTCTATAACGGCGAATCGTTTTTTATTATAGAGGATATTATTTTTAAACCTGTTAAGCAGCGCTTTCCTTTTGAATGCTATATCCTCTTTAAATGCAGTGCCGTACTTTGATTGGACATACAAAAAATTTCGGGTCATATAATATAACCGCACCGGTGTATGCAAGGTCCTTGAGGTAAGCTTATTCGTTTTTAAAGATCGATGATTAAAAACTTCTCCGAGATGATGATCCAGGAAAATATTTGTGAATCTAATAATTCTGTATCCTAAAGAAACAGACCTAAGGCAATATTCAAAATCAACATCATCAATAAATAATTTTTCATCAAAGCGGCCAATACCAGGAAACAATTTAAGATTTAAAAAGCTGCCGGATGTGATCAGATGGTTTACCGCTAATGCATGGCAGAGGTCAGATTCAGCACTTTTTTCGAAATAACTTATCCCGAACATTCCTACATTTTCTTTTTCATTAAAAGCAGTAAAGCAATGCAAATAATTTAGTAATATTTGGTTTTGAAAAAAGGAATCCTGATCCATAGTAAGCAACCATTCATAACCCTCTTTAATTGCCAGATCACTTGCCTGGTTTAATCTTGCGGCAATTCCCTTATTTTCTCCATCATGTAAATAAAGGGTGTTGTTTAGCTGCTTAATAGCATCTATAGTTTTTTGTGCCGGGTTCTCAGTGTTGTCAATTATATACAGCTTTTCAACGGCTGGTAAATAAGATTTCATATTCCTGACAACATCCTCATCCGGATGATAAAGGATAACAGTAGCTGCAATTTTCATTTTCTCTTTCATCAAAAATTAAAAATATTCAGGTGAAAATAAGCATCCCCTTTGATTTGCGCAAAGGGTATCAGCAGAAGGACTTTTAATCAATATTTTTGGTTATTATCATAATGATAAAGAAGTGCTTATTTTGCAAAACTAATTACAACTTATGGTGCTTTTCCAATACCTCGCTACAATCATTTCTTACCTGATAAAACCACAAAAAAGAAAACTAATCAAACTGAGTTATGGTTTAAAAAACAAGGTGGGGCTGGAAGTGGGCGGGCCCAGTTCTTTTTTTGCTTTAAAATCCTATTTTCCAGTGTACGTTTTTGCAAAGCAGATTGATGGAGTAAATTTCAGCAACGATACGGTTTGGGAAGGAAAAATTAAGGAAGGAAAAAACTATAATTATGCAAATGGTAAACAAGGTTACCAATATATTGGTGAAGCAAGCGGACTTGAAAATATAAAAGCAAACAGCTATGATTTTTTATTATCCTGCCACAGCCTTGAACACGTTGCTAATCCTGTAAAGGGTTTGAAAAATTGGAACAGGGTACTAAAAACCGGTGGCAAAATTGTACTGGTACTGCCCGATAAAAATCACACATTTGACCATAAAAGAAGCTATACCACCTTTGAACATTTATTGGAAGATTTTAATAAGGATATTACAGAAAATGATACGACTCATTTTGAAGAAATATACCAGCTTCACGATCTTGAAATGGATACGGACGTAAATACTATTGAGGAATTAAAGAAAAGGACGGAAGATAATATCACCAACCGTTGTGTACATCATCATGTGTATAGCCTGGCGCTATTGGAAGAATTATTAACTTATTGTCAGTTCAAAATTATTCATCAGCAGAAAGCCAGTCCATTTCATCTTGTTATCATTGCAGAAAAAATAAACACTAATTAATAAAACCCAGAATGGCCCTGATTTCCATCTGTATACCAGCGTACAAAAGAATTGATTATCTGCAAAGATTGCTGGACAGTATTGCCATTCAAACATATCGGGATTTTGAAGTAATTGTATCGGATGATAGTGATGATGATTCAGTAAAAAAGTTGCTTGAGAGCTATAAAAATAAATTTCCGCTACAGTATTTCCAAAATTTTCCTGCATTAGGAACTCCTGCAAACTGGAATTATGCCATCAAACAAGCGAAAGGAGAATGGATTAAATTAATGCACGATGATGATTGGTTTGCTACAAATGAGGCATTGCAAATTTTTTATGATAACATTCAACAAAATACCGGCGCAGATTTTTTTTATTCGGCATTTCAAAATATAAAATCAGTCTCTAATGAAACAGAAGTTGTAAGGATGTCTTTTATGGACAAACTTCTTCTTAAATGGAATCCATATCATTTATTAAAGAAGGTCTATATAGGCAATCCAAGTTGTACCCTTGTTAGAAAAAATCTAAACATCTTGTACGACTCGCGGTTTAAATTCATTGTGGATTTTGAATATTATATCCGGATTATCCAGCAAACAAAAACACCGGTTTATATTGATAAAGTTCTATTGAACATTGGTTTTCATGAAGAGCAGGTTACTGCTTACACAAAATATAATCCTGCAGTTCAGGTTCCTGAAAATATGATTTTCCTGAATGAGCAAAAAAAAGATATTCTAAAAAACGTTCTTGTTTTTGATTATTTCTGGCGGCTCATGCGGAATTTGAAAATAGATTCTTCTGAAAAATTAATGTCGTTTTTGGGAACCACTGAGGCAAAACCGGGCATTCTTCTTATGATAAATTTTCAAAAAAAAATTCCTTTATTTTTATTGAAAAAAGGAATTGTATCCAAGTTTTTCATGTCTATTGCTTACTGCATTAATTTCTTTAAAAATTAAGCATCAGCGAGGCCTAATCCCGCCTTTAGACGATAAAGCATTTTGCCAAGAAATGGAATATTTTGAATGGCTTTAAGCGTTTTTAATCTGAGGTTCCACAATTTATTTTTCCAGGATTTTCCCAGGTATTTATTAACGACAAAAGCATTTTCCTTTAATGATAAATCATATTGAGTTGAACTTATTCCGTCCGGAACACAAGTGGCGAGCATTTCGTTCAAAAATAAAAATGGTTCGTTCCGGATGCGCGCCAAAAAATCAAAATCCATTGCGATTTTTAATGAGGTATCAAACAACCCATATTTTTCATACAATTCCTTTTTTACGTACATCGTTTGGTGGCAGACACTGCGCATTCCCCGGTAGATTTTTTTTGCCTCGAAAGGCTTTCCTAATGTTACCCAAATACCGCTTCTGTTCAGCCGGTATCTGCCATGCAGCCACATTAATTTATCATCCTGATTAAATTTTTTTACAACATTCTGAATGACGTTTTGATCAAATAAACAATCCCCGGAATTAAGCAGCAAGATCAAATTTCCTGCTGCCATTTTAATTCCTTTGTTGAAGGCATCTGCAATTCCTTCATCCTTTTCATTCACTATTTTTCGATAAGAAACTTTTTGTAATCCTGAAAAATAATTTTCGATCTCATTATTCGTAGAGCCATTAATGATCAAATGCTCAAAAGGCTTAATTGTTTGTTCATCTACAGATTTACAAGTGCTCAATACATCTTCAAGGTTGTTGAAGCAAATGGTTATTATGGATAATTGTGTCACTTTTTTTATCGCTTTTTTTTTGTAAATATTATACCTGCTTTTTACAAAAATTATAAAACGTGCGCATCTGGTTTTTTCTTTTTCATAACATAAAAAATTACTGCACCGACTATTATCAGCATCACTAATAGATTAGCGATGATGCTTATCATTCTTCCTTCGGTAAACGATTTGGGTTCAAATCTAAATTCAATTTCATGATTGCCGGCCGGAACATACATACCACGCAAAACGTAATCCGTTTTTAAGTAATCCGCTTTTTGACCATCAATAAATGCATTCCAGCCGCGTGGATAATAGACTTCGCTGAACACTGCAAATTGTGGTGTTGTGCTATGAAAATTATATAATATTTTGTCATTCAGATTTTCTTTCAACTTTATATAAGCCGATGAATCCCTTACCGGAGATTGTTTTATCTGCGCTTTAAATTTATTTTCAACCACCGCCGTATCTTTCAAATCTGTATGATCCAGCGCAGCCATTTCTTCATTGGCATCTGCAACATATTTTATTCCGCTTACCAGCCAGCAATTTCCAAATGCCTGCGGATTCAGTTGCGCCATTGGTTTTCCGGTCTGCGGATTTTGTGTGATAAAATATTTTGTATTCAGCATGTTGAAGACTTCCATATTTCCCTTGCTCAATTGGTAGGTGATAATGTCGTTATACAAGTCGAGTTTAGCAGGGTGATAACCTCCAACAGAATTATGATGATATGAAGTTGACGCATCGTTAAAAACATCAACCGTCTGATTAAACACCCGGAAATTACCATGATCAGGGTCTTTCATTATATGCAGATCTGCTTCGGTTGGATTAAATGCGGATTCAAAATCGCTTTCATCCACATATTTTTCAGAATTCAAATATCGATGCGCGACTCCCAACAGATCGAAGCCTGTAAAAAGTATCAATGAGGCAAAAAGAATAGCAGAATTTATTTTTTTCTTTAAAAATAATCCGATTACCAAAACAGCCAAAGCCATTAATATAAATGTTCTTAAAAGGTCTCCTCCCATCAAGGCCTTTCTATCAGTGTGCAATGCAGTGAGGACTCCCCTGCTTAATTCTTCCGCCTGTTGTTGAAGTTGTGGTGGTGCTTGCTGGCCGGGAGGAACCTGGTGCAACACATTTTGTTGAATATTATCTTTTAAGCTTTTATCGCCTGGACCGCTAAATGAAGCAGTGAAATAAAATCCCGCAAGCAACACTAATATTATTCCGGAAATAATGGCGGTAAGTTTCAATTTTTTAAAAGCCTCCGCAATATCATCTTTTTGTTTTACCAATTTGCTTAAAGCGAGTACCCCTACTAATGGGAAACATAGTTGCGGAATTACAAGGGCCATGGTAGGAGCCCGGAATTTATTGTAAAATGGAAGATAATCGAACAGAAAATAATTGAATCCTTTTAAATTAGCGCCCCATGCGAGCAACACTCCCAAGATGCTTGCCGCCAGCAGCCACCATTTGTACCACGACTTTAGATATACCATTCCAAAAATAAATAGAAGGCAAACTATCGCGCCAAGATATACGGGGCCTGAAGTCAAAGGCTGATCGCCCCAATAAGAATAGCCGTTCTCATATTGAATCGCCTGTTCTTCAGGAACTCCTAACTCAGCAAATTTTTCTGTGAATTTTGTTGGCGGATTGTATTCATTTCCACCATTGCTACCACCATATAAACCAGGAACCATAAAGGCCAGCGTTTCTCCAAAACCCAGGCTGTACCTGAATGCGTAATCTTTATCAAGGCCTCCCTTTGTCTTTATATTTTTGTCTCCAAGGGTAAGTTCTGACCTGCCGCCTCGCATACTTTCCTTTGCATATTCATAGGTAGGCATCATAGTTACCGCGCAACACGCTAATCCAATCACACCTGCAATCACACCCAGCCCCGCGCCTTTCAGTGCCGCAGCTATTTGCTTTTCCTTATAGCTTTTTATGAGAAAAACAATTGCCATAATAGCAGCTATTAACAAGGTATAATAAACGATCTGCACATGGCTTTGCATAATTAATAAGGCCGAGAATAAGGAAGTTACGGCAAAGCCGGCCCAATATTTTCTATGAAAAAGCAATAGCAATCCGGCAAGAACAGCAGGTGCATAGCCTATCGAAATCATTTGCGTATCATGGCCTACGGCGATAATTATCGGATCGAAAGTTGAATAGGCATATGCCAATCCTCCCATAATACCCAACCAGGGATTTGCGCCCGCTACTACACATAAAAAATAAAAGCAAATACACGCTAAAAAGAAAAAATTGGCGGGTTTGGGAAGCCCAAGCGTAATTATAGACTGAACATAGTGAACGGTAATATTGGTTCTTGGATCAAAAGCAATCTGATAAGCCGGCATTCCGCTAAACATGCTATTGGTCCATAAAGGATAGTACCCGTGTTTTTCTTTGAATTCAAAAGATTGCTGGGCCATCCCGCGCCAACCCTGTGTATCATGTTGAGTTACTACTTTTCCCTCAAGAGCCGGCTTGCAATAAATGACTGCGACAATTAAAAAGATTACGACAGCAACTAAATGCGGGAGTATTTTTTTGAAATTAAAATTCTTCATGAACAGGGTTTTCTTTAAGGAAGCAAAGTAAATAATAAAAAAGGAAAATAAATTACCAATTAATGGTCAAAGAAATTTTCAATTTTCATGGTTACATATATAATGCTCAGGTGTCGAAGAATCTAGTTTGAAGAACATTTTTCATGCTTAAGTTTTGAAGAAAGGGCAAAGAGAATTTATGAGTACATTTTAGTTTAGAAGCATTTATTCATACCTTGGTTCTGAAGAAGAAAATTTGTAGCAAACAATCTTTTTCTGAAGCTTTCTTTTTTTTTGCATCATCACCCTGAAGCCATCAAAATAGGAAATGCTGGACTTTTTAATGTATCAACTAATTCTTAATTTTTAATTGATTCATTGAAATAATTTCCCCTTATCTTAGTTTTTTTAATCTCCATTTATGGCTTTAAGCAGAATCTGGGCGGCGTTCATCATCATAGCGATCCTTGCGGCAACTTTTCAAAGTGTTTTTACTAAAGGCAACTCCGATATTTATAGTCGGATGGTAGTTGGAAAATCAGGCGACACTTCCCAAACAAGGCCGGTTGACACAACCAGAATTTCAGCCCCTGTTTTACACGCATTGCAAAGCGGAAAATCATATACCGATGGTTCCACAAAATATAGCCAAAGAGCCGATGGCAACTACATTTCCTATAAAGAATTACATGCAGATGGCATTGTTGCTACTTCAAAAACAGCCGTTGATATTTCCCTGAACCTCATCGGTATCATGGCCTTGTTCATGGGGTTCATGAGTATCGCCGAAAGGGCGGGCGGCATCCGGCTTTTATCAAAAATCATCGGTCCCTTTTTCTCAAAGTTGTTTCCTGAACTGCCCAAAAACCATCCTGCCATGGGTCACATGGTAATGAACTTTTCGGCCAATTTATTAGGGCTCGATAATGCGGCAACTCCTTTTGGAATAAAAGCTATGGAAAGCCTTCAGGAAATAAATCCAAATAAAGAAACGGCTTCCAATTCCCAGATCATGTTTTTGTGTCTTCATGCTTCGGGGCTAACGCTCATCCCTGTTAGCATCATAGCCATCAGGGCTTCACTTCATAGTGCCAACCCAACCGACATTTTTATTCCCTGCATGATCGCCACTTTTGTTGCCACCATTGCCGCAATGAGCATCGTTTCCTTCAAGCAAAAAATAAATATTTTTCAACCGGTGATCCTGCTTTGGGTTTTGGGAATTTCGGCTGTCATTTCTCTGCTGGTCATTTATTTAAAATCAATGAGTTTTTCGGGAGTGCAAACCTTCTCAGGAATCCTAAGCAATGGTTTGATTCTGCTGCTTTTTTTCCTGATCGTACTGGGAGCATTATACAAAAACATTGACATTTTCGGTGCTTTTATTGAAGGCGCCAAAGGAGGTTTTGAAGTTGCAGTCAGAATTATTCCCTACCTGGTTGGAATGCTGGTGGCGATAAGCATGCTGCGAACCAGTGGAACTTTTGAAGTGGTAATCGATGGAATGAGGCATCTGTTTGGAGTTTTGGGAACAGACACACGCTTTGTTGACGGACTTCCAACAGCGTTGATAAAACCATTAAGCGGAAGCGCTGCCAGGGGAATGATGATCGACACGATGACCACCTATGGCTCTGATTCTTTTGCGGGAAGATTATCCTCCATTTTACAAGGCACCTCAGATACTACTTTCTATGTAGTAGCCGTTTATTTCGGCGCAGTATCTATCAAAAACACACGCTATTCAATCGGGGCCATGCTTCTTGCCGATCTCGTTGGAATAATCACTTCAATTCTTTTAGCCTATTTGTTTTTTGGCACGGGCATGTAAATTCCTACATTTTTTGAGACCAGTAAATAAGACAGAAATTTGTGAAGCATCCCGCTTTTGACAGGAAATTATTTTATATTTAGAAACTGTTAGCTTTGATAAATTTAAAGAAATAAAAGTTTTTCAAAGTGCATTTATAAAATAGAAAAAACTTCAGATGCAAAAACCAACAGGATTTGTAAACGAAGTTTTTATTGATAATAAGTCGTCACATGAAAGAAAAAATATTATTCCTTAAATGCGGCGGTTTTTCAAATATAAATACTGCCTTTTTAAACCTTCTTAAAAATGAGTTTAGGGAATATGAGGTTGAAACCTGCGACGTCTGGCTTCTAATTAAACGGAACTCTTCCGTTTTCTTCTTAATCTTCAACATCTATTTTTTCTTTAAAGAATATGGCCTGGATATTTTAAAGGGAGACAAAAAAATTAGTAACTGCAAAAGGTGGTTTTTTGCAACATCCTACATTTCTCAAACAATGGCAAAACTGATCCATAATTCCTTTGCAGGAAAAAAATATATATTTTCCATCCAGACGCAATCAATTTTCAATGGAAAAATTCCAAATACGCCAAATTATATTTATACAGATCATACAACCAAAACAAATCTTTCTTATCCTGGAATAAATCCAAAATGGTATATGCGTTCAAATTCATTCATCAGAAAATGTGAATCAAAAATTTATTCAGACGCAACGAAAATTTTTACCTGCGGGACCCTGCCTGCAAGAACGCTTACGCAAGAATATGGAATACCTAAAGAAAAAATTGTTACAATTTACGCAGGTAGCAACTTGCATTATAAAGTAGCCGATAAGCATGAAAAAAAATTCACAAAGAATATCCTATTTGTCGGGCTTGACTGGGAGCGCAAAGGTGGTCCGGTTCTTATTGAGGTTTTCAAAAACATACTGCTTCGCCACCCTGATGCCTCCCTCACGATTGTCGGCGCAAAACCGAAAATAGATAACCTTCCCAACGTAATGATAGTAGGTGAAGTGCCTATTAAAGAAGTAAGAAAATATTATGAGCAAGCGACCATTTTCATGATGCCCACTCAAAGAGAACCGTTTGGCATGGTGTTCATTGAAGCAATGAATTATCAATTGCCAATAGTTGCTAGTAACATAGGTTGTATCCCGGATATGGTATTAAATGATTTTAATGGATACCTGATTAATAACAATGATGTCAAGGCCTATACCAGAACTGTATGCACACTCCTTGACAATCCCCAAAAATGTTCTGAAATGGGCAACAATAGTTATGAATTGGCAAATTCCAAATTTAGATGGGACAAAGTTGGAGCATTATTAAAAGAGAATATTACATGCCAACCGGCACTTAAATTCTAGCAGCGTTACTGACAATTTTTCTCAATAAAGAGTGCGTTTGCTGGAAAATTTGTTTCAAATGGTTTTAGTTTTACCAACTATAAATATTATCTAGTCCAAGCAATTTTCTGTCAGCATAATCCCATCTAATATTTCCGAAAAGTCCTTCGGATTTTTTTAAAATTAAGTATTACAAAAATTCCAAACAAGTAACTTTTCCGTCCATTGTGGTTGCAATTACTTTATTTTTTGCAACGGGAGTAATGTTAGTAATCAGCGAATTTGAAATTTTGTGTTTCCATAAGACAGAGCCATCTCGGTTTACAGCAGCAACAATCCCCGAATTAGATGGCACATAAATTACATTTTCATATTCCACAATTGCCGTTGGAGCAATTTCATAATTTAAACCGGTGTTTGATTTCCAGGTTATTTGCATATCTGGCAGCGAAGTGGAAACTCCAATCAATTCACCTTCCATGGTTTTGGCGTATACTAATGAGCTATCGGAAGATAAACCCATTGATTCCCGCACTTTATAATCGGGGTCACTTTTTCTCCAAATCATATTTCCATTTTCCGCATCCAACACAGTCATAAAACGGTCGGGCGCAACAATAAAAATTTTTCCATCTGTTGCAACAGGATAGCAGGCAGCAGGAGAAAACATTCTGTTAGCCGATCCATTATTCCATTTCCATACAAGGCTTCCTGTTTGTGCATTTAATGCGTAAAATTCGGTTCCCCAGCTTCCAAAATAAATTTTGTCCTTATAAAAAAGAGGTTGTGTTACCACAAAACCTTTCACTCCGTCAAAATCCCATTTTAGTTTTCCGGTTTGCAAGTTCAAAGCTCTGAAATGCCCGTCAGAAGCGCCAATAAAAACAATTCCATTTTTAATGAGCGGATTGGCAACGATTGGCTTTTGAGTTTCTAATTTCCAAACTAATTTCCCTGTAATCGCATTCAGGCAATAAATATTGTCATCCGTAGAGGCTACCACCACTAAATTATTTTCAACGGCTGGTGTTGAATAAATTTTTCCTTTAGTAGCATATTGCCATTTCATTTTTCCATTTTCTAAATCCAACGCATAAATTAATCCATTGGAATTACTGGCAATAACCAAATTTTTAGCAAGCGCGACTCCGGAACCTATATCGCTTTTATCAGTAAATTGCCAAATTGTTTTTACATTTTTATAAGTTTGATTAACCGCGTAAGATGGCCTGAAATAATGAGCCGTATCAGCAGCAAAATCATGTGTAAACAATTTTACCTGCGCCCATTGTTTTTGTTCATTGGTTACCGGATTTCGCTCTTCATAAGTGACGGTACCATCTTTTATAGTTACCACATTATAACCGCCAACCGGATTTTTTGCTCTTAAATTAGATCTTCCCATTATTGCAGGAATACCTTCGTAATTGAATACCTGGTTATTGTGTCCATGGCCGTGCAGGATCAACTGAGTGTTTCTTGTTTTTAGAAGATCAATTATCTCATACCAGTTATTTAAAGAAGTATCCTGCGGATAATGATTTACATAAATGATGGGAATATTTTTATCTTTTAAGTTCTTCAATGTTGAATCGAGCCAAACCACATTTTCCCTGGAAACCTGGCCGGGACTCATTCGCATGTTGGGGCCACAAACAGTTCCGATAAAAAGATAGCCGCCATATTCGAATTTAAATGTTTCTGCGCCAAAGATTTTTTTAAAGCTATTGGTGCCACTTTCAGACCAGTTGGCGTCATGATTTCCGGGAATAATATACCAGGGTTTGTTTAAACTATCCAGAATTTTTTTGGCTAAATGGAATTCAGAATCGGAACCAAAATCGGTAATATCCCCTGAAAGAATTACAAATTGCAAGGTTGTATCCTTATTGATATTTGAACGGTTCTTCTAAGGTCTTCATCCGCATTGAAACTTCCGATATGCGTGTCAGAAACATGAGCGAATTTGAATTCCTGCTGTGCATGAGGGAGGAAAACGAAAGTATCAATAAAAAGAGAAAAGCCAGTTTTTTTGCCATTTGCATCAAGATCTTTAAAGTCCATTTAAATAAAAGCAGGAAGATAAGGCTTCCCGCTTTTATTTAAAGTTAAAATATTATTACCATCCCGGATTTTGCATATTTGCCTGTATGGCAGGTCGGATACAAGAGAATTTGCGAAGTGGGCACTGGCTGACAAGTAATTTTTAGGGTCAACAAAGACTCGCTGCTGTGCGGCAGTATAAGGCATAATATATCCTTGTGCATTTAATCTCACTGCTCCGTTTGGCGGAACTTTCGCTCCCAAGGAAAGAATCCGGATTTAAATTGGTATCCATATAAGTTCCTTTTTTCCAACGCATCAGGTCCTGAAAACGGAAACCATCCATCATTAATTCTGTTCGTCTTTCCCGGCGTATTTCCCAAATCAGGGAAGTTACATCCGCATCTTTTTTGGGATCGGTAAATCCGGGATCCTGATGACCTGCAAGAATCATCGGAGCTACCTTTCCCCTGGCTCTCAATTTGTTTATGGTATTATCGAGATCCGCTTGCGTTAACGTATATTTTCCCATCTGATCCAGTTCCGCAGCCGCTTCTATGTAATTCAAATAAACTTCGGCAAGCCAGAATAAAGGCGCATCGGTATATATTGGTATTGATCTGCGTAGGAATTGTTTTAAGCTTATTGGAATCGGGCAAAAACTTCATAGGCCTGTAACCGGTGCTTGAAGTAAGGCTGTTTTTAACATGCCCGATATAATAAAGATAAGTGCTGTCGATGGTGTATAACAATCTTTTATCCCGTTGGCCACAACATGAAGAATGGCATCATCTCCCTGGTACAAGGGAGAAATCGTAATCGGCTTTCCATCAGAACAGAGATAAGATTCCACTGCTGATTTTGTAAGTCCGTTCAAGACCGGTACTGCTGTATAAATAGGCGATCGTGGAATGCATCAGCAATCCGGGTTCATATCTTTTATAAAGAATAATTTCATTGAGGTCATTTCCGAGATTATCAGAATTGTAGGCCGTGAGATAATTAGGACTAAGTGTATAAGATTCCGCCATAATGGTGGCAGCAGCGGTTTTTGCGGCCAGCAAATAGCATTTATCCGCTCCGGCAGGTTTAGTTCCGTATGGTATTTCCTGTAAGTTCCTTCCCACAAGCCCACCCTCGATAGAAAGGCAAGCGCCACATCCTTGTTGATGGTATTGGGAAGGTCAATTTGACGCAGGTTAGCAACGGCGAAATTCAAATCGGCCAGAACACTATCCATAACCAGTTGATGCGAGTCGCGGGGTTTATATACCTGTCCTGTATCACTAATATCGGAAGAGTGACTATACCAGGGAACGCCTCCAAATGTTTGAACCAATTGAAAATATTGAAAGGCCCTGAAAAAACGGGCAACGCCTTTCCAGTGATTTTTTGCTTCATCCGCCATGGGAACCTGGTCAATGCGTTCAAGCATAATATTGGCTTTCCTGATAGTATCGAAAGACCATGCACTATTGGAAGCAGGCGGTAGTTAGCGGAAACTGGGTAAAAGTCGCAAATGCCTGATCATCAGAAAACGCGGTAAAATAAAAATCTCCATTGGTGGAACTCCCGTTACCAAACCCATGAAACAGGTTGTAAAAGCTCCCAGTTATAGGATCTACACTGTTTTCACTTTTCCAAAAAGACGGATCTGTGAGTGTATCGGGATTAGTTACATCTACAAATTTTTTACACCCTGTTCCCGCCGTTACCAAAATGAGCAGAAAAAGAAAATATATAAGGTTACGTTTCATGACTAAAAATTAAAGTTGAAAAATTGATTATTGAAATGAAAGTTGAACGCCAAAAGCGTAGGATCTCATGAACGGAAATGTTCTTCCAATAGACTGACCATTGAAGCCATCGGTTATTTCAGGATCCATTGGCGCGCCTACATGAGAGATTTCGGCGAGATTCTCTCCGGAAACATAAATCCTAAGCTTTTGTACCCCATACTTTCCTAATACATTTTTAGCAAGGGTGTAGCCAATAGTTACATTCTTTAAACGACAGTAAGCAAGATTCAGGAGATATTTCGTTTGCGGATAAAAATTATTTCCACCTGGCATCAAACCCGCGATAGTGCCGGTTTGGTTTCCGGGATATAAAGCCGGATATTTGGCATTGGTATGGGTTGGTGTCCAATAATCCAATTGATTGGCAAAGAAGATATCGGTGCTTTGCCACAAAGGCAAAATATTTTGGCCAACTCCCCAGAATTGGCGGCTTCCCACACCCTGAATGAAAATATCCACATCAATGTTTTTCCAGCTTCCGCCAATGCGGGCATTGTATTGATAGCGCGGTTGGGTGTTGCCGATCACTTTTAAATCGCCATGATTGGCCAAAGTCATTTTCCCGCCGTCAATTTTTCCATCGTTATTCAAATCCTTGTATTTGATATCCCCCGGGCCGTAAACAAAATTGCCGGATTGCAAAGTTAGCTGGCTGGGAGATTTCGCTACGTCGGCTGAATCGGCGAAAAAGCCGGCAGTCTCAAATCCCCATATCTCTCCATAAGTTTTACCTACGTAATTAAAAGCGGTAGAAATCGATTGATTTGGATTATTCCATTTGGTGAATACGGTTTTCCCATCAGAAAATCCAAGGGTGAGCGTATAATTGCAAATTTTTGCCAAAACCATAATTCGCATCGACACTAATTTCATAACCGCGATTGCGGAAATTTCCGGCATTAATCATCGGACCGCCGGTTCCAAAAGTGGCAGGTGCGCTTGCTGCCTGAATCATTCCTTCTGTATTGCGTTCATACCAATCGAAAGTCAAACCGACATGGCTGTTGAAAAATCTGGCATCGAGTCCCAAATCCAGGGTCGAAACTTTTTCCCATTTCAGTGAATTCGCTACTGCAATGGGCTGCGAAATGTATTGGGCATAGACGCCGTTATTATCCAGCCAGTTCGCCTGGGCGCCATTCATAGTCCTTAAATAGAAATTGCCACCCACATCCTGGTTGCCCAGGGTGCCATAAGAGGCGCGTATCTTCAAATCAGACAATACTTTCTTCGTTCCTTCCATAAACTTTTCTTCGCTTATCCGGTAACCTGCTGAAACAGAAGGAAAAAACGCCCATCTGTCCTGGGAAGGGAAGGAAGAAGAACCATCATAACGGCCATTAAGTTCCAGTAAATATTTACCTTTAAAATCATAGTTGATTCGGCCAAAATATCCTGCGAAAGCTTTTTTCCCATGCCCGGAATTGCTCCATCCAATGGGAACATTCGAAGAGGAAGCACCGCTTGTTTGAGCACCATAAGTCAGGCCCAGTTCACCCTGCGAAGGATCAAGCAGCCCTTTCCTGGAAGCAAAAAAGTTGATATTTTCATCGCTTTCAGAATTGATACCTGCAATAATTTTCAGGTTATGCCTATTGGCCAAAGTGTTTTGGTAGGTTGCGTATGCATTGAAAGTATTCGTTAATAAGCGTCCTGTTGTATAAGTTACCTGATCAGCAGAAGAGGAAGCGATATTGGCAAGTTTCAAAGTACCGGCCGACCAAAAATCCCACGCGTTTATCGGGCCACCGGATTCATGTCGCAAAGCGTTATCCCTTATGATCGTATAGTCCATCCTAACATTAAAATGGGAATTGACTTTTACCGTAGCTCCAAAATCCTGCCTTGAATAATTATCAGTAATATTTGCCTTAGTGGCTGCAGCGAGATAGGCAGAATTTACCCGGAAATAATTTCCCTGGTAAGTCCCATAGGGAAAATAGGCGCCCCAGCGCCAGAAATAATACCAATAGTCCTGGTATTGATAAGGATAGTCATACCTGAAATTCCTGTAAATGCTTTTTGCATTCAGATCAAGCCATTTGTTGACGCTGGAATTGAGCGCTAAAGTGAAGTTATATTTATTGACATCGTCCGGATTCATTTTAATGATGCCGCCATCATAACTATATCCCCCTGACAAGTAATAAGACAAGCTTTCACCCCCGCCCTGAACGCTGAGGTTATGCTGCTGGGAAAAAGTATATTTATTCAGTATTTCTTTCTTAGGATCCCAAACTTTAAAAAAATAAGCTCTGCCATCAACCGGATCAATGTCCCAATCCTGGCCTTTGATCATCTCAGTGCCGGTATTCGTTTTAGAATATTTCTGCTCCCAATTTAAAATTCCAGCTCTCAACTTAACGAGATTCATCCCAAAGGTTTCAGGGGATGAAGTGCCTGCCCTTATGCCCGCATCGTTCAAAGCCGCTAATTCTGCGACCGGATTCGCGAAATCAGGCAAGATGGTCGGTGTATTCCAGGAAAAGTAATTGTTGTAGGTTACTGTTGCTTTTTGGTTTCGACGTCCAGTTTTCGTTTTGATAAGGATAACACCAAAAGCAGCCCTGGCGCCGTAAATGGAAGCAGAAGCAGCGTCTTTCAAAACAGAAATGCTTTCAATATCATTGGGGTTGAGAACCGACAAATCATCTGTTTGCACGTTATCAACCAGAATTAACGGCCGGCCCGAGCCGTTAATAGAACCTACACCGCGGATATTAACCGTTGCGCCAGTTGCAAGGCCACCGTTGCCGTATAGGATTGTCAATCCAGGAACTACGCCCTGCAAAGCTTTGGTAGGATCATTGATCGGTTTGCTGGCAAAAGTTTTTGTTACATCTACGGTCGCCACAGCGCCGGTAAGGTTCTCCCTTTTTTGGGTTCCGTAACCAACGATTACCACGTCCTGCAAAGTGCTGGCTTCGCTCCTGTTCAGTACAACAGAAATTGAATTCATGCTTCCAACCGTAACTTCTTTGTTGCTGTAGCCGACATAGGAAAATTGCAACTTTTGGCCTGTTGCAGCTAAAATTGTAAAATTGCCCGACTCATCAGTCAATGTGCTTTTATCACTGCCCATGACAGAAACCGAAACGCCAATCATGGGTTGGGTATCCTCCGCATTCGACACATTTCCTGTAATTGTTCTTTGCTGAGCGAGAGAGGAAAGAGAAAAAATCATCACCAAAGAAAAAAGAAACAAGCGTTTAATTGCATTCATAATACAAATTTTTATTATGGAGAATGAAAATTTAAACGGGAAAAGGGCGGGGAGGATCCTTTTGAGGTTTGGAAAGGAATTCGAATTAACAATTAATTAAGAATTCCAAAAAAGATAGGCAAAAAAAAATTAAGAAATGCTGCTTGGCGGGGGAAGAATTTTGAGAAGAGGAGAATTAACCAAGATGAAGCAGCAAGGAACCTAAAAAACAGACAATCATCCATCCAAACTCATAGTCATTAGTTAAACAAACGGCTACATCGTGTCATACCCAATGGTTATGGGCAATAAAAAAAGTAGCCTTGGACAAGGCTACTTTCTTTATAATTTTTTTATCAAAAAATCAGAGTGCAGTAAACTGCCGAACTGCTGAGATAGGAACGGCACTTCTCAAACCTGATAATACGTGATGATAACGTCTGCCAATAAAAGCATTCCAGAAATCAGAATAGTTCACAAACTTACTGGACGCATCCAAAACCTGCAATTCTCCTGAAACGGTGCCATCGGGGTTAATAACTGATATTTTATAATCGAGGCGACCGGAACCATCGGAAATCATAACAGTTTTGTTTACTGGTACTGCAATCCAACCGGTTGTTTCACCAAAAGACACTGGCTTCCCAAGATTTATCCAAGGGCTTTTTTCTGCAGTAGTATTATTAACAGTATACTGGTATTGATACTGAAGTTTCAGCGTAGTTGGTTCACCTACTTTTTCGTATAGGAAATTGTAGAATTTGATCCACGCGGTAGTACCAGTGTTCTCGCTTTGTACTGGCTGAAAGGGATATCCATTATCAAAAACTATTGGCGGCTTAGTAAAGTCATAAACAAAAACGTTTTGTTTTCCAGTCTTTAGTTCTACATTTTGATCGTAAGCTCAAATCAAGATTGTCACCTTTGTAAAGCTTGATATTATTGGAGCCGGTTTTTGTCGTAAAAAATCTACCAACAGTCCCACTTGGTATAGCATTATAAGTTGAAAGCGGTGCAGATTTATTGCCATACAGCAGTCCATTCACTTCAACCTTATTAATATTATTTGCAGCCCCACTTGTGACAGGAACAAAATAATGCAGTTGAAATTCAGCCTGTCCGGAAACAGGAGTTGATTGCTATTCCACTACGTGCTTTTTGCATGAAAATCCATAAAGCAGTGAGAAAGAATAAGAAATAGAATTTTATAATTTTTCATATTCGTAATAATTTCAATTATGATTTATTTATTTGGATATCCAACCGGGATATGCAAACCATGGAATAGAAGTATGGTAATTATCGGCGTCTCCGGAAATTGGTTTTAAAGTTTTAAGTGAATTCAGATTCCACATGTATTCTGAATTATATCTCGGCCTTAAGCGATATTCAGGCGATCCGTTATTCTTAATATTGTATTGACCTTTCCGTCCCTGAACCTGCGCCGGGGAAAGATAAAGACCTTTATAAACTTTTGTAGGATCTGTATCCCATTTTTGATCAAGCATGGTTTCTTTCCAGCCATTGTCCATTGAATGGATAATCTCCGCGTGTACTTAATATCGTAATTATACTTTCTCATATCAGTCCAGGCCTCTACACCACCCCATGGATACAAGGCAACCCATTTTTGCATCATAATATGAGATAGTGAAAAATCACTAGGTGCTAAGTCTTTTACAAAAGGTCCAGCCAGATATTCATTAGCCAAAGTGGTAAATAATGCTTTTGAAATCTTATCTCCCCCTGTTGATTTTCCCGTGGCTCCTGTGGTAAATATACTTTTGGGTAAAATCCATGTCCGCTTTTATCACCGTCTTTAAAAGCCTGGAATGCTTCAGGTCTTTATTCCCCATTTTCCAATAAGCTTCCGCTAAACAAAATTTAATTTCAGCAGCATGTCATCATAATATAAGGAGCATCATCACGATAAATCCATCTTCCGATACCATCATGCAGCGGTTCCAGAAAATGCAGAAACCGCATTTCTTCCAAAGAAATGAAGGTGCGGTTCCAATTGGTCCTGCAGTTCCTGTAAAGGTTCCTCCATAATATTTATAAGCTTTTACACTATCCTTATCATTTAAATTATTGTATAAGGGATTTGAAGTTGTGCCAGAGTTTAACAGCAACCCGCGGATCATAATGACCTGTCAACATTCACCAGAGTATCTGTAACAATTTGTTTATGCATTCAATGCATATGGATAATATGGATTGGTTCCGGTCTTTGATTTATCTCCCGTGGCCTCATCATAATAATGGAACAGATCCGGTAAATACCTGAACAGCATATTCATGCTGGAAATAAGTCCAGGATAAGATTCGCCCGGGCGGTTCCCCAAAAATTATTGTAAGCAGAATAAGGAGCGGTTTGTGATCCACCGGCTATTGTCAATGTAGCATCATCATCTGTGGTTTGAAATGATTTTTGTGCGCAATTGATCAATTCCTGAGCATATTTCGCTGTAAAATCTGTTTTGTTTGTCAGAGAGGCCAGATTCCGAACGATGACAGCATAAGCAAACTTGATCCATTTAGCTTTATTTCCCTGATAAATAAAATCATTGGCACTTATCTTGGTGCCATAACCATGCGTATCCTCTTTTTCCAGTAAGTTCAATGGATTTGTAAGCCCATTGCCCTTACTTGCGAATAGATGCTATCCTGGTAATCATAATCATGAGATCAACAATCCAGGAACAAATGCCTGTTTCATGGGAAGCTCACCGTGAATTTTGGTCATCATATCCCAGGAAAAAGCCTTCATTGCATAACCAATACCCGCTAATGTCCAATCCTGCGCTTCAACGGATTGATTGATCAGATTTTCCAGGTTCATCCCCTGGTTCCAATAAACCATGCGCCAAACTTCCCCTCCAGCATCACGTACCTTCTGCATGATAATTGAGCAGCGAAAAGATTGAAATAGGTAGCGTTAGTTCCCATCATTTGGGTACGATGGGATTAATAGCCCTTAAATCCCAATAAATACCTTGGTATTGTTGAGTGATATTGGCCAAATATAAGTAGGCATCTACATGACTCGGCGCATCAACGTTTTTATTTACATCAAGGTATTTCTTACAACCGAAGCCAGAAAATACGATGATGCATATTATAATGACAAATGCTTTTTTCATTTTAATTTTTTTATACAGTAACTTAATTAATTAAAGGTGATGCTTAATCCGACTGAGAATGCTTCTCGGCATTGGCAAGGACCAAACGTCGTATCCTTCACCCCCTGTACCTCCAGCTGCGGCTGAAACAGTATTGCCCACTGCATCAATGCCTGAGTAGTTCGTCCAGGTAATCAAGATCATTACCTACCACAAACAAATCAGCAGTAGAAATTATTTTTGTTCTTTTCAATAATGATGCTGGTAATCTGTATGACAATCTCATTTCCTGCAAACGTAAATAATTTACATTTTTCTCTAGCCAATCTTCATCATTTCCGGAAAAAATTGAAGTGCCATAAGCTGAATAATCAACTGAAATATTATTTAAAGTAGGAGTTTTAGAATTTTCATTGCCATCTCTTCAGCACTCCATTGAAAACTACAGCACCGCTTTCACGAAGGTTAACAGATTCCCAACTTGAACCCGTTGACATCATGGTTCTCTTTGTACCGTTTACAACTGTTGCACGGTAGCGTCCTGCTAATAGATGCTGATAATCTAAATCCTTTATGTGACAGGCTTGATACAATTCCATATCTTAATTTTGGTTCCCTGTTTCCAATTACACTCCATTTAGAGGAAACAATCGGAAGACCGGTTGTTGGAGAAATTAATACATCTCCATTATTGTTCCTTTCATAAGCCTGACCTGTCAGAGTGGTAATCGGATTCCCTTTAATAATGCCGTTGCGGATATTACCTGAATTCCAGGTATAGGCATTGTAATATTCGGTAACGTTATCAGGAAGTGAAACTACTTTAGAATTCACCTGTGAAAGGTTCAACCCAACGTTCCAGGTTATATCTGAACGCTTGGTTCGGATAATGTCTGCATCAATATGTCCTTCCCATCCCGATGTATCAAAAGTACCCACGTTCATGTTATTCAACACAAAGCCGGTTGCATAACTTAATCTAAAACCTTTAACGATCTGGTCGGCGCAATGGGTAAAGAAGTAAGTGAAATCAGTGTTGATGCGGTTATCAAGAAATTTTCCTTCAAATCCTACTTCACTGGAAGTGGTCATTTCAGGTCGAAGGTTTCTGTTTGGACCTGTAAAACCGTACTTGAATCCCGCCACCTGTTAATCCAGTTGCTTCTAATTGCGGATCTATTTCAAGAGGGCCGGCATCTTTTCCGACTCTGGCGACAGAACCTCTTAATTTCAAATAATTAACAAACGTGACAGGCCTGAAAAATTTAAGGTCACTTACCACAAGGGAACCTTCAATCGCCGGGTAAAAATACCTGTTGTTTTGAATTGGTAATGTTGAAGACCAGTCATTACGTCCGCGAAGAGCAATAAAAGCCAGGTTGTTATAACCAAATTCAAATTGCCCGGAAATTGCCTGAATCCTTCTCTTGGTATTTCTTTGGCCAGAAATAATGGTAAGAGGATCCACATTATTAATAGATTGAAAATCAGCAACAGTAAATTTAGTACCATTGGTTGTCACTCTGGTAACTGCATTTTCTAACTGATGATACCCCACCTGTGCGGAAAATGAAAGTTTCTTATTCAGGAACTTATTATTATAACCACTTATAATATTAATGGTAGGATCAGAAAAGTTAGATTGGGTAAGATAGTAGTCGCCCAACGCCGGCATTTTTTGATGCATAATAGGGATGCCCGGATGTTTCAAAAGTTTGCATACCTACATCCCATCCAACCTGCGCACGCAAGAAGGTGTTTTTTACGGGAGTGATTGTTGCAGCAATGTTGGATAAAAATCTGTCAGACTTATCAAAATTCTTATTTCTATTCATTGCAAAAAGTGGATTTAAAAGATCCTGATCCACATAATAATTAGGATACCTCATGTGGCTTCCATCTACATCAAAATACTGTGAGATATCATCAGCAAGCGGCCAAACCATAGCACGATATAAAGGTCCATCAGTTCCTTTTAATACTTTATTGTTTGCAGTTCTGGTGTATTGCATTGAACTTTCAATATTCATCCAGTCGGTCACTTTCGCTCTTCCCGATAAGGTAAAATTTGTTCTGTCATATCCAGTGGTTTTGAGAACCCCTGTTTGATTTAACTGTGAAAAGGATGCGCGGATAGTAGCCCTCTCGGAGCCGCCCTCTACTGAAACGTTATGAGTACCTGTAAATCCTGTTTGTAGTATCTGGTTGAGGTTGTTATACAACTTCATTCCTTCCGGATACAATCCTCCATAACGGGCAGTATAATAATAGTTAGTGGTTCCATATCCACCGTTAGCATACTTTGTCTGCACCTCGGGTATGCCGTAAGCATTATCCCAACGGAATGAATTGCTGTATGTAACCCTTCCGGTACCAGGGCGGCCTTTTTTGGTGGTTATGATGATAGCGCCATTTGATGCGTCTGAACCATAAAGAGCTGCCGCAGCCGCACCTTTTAAAACTGTTACCGATTCAACATCCTGCGGATTGATATCATTTCCTCTTGAAGAATAATCCTGATTTCGAACAGAATATTTTTCAGTTCCTCCAATAAACATGGATAGAGGATCGAAAGTAGAGTTATTCATGGGCACGCCATCTACAACATATAATGGCTGATTATTTCCGGAAATGGAAGTAATGTTTCTTAACACAACTGTTGTGGAGGCTCCGGGAGCACCATTTGTATTTGTTACATTCATACCGGAAACACGGCCCTGAAGCGCTGTGATCCAGTTATCCCTTCCTGATTCTGAAATAGCCTTTCCATCGATATTTTGAGCAGACGAACCAACAGCGCGAGCGACTCTTTTCATACCAAATTCACCGGTTATCGTTACCTCACCAAGTGTTGAAGCATCTTCTTCCATTGTTATGAGAAGATTGGGCTTAATGGCCACTTCCATAGTTTTCAAACCGACAAAAGAAATAACAAGCGTTTTAGCTTTGGCAGGCACATCCAAGCTAAAGTTTCCGTCTTTGTTTGACAGCGTTCCTTTTTGCTTGTCGGCTCCCTTAACGCTAATCGAAGCCTCTGCTACAGGCGCCCCCTTAGAATCAATCACCTTACCGGTGACATGGGTCTGTGCATACGTTATCCCCATAATGGCACAAAACAGGAATAACAAGAAGAGTTTTTTTCTTTTCATGAAAAGTTTTGTTATTGATTGTTGTTTTAGATTATTGTTTAAAGTTTTGGTTATTTTGGTCTTATATTACCATGATTCCTGCTTCTTTATACGGTTGCAAAAGGGAATCCTCAGGCGATAGTTCAGTTATTATGGTATCTATTTTTTTACTCTCACAAATTTGAATCGGTTGCTGGGTATTTATCTTTTCTGCAATCGTTAGACATACCAGCTTTCTTGATGATTCTATCATCGCTTTTTTTACCTGCACCACTTCCCAGTCGTTATCTGATACTCCATTTTCCAGATTAATGGCATTTACTCCCAAAAAGCAAAGATCAACTTTTAAGTCCCTGATTCTTGATATTGCTTCCGACCCCACAGTTATCTTCGAATTCTTTGAAATTTTATCGCCAATGGCAATTACTTCAATATTTGGATGTCGAACATATTCGTAAAGCGCCGGAATACTTCCCGAAATGAATGTCGCATTCAAGTCAGGAGGAAGCGCCCTTGCTAATTCAATAATCGTAGTGCCTCCGGTTGTCAAAATAAACATTCCATCCTTAATCAATGAAACCGCTTTTTGCGCAATTAACTTCTTTTGCGTATAAGCATATACTTCTCTGGAAGATTGATGCCCGTTATGAAAAGAAGGTGAAAGAGCGCCGCCATGTACTTTGATAATCTTTCCTTCATCTGAAAGGTCCTGGAGGTCCCTCCGTATTGTGTCGTTAGATACCTGGATCTGGTCGCTCAAGTCAGCAGATAGCACTTTATTGTGCAGGTTAATCTGGTGAAGAATAAAAGCTTGCCGTTCCATTTTAAGCATCTGTTAATTCATTGTTAACCAAAAATAGGGAAATAATTCACATTTCCGCAAATTCCGCAAAAAATATTTTCGGAAAGACGCAAAAAGCCGCAAGAAACCCTTATGAAGCCTAATTTACCATGGCTAAATAGCGCTGTCAACCTGGGTTTCAGGCTTTTTCCTCTTATTTTGCTGTAGCAAACGCATTTTTTTAAAGATTTAATTTATTCGTTTTGTTAGGCTGCAAAGGAAGTTTTTTTCAAAAATTTCCTGCTTTTCTCCTATTATATATAGCACCCTGAAGTCAAGAGAAAAACAGCAAGCGAATTTTTTTTGATGATTTTTTTTAATGACGGATGGACTATTACACTTTTATAATTCGTAATTGATTCTTAAGTTGTCCACTAAGCATCTGCTCTGGGTAGCATTTTTTTCCGGTTTTAGCAGACGCACTTTTTTAGAAGATTTATTTTATCCGCTCTTCTGCCCTGCAAATAAATCAGCAAAAGTGCTTTTTTTGATGAGCTCCTCCTTCTCCATTAAGCCTTTTTCTTTAAAGACACCTTTTTTGAATTCGCTTTTTGAGCCGGTGATTTTCTTTCGATAGATTTTTTTGCAGGAAGATGCTTTTTTCTTGGGACGGCAGTTTTTTTAGCGGCAGGAGCCGACTGCTGTTCGACATTGGAAACCGGCTCGGCCTTTTCCTCATCATTTATAGATTGTGAAGGATCAAAAATTTCAGCTATTTTTTTCGATTCATAAATGGCGGCGTTATATTTATTCCCCAGCACGATAATGGTAACAGAATCCTGGATCATCCTGATGAAAACCGCATTGTTGCCATGCCACCAGCCATTATGATAAATGACTTTCCTTCCATCAGGAAAAACGTTCATTCTCCAGCCCAGCCCGTAATTTCTCACTCCGGGCTTTTCATTGCTGTAGGGTGTAAAAGCTTCATCCAAAGTTGCCTGGCTGAAAAGCTGGTTTCCATATAAAGCCTGATCCCATTTGAGAAGATCTTCCGGCGTACTGTAAATGTTTTTATCGCCAATTCCTGTGTCAAGATAGGTGAAGGCTTCCTGCCTGCCGCGCCAATCGTAGGAAGGCATTGCAGTCGCACTGTCTTTCATTGAAAAAACATAAGTGTCGTCCATATGGAGCGGAGTGAAAAAATACTGTTGCAGAAAATCAGCGTAAGACTGGCCGGATGCTTTTTCAATAATCAATCCCAACAGAGCGTAGTTTGTGTTGCAATAAGTAAAATGTGCATCTGGTCTTGCCTGCGGCGCTGGTTTATATTTGACCAGGTAATCCAGTATGTCGTGGTTGGAACAAAGCTGCTTTTTATTCCAGCCTAATTTTTCCATAAAATAAATGTAGTTGGGAAGGCCGCTTCGATGATTCAATAATAATTTAACTGTCACATTATCATAAGGAAATTCAGGAAAGAATTTTTTCAAATCATCATCAATGGAAAGTTTGCCCATTTCAGCGAGTTTCAATACCGCCATACCGGTAAATGTTTTCGAAACCGACGCCAGATGAAAAGCGCTGTGACGGGTGAGGGAATCTTTTTTCCGCAGATCATAATATCCGTGATAATCTTCAAAAACGACCTGGCCGTTTTTAGCGACAAGGATTGCGCCGTTGAAACCACGGTTCACCAAATGGCGGTCATAATAATTTTTTACGCCTTCCTGGTAACGGGCAAGATCTTCGGGAGAAAGATTTCCTAAAGGCGGATCAACATAAACGGCAGAATCTTTAATGGCATTTTTTGTTTGATTCGCACCTGAATGACAGGCAGTGAAAATCAAAGAAAAAAACAAGGCGGCTAAAATAAATTTACAAGAACTCATTAAAAAACTTTCAGGGATTTAGGGACTATATTTGCAATATTACACTACAAAGTTTATATGGCAGACAAAAAAAGCACCAGTTATCCTAAAGAAAAAATAAATATTCTTTTCCTTGAAAACATCAGCAAATCGGCGGTAAAAAAATTTGCCGATGCTGGTTATTCTTCCATCCGGCAGGTGTCGGGAGCGCTCAGTGAAAATCAGTTAATTAAAGAGATTAAAAATGTTCATTTGTTGGGCATCCGTTCAAAGTCAAAAATTAGCGAAGCAGTTCTGAAGCATGCAGAAAAACTTCAGGCAATTGGTTGTTTTTGCATTGGCATCAACCAGGTTGATGTTTCAGCTGCGACCAGGAAAGGCGTAACTGTTTTCAACGCCCCATATTCCAATACCCGTTCCGTAGCGGAACTGGTGATCGCATCTTCCATTATGCTGATCAGGAGAATTCCGGATAAAAATAAGAGCGCCCATGAAGGAACCTGGTTAAAAGAATCGGCGGGAAGTCACGAGCTGAGAGGAAAGACTTTGGGAATCATTGGCTATGGAAATATTGGTTCGCAGGTTAGCGTTTTGGCTGAAGCCCTGGGAATGAAGGTGATTTTTTATGATGCAGAAACAAAAATGCCGCTGGGAAACGCTGAGCCAAAAAAGTCGTTGAAAGAACTGCTTAAAGAGGCCGACATTATTACACTTCATGTTCCCGAACTTTCTTCAACGAGAAATTTAATTAACAAAGCCGCTCTCAAAAGTTGTAAAAAAACAGCGATCCTTATCAACTATGCCCGTGGAGAAGTGGTCGACTTACAGGCATTGCGGGAGGCGCTTTTAAATAATGAACTTGCGGGCGCCGCCATTGATGTTTTCCCTGAAGAACCGGAAAAAAACGGCGACAAATTTGTTTCACCTTTGCAGGGACTCAGCAATGTGATCCTGACACCTCATATCGGCGGTTCTACTGAAGAAGCCCAACAGAATATAGGCGAGGACGTAAGTACGAAATTGTTCAATTTCCTTGAGAAAGGCATTACCACAGGATCACATACGATTCCAGCCTTAAACCTTCCCTTACAGGAAAATACCCATCGCATTTTGCATATCCACAAGAATGTTCCGGGCGTTTTATCAGAGATCAATACCCGTTTGTCTTCCCATAAAATAAACATCCTCGGTCAATATTTAAAAACCAATGATGAGATCGGCTATGTGGTCCTCGATATTAATAAAAACCTTTCGAGGGAGGCATTGCAATTATTGAAAGAAGTAAAGGAAACAATTAGGGTAAGATTATTGTATTGAGTTTTTGGAAAATGAAGCACCAGGATTGGAACAAATTGAACGGTTTTAAATTTTGCTTTCTTAAATTCTGGCCAAGTTTCAAAACTCACAGTAATCAATGAAAACACATTTTTTACGCGCAGAATGGAATAACCTGATCATGGCGAATTTTGCCGTGCCACCGGAGATACTACTTCCTTTTGTTCCTGCGAAAACAGAGCTTGACTTTTTTGAAGGCGACGCATATATAAGCCTTGTAGGCTTGATGTTTTTGAACACACGCATTTTTGGACTCAGCATTCCATATCACAATAATTTCGAAGAAGTAAACCTGCGATTTTATGTAAGACACAATGAACGCGGAAACTGGACAAGAGGGGTAGTTTTTATAAAGGAAATTGTTCCCAGGCAAGCGGTTGCATTCTTTGCAAATAATTTATACTATGAAAAATACATAACGCTAAAGATGAAGCATTTCCATTTAGAAAATGTCGAATATTCCGAAACGGGTTATGAATGGCTTCATCAAAATAAATGGCACTCATTCTCTGCAAAGGCAGCAAAAAAATCTACCCGCATACGTCTGGGAACTTCTGAGGAATTCCTTGCCGACCACTATTATGGTTTCTCAAAATACAATGATACCAAAACCTATATCTACCAGGTGGACCATCCCGTTTGGGAAACTTTTAAAGTGCTGGATTATTCAATCGACTGTGATTTTGGTTCGCTCTACGGAGAACGTTTTTCTTTTCTTAATAAGATAGCACCCCGAACAGTTTTAATGACGCAGGGTTCGCAAATAAAAATTTTTCAAAAGAGAATTTTGGACTGAAGGGAATGCTGCTGAAATCTTATCAATTTAAAGCCATTCTTATTTACCAAAATCATGAAAACCTGCCAGGATTTTTTTTGCCCGTGATTTAAATGCCGCTGTTTCATGATGCAGTTGGTCTTCGATTAGCATTTTTAATTCCGGGATTATGTCAGGATATTTTTGGGCAAAATTCTTCAATACTGTTAAAGAAAATGCCTTTACTGCGACCGCTTCCTTTGGCGAAGCTGCATAGCCAAAGCAAATTTCCATCACCTCTCCTTCATATTTTTTAGGAATCGGAATTTCCTGTAAAAGCCTTACAGTATTTCGTTTGACAGAATCATGAATTCGAGGTTTTTTCAAATTCATGATGAGTTTGAAAAAATTATTTTTCATGAATTCGGGATGGGCAATCACACAATAGCTTAAAGGCCAGGAAGCTCTTTGAGAAACGCGATATTCATCGTGTAAAAAAAGGTAAAAAAGTTGTCTAAAGCGAGTCGGGTCTCCACCAATCCATTGAACAATTTCCAGACAATTTTTCTTATTGTGTTCCTTCAGTAATTGATGTCGCAAATCCATTTATTTTAAAATTAACTGTTGAATGCCAAAAGAAAAGGCTGATAGCATCCAACTTTTATCCAATCAAAATATTCGCCTTTATAGTTCTGGCCTACATCAAACATTCATGATTCAGAACCAACATTACTTAATTTGTCAACCATCTTTTTCACTTCATCTTTATTAACCCTAACATGTTTCAATGATTCATTCATTGCCGGATTTTGAAACAGCATTCCTGTTTCCACATGAAAGCTGGCTGAGCTGTGAAACTCAGTTGCCCCAGTGTTTTCAGCAATAGAAGCAATATTGGCTGAATTCACTCCTGAACCTGGCATAATATTAATCCTTCCACCGGATCTTGAAACCAATTCAGCAATTAGGCTGCTTCCATCAATGGCATTAGGCACTAAACCAGAAGTTAATATCCTTTCAAAACCTAAGCCTATAATATCTTCCAAACCCTCGAAAGGATCGGCAATCCTGTCAAAAGCCCGATGAAAAACGGCTTCGAGTGGATAGGCCAGATCCACCAGTTGCTTACACCTTTCCTTATCCACTTTCCCCTCTTTTGTCAAAATGCCGATCACAATTCCATCACAACCCAACTGCTTACAAACTCCGATATCGCTTTTCATGATTTCAAATTCCTGATCACTGTATAAAAAATCTCCGCCTCTTGGACGAATCATTACATACAGGTCAATATGCAGCATTTCCCTGGCCGCTTTTATGAATCCATAAGAAGGCGTGCAGCCACCTTCGCCCGGGCTTGAGCATAATTCAATTCTATCAGCGCCAGCTTCCTGCGCAGCTATGCAGCTTTCAATATCAAAACCTATTATTTCAAGTTTCATGATTTTTTATCTTTAATATCAACTGCGAAACTGTCTCAAGATTTCACAGCTTTTTTTCATTAATTTTTATTGGATATGGCTATCTTTCATTAATTTTTTTTCTTGTAAAAACTGACTAAACCTCAAAAACATATTTCGATGGAATTATTCTTTCCTCGCCATTGCTTTTAACAGAAAAAACAAAACCTTTTTGAACTGAATAAGCTCCGTATTGGCCTTTTTTATTCAATGCCAAAAAACCAACCTGCAACGTTTTCGCTTTCTCCGGATTGCGATTCACAATTCGTTCAATGGCTTTACGGCAGGCAGTTTCAGGAGAATCTCCCTGGCGCATAAACTCCACCACCAGGTGAGTGCCACAAATGCGGATCACCTCCTCGCCTACTCCACTTGATGTTGCTGCACCAACCTCATTATCTACAAACAGACCGGCACCAATGATGGGTGAATCACCAACACGACCATGAATTTTAAAGGCCATTCCGCTTGTGGTAACGGCTCCGCTCAGGTTACCCGAATGATCAAGGGCAACTAACCCCATGGTATCATGATTAGGAGAACCATCCTCAAAAAAAGCCGGTGCAAAAGGCCCGTTCTGTTTTTTATTTTCAATATTTATTTCCGGTTTATAATCACTTTTTTTTAACCAGTTTTTATAAGCGTTTTTTGCCTCCTGAGAAAGTTCTTTCGATTGCTTTTCGAATCCGTTTTCCAAAGCAAATTTTTGAGCGCCATTGCCTGCGAGAAGCACATGCGGAGTTGTTTCCATTATCTTTCTCGCCACAGAAACCGGATGTCTGATCTGTTCCAAAGCCGCTACAGCACCGCAATTAGCGTGTTCATCCATTATGCATGCATCGAGCGTTACAACGCCGTCCCTGTCTGGATAACCGCCCAATCCAACACAGCAATTCACCTGGTTTTCTATATATCGTGCACCGGCTTCCACTGCATCGAGCGCCCTTCCATTTGCGGAAAGTATTTTCCAAGCTTCGGCATTCACAGGCTTGCCACTATCCCAGGTAGAGACAACAATCGGTTTCGTTTGCGCATAACTGTTAGCCCATGTTTTTTTTAAAGAAAGCACAGGTGCGGAAAGTGTGGAAAGCTGAAGAAATTTTCGGCGATTGAGCATAAAGAAATTTAAAAATATTGAAGAGCTAAAAGTAAGAAAATAATTCTCAGCGCCAAGTGATGCCTACCCGGTCATCATCAATTTTTCTCCAAAAAAAGTACGTCTGCCAGGCAGGAAAAAAATGTACTCCAAACCTTATTTGAAGGACGTTTAAAAAGACGAAAATAATTCTCAGCGGTGGTGGTGTTTTTGCGGGCTGGTAATGCTTCCCCTCTTTACTCCTTTGCGACTTTTTTCACCCAGTAAGCGTTGCAGGTTCTAATGAAGAAAAAGATTCCTTGCGGGAGCGATGTTGACAAAGCCGAACGGCGATTTCAATTGCACCCGCTGACAATCAATTTCTCTAAAAAAAGTACGTTTGTCGACAGGAAAAAAATGTACTCCAAACCTTTATTTGAAGGACGTTTAAAACGACGAAAATAAATCTGTTTGCCGAAGCCAATTGTTTTTACTTTTTCATTTTCGTAAAATCGAAGGTTAATCCTATTGAAGCATTATTCCTTCTCAAATCTAACGGGCCCACTTCAGGAAAGCGGTGAAAAGCAGACGAGAGTGAAGCATCCAACTTTACCCAGGGAAATTTGGGCAATCCGAATTGCATATTGTATTCCTGTTCAATGAAAGTCAAGGTTCGGTTTGCAATCAAATTAAGCATAAAATATTCCTGCTCATCCGTGGTATATGTGGTCTTAATATTTCCGTAGTGAACAAAGGAAGTTCTTAAAATAAGCCCGAATCTGAAATATTTTCCAGGCATAAAATTTAACGAGGGCTGAAAATAATATTTCATAATATCACTGCTGTGATGCCTGTTGTAATCAGCTCCTTTACTAATGCCATTATCATCAAATGAAAACCTGCCTCCTGCAAACCCGCCATACAAATTAAAGGTGATGGTTTGGCGTGAATTAACGGGAACGAAATAACCGCCACCCACCTCAAACAGGTTTCTTTTGTAATTTATAACAGAACTGTCGAATGGCATATTTGCGACTGAATAATTATAAATATCTCTTTCACGCCTGTTTAAATAGCCGGTTGTAATAGCAAAATTATCGCTGATGGCATAAGCCGCCTGCAAGTCGAATCCGTTTGCCTTTTCCCGCTGAACCTTATCACTACCTTCAGAATAATAAGCCGTTACCTTAGATTCCCCTTTTTGAGTAAAGTAGGGATTATTTAGTGGCGAAGCGGTATAAATGTACCGGTAGGAACTGCAGGAGCAGAAAGTGGAAATCATAATAAATAAGAAGATCGCACTATTTCTCATAAAGTGATTTTGACAGACCAAATTACGTAAATAAAGGATCGCTTGTCGAAATTTGGTAAAGTACTCAATTTGCAGACTGCTCCACTTACACAGCTTATGAACCAGGTTGAACCATTTATATTTAGGTTGCGACAGAATCCTTGTGCAAGCGAAAAAAATTGAAAATTCTTACTGATTAAATAATCAACTTTATATACCTCCTTAATTTAATTTAGCAATTGATTTAGTACATTGCGTTTATACGCATTTATTTAAATGTTCGAAATTATTTTATGAGTAAGAAAACAGGAAAGAAAAAACCGGCTCCTTCTGTGAAGGGGAAGCTTGATATTACAAGATCCGGAATCGGCTATGTAATTGTGGAGGGCAGGGAAAAGGATCTGCTAGTCAGGCCCCAGGATTTCAATAAAGCCATGCACGGCGATACCGTGATGGTGAAATTAAAAGGCGAGAATGGCAAGCGCGCCGAGGGCGTTGTAGAAGAAGTTGTTGAAAGAAAGCAAACCGAATTTATTGGCAATATTGAAGTTCACGAAAACTTTGCTTTTTTCAGACCGGATTCTCAAAAACCTATGCCCGATTTTTATGTGAGCACAAAAAAGCTGAATGGCGCAAAGAACAATGATCGCGTAGTCGTGAAATTCCTTGAATGGGAAAAAACTGCCAAAAAACCCGAAGGAGAAGTGGTGTCTGTTTTGCAAGGCAAAAACGCCTCAGACATGGCGATGAAAGAGATCATTATTCAAAATGGTTTTTCACTCGAATTTCCTAAAGCCGTTTTGGACGAAACGAATATGCTTGACGGAACCATCGATGCAAAAGAACTGGCAAAAAGAAGAGACTACCGTGACGTTCTTACCTTTACGATCGACCCTGCCGATGCAAAAGATTTTGATGACGCGCTCTCCATAAAAAAACTCAGTGACAACGATTTTGAAATTGGTGTACACATTGCTGATGTCAGTCATTTTGTAACCCCTGGAACCGCTATTGATGAGGAAGGATATGCGCGTGCAACGAGTGTATATTTACCAGACCGTGTGAACCCGATGTTGCCTGAAAAAATTTCAAATGAACTTTGCTCGCTTCGCCCCAATGAAGATAAGTTCACTTTTTCTGTTATTTTCAAAATCAACAACAAGGGAAAGGTGAAAGATTATTGGGTAGGAAAAACTTTCATTCATAGCGATCATCGTTTCACCTATGATGAAGTGCAGCAGATCATAGACGCGGGAACAGGTCAATACAGCGAAGAGATCACAACATTGAACTCACTTGCCAGAAATTTCCGGAAAGAAAGATTCAAAAACGGAGCGATCAATTTTTCTTCAACAGAAGTGAGATTTCAACTCGATGAAACGGGCAAACCAATCGGCATTATTGTAAAGGAAAATACAGAATCACATCAGTTGATCGAAGAGTTCATGCTGCTGGCAAACCGCACGGTGGCTGCTCATGTTTCAAAAATAAAAGTGAACAAAAAACCGATTCCTTTTCCATACAGGATTCATGACACTCCCGATGATGAAAAGCTGAAACCCTTCGTGGCTTTCGCACGAAAATTTGGTTACAAATTTGACATGAAAAATGAAGAGGAGATCGCTAAATCGTTCAATAAACTGATGGAGGATGTTCATGGAAAGCCAGAGCAGCATGTGCTTGAGCAATTAGGGATCAGGACAATGGCCAAAGCAATTTATACTACTGAAAATATTGGCCATTATGGTTTGGGTTTTGAAAATTATTGCCATTTCACTTCGCCGATCCGCCGCTACCCGGACATTCTGGTTCATAGAGTCCTTCAAAGCATCCTTGAAAATGAGGTTCATCCGGATAAAAAGATGGAAGAAAAATGCGTCCATTGCAGCGCGAGAGAAAGAGCCGCTATGGAAGCAGAGCGTGCGGGCAACAAATACAAGCAGGTCGAATTCATGATGGACAAACTCGGCGAAGACATGGAAGGTGTGATCAGCGGCGTTTCGGCATTTGGATTCTGGGTGGAAACCGTAAATGAAAAATGTGAAGGCCTTGTTTCTGTAAAAGATCTTTCTGACTACGATGATTTCAGACATGACGATGCCGACTACCAATTGGTCGGCCTTCGAACCGGAAAAAAATTCCGCATGGGAGATAAAGTGCAGGTAAAACTGGTGGCGGCCAATCTGGAGAAGAGGCAATTGGATTTTGAATGGATTCCGAATGTTGCCAGCCTGAAAGAAAAAGCAGTTAAGAGCAAGAAGAAAAAGAAATAATCAACTTATAAATGTATACTGATGTGAACCGCCGTGATGGCTGAACACTTTGAAGTGGCATGTAGCTATAACCGGATTCGATTCTTTAATCGACATGCGAAAGAAACGAAACCCAATTGCTTAACCTCAACAACAAATAATTCTAATAAAAAAGCCTGATGAACTCCTACCAGCAACTGTCTCACCTCTTTGAAGAAAAATTTAACATTCGTCACTTTCCCGAACAGCCACATGAATTATATAATGCAGCGCAATACCTGCTCACCTTTGGAGGAAAGCGTATTCGTCCGGTTATGTGCCTGATGGGAAATGAATTGTTTGATGAAATAAAACAAGACGCCTTCCACGTGGCCACGGCGATTGAATTGTTTCACAATTTTACGCTGATTCATGATGATATAATGGACAAGGCGCCATTACGTCGCGGAATGGAAACGGTTCATATGAAATTCGGTGAATCTACCGCGTTGCTTGCAGGAGATGTGATGTTGGTAGCCGGTTACGAAAACATCAACAAGATCGACCTTGAATATTTGCCGCGAGTACTTTCGCTTTTTAATAAAACGGCACGTGAAGTTTGCGAAGGCCAACAGTTTGACATGAATTTTGAAAATATGTCCAACGTTAGTTTTGATGACTATGTAAAAATGATCACTCTGAAAACTTCAGTGGCGCTGGCTGCAAGTCTTAAACTCGGCGCAATTCTGGGAGGTGCAGGAAAAGGCAACCAGGACCATCTGTACGAGTTTGGAAAAAATTTGGGAATTGCTTTCCAGGTTCAGGATGATTACCTGGACGCGTTTGGCGACCCGGAAAAATTTGGAAAAAAACCAGGCGGCGACATCATGTCAAACAAAAAAACTTTTTTGATGATAAAGGCATTGAAAGTGGCTTCCCCGGCGCAACAGCAGGAGTTGCAGCAGTTGATGCAAATAGAGGATGAAAGCAAGATCCGGCCTGTTCTGGACATTTATAAAGCGTGCAGCATTAACGACTGGGCTAAAGAATTGAAACAAAATTATTTTTCAAAAGCCCTGCAACACCTTGAAGAAGTGGCCGTTATTTCCAAAAGAAAAAAGCCTTTGGAGGAACTGGCAAGCTTCCTGATGGACCGGGATGCATAATTCATTGAATGCTGCAAAACCGGCAAATTAAAACGAGCTACCTTTGTCCAAAGAATTTGAAATGACTAACAATGATATACTTAAAAAATTAAGGGTAGCGCTTTCGCTGAAAAATGACGATATCATTCATATTTTGTCCCTTGTGAATTTTGAGATCAGCAAGGGCGCGCTTGGCGATCTTTTCAGAAATGAAGATCATCCTGGCTATGTGGAAGCAGGCGATCAGGTTCTAAGAAATTTTTTAAACGGATTGATCATTTATAAAAGAGGCGAACTTCCGGAACCGAAAATCGACCTTAAAACAAAATAAATCCTGAGTTATGGATGAAATGATTGTAAAAGACAGTAATGGTAATATTTTGAAGGCCGGCGATACCGTTCAGGTAATTAAATCCCTGAAGGTAAAAGGCATGTCTGATGGTATCAAACAAGGTACTGTTGTAAAAAACATCCGGCTAACCGATGATGATGAGGCCATTGAAGGAAAGGTAAACGGAAGTATGCTTGTACTAAAAACAATGTTTCTGAAGAAAAAGTAGCGTTTATTGCAGGCAAAAAGATTCGTTATGCTTTCCTCTAAGGTATTGCCATCAATTGCTGCTGTTCGTTAATACCTTGTAACAAGGGCAAGTCCCTGGTAATCTTTCAATCCATCATCGTTTATAAAAACGGCATCGCCTCCAAACTGAAGATTTTTCTCGATCATTTCATCAATAATATCATGAACGTTCGCTTCATCTTCTTTTCCGGAAGGCATTATTTCTATCGTATCATTTTCAAGTTTCACCGGCTGCGAGTATCCCTGCTTCACAAATAAAGTTCGACCTCTTCCCTCGCCTATCGCCTTCCAGATATCATTGAAATCAACCAATACATTATGGGAACTCATGGCCATGGAAAGCTCTTCCAGCCGTTGCTTCTTTTTCTCCTCATTAAGTTGTTTAACTACTGGCCAAACTTCCTTGATAATATTGTGAGCAGTGTCCATGTCCCTGTTGCCGGAAACAAAACCCGCAATAAACTCTTTGTTGTTGGCAACTTTCAAATACTCAGAATAATTGGATTCATCGGTGCAGATTATCACCGGAAATTTATCAGTCTTTTTTATTTCAACCAGTTGCTTGTCAACCGTATTAAAAAAATCATTAGCGGCGCTTTGCTGCTGGTTCAGAAGTTCCGCTTCTCCACTTGCGGTTTGAACCGTAAAATTATTAACCATGGGAAATCCATTGGTAACCTCACGGGTGACTTTATCGTTCAAAGCCTCAATCAGCCTCGCTCTGTCACGGCTCAGCACCAAAACGTAATAGGGAGTCAGCCGGTTCATGGCTCTCACAAGATCCCTTGTGGCGAACCTGTTATCAATAATCACTTTATTTTCTGTTGTTACAGGCAAACGGACAAATTCGGCGATTTTTTCATTCACAAAAAGCACAAGGCTTTCCAGGTTGAACCGGTGATCAATTGAATCGGCCAGCTTGTTTAGTTTTTCTTTGACTATCCCTGCAGTTTCCTTATTGTAATCGCCCAGCCTGTCCTCTGCTTCACGCACCAAATTTTTCAAAAGGATGGGGTCCTGATTATTTTCTGGTATCGTACGGTGTGTTTGCAACATAATGGTAACACAACAATCTGAAGTGACTTCCTTTAATTGATCAAGGGTTGTATCCATAACTTACATTTGAAAGTTGTTGCCACAAAAGTGATTCCAGAATGAGGGGTTATAAAACGGGATAATTGCTGCTATGCCTGGATAAAAGTTGGAAAACCAACAGCTATTTTTTCCCGTTTTTACTTTTGACCGGGTGCTCCATCCGATCCTTAAATCTCTTGCTGTCTTTGGTTGTTATTCCTGCGGCTTTACACCGGCTTTACAGCATAAATTTTCCAACGATTTTTCTGTCGGCATAATACCCTCTAATATTTACACATAGTCCTTCGGATTATTTAGTAAATAGAGATGGTATTATCTTCTTCTTCCGGAAAATTAATATGCTTTTCTGTATTTGCTTCGGCCGGCACATCGAGGGCCGGATCGGGATTTTTTTTCATAGAATTCTGTTTAATATCCAGTCGCCAACAGCATGCCAAATGAAGGGACTAGTTCATTGAAGGTTAGCCAAATAAATCACTGCTCAAATAGCGGTCACCCCGGTCGCAAACAATGAAAACAATCACTCCTTCCTGTAATTCATTACCGAGCCTTAAAGCGGCGGAAGCCGCGCCACCACTACTTGCCCCTGCAAATATGCCTTCTTTTTTTGCCAGAAGCCGGGTAGTTTGCGTAGCCTCGTGCTGCGAAATATCCATAACCCGGTCAACCTTCGACCCATCAAAAATTCTTGGAACATATTCTTTTGGCCACCGCCGGATTCCGGGGATCGAAGATCCTTCCGTTGGCTGGCAGCCAACGATTTGTATTGACGCGGATTTTTCTTTAAAAAAAGTAGAACAGCCCATGATGGTTCCGGTGGTTCCCATGGCGCTCACGAAATGCGTTATTTTACCTTCTGAATCGCGCCAGATTTCGGGTGCCGTTGTTTTATAATGTGCCGCAGAATTATCAGGATTGGCAAATTGGTTCAGGATGAAATATTCCCCGCTGGCGCCTTTCTCATCCGCATAATCCCGGCAGATTTCCATGGTCTCCAACAAGGTAACCTTCGCGCCAAATGCTTCCATCGCCAGCACCCTTTCCCGTGTTGAATTGACCGGCATCACCAGTTCTATGCTGAGGTTGAAAAGATTGGCCATGAGCGCCATGGCGATTCCCGTGTTACCACTTGTTGCTTCGATCAGTTTCGTGTCGCTGTTGATGTCGCCGCGTTCAAGCGCGCTGCGAATCATGTTCAATGCCGGACGATCCTTAACGCTTCCACCGGGATTATTTCCTTCCAGTTTTGCATATATTTTTACCCCCGGATTCATGTTGAGCTTTTTAAGTTCAACCATGGGCGTGTTTCCAACGGTGTCTAAAATGTTTGCCATTGTTATGGATTGCTGTTGATGAATTTATTTTCTACCACAGTAATTTCAGGATCATGAAAAACAAGGGAGCCCGGAGGAACCGACTTGGTTAGCCAAACATTTCCGCCAATTACCGAACCTTCGCCTATAATGGTGTCGCCACCAAGAATTGTCGCACCTGAATAGATTACCACATTATCCCCTATAGTAGGATGCCTTTTTTGTTTCGCCATAGCTTTGCTGATACTTAAGCCACCTAGGGTTACTCCCTGGTAAATTTTTACATTTTTGCCTATAACGGAAGTTTCACCGATCACAATTCCTGTGCCGTGATCGATCATAAAATATTCATCTATCGTCGCGGCAGGATGAATGTCAATTCCAGTTTTGCTGTGCGCAAATTCAGTTAGAATTCGCGGCACAAGCGGTACATCTAAAAGATGAAGTGCATTTGCAATCCGGTAAAAACACAGCGCATAAAAGCCAGGATAGGCGCGGATGACTTCAAACTCGCTGATAGCAGCAGGATCACCGGCGTGAATGGCTTCAATATCGGTATTAAGAACGCGGTATATTTCCGGTACTTGTTGAAAAAATGCGGCACTTAGCATCCGATGATCGCCAATTAAACAGGATTTTGTCGCATCCAAAATGAGGATCAGTCTTTGTTCCAATCGGCAAAGCGCATCGTCTATAGCCTGGAGGCTTTCATAAGCGCAGGTCGATAGTTCAGGATAAAGAACGCAGACCAGGTCGGAAGCCCAGGAAGAAATGGTTTCGTTGGAAGGCACCACTTCTTTTTGCTGCTGCTTTGAAAAAATGCTTTTCAAAAGGTCTTCTTTCATCCGCGTCGATTTAGGGATTGTAAAATTAGAATTTTCCCATCGGCTTAATGGAATTAATTATTTATTGAAATCAATCTTCAGCCAGTTCACAAAGCAGGTAAAACAAACATTAAATCATTCAAGAAACGGCTGCAAACGAACTTTTTTTTAATTTTTATGGGCTTTTTCCCCGCTGATTTCCGCTGATCTTTTCCGCTGATTTCCAGGGATCTATTTTCCCAATTATTTATTTCTTTTCTTTAAAAATCGATGATCATTTCCTCAATCCGGTTTAAACTTCTTATTTTGCGATTTACTTTTTTCATTTTTTAAACCAAACTAATTTACCATTATGATGAAATTAAAAGCCACGATTTTTTCTTTGTTGATCTTTGCTCATTTCAGCTTTGCACAGCAGAAAGGCTCCGTTATCAACAATATTGTTAAGGAAGGAACGGAAAATTCCCAACTGCAAAATCTTGCTCACGAACTGGTTGATAAAATCGGACCGCGGCTCGTGGGCAGTCCAAAAATGCAAGAGGCAAATGATTGGGCGGTTGCTAAATATAAAAGTTGGGGAATAAACGCCCATAATGAAAAATGGGGCGATTGGCGTGGATGGGAAAGAGGTGTAAGCCATATTGATATGATTGCGCCGTGGGTAAAATCACTTGAAGGAACGCAGCTCGCCTGGAGTCCGTCAACAAAAGGAAAAACCGTTTCAGGAGAAGTGATCATTCTTCCCGACGTAGCCGATTCTTCCGCTTTTCAAAAATGGTTACCTTCTGTTAAAGGAAAATTTGTGATGATTTCTATGAATCAGCCGACAGGAAGACCCGATTATAACTGGGAGGAATTCGGCACAAAAGGATCGGTTCAAAAAATGAAAGATAATCGCGCCAAAGAAACTGCCGCCTGGCGCAAACGCCTGGCAAAAACGGGCTTAAACAACAAAGCGCTTGCATTGGCTTTGGAAAATGCCGGAGCTGCGGGAATCGTAAGCAACTATTGGTCAGCTGGATTTGGCGTAGATAAAATTTTTGCTGCCAACACAAAAAAGATCCCCACAGTAAATATTGCTTTGGAAGATTACGGTCTTCTATACCGCCTTGCCGAATCTGGTCCGGCGCCGAAGATCAGCGTTAGAGCAGATTCCAGGGAAACAGGTGTGGTGTCTGTATTTAATACCATTGGTGAAATTAAAGGAACAGAGAAGCCGGATGAATACGTAATCCTTTCTGCTCATTTCGATTCATGGGATGGCGCAACAGGAGCAACGGACAATGGCACCGGAACGATCACGATGATGGAAGCAATGCGAATTTTAAAGAAAATCTATCCTAACCCAAAAAGGACTATCCTCGTTGGCCATTGGGGAAGCGAAGAGCAGGGATTGAACGGCTCAAGAGCCTTTGTGGAAGATCATCCTGAAATAGTAAAAAACATCCAGGCGGTTTTCAACCAGGATAATGGCACAGGAAGAATTGTGAATATTTCGGGACAGGGCTTTTTACATTCATATGATTATATCACCCGCTGGCTTTCCTCAGTTCCGGATAGTTTCAGCCGGCAGATCGAAACCAAATTTCCGGGCTTCCCTGGTGCTGGCGGATCCGACTTCGCTTCTTTCGTAGCTGCAGGTGTACCGGCTTTTTCCTTAAGTTCCAATAGCTGGTCTTATGGAAGTTACACGTGGCATACAAACCGCGACACTTATGACAAAATCGTTTTCGATGATGTACAGAATAACGCGATCGTGACTGCAATTCTCGCCTACATGGCAAGTGAAGATCCGGCAACAACTTCCCGCGACAAATCCGTTTTGCCTGCAAACCGCAGAACCGGCGAAGAAGGCAAATGGCCGGAAGTTAAATCGCCAACAAGGAAAGGTGGTTTAGATTAAATAAAGCATTTAAATAAAAGATTTTCAGAGGCTGTTATTCACAGCCTCTTTTTATTTTCAAAAAATGCTGAAAAAGATTCGTTTGCTGAAAAGTTATTTTTGAAAAAGTTCCAGCAGGCGCACTTTTTTTTATGTAAAAATATTTATTCAAGGGGTAGCCATCTTGCGGAATGCAGAAAAACTAAAATGTCGTAATTTTAGCGCATGTTTTTCAATAAAGCACTCTATTGCCTTGCACTGATCTTTGTAATAACCTTCAGCGCCTGCGCTCAAAAAAAACCTTCAAAAACAGGTAACATGACTCAAAATAAAACATGGAATTCACTAACGCCGGAAGAAGAAAAAGTGATCGTGCACAAAGGAACTGAATTTCCGGGAACCGGTCAGTTGCTTAATAATAAAGAAAAAGGAACCTATGTTTGCCGGCGTTGTGAGGCACCCTTGTACCGTTCTGAAGACAAGTTTGATTCGCACTGCGGCTGGCCAAGTTTCGATGATGAAATTAAGGGAGCGGTTAAGCGCGTTCCGGACGCTGATGGAAGCCGTACAGAAATCGTTTGCGCTAATTGCGGAGCCCATCTAGGCCATGTTTTCCTTGGTGAAAGGCAGACGGCGAAAAATACCCGCCATTGCGTCAATTCCATTTCTATGAAATTCATTCCAGCTGAAAAATGATGATTGAGTAACCGCCCGCTGGATTTTTTTTCGTCATTGCTTATACTTATTGCTTATGCTCTTCCTAATTTCGCCCGTTCCCCTTTATTTACATTCAGGATGAGATTTTACTGGATATTATCCGGCTAATTCATCCTCTTTTGTTATATACTTTTCCATCATTTTCTTGTCTTCCTCCAATTTTTTATTTGTCATATCAATGAATAAAAAATTGCGTAATTGATATCAATAAGTTATAAAAAAACTGATCCCTATTTACGTTAGTGTCAAAGAAAATTTTTTCAAGATGGCATGAAGATTGGTTTATTTTTTTCAGGTTTGTATCATTTTTTTTCCAAAGATTGTTGAAGGAAGTCCTCTGTATTTTTCTAAAAAAAATTTGTTTTTTTTGAATGATTTTTTAACGGAAAGCAGGTTTTTATTTCCAGAATTGTATGTTAATTGCTAACCCTATAAATTGAAAAGATGAAGTATTTAGTACCTCTTTCCATCCTGCTTGCATTTTCACTCCTCATCTCCTGCCAGAAAGAGTTTTTAAACCCTGATAATGATGGGCCACGGCTTTATTTTGACCCTTCTGCTTTAAAATTCATAGACAGCGCCCAGATTACTGACAGCATTCAAAAAGACGCCATCAACACCTTTGTGATTGAGTTGAAGGATTCATTATTATGGAATAAATTTTTAGCCATTTACCCAATGGTTGGAGGAATGGCAAGCACGATGAAGTGGAACTTAAAGGATCCGCGCGACCTCGATTCCGCTTACAGATTAACATTCAGTGGCCAGCCGGTTTTCGCCTGGACCGGGGTTTTATTTCAAACTTCTGATGATTATGCAGACTCCCACCTTGTTGATAGTGCCTTTGGCGGTTTTGACAATTCCGCTATTTCATATTATTCTGTTACCCAAAATGAAATTTCAGGCTACGACATGGGCTGCAATGACGATATGGATCCATACAATGAATTATCAATTTACTGCAATAAATCGGACAACTCAGAATGGTTTGGGTTCAAGCAGGATATTCTTACGCCCAATACGAAGGGTTTATTCATGCTTTCCTCATCTTCAACCAATGCGAAACGCTACCGGAATGGGGTTGTGATTGGCTCAAAAAATTCCCCACCCCATGAAAGCTATACTAATGTTTCGGTTCTGATTGGCACTCCGCGCCTTACCCATCCCGGGCAAAAAGAATGCGCTTTGGCAACAATAGGATATGGACTCACAGACGCAGAGGCAATGACTTTTTACCAGATCGTGCAAAGGTATCAGAATAAGCTCGGCAGATAGAACAATCAGGATCTAAGAATTGGCAAAAAATGTTCGTTTGCTATAAAAGTTTATCTTGCCTGATTCACGGTCAACCCGGATATTTTTTTCGGATTTTCATTCTTACTTCCCTTCTCATAGATTCCTATTTCCTGGTTCTGTTTCAATCTAAAATCATAATTATTTTTAAAGAGGCTCAGCAAAAAAATTCTTCAAAAAATGTTCGTTTGCTATAAAACTTTCCTCTCCATGGTTCATCAGTCAAAGCATTTGATTCTTGAATTTTCCACAATTATTTTTCTTGGCAGCAAACGCATTTTTTTTGAAGTTTTTCATTCGTTATTGTTAATTGGTAATTACCTTTTCCAGTTCCTCAAGCAGCGCGATCTGCCCGTTGACTATTTTCTTTTTTGCTTCATCAAGATGGAACCACTGTGCCTTATCCACTTCAGGAAATGATCGTTCTTGTCCTGATTTTGGGGGCCACTCCATCATGAAAAAATTGCTTTTTACTTCGACATCAAAATCCGCTTCAATGGCCCAGGCGTAAACGATTTTTCCACTTTTTTGCCGGGCTGGGGGAAGTTCAATGGAAGCGTTACGATTCAAATTCAGCTTTCGTGTATTCATTCCTGTTTCCTCCTCCGTTTCGCGGATGGCTGCCTGGAATGGATCTTCTCCCATTTCACATTCCCCTTTTGGAATTGACCATGCTCCTTTATCCTTCTTTGACCAGAACGGGCCACCTGGATGAACGAGGAACACTTCCGGCCACTGATTATAAATGCGATAGAACAAAAGGCCAGCGCTTTTTTTAGGCATGAATGCAAATGGTTTAATTTTAAAATACAAAAGGAATGATTCTCTTAGAGCCTTTGGAATAGGATGCATATTCCTCATAGGCCGCCAGCAAGAATCTTTCCTCAATGAACGCGCGAGTCAATAGTCCAGCGACAATCAGGCCAACAGCTATAAAAGTTTCTTCAAAAGGAAAAGAAATCGTGCAGCTGAAAAAAAAATAAATAATAGCGGCATAAATAGGATGTCGGAGCCAGCGATATGGACCGTGGGTGATAAGTTTTCCTTTTGTTGGATTCGCCGCAGCATGAAAACTGCGGATTCCAAAAGCGATCCTCGCCCAAATCATGAGCGACATCGCGCAGCCCTGAATTAAAAGCTGCAGCGGGTTTTGCGAAAACATCAAGCCTTCATTCAATAGGAAAAGTGCAGCGGCCACTACCAAGCCCAATGCAATTAAAGAGGTGATTTTTAAAGCCATTGCTTTTCTTTGCATGTAGAATTATTTATCAATTAAGATTGGTACGCTTTATAACGGCATCATGAATTATTATTATAAAAAAGCGGAAATAAAACGTAAAATCTTTCTGCTAATTAATAAAGAACTCTCCCATTATTTCTGCGAAAGTTAATCAATATCTGATAATCACTCCGCGCAGCAAACCAATATGTTTAGATAAATTTTATGCATTCAAAATTCACTTTAAGGATTTTGTTTTGTTGAATCCGTTTCATTCATCTTTTTATGATCTTCCCCCTGCATAGCGTGTTCTCCGTGCATCATTTCCATCATTTTCATAATTTGCCCGGCATCACTATAACGCCAATGTTCCACTGCTTTGCCATTCTTTATTTTCACCACATTTACGCTGGTCATGTCAATGGGTGTATTGGCAGGCATTCCCATGTATTCACTGTTGGTAGTACCGGTCATTCTCACAAGGTCAAAATGATAATCGCCACCGGTAGCATGGGCAATAGGTTCCATTTTAAGGTTGCTGATATGGTCGTGCATTCCCTTAAACATCATTTTGGTGGAATCAAGCCCAACCATATCGCCGTGTGGCCCGGAATGGTCAACGATGTTTTTATCAATAAACATATTCAGTTTACTTACATCACCAGTTTCAATAGCCCGGTAAACCTGTAGGGTATTTGCATGATTCCTCTCCGCCTGCGAATTGCCTTGTGCCAACGAAGCCAATACACAAAAAATAATACCCACGATTGTTAGAAATAATTTTTTCATTTTGTTTTATTTAAATTAGGTGAATAAAAGAAAAAGTAATCCCGGGGTATTCAAAAGTAGAAATGCGCTTTTGCAGGAATATGGAAAACAGAATGGTAATCAGAAGTGGCGTAAATGGTTGTAAGGATAATAGATTGAAAGGTCTCGGTCGATACCAATCAACATTATAACTCCTTTTATATTAAAGCAAGTCCTGTGCCGAAATATATGGGTTTTGGAATGCTGCATTAGGGGTTTAAACATTCTAAGGATGGCTCAGGGCATTATCCGGTATGCCTTGCCGGTAACGGCAGGGCTACCACCCTGTTTCTTAGACTCTTAACCTGCAGAGAATTGTACGTTTCTTCTTTTTGAGTTTCTTGCAGTTCTCTCATAAGGTCAATGTTAAGTTCTTGTTCCCATTCATTCTGCTTACGATAAGCAAGTTCCCTTGTCACAAAGGTTTTCCATTCTACGTAGTTGCAATCACATATAACTTTTCCAAACCTGATACCGTCCACGCCAAATGCTATAACATGAGGGCTGTTATTTCTTATAACTGGCTTAATGGTACAGTACATGCCTTTTCTAAAAAAGGCTTTTACAATATCAAGGGGATGGGAAAAGTTGAGGCCAAGCCGCTCATTGTATCTTTTAAAAAAATGCGATGTAAAGCCTGCCAGCACCCCGTCTGATGCCTGGTAAAACGCTTTGAGCCCTTTATCACTGTAATAATATACTACGCACAAAAAACAGAGGCATTCTGTTCCGGTGTATTTTTTTTCGCCCGGGGCTTTATGTAGAAATATGATCCAGTTGTTTTTACCTGCTGTTTTTATTTCGTATTCCTTAGGATACATGTCTTCTTTAGGTATCCTACGCTTTCTCCTTTCGCGGTCGTATTCAGCTCCCAGCCGCAGAAGGGTGGTGCTACAAATTTTATTGTGTTCACTTTTTATCTGTGCAGCTATTTCCTGGTGATTCATTGCCGGAACTAACATAATGAAGAGTTTTACACAGGTATAACGTCTTTTTCTATAAAACTTATATGTGTCTTATACTGAAAAAACTTACAGTTTAAACAGAATAATATTGACTGGCTTTACACACTTAATGAATGAAGTTCTTTATTCATTAAAATCTTTCTCCCAATTGATAAAGATCTCTCCCGTTATTTCTCACAAAGCTATTCAAAACTTGGTACTCTCCTGAGCCTTGTTCCAGTATTTTTCATACGACTTTGCATATCCCGTATTGGTCTTCATTCTGGGGCTACTCTCTTAGTCTGGTAGCCAGGATCGTAAAAACATCATCCTGCACCTTTTTAAATCCGATTGATGACTAATTATTAAATCAATCAACCGGTAAGCACCACATTCCACAGCTAACTCGTTTACACAATCTGTGTATAAAATTAAGAAGGTTTGTGGTTTGGCGCATCTACTTGCCGACTAAGCCGGAGTAAGACCTTATTACCTTGCAGTGTGGGGCATGCTGATGCGGGAGTTACTGATGCTGATTGATGGTATCCTACAAAAACTTTTGTACTTGTGAAAGAAGATATTTCTGTTTTGGCTCAAAGTCAAATCTGATTTTTTCAAGTTGAGTTTCGTATGTTTTTCCAGTTATACTTACTTGTAATTATATTTTGGCCCTGTGCTGTTTTGAAGAAAGTTTCCAGCAGTTCTTTTTTTCCGGTGTTTCTAACTTATTTTTTCTTTTCACCGGCAAGCCGGTTCATTTTCTCCTCTTCAGCAATTTGGTGTTCTGCCCGAAGAACTTCATTTGTAAAAGCGCCCTTATCTAGTCTTAGCAATGAACACCGCATTGCAATGCTGACAATTTTTTTTGATGCGCATGTTACTGCTCATTTCATCTCCATTTTAAACTTTTAAAAAATAGGGCTGTAACATGAATAAATGCCGACAACCGACCGACCACCACTGACTACATATGCCATAATCTCCCCGAATTCCTTCATTTTTTGTTGCCCTGTAAAATTTTACAGAAAGTCACAAACAAAAAACACACAAAAAGTAAAATGAAGTTAATTTTATAAAACCCCTGAAGTATAGTATTGATTGTCAATACAGATGATTATGGTAAGTAAAATGAGGTAAGGCTGGGACAGGTAATTATTTCCCGATACAGAAAGTAAAGAATCCAGTATATATTGATGTTTGAAAGGTCGGGCAACAAGAGGGCAACACTAAAGCTTAATCAAAAGAAGACAAGGATAAAATCTTTTTCATTTAAAAAACAGAAACTGTTTTGTAGTGACCTCTCCTGTTATTTCTTGCAAATGTATTGATTATTTGGAAATCATTTAATGCTTCACAATAGTATTTGCTATACGCTTTTGCATACCCTTCACTGATCATTAATTCATTTAAGCAAGTACCATCTGCAAGAAAAACATAAGCCAGTGTTCTGCCATAAGAATCGATGCCATTTGATTTTTCCATTTGTATAGTTACAGAAGTACCAACCGGAGCAATAGTGTTTAAAAATGTTTTTGATTGATGTCCTAACGATAAAAGTAATTGACCAGGTAAGTGTGTTTCTCTTTCATCCTGTTGCAGCTTTTTCGACCTCTTTATTTCAGGTGCATCAATACCTAAAAATCTTATTTCTTCTTCCTGCTTATTAAAAATATTCATGACAAAAATGCCATCACCATCCACCACCTTAGTGATTTTAAGATGAGTTTTTATAATTGCCTGTCCATATGCTTTGAATTGCATCATATTGCTTCGTTCAACTAACTGAATTTCAATGTATTGCGATGTAAATTTGTATTGAAAAAATGAATTTTCAAAATTAAAATTTAATATCATGGCAAAGCAAACAGGTTTAGTTCGTTACTCAGGCACAATGGGCGGAGTACGACATTTTAAAATCAAAGGTTTAGCTGGCGACTTCGCCGGTTTAAATGGTGGTCCATCTGGAGATCAAATTAAAACGGCTCCGGAGTTTGAACGTACTCGTGAAAATATGAACGAGTTCGGCGGATGTGCAACTACCGGAAAATCCATTCGTGTTGGACTCAGTCAATTGATGAAACAAATGAGTGATCCGCAAATGACCGGAAGATTGACCGGTGTAATCAAGAAAATTAATTTGGAAGACCAAACAGAAGCCAGGGGTTACCGGGCAATTTTGATTTCACAGGAAAAGCAGTATTTGACTGGCTTTGCATTCGATAAGAATGTTAGCCTGGAAGGTGTGTTTACTGCACCTTACACTTTGACAAGTACTCCTGCCCGTGACAGTGGTACATTCACAGTACCTGCATTCAATCCGGCAAACCTTGTGAATGCGCCTGCTGGCTCAACTCACTTTCGTTTGATTCTGGCTTTGGCTTGTGTTTCTGATTTTGCTTACAATGATCAGACCGGCATCTACGAGCCAATTGATACGGCAAACAATGAACTTTCAGATGTGCAGTATTCCGGCTACATCGATTTGTTCACTCCGGTAGCAGCTCCAACTGTTGTAACAGCTACACTGCCAGGAACACCAACACTTACTGCGGATGCAAGTGTGTTGCAATGTATCGGCATTGAGTTTTATCAGCAAGTAGGACCTAACTACTATCTGTTTAACTCAGGCAATGCCCTGAAGATTCAGGATATTTTTTAAGGATTGAAATATCTACTCTGTTGTGAGCCCTGGATTCTTCCGGGGCTTTTTTTTGTGCCATGCAAAACAAAAAAATCATTGTGTGTTGAATCATGGTGCTTTTAACCTCGGGTTATGGTTGGCTTATGGTCGAAATACAATCAGGATAAAAACAAGTCAGGGTAAAAGTGCAAAGCCCCTAAAAGGGCAATGCTGCAAACTGACGGCGGCCTGATGGAAAACACCAGATGTACCAGCCGCAAGCAAGCTGATAAACGGAACAGCCAACTAACGGACGGTAATGAACACGATGCCGGCGAAAATGCCTGCTGAAAAACTAACTGCGGAACTGATGGAACCGGAAATAAAGAACTGCTGAATGGACAAACTGCCAAACGCTGACTGGTGATGATACGAAGCTGCTTTTGCATAATGTGAATTTTTATAAGCATCTCTCAGCGAAGGCAGATAAAAAAACCAAAAGGAAACGGAATAAAAGATGGCTTCTGTGTGTCGGGGCTGTGTTTATGCCGTAGTCTTTTTGTTTTTTTTGTTGGGGCTGTGCGGTGGGCTGCCGTAGCTATTTTTGCTTAATAAAAAACACATTGGCAAAAGCTGTATCAATTCAACAGATCGGGGGAGGGTTTAGAAACACAAAGCAATTTCGGTATAGCTTATTCAACATCAGGATAAAAACCATTGTCTTCAATATTCACATTTCCATATCGTATAATATTCTTCTTTGCAAACCTGTCTAAATTATTATACCACTCTTCTATTGTGCTGTGTGCTGCTTTTAATTGGTTGAATTGCTCATAATTCAAATCATAAGTAATTCCGTTCTCCTCCAATTTATACATACCTGGTATAGATTGTTTGAGCAATCCTTTAAGATAAAATGTAGCTGGTTTTCTTGCTCTCCTTGATGACATAGGCAATGATACTAATATTTTTAGTATAAACCGGCTGAGCAGAAAAAATTAAGCGGACATTACTGCCCGCCTTTGTTTTAATATTCACATGGTAACATCATGCAGCCATCTACCAGCCAGATAGTAGCCTTATCATAAGGAAAATCACTGAATGGAATTTCCTGACTGGTTACTTTGTTGTGATTGCCATCTGTAGCAAGGATTGTAAACACATTATCCTTTACCCGTTTTAAATCCCACACCTGGAAACGTTCAAGATTAATTTGCCCGTGGGATTGTTGACTAATAATTAAATCAATCAGCCAGTAAGCACTGCTGGATTCTGCTAACGCCTTTACGCCATCAGTGTAAAGCATTAAAGAAGGTTTGTGGCAATAGAAATTTTCTGAACCATTGCTACTTCCAAAGTTGTCATTTGCATTTTTCATTGTAGTAATTTTTTTTAAATAATATTTCCAAAAGAAAAAAGGAAAAAAAAGAAAGCAGTTGTATCAGCAATGCAGATAAAAAAACCAAAAGCAGAAGCCGCATAAATGATGGCCTTGTGCGGTGGGCTTGTGTTTATGGCGGCTGTCTTTTTGTTTTTTTTATGGGCTTTGTGCGGTAGCCTGCATTGGTATTTTTGCGGCTTTTTTTTATACTTTATTTTTTTGGATGGTTTCCTGATGAACCTGTCAAATGGATTCAAAATTTCCCTGCGGTATTTCTGTCTTTTGTTATTAATGAAAATCAACTGTTCACTTCCTGCTGTCAATGCCTACCTGCGCCCCCCACTGCGCCCTTGGCTTGCTGGGTGAGGGCGGGAATGGCTTGCCCCGACTTAAAAGTGCAGCGTAGCGGAACGGCGAGGGGCAAGCCATGAAGCCCACAACACAACGTGGCTGCTTTTTGTGTGGTCGGGCATAGCGAAGCTATAAGCAGGGCTTTCACACAAAAAGCAACTCATAGGGCTGTGCCAGTGCAGCAAGACAACAGCAGGGGGCGCATAGGGAGCAGGCGGTTTTTGCGATGGCATCTGTGTTCAGGGTAAACCGCCGTAGCGACCGTGCTAAAAATGTGGAGGAGGCTTTTTTATTTTTTTCACTACAGAAAGGCGTAGCCACCATAAAGAAAAAATAAAAAAATAGCCGACGGACTGCGGGGCAGCGAAGGGTTAGCAAAACCATGACAGAAACGGCGAAGCCTTTTTGGCATGTGTTTTTTTCTTCGAGCCGCTGCAACCGCAGACAACTTAGCCCGGCTAAATAAGGGCTATAGAACGAAGTGGCATAGCCCGCAATAGAAACTGCTTGCAGACAATATTAAGAAGCGTTGGTTGCAGCGATACGCAAATAAAATAATTGGTGAGGAACGAGCCGTTATTTTTTTGCGTTTGGCTGCGTTGGCGGTTTTCAATTGCAGCTATTGGAGGAACGACAATTGCTGCAATTGTCATTGATGGATAAAGTGTTCCCGGCTACTTCTCTTTTTATCTGTGCAACAGATAAAACAATTTCTATCAAAACAAAAAAAAGCCCCGAAGGGCTAAAACTAAGGAAGCATTGCTAACCAACGCTTAGAACCTGGAGGCGGATAACGATAACGACCAATAAAAACGCCATGACTAACATAGATATGCCAACCATTAGCAGCGCAAACCCAAACCTGACAAGAAGCAGTGTAACAGAATAAATGATACATAACATAAAATTTTAAAAATGATAAAATAAATATGTAGCATCACCACGGCCTAAGACCAAACAAAAACCAAATAAAAACCATAGTACTACTGTTCAAAATATTTGCTGAAGCCTTATTTTTATTTTTTTACAGATAGACTTTCTATAACCGAACTGTAAGTAAAAAATAAAAAAAAGAGAGTGGGTGAGATAATGTTGAGCCAACTTGTTTAGCCTGGTTTATTTTGTTTTTTTTTGGCTGGCCGTAACTTTGTGTAATATTTGTTTTTGATGACTTCCCGAAGTACACAGTTTAAATTAAGAACGGCACTTGTATTTTAGTGTGCAGGCTTGCTGCTGCCCTTGTCGGGCTTGTGGGATGGCTTAGGGCTGCTGCTGGTGTGCCAATAGAAGTATAATGATTGTTGCTGAAAGGCTACCGACTGAATGAACGAAGTGTAGTGTAGTTTACGGAACGAAACGATGTGAAACGAAGGAGGTTGCCTGAAAGCAGTTAGGAGAATTTGCATTAGGGATTGAAGTGGAAATCCTTTTTTGTATCAAAAAAGATTGTAGCGGAAAGTCCGACCCGAAGGGGAATGCCTACATTTTTTTGTTAGTATAAAAATTGGAGCTTAGTAAAACAGAGTATAGGTAAGACTTATGATCCTTTTGATACAGACTTTCAAAATCTTTAACCCACTGCAAAAGTTTATTGATAAGATAGTAAGCTAAAATGGTGGAGTAAGATGTATCTCGAATTTGTCAATTTTTATACGCTGCTTTTTTTGAAATCCTGTTTCCAAATTTTTAAACTCGGAGCATTCATAAATGTCATGAACAATTCCTCCCTTAATGTCTATAATGAGATCAAAGTAATTTTTAGAGTTGTTACCAATAAAAGAAAAGCCCGAACATTTATAATTGCATATTTCTGCATTACAAAAGCCACTGTAGCAATTTAAAAAGGTATCGCCTGCTCCAATAAATTCATCAAGTGCATTGCCCAATTTATGAATGAAAATGTATTTTTTAAAATCCTGATATGTACGGTTATCATCTAAAATATCATTGACCATTTCAATGTCCATTCGTTGTAAAAAATACAGTATGGCATCCGCCTGTGTCTTCAATTTATTATGTTGTAAAACATTTAATTCCATGAGTTACGGGTTATACCAATTTCCAACTCCACTGTTTTTTTTCCTGATTGTATGATTTAATAGCATTGCCTTTAAATTGCATTCCGTCTGTTAGTTTTTCTTCTTGCAACTAATGATGGGTGAATAAAAACATCATCTAAAAAACCAAATGATTTACCTAGTTGGTATTTTTACATCACCTTCTACTTCTTTTAGGAATTGCTTTTTAAAAGCTTCGTCATTTAACTTTAATAGCGGTGTAGAATTGGTACATACCTTCTTTGGCTCCTCCCTGAAATCGCACTTTTAGGGTATCACCTACTTTTACATCCTTGAAAAATCGATCATACTTGAAGAAACCAAACTTTGATTCCGAAGCAATGAAATTGAGCATCTTCTTATCGGCATTTACAAATTCAACGATTACCATTTCTTCCGGTGTATCACTAAATAAAAGAGATTCGGCAGTTGAAGTAAACTGTTTGTAAAAACCAAAGTTTGATTTCTGGGATGTAGCAGTTTTATACCATTCCTGAGACTGCCAATTAATTACATCATTTGGTATTTTAAAACCATGAGAATTTCTGGCTTCAACCAATAATTCTATCTCAGTTTTAGCCTCATTATACAGCTTCCTTGAAATTAATATACCTGCCATCTTTTGTCTTAGGCTAACCAGCATTTCTTCCGGACTTTTGCAGGATAATGCTTTGCAGTAACAAGCAAATACTTTATCGGCATCATCTGAAAAAGCCTCGGCCAGAATTTCCCATACCCAAAAATCATTGCGTTTCTTTTTTGCAAATGGCAATAAGGCCGATAACATATGATCTTTATCTCCCAATGCCAATAACAGCTTTGCATTAAAATATGCCGGGTACTGAAATTGAGGATAGGTATCAACTATATCGGAAAGAATTGGCAGGAATGCCATTGCTTTCTCTTTATCAAAAACCATTTCACCAAATTGAGTTTGTTTTGGCAGCAAATGTTTGGCGTAAGCAATATAAGCCTGCTCTGCAACTGCCATCACTTCCTTTCCATTCGGCATTTTTTCTTTCTGAAAATCCTCCGGCATAAAATTTTTAAAATCCCACCAGTCAGCAAAATATATATACTCTATCGGTCTCTTTGAGTGCTTTGTGTAAAGCCTTAAATAAAAAGCTATAACCTTCAGAAGGCTTTGGAAAATGAAAAGATTCTATGGCCTCAAACAGACGAATGCCTTTATGTACATCAACTGGAATTGTTTTCAATAAACTAAAAGCCATTTTACCTATCTGCCAACAAAGCTGTTCAAACAGCATTTTTTCCTCTACAGGCAATTGCAGATTCTTTATTTCATTAAGCCATGAAATAAATGTATCGAAATGCTCAGGTGAGCTATTGAGTTTCAAATAGTCATAATACACCCAGCTAATGTTTCGTTTAGGCCAAATATTATCCGGTTCTGCCTCTAATTCAGCTTTTGCCAAGTTTAAGGCTTCCTCCAACTTACCCGCCTGACGGAGTTCTTTTATTTCTTTAGCTGGCATATTCTTCTTGTTTAAAGGTTTGCAATGACGTTTGAATATCGGAAATCAATACCTGGCTGTTGGTTTGATTTTGAATAGGAACAACCCTACCAAAAAAACCATTCTTTTTATATTCAAAATCGACAACGGCTAATTCCTGGTTACGCTTAAAAGTGTAGCGTTCTTTGTATTGTTGATGTTCAATATCATCAATCGTAATATCTGTTCCTTTAAATAACAATACTATGTCATCAAACAAACTTCTTGTAAACGGAAACTCCTCTTCCAACTCAAAGTCAAATTCTATTTGGCTAATAATCGTTTCGGCTGTATTTCTTTTTATGGAAACGTTTGGCAAATGACTTAATACTTCTACAATTGAATTATTGAATGCAATATTTGGAGAAAGATTTGGCATTGGTGAAATGGCATTTCTAAATTCATATTTACCATTTACAAATGTTTTAAAAACTGGCTCTGTCCTGCTCCCTCATAAAAGAGTATCGAATCTCATACCCTATTTTCTCCCATCCAACAACCTCAATGTATTGTCTTTCGTACTGCATGGCGCACCTTGATAAAATGATCCTGCAATTGTATTGGTTGCTCTAAAAGGTTCAAGCTTGATAACTGTTGTAGTAATTCGTTATCCAGACTAATTTCATCAGACTGCACTTGATTCCCGGTTAATTCATTTAAAGCATTCAAAACGTTTACATCAAGGAATGCCATAGCTGAGTAGGAATTGAAAAATGGAGGATTTAAGTGCATATAAAGTTTTTGATGCCCTGGTAATAGCGGTATATGCCCAACGATAAAAATCCTGGTTAGTTTTACCTGCTCTCCGCTGTCTATCAGTAAAGCATTCAAATCCTTCTGCATTGTCATTGTCCCAAATTGTAAATACGTTATCCCATTCACCACCCTGGGCCTTATGACATGTAACGGCATACCCATATTTCATCAGTAAACAATTGAAGTACTCATCCTGCAAGATGGCCGCAGTAAATTCCGGCGTTTTGTGCTTTAATAGGGGATGTCGATTTTTAAAATCAACCCTTAATGCCTGCACTTCTTCTGGCCTCATTGTATTATCGCCGTATAAGAAATTTTCCAGCATTTTACCTTTGACAATCTTATTATTACTTTCAGCATCCGGGAAAACCAACTCCACATCACGCCAATACAGCGTTACAGGATTTTTACCTTTTAATGCAATAGTTCTTTGTGTAACTATATCACTTACTTCATTAATTACTGCAAACTCACCATTGAAAACACCTTTTCGATAATTGTTGCCACCCATTATTACAATATCACTTTTCTGAACAGGTAAATCAGCATTACCAAATCTCCTCTCTCTTATTTGTAAGTTGAGATCCAAACAAGTTTTGTTTTTACTGGCAATAATAATTTTGGGGCTTGCTACCTCTTGCCATGTATCAAGGAATGTTTCATAAGAAGGATTCAATATGTCATTTCCATTTGAACGCAAGTTGAAATCGTTGAAGAAACGGGCCGAAATACTTTTACGAATTTTAGCTGCGGCTTTCAGTATACCACTTTCACCGCCCTGGCGTTTTACCTCTTTCATCTCTGTTTCCTCAGCAGATAAAGTGAATTTGTCATTCAGGTATGCAGCCTCAAAAGCCTTTGAGCTATTATCTCCTACCGGAGGCAACTGGCAGGGATCACCTACAAAGATGATTTTGGATTTTACATTTTCATGGGCTACTCTGGTGTAAGTAATCAAATCAGACAATAAGTGGCTTGAACCAAAACGGAAAAACTCGCCTTCGCTTTTGGCATCAGAAAGCATGGATGCCTCATCCACAATAAATATTTTACCAGAAACATCTACATTGTTTCGGATTTTATAGTAGTAATAGAAAGAATCACCTTCTTCAATTTCCACCATATCTTCATAACTATAGATGGACTTATGAATGGTAAAAGCCTCCTGCCCGGTCTTTTCCCGTATTACTTTAGCTGCTCTCCCCGTTGGAGCCATCAATGCAAAATCCTTTTCAACCGCTTTTAGATATTCTACCAAACCTTTCAGGATTGTTGTTTTACCGCTACCTGCATATCCCTTCAGCATAAAGACCTGCACCGGGCTATCTAAAAAAGCCTCGAGCTTAGTCAAAGCAGTTTCCTGGCCTGGACTAAGGTTTAAATGCTTGAAGTGATTAAATATGCTCATGTCTTTTAATTTCTATGCAAATGTTCTATGTAATTGTGCAGCCTTCCTGCACAGTCAAATATTAACGTTATTTTCCTTTCCAGTTAACATGAATGAGATTAACTCAAACAAGACCTTTATATCTTTATCAGGCTTTATATTGTGAGTAGATCTTTTATTCTTTTCGGTTTGATCATAGAAGCCACTAGAAATATCAGAACCATGCGTAAGGTATAAGTGATTTCGAATTTCATTTAATCTAACCAAAGCTTGTTGAAAGTTTGATTTATTAATACTTGCAGAAAGATTATTTTTCCTTTCCAGCAGATATGCGATTTGAAGGAATAAGGTAGTTTCGAAATTAGTTTTTGTTTTTACAGGAGGAATAATTCGAAAAAGATTATTTGAGAACTCAAAACAAGATTTCTGCTCATGAGTTAATTTAAAGTAACGACCGGAAGCATTTATTGAAGGGCTCCCGGATGAATCCAAAATAAAATTATAATCATACTCAACAAAAACATCTGTCTGGCCTTTGATTCCCCATTTATAATGATTGACATTATAAGCAATATTGCTTCCCCCCGGATGTGTAGTTAATTGAATGCCTAATGAATTACTAATAGTAATGTTTGGTTGTATTTTATTAAAGTTAGCTTCACTAATTTCATTTAGAATACTCCATAATGTTACAAATGCCAATTCATGGTCTGAAAAATGAAATCGTAGTTCGTTAAATTCAGTTTGTTCAAGTCCTCTTTTCAATAATCCATAAAACATTTCCAATCGCTCTTTAATCCTCTCTTTGAATTTCGAGTTCCGATTTTCCTGAATATGGATAAATGTATTATCAGTTAGTATTCCTTGAATCGCTTTCCAATAAGGCCTTAATATTTTATATTTTTCATGTACATACTTTATTGAAGCCGTAAAGTCTTTATGATTCTTCAAAGAATATTCTTCATTACGGTAATAGAGTGGTGATTCTTTAATATACATAGCGTCAGCACCCTTCTCAAGAACTTCATCCAAGTTCCATGCTTTATCGGATGCAGTAAAAATAATCACTGGAATATGTGGAAAATTCCCTTTGATAAACTTTAAAGCAGAAAGTGCATTAGTACTATCGACTTTCCCTTTTTCAAGATATAAGTCTAAGTAGATCAAGTCATATTGATCAAATTTTTCCGGTGTTGTGTTTTGCCAGGCCAAAACTTCTGTTGAGGATACTCTTTTATCAACTGAACAATTATGTATTTTCTCCAGCAATTCAATCCAGCCGCAATCTGCATTATCGTCAATTAGCAATATTTTGTTGAATAAACTATGCAGACTTTTATCGGGGGTTATGTGATTTTTTTTTAAAAATCTTGATAAATACTTAAAATAAAGGTGTTTGGGATAGGTGAACTTTATCGATTCAAAAATGCCAAAATTGGAAGCTAGCCGCATTGCCCCCCATTCATTAGTAGTTTGATGTCTATTGTCATATGGACTACTAATATTAATCTTTTCTATTTCAATGGGTTTTAATTTTTTAACTTCTACATCTACTGCATAATTCATAAGGCCGGATATTTTATCCGATTTCACTGAAAATACAGCTTCATATTTTCTAAAATAGAACCCCTCAGTTTGAAATATATTATTTATTACGCTATCTCTAAGTGATGGATCTTCTAAATCCATATCAGTCCAATCCGTCAAAATAATAGGAAGTTTATTTAATGCACATTTTGAGTAATCAGTACAGGCGATATGACCGGCTAAACTAATTGCTCTTGACCAACCTGAACCACCTAAACTTTTATCAATTATTATTGCCTTCACATCGCTGTATGTTGCATTATCCAGTGACTCAGATACCGCATTTAAAAAAAACTCCTCCTGGTTGCTTTTATATAAATAATCGATTTCGTTTTTTACGGAATAGATGCTACCAACATTTACCTGTTTAAATGTTTCAGGTAATTCGATTGAAAAAGCCCCATTTGAATTATGAATTAAGATGTACATGTCTACCCGGTTTTAATTGTTTTCAATAAAGTCCTCTAGGTTTTCAACAAAGGCATCATCAGTCATCTTCGAAAACCTATTTGAAATTTCGGAGGTGTTTTTATATCCATATAAAGAAAGTAATTCATTAAATGAATTTGATTCAATTGCGCTTTGGATTGATTCTTCCAAATCGGTTTTAATAATTTCAAGTAATGTATATGCCTTATCTTTTTTAGGATTGATATATGGATTGTATAAATATTTAATTTCGTATCCCCTTGTTACCAAGTAGCTATCAATAAAGTTTTTTAAATTATTGAAGTATTGTCGCCTCAATATTTCATAGCAAGAAGTATCTTTTGAGATCTGTTCATCGTAAATCCTTTCGACAGGAATCTCACTTTCGGTTCTACTTCCTGAAAACAGCACAACTTTGGAAGTTTTAGAAAGCTTTTCAAATAGGACAGCTTTAAGTCCATCCCTAACTAATGGGTTTTCGAAACTGTCATGAATAAAAATGAATGGATAATTTGAAAAATCCTTCATCAAATCAATATCATCATCATTATGACTTTCTATCCATAATGTTTCGGTATTTTCATAATACTCAACAAGAGATCGCTCACCAACCGTTAATTTGGAAAGGGCCTGCGACGTGCTGAAGTCTTCACCAGGTGCTTTATCATCTAAAATTAATATCTTATCTAACGTCATAAAATCTAAGTATATGTTTGAAACCACCAACAGTAAAAGGTAAATCCTCTATTTCCTGTAATGATTTTGAATATTCAGGTGCAGTTAGCAGATTTATCCTCTTAGATGATTCATCAAGAAAATCACACTCAACAATCCAATCACACAGATTTCTAAAATCAAATTTGAATGGTGAAGACCCTTGGAGAAAATGCAAGAGGGTTATACTATCAATTTTTGCTATACTCATACAATCAAATATCCTAAGCTCAACAAAGGGTAGAGATTCTGCTTGCCTTCTTTCAACTTCAACAAATACGTTTTTTGCAGTCGGATCGAATGGACGCACTCCGTTAATGTTGGAATGGTCACTAATACCTTGAACAATATATCTAATGCCATTATAGATTGAAGGCTGCCATGTAAAGAAAGAAGATCTAATATTAAACTTTCGTTCATCCGGCATAAATGACAACGAACTTACTGGCACCCACTGATCGTTGAAAATACTTATGATATCTGATTGCAATTTGCTGTATTCACCGCCACTACCATATCTGTATTTCTTTTTAAATTGCTTAGCGTAATTAGTATACTTGCTATCATTATTAAAGGGATGCCTATGACTATTTTTATAAAACGGGAGGCCTTCTTTTTCAAAAAGATCAATTAGTTTTATGACCTCTTTCTGTATTGCTCTATTCAAAAAAGACACATCAGATATCCATTCCTTTTTAAAGTGGTAAATAAAGTTTGGATGACTTTTTACTTTGTTTAGTATATCCTGTGTGGTTTCATCTGATAAAATGACATCATGTACTAATTCTTTAAACCCGCTACCATCACCAATTTTAAATTTCTTTAAAAAAGAAATTGTATACATTGGATTATGAGGAAACAACTTCTTTGTCTTATTATCTTCTTGCACTTCCTCAACTTCTCCAATTTCATAAACTGAATTTGGGACAATAATCGTACTTGGCAATGTAGTATACTTAGGAATATTTATTGAGTTGTTCAACTTTTCATTCATTTCAGGAGACTGATAAACTTCCAAAGTAATCTTTACTTGATTAGAGTCAGTTTCACTTGTGATTGCTTCTTCTAAAATCGGTTTTGTTTTAATATTGGTAGCAGTAAGTAAACTGAACCTCCCTTTCAACTTCAAATACAACGGGTTCTCATTGCCCTTTACCATTTTCAGGTAATCCAGCTTTCCGGCAATAACATTTGCCATATCGGGTTTACCTTTCTTTATATGCCCTTTATCAGCAATGTACTCCTGTAAAAAGAATACGTAGGCTCTTTCATAGCCATATCTTTCCCAGTAATATAACCACATCCTCAATTGCTTGATGTATCGTTGCTGCACATTGGCTTTCTCATTTACCAATAAACCTGTAACTTCTTTACGATAGCCATCTTTTTGCAATCGTGTTTTACTTTCCTTTATATAAAAGCCTTGCTCCAATATGATGCGTTGCAATTCCTTTAAAAAATCACTTTCGGGTTGATAAACATTATGCATCGAACTGAAGGTAATGTCATCAGCATAGCGGCTATATTTCAATCCAAAACGTCTTGCTACACCGGACAATAAATGATCCAGGCGTTGGCAGACAATATTTGTAATAACGGGTGATGTTGGAGCTCCTTGTGGCAACACGTTTCTTTTCACTTTCTCCCATTCACCAGTTGCATTTTTCCGCTCTACTTCCATTTCTGTACAACAAAGAGAAGCAATGATGTTAGCCAAATTTTTACGGGAAGAAACAAGCCGGTTCAACGCTTCAATATTTTCAGTAGACAGGATGTAACGTTTAGCATCTTCAAAGATGATTTCGTTCACCTGCCGGTTATATTCCCGGAGTTTTTCTCTATCACCTACTTCGATACCCAAGAGAGGGACATTCGGTTTTATCAGATGACCGGTAAGCCGCTTTTTATATTTTCGATAGTTTCCTTTTTTATCAATGACCAGTATTAATGAATTATCCTGAATTTTATAATAGATACGCTCCTTATGATCAGTAATAAATTTTCTAACGCCGGTCTGTAACCTCGTTGTGTTTTCTTCTTCAGATGCCATCTCTGAATCAGTAAGATTGAATGGCTTTAACTGGAAACACTTCCAAACCCTGGCCTGATCAACAGAAGGGAAAAAGTCTTTCAGGTCAATATTGTATACATACTTGCTTGCTTCATGAAGCCTTGCATTATCTACAATAGATTTTTCTCTTACAAAACCCATTGCAGCATGGTGGGGTTCAAAAACGCATTGAAGGACAAAACTCAGCGTTTTCTGTAGAGATTTAAGGCCTTTTACCGGGGCGTGGATAGAACGGGCTGCACCAGATTTCTTTTGTATTTTGAACTCTGAATAACGTTTGCCGCCCAGTTTTGGGTTTGCATACCAAGTGAGTTGCTTTAACTCAAAGGGAACGGCTTTTTCACCGTAAACCAAAGGTTTAGCTTCATTCAAAAGATGCAGCAAATCCTCTTTCGACTGCATTTTCTTAAAGGCAGTAGTTATTTGGTCTATATGTTTTTGCTCCAGTTTCATAATTTAAAAAAGTTCTTTGAAGCCTGCTGCGTTATTCTTTGTATATGAATACAACTAAAAAAAATAATAAGTAATAATATTTCAGGTCATATTGTCAACTTAGCAACTGAACATGTGTACAACTATGTATACATAAGTAAAGACAACTGAAGAGACAACTCAGATAACCAAGAAACATTCATCCCCCGGTAAACCGGGGAACACCAACCGATCTGAAACCGCCTTGCGATGGCTTCCAGTTGGCACAAATCAATAAGTTGCAGCAGGCTTTCAAAGAACAGGCACAAACAAAAACCATTACTGTGCAGTGTATCTGCACAATAATAACTAATTTTAGTCAGAATCGAAGAATCTGACCGAATATGGCGACCAATAAAAATGCTCTCATACGCTATAAAGTGCTGGATAATTGCTTCCGTAACCCCGGGAAACGGTATTTTATTGATGACCTGATCGAAGAATGTGAAAAGGTGCTGTTAGAGATTGATCCAGATTCCAATGGCATCAGTCGCAGGCAAATACTGGATGATATTTCCTTTATGGAGAGTAAAGATGGTTGGAAAATTGAACTTACCAGAAACCGGGAAGGACGAAAGGTATTTTACAGATATTCAGATCCGGCATTTTCCATTAACAATATGCCGTTGAATGAAGTAGAGATAAACCAATTGCAATCTGCGGCTGATATTCTTTCCCAGTTCAAGGGAATGCCACAGTTTGAATGGGTAAATGAATTGGTTCCAAAATTAAAACAAGGCATGGCTTCGAAAGAAGCTGCGGCTACGATTATTGAATTTGACAATAACCAATACCTCAAGGGAATTGAACATTTGGGACCACTGCATAATGCTATCCTCTACAAAAAAGTGCTTGACATAAGCTATCAGCCTTATGAAAATGAAACGCCGTTTAAACTCACGATACATCCTTACTTCCTCAAACAGTACAATAACCGATGGTTTCTTTTTGGATATAATCCTGAAAAGAAAAATATGACTGGAACCTTGCATTAGACAGAATTTTAATTATCACTGAAATAAAGGGTAAGTATCAAAAAAATAATCAGGATCGATTGGCTGGAGTATTTTGAAGATATTATTGGAGTAACCAAGCCCATTGATGCAGATACCGAAAAAGTAGTTTTGCATTTTACAGGCCGAACCGGAAACTACATGGAAACCAAACCGCTTCATGGTTCGCAAAAAACAAAATGGCTTAATGATACAACCCTTGAAGTAACGCTTCAAATTATCATCAACTACGAACTGGAAAGGTTAATTCTCTCTTATGCAGACAGTGTTTCTGTTATCCAACCATTGAGACTTGCTAAGGCTATTAAAAACAGGTTAGAGGAAGCTTTGAATCAGTATAAATAATATTTGCAAAAGCATAGGCTATCCCCATCGAAGAAATAGTTGACAGATTGAGCTATTTTACAACGGGTAACTCAATTCCGATTTTGAAGAAGTTTACATATTCGCCTATAGCTGAACTGGAATCTTTTATCAGTGCATTGAAGTTAGATAAGTCTTTGTTTTTGCTTTCCTGATTTGGATAGATTATCAAACAGTCAATGATTTTATCCTTTGAATAATTTAATGCATCATAAACCTTGTGCATTCGAGAATAGCCACTCAACTGTCTGGCATCTTCTAAAACAGAAGTATATAAATAACGAGGCTTGTATTTGGCATCAATTACCATTGGAGGACTGAGCAATAAATAATCTAATTCTTTGCTGTTGTATGTTGGGTGATAAATGACCTGGCCTTTAAATTGCTCTTTCAATAAACCTAAAACGTACAATTCAAACAATTTACTCATGTCAATCCAAAATGGATGTGTATTGATGGTTTGCTTTTCTACATTTGAAATATTGTATCCATATCGTTTAAGGATCATCTTAGCCAATTTTATGGCTTCCTCATATTCTTTGTAAAACGGGTTTGTTTTTGTGTATCGAATATCATTTAGATTTACTTCTTCTGAGACAGTTTCAAATGCCGGGGTTATATAATTAAACAAGTTCTGTATATATGCATCTGTGTTCAATTGTGCGTATACAGGAAGATAACTTTTGATGAAAGAAAGAGTTCGTTTCAATAATCTATTTTCAAGACCATTCAATCCAAATTCATCATAACTGCAAAAGGTATTCAAATTCTTATTCTTGAATATGTTTTCTTTTAAAGTTTTACCCACTAAAACCCGGCCTTTTACTCTGCTATTTAAATTGTGCTCAATCTTGTAATATGATTTCTTCAAACCTTTGCGAACAATTATTTTCAATAAGCCGAGAAATTGCACAACTAGCAATGGAGTAAGTAAATCTCTTTTTTGTTCAATCTCAATTTTGGGTTGCTCCCATTTTATCTCAAACAATTCATCTAATTCATTGACAATATTCTGGTACTTTAAACAATGAAATAACATCTTTATAAAGTCAGTTTCTTTTAGAGTACTGCTATCAATTGTTCCTTGATGGTCTGTAATTTTTGTATTTAATTTTGGAGCAACATAAATTACTTTATCGTCACTAATCCAATCTACACCTATGTAATAATGGGTGTGCAGTGTATTATCTTTATTAATTTCAATACATTTCTTTTCTGGATTGCTCTGAAATAGAATTTCTTTATGCAATAATTCAGCGTCTATTCCTAAAGGGATAGGTTCACCATTTGGATATTTGTGGTGCTCAGTTAATGAATTGAATAAAAAGTTACTCATTGACTTTTAAAGCTTTAATTTCCTTCTCCGCTTCTTGACTAAGAACACCGTCTTTGACGTATTCAAAAAGAATCGGCTTGATTTCAAATTCTAACTTCATATTTAATTCCGAAAGAGTATCTACTAAAAAGTAGCTGTGCCCCAATTGTACATCTTTTGCTTTAAAATCTGACTGGAGATATGCTGGTTTTTCCACAGTCTTTTCTTCATTAAATAACTTAGAAACATCTGCATACAATGCTTTAGCCTTTCTATTCAAATCGGCATCAGTAATTACCTCATCAATTGCAACATCGGTAGGTGGAACATCAACAAAAGCAAATCGTCTTTTTATTGCATAATCAATATGGCCAACACTCCTGTCTGCTGTATTCATTGTGCCGATAATAAATAGATTATTTGGGAGCCTTAATGCTCTGTCACCTGTTCCCTCTATTCCTACCTGCTTTAATGAATACATGCTTTCAACAACATTCTCTTTGGGTTTATCTGGATTGTAACGATATTCTAAAGCATAAATCAATTCACCGAGTACAGAAGGCAGGTTTGCCCTATTGATTTCATCTATTATCAATACATAGTTGATTGCCTGATTATCCAATGCTTTTTGAGCAAATTCTGCTAACGTTTTGTTTTCTACCTTGTATTCAACTTGACCTTTTGTATTTGTATCTGCTGTAATGCCCCTAACAAAATCTTCATAGGTATATGCAGGATGAAATTGTATTAGCTTCTTTTCACCCAACGTATCCAGTACCTGAACATCATCCAGATTTACGTCATCATTCTTAATTTTAAACTTGTCATACAAATGCCCCATAAAGTCAAAGTTTGAAATACTGCTTGAATGGTTTGCTTTCATTTCAAGAAACTTCTCATTTATCTTTTTATTCAATTGTATATCATCTAATCCATTTGTATTAATCTCAAAGATTTTGGCGATTAGTTTTAAATGATTTTGACTGAATATCGGAAAGTAATCATCTGGGAAATAGGTGCTCAGGATTTTAAGTATAAAACTCTTCCTGAAAATCGCTGCGGCATCAGTGTAATTTTGAGTGGTTAAAAGCGTATGCAAAGCACTTTTAATATCATCTAACTTTTGCTGTGGTATTTTATCAGTGCTTACAAATGCGTTCTGTTCATGACTGAAATAAACACCATAAACAGTTGTACCTGCTAATCCTGGAGAAAACCTACCCAAAGAACCTAATTTCTTTTCAAGCCAATAGCAAAAGCTGTCTTGCGATCCTCTGCCTAAAGAATATGTATCTAAAGTTAGATTGGGAATATTGACGATAGGGAAGGCAGTTACAAACTCGTTTAATAAAGAAATTCTTTGAGCATTTCTCTCATTTAAATCTTTGGTGGATTTAAAGGTCTTGATGTACCAGTCAACATATTGAAGTGGGGTCAACTTAACTTCAGATTTTATAATTTCATCAGCCATTAATTGAGCCAATCTTGTTTTACCTGTACCGGGAGGACCTTGCAAAATGATTTGCTTTTTATATTTTAGAATCTCTATTTTCTGTTGCATTTGTTTACTCTTTTTATGATTGATGTATTCGTCTTTTATTTTATCCCAAACTTCATCACATATATCTATTGCGCCGTCACCTGAGTATTCAATGATGGTATCCCTGTTGGTATTTGCCTTTGCTTCAAATGATGGATTAAAATATTTTACCAATTCCGCTTTCCGTCTATGATAAAACCAATCCGCTTGCTTATCTGCTTCTTCATTTTCATCATCAAATGGATCTGATGTAATTTCCACCACTCCAAATACTCGGTTGTACCCTTCAATAACGACAATTAAATCACCGATTTTTATTTTATGCCAACGGGCACTAAATTTTTCTATTTCGCCCTCTTCTTTGGTATAGCCAATAAGACACTTACAACCTTCTTTTATAAAAAGGTTCTCAAAAAACATTTTGGTATTACCCGAACCACCAGGGGTAATCTTCATGATCCACATATCTGGATTGTATATACTCATTTGATCTAATTATTTTTTATAAAAACCAAAGGTTATTCAGTGCATTATCCGGTAATTCATCCCCTTGCATGTACGGGGCAATTTCTGCAACCATTTCAGGATACTTTACTGTAACCGGAAGGTTCTGCTGTGCAAGGCTTTTCCAATACATGCGGCTGAACTGATACACCTGGTCTATTAGTTGTTTGATTGTTGCTTCATTTTCCAATTGCTTTTTATCGGTGCAGTCAATTGAAAGTTTGATAGGAAACGGATACCCATCGGTTGAATGAAAGCTGGTATTCGTTAAATGCCTGCTGCTATTGAATAGCAGGTATTTCCTGTTGCCAATATAAATGTAAGTGCCGCTGTATGGCATAAACTCTGACCAGTTGGTATCAAAAGCAATAATGTCTTTGGCTTCGGTCTTATTGATGGATATTATAAATATGGGTAACGGACGGGGTAGCTGCAGTTCCTGTAAGGCTTGCTCAATTGGTTTCAAATCATCTTCACTCAACCGTTTGTAAAAGTGAATTATTAACCGGGAAGGTGATTCATATTTATCGGCAAACTCCCTCACTTTAGTTGCAATGCTTCCTGCAAGCAACTTGGTTTCATGACTCATGAAATACTCAAACTCATTGAAGTGGCCGGAATTGTCAAAACTAAATGCACTGCTTATATATCGTACATCGTCCGGGTGTTTAAACGCTCCTACTCCTACTATTAATCCTTTCTCCACCGGGGCAGGTAAACGCCAGGGAATGCCTCCCAGCTTTGCCAAAATAGTTACAGACATTGTGGTAAGGCTCCACTTAAAGCCATCTTTTGGAGCTTCTACAGTTGCCGGTTCTACAAACTGACAGGCAATATTTCTTTTTAGCAGCAGTTGTTTTACTTTAACGTAAACTCTTTCCTCCTGCATCCTTGTTTCTTCTTTAGAAAATGGGGTGAGATAGATTGCCAGGTATTTGACGTCCGCAGCCAAGGCATGTTCAGGATCATCAAAAAAGTTTACAATTTCGGGAAAAGGGTTATCTCGATCTTGAAAGCAAATCGTTTTACTTTCATCCGTATGAAAGAGAATACCTGCATAGTCGTGAAGACCTCTATAATGAGCAAGGCCGGTTTCCAGGTAGGTTTGTAGTTTGTCTTTTGTTGATTGGTCGTCTTTATGGTAAATAAAGAAAAGATGAACATTCTTGTGATCAATTCCTTTAAAAGGTTTCAGCCTTCTGAAGTCTGACTTTGGAGTTCTTCCCTTTTGTTGTTTACTGTACTCCAGGTCATTACTTTCGTCATCGACATAATCTATCAGCTTTTCGGGAACATTATAAAAATCATCTGAATGTAATGGAATCAATTTTTTAAACTCTTCTTTACAAAGAAAGAAATCCTTGAACTTGTTCACTGCTTCCAGATAGCTTTTATACCGGTTTCCTTTTTGCAATGGGTCAGGAGCAATTTTTAATGCTTTTGCGATATTTAAATTTAATTGCGGATATACTTTTCGTAAATCAGGTTTAGGGCCGGTGTTCACATCATCAATGTGACAAACCGTATTACCTTTAATTACTTTCTTAAATAGTGATTGAGAAACCTGTCTCACTAGTGCAGGAACATTTTTCTTAAAAACTTTCGATTTGCCATCATAAGAAAGCAGTAGTTCAGGATAATCACTCACATTGCCGAACTGAATTTTTAAAGAGAATTTTAAGTAAATATCAAATTGTGGGTTTGTTATTTTTGTTGCTTTAACCCAAACCTGATTTTGACCTATGAAGCCTTTCTTAACAACCTGGTTCCTGATCTTCTGAAAATAATGACTGATTTGCCGGTTATAATATTTACGAACTAAATCTTCATTCTCTGTTTTAAAATCTAATGACAGCGGGGTAAAACCTTCTTTCTGGTAATCAAATGTTGTGTAAATAAACTCTGTGCCATCGCTGAGAATGCCGGGGAATATTGATTCTATATTTTTAGGGAATAGTGTTTTGTGGATACGGCTACAAAACTCAATATCCTCTTTACTGAAATAAAAGGTAAGATTGGTTGCAGGCCAATCGAAGGTTAAGATGTTGAAGGATAGGTTTTGCTCTGCCATACTGTCTAATTGAAGTGGTTCATTTTATAGTTTGTTTTATAAGGCTCATCATGTAATCTAATTATCCAGTAATTGTCAGATATCCTTTACCCACTGCACTATCTTTCTTTGAAATCAAGTAGTTGAAATGATTTGATGTTACTACTGAAATTTCAAAATAAGAATACCAGGGCTTATAATTTAAATCATCAATCAAAATAGACTTGGAACCTGATAATTTTATGTCACTATAGATTATCAACTCGGTAACGAGTTTATGAGTGATAACGAGTTTGTTCGCCAATGAGTACAGGCTGACCTTATCCCGTTTAATTGTATTCAATTCTATAATCATTGGAAGCAAAGCATCAATGGCAACATCTACCGTACGGTTGCTGCCATATATTGTTTTCACTTTCTCACTGATAAATTTCTTATTAATCTGGCTTTGGACTTTGAAACCCTGAGCCAGTGCAACCAATAAATCATAAGTGATTGAATATGTTAAACTGATTAAGCATAAACAAAATGCTTTTCTATCGTCGATTCGTAAAGAACTATAAGGTTCCTGTTTTATTACCTTTTTCAATTGATTTAATAACTGTACCTGACGGGTTAAAATTTGAACAACATACCCTGCTGCTTTATTAGCTCTATTAGCCCCGGATGTAAATTCCTGCATCCTTTGAAAAATGTATTCCTTATCAATTACCCCATTCATTAAATAGAAATGAATGGCTGCATCCAATACATCAAATGGGATACGCTGGTTTAATCCTATATATTTTCCTTTACTGTTCATTGATACTTATAAAAGGTACTATTACTTCCCATAAATGAGAACCGCCATGCGTAATTACCTGGCTGTTCTCTGTTGTAAATGCTTCCTGCTGTTTTAGATAAACTGAAAGACCTTTTTTACCTAAAAGCAAATTTTGGTTCTGTGCTAAAAAGTTTTCCAGTAATGTTTCATTAGTGAAATGCAAATGTCTTTTTCCACGACTTAAAGCACCTACCTTTTCTTTAAGCGTTAAATTTTTAAGCCCTATTGCTTCAATATTTCCATGATCTGCCGTGATGTAAATCTGAAATCCTTTTGCTTTGAGTTCAGATATGGACTGAACAATTTTAGATTTTTCTATCCATTGCTCTGTAGATGTTTTTAACTGACTATTGCCAAGAATTGAACCATGCATAATATCATCCAGGTCATTGCACACTAATCCGAGTATTGTTGTATCATTTGAAATACTATCAACGGATAATGATTCATTCACACCGAACTTTTTGAAATCTACCTGCCAGGCAGGTACACCATTCTTTAACCAATAAGTTTGAAATAGTTTGCTTTCTTTTGAATTGTCTTCAAACAAGTCAGGTTTTTCTCCTTTGAAAATTGCTTGCCTTGACCAGGCTGTAATTGTTGGAATGAAAGCTAAGGATGCATTGGATGAATAAGTTAAGCCAGCATCTACTAATGCCCTGCCCAATATATTCCATTGCCAATAATTCATTCCATCTATAACGATTAGTGCTTTCTTTTTTGCCGGCCTGGCATTGATGTGTTCAAGTATCCTTGAAACTACCACAGGTTTTCTTACTCCGCTTAAAGAGAATAAACTTCCATAGGTATTATCAATAAACCGCTGAAAGCGGTTGTTGAATGCACTCTCAATTTTCAGGTAACTTTCTTTTAGAGCATCGTTACCAGATAGCAAATATTTTAGTTTAGCATTAGCTAATACTTGAATTATTTTAAACCATTGGTCGGCTATGTCTTCAATTATTTCGAGCTGTTGTTTCAGGTACTCAATTAACCCTTCCAATTCGTTATCGTTATGGCCTTGTTCATCTACATAAACACCAATCTTTAATGGCTTAGGGAACTCATCATATTTTGCCGGTGATACTTTTACTGGTTTCAAATATTCAAAGGCAAATAAATACCCCAAACTTTTATTGAGTAATGGTTCTTTGAAATCAAGTAAAGAATTTTCATTATCAACATAATATTGCCATTGCTCCTGTATAAATCTAACCAGGTTGCTATTCGTTAAACCCATGCTGATCAATTCCGGGAAATATGGTTTTGATATATTGGTTAGGAAATTTGTTAGCGGTTGATTAATTCCATTCTTTTCAAGCAATACAGTTATCAAGGCATTTAAAATACGCTCCTTTGCTTTGTTATTTGTCAACGTATCAAAATCTACATTGTATAAATTCTCCAAAAGGAATTTTAAGGTTTTGTCATGGCTAAGTTCTTCATAAGGCTTTATGTTAGACAGCAAACAAAGTGCATTAAAACTTAATCCTTTTATAGCTTTGGCATCCAGATTTGGAAACATTTGCGGTAACCCTATCGCCTGAAAATGAACAAGTGTTTCTATATCTGGAAGAGGTAAATAGTTTGCAGGTGCTATTATTAAATACTTGCTTTGTGAATCTCTAACTTCTAATTCAAAATTCAATCGAACTGCTAAACCAGTTTTAGCAATAAGTATTTTATAGCCGTCATTTTCAAAAGCCTGTGTTAACTCCATATACTCAAACAGATTGTCCAAATCTGCTACAATAATGTGCAGTTTGTGACTGGAGATCACCAACTTTTTATATTTGTCAATCCAATTACTCATTTACGATATTTACAATTAGCATACAGGATAAGGAAGGCACTATTTGCCCGGCAGACACAAAAGTTGTATCCCAAATTTCTTTGTCCTTATATAGCCGGGTTAATCGTGACTGTTTGATATTTTCAATGCCAATTCTATTCATCTGCTTTTCCTGAAATGCAAATGACTTCTCTTTATTACTTTTTATTTTATCAGTATTTTGGAATGTACTTTTTTCAAACTCTTCAAACTTCACTTGCAATAGTTCTTCTGCTTTTTGGGATATATCGTTGAATAATCGTTTTGATTCATCTAATGGCAATACACCCAAGCAATCAAAGAAGTCATTTTCCTGTATTAATTTATCCCATACACTTTGAGCAAAGGCTGAAAAGTTTTCGCCTTCTGATGAAATGAATATGGGTTGTATAATTTGAGTTGTCTCGAATTGATTTTTCACTTCTAAATGCCATAAGGACCATTGCCCTGGTGTTGAATTACCTTGCTTAATTTTTACGATTGGAATCTGCTGCGATTCTGTATAAGGAATGGCTTCTTTCAAAATGGTTTGAATAATTTCATGTTGTAAAGAAATTGGCTCCGGTATTGGATTGTTTACACTCTCTCTGATGTTGAATGTGTAGATACTTTCTTTCAAACCAGGGAATTTAAATTTCATGCCATCGAGCAGGCTTTGATAGGTAATTCCTTTTGTTTGAAGATAGTTTTTAGTCAAGCTCTCTAACCATTTCGGGAGTGGGCTGTGTTTAATGGCATCTACCTTATCGGCTTTGATGTCTTTTGATGCCATCGTAGGTAATGCTCCTTCAGTGCTCTTATACTCTCTTAATTTATTTTTAATCTCAGCAAGCCAGTTATTGCTTTCTTGTTCAAATTTTTCAGGGTTAAGTAACGAAGTGAGGTATAACCGGTTTAATTGATCTCTTTCTAAGGTACTATCTAATACATCAGATGTTTTATCAATACCCAAATCATTCATGATTTGGGTTAGCTTTGTTTCTACCACTTCATACACCCGTTTGTCCACCGAATTATCAAGCATCATGTTTAAAGCAAGTACTTCAAAGGATTGCCCGATACGATCAACACGACCAATTCTTTGCTCCAGTACCATTGGATTCCAAGGCATATCGTAGTTGATGACAATATGGGCAAACTGCATGTTCAACGATTCTCCAGCGGCATCTGTACAAATTAATATTTGAGAACCTTCTTTAAATTGCTTCAATGCATCAACCCGTTGGTCAAAATCCATTGAACCATTAATTGCTCCACATATGTAACCTCCTTTTTCTTCCAGTACTTTCTTCAGCATGTACTGTGTACTTGTAAACTCTGTGAATATTAAAAACTTTAAATCCGGGTTCTGTTCCTGCTTTTTTAATTCCTGCAATTTGCTCAACAGAAAATCTACTTTGGCATCCGTTTCTTTATCCAAACAATCTTTTGCATCACGGATTAAGCCCTGGAGAATACTTAGTTCGGTATCATAATTTGCCTGAGTTTCTTCAACCATAGAGAATATCTTTTCTTCAAAATCTAACTCCATCTGGCCTTCAAAACCAAACTCCTCCATGTTGCTGATCATGTTTTCCTTATTTACTTCCTGTCTTTCGCCAGAAAGCCTGTCGGCTCTTTTTTGCATGGCATCCAATATCGCTTTAGTACTGAACTGCTCATCATTCGTTGAAACAATATCATCACGAATCCATAGGATGTGTTTTTTGTTTGTTGTGCCAGGTTGAAACCAGTAACTACATATTCTGTAACGGCATCGTATAATTTCTTTTGCTTTTTATGAATTACCTTATCATAAATAACTTCAATTTTTTTTGTATGGCGTTTGTTAAACAATGGCTTGCCATTATAATCAATAGCTTGTCTTTTTTCAGTCCGTACAACATAAGGTTCTAATTCCGGTATAGATGGCATTCCTTCACCAGCAAAAGCATCTGCATTGAGCAATTGTAATAACCTTCTGAAATGGTCACTTTTACCCCTGTGTGGTGTTGCAGAAAGCAACAACACATTGGGTATGGCATTGCATAAAACATCTGCCATTTGAAAACGGCCAACCTGTGTATTGCTGCCGCCTACTTTATGGCACTCATCAATTACCAGTAAATCAAACTCAGCTTCTAAAACACTTTGTATGCGATAACGATTGTATTCTTCCACTTTTTGTCTGCTCCAGCCCTGGCGGGTTTCAATGGGCTTTAAAGCATCCATTGAAACAATGATTTGATTATGCTGCGTAAAAAGGTTTATCTCATTGTCCACTTCTAACCGGGCAAAAGTTCGACTGACTGTATTGATATAATCGGTATCGTAAATGTGAAACAGTTCATTAAAATGTTTTTTCATTTCCTGCTGCCATTGACCCATTGCTGATTTGGGAACAATGATTAAACTGCGTTTTACAATACTTCTTAGTTTAAGTTCTTTCAATATCAGGCCGGTCTCAATGGTTTTACCCATACCTACTTCATCAGCGATTAAGAAGCGTAGGAACTGACCTGACATCACTTTTTCCAATGCTAATATTTGGTGAGGCAATGGAATTATATTGCTCTCAATAGGAGCAAGCATGGATTGCTTAAATACTTCACTCTTAATTTTAGCAGCTATTGCTTTAAAAGAAATTTCTGAATCTGTTGGCAGTTTCTTTTCATCCGACAGTTCAGAAAATGGAACAGACTTTACCTCCCCGGTAGACAATATTTTTATTTCGGCAATGTGCTTGCCGAATACAGATTTTTTTGAAAGTACCTCTATTTCTTTTCCCTGGTAAAGCATGTTATACTCTGTCTTTTGCTATATCGTAATACATTAATAATTGCTCATCTTCCAACAAGATATTTTGCGGAATCATATCGCCTACTGTTACAATTGTTTTAAAATCTTTTTGTTCCCAACAGTTTTTGAATCCGGCTCGTAGTGCTTCTACCCGAACTTCTTTGAGTTTTTTAGCTTTGGGTTGATTGATTGCAGTTACGTAAATACTAAAATCCTTTAATAATGCTTTGTTACGTAAATGCTTCCCTGTCTTTGGCCTCATTAGGATCAGGAGTACGCCATTTGCCATCTGCTTCCTGTATAAAGCTTTCATTAAGGATGATCTGTAATTCAGGTAAAGTATCACCTTTACGAAGTGACTGTGTTGCAATCCGAAAATCAGGCATTATATCCTGATATTTTTGTGCTTGTTTACGCAACCTATCTTTTAACCACTCAATGGCATCTGATTCATTGGTAACAATTAATGACAATTGAACAAACTGAGGAGTTTTGGCTTTCTTTTCATCATATTCAGCAGCCTGCTCAGCTGTAAAATACATTCCATCTCGTTCTATAAACCTTTGCTTTAGTCCCTCCTGAAACTCTCTTGCATCAATTGGCACCGGCAACCCATCGCATAAGGTAAAAAGTAATGAGTCTATCAAAAATATTTTAGGGCTTCGCTCAACAATTGCTGTAGTGCTATTTTCGTTTCTTAATATGCACTGGGAGATGATGCAAATGCTCAGATACAAAATCCCAAATAGCAATATCTCCGTGAAAGAGTTTTGAATTTCTTTTCGAAATCTGTAGATGGCTTGTAGCAGCTTATTACTAAATCTTGTTTCACAGCAGTGGCTGTGGTGACTGCTTTAAAACTACCTTGCTTGTTTGTCCAAGTGCCGCAACATTTGCAATTATAAAACCTGCTCTTTGGAGAGCTGTCTGAATACCATTCCATATAGCTGCACTGGTATTGCTAAATTCGACTGTCATCCATTTACCTAGGTTTTAAAATCCTATGCAATTCGGTAAAACAATCATGCATTAAATTTTGATAATCCAATGTTGATTTTCCTTGTGTTCTATTTTCAATTGCTTCCGTTACTATTATTTGTAATTACTTTTAACCATACTTCCCACATATAATTCAATTCTGAATACATAATATTCGCACCAAACGGTGGGTCTGTGAAGATGTAATCAATTGAATCGTTTTTGATATTCAATTTAGTTGATGAATTTGTATAAAGAGCGGAATATCTGCCTTCTTTACTTGCCAAACTAAATGCAGATGTAAAATCTTTTAACTTCCTATCTAATTGATTAAATACATTATTTTCTTGTGGAGTAGCACAAATGTAATAAGTGCCGGAAGTTGTGCCTCCTTTGCCATTTGCTCTCCATCTATATAACCATGAAGAATTTTGAAGTATTGATGTAATTAACAGATTTAATCTATTTGAAATAGTAGATTGGCTTGCTAAAGTAGAAAGAATAATCAAAGTTCTTTTTGGAAAAAGCTCTGAAACATCATGAACAAGTTCATTTTTTAATCGACCAATCTCATCACCATTAATTATATCATTCAATGGAAACCAATTGTTAATTAATAGTTCATCGATTTTCTTTTGATATTCAAAATCAGATGCATCTGGAGGTTTATCATATCTTTTTCCATTATAACTATAATTAATAAGAACAGGAACTCTTTTCTTTTGACTAAAAGACTCTTTCTTATAATTATTGTAAGTAGTTATAATCGCATCTGATACACTTCTTTTGGTATGTATTGTTTTACATTTTTTACATTCAAACTCTTCATTAACAATGCCATTTTCATGGTCAACTGCTGACTCCCAAAAAATAATTTCTGAACTGCAATTACTACAGATATATACATCACTCCAAATTATATAATTAATTATCCCTTTTTTATTATCCTTATGAATAGTTTCATAAAGCCATAATAATTCAGATTTAATATCCTTAATAACCTCATGTATGTTATCATTAAATTCTGTTATTTCCGGAGGGTTATTATAGTTGTAAGATATAAAGCTTGCTATAGAACTTAAATCGCCACTAATTGCTTTTCTTAAACCCCATGTTGGCTTGATACCAAATATTTTACTATAATCGTTTTCTATCTTAAATTTATCTTCAGTGGTAGGAAATCCACAGAACTTAGCAGCCACTGCCGTCATTCCAGTACCAGCGAATCCATCGAAAATGATATCACCTGGTTGAGTATAGTGTAGTATATATCGCATTATTGCTGGATGCGGAACTTTTGTGTGATAGCTGTGAGCATTGTAAATCGGATTATTTTTCCCTTCACTAACATCGCTTGCATAAGGTTCATCTACATGAAATGCTATTTTTCTACTTTTTATGCCTTCTTTATCCTTTTCCCATTCAGTTATAAAATCATTCAGCCAAGGATTAGGACAGGCAGTGTAATATGGTGGATCACTCAGTTCAATAATATCCTCATCATCACCAATAGGAAAGCCTTCTATTTTTTTTAACTCTGGCAGTTTAGTTCGTAGTTCATTACGAAAGTATTCTCTGCGTTCTTCTTCAATGCTAAACTCCTTACCAAGGCATATTATTTTTACTTGCGTTGACTTCATAACTGTTTACTTGATGATGATACGAACCTTATTTCTTTCTTTACCGACACACAGGCTATCAATATATGCAGTGAGCGTATCAATAGCTTCCTGCGGAGTTAACGGCTTACTCAATTGCTTACGAATGTCGTCCATTGTGATTTCTACTTTATCAATGCCCTGTGCAAACTGTGCTATTAAATTTCTTAACCTTGGTGCATTGTCGGCAGTTAATTCTTCTTTTGCAGTTCTAAAATCTTCAACCAGCTTTCTGTCAGCTACATTCAAAATATCCATATTTTCCTGCACTGAAGGGTCTTTAAAAACAGAACGCATGGCGTTAGTCCATTTTTCTAAAATACTATCCAATTGTTCTTCCAGTTCATGAATTTTAAAAGTGGGCTTACCGTAATATTCCCTTGGATTAAAATCGTGATAAGGTTCGGTCAACACTTTTGCCTTGGTTAATGATTCATCTGCTTCACGAAGTGAAGTAATACTGTTTAACCAGTTTTGATATTCAGTAGCGGTAATAAATTCTGAATCTTTAATGACGTCGCAAATACGTTTTTTCTCACTTCCCAGAATACGTACTTTAGCCAAATCATCCTGCTTTGATAAACGGCAACGGGTGTATTGAATCAAATAATAATCAGCATACCGGTCAATTAAAGAATTAAGCAACGCTTCATATTTTTTAATATCATTATCTTTTGAAGATGCCACCACAGAAGGTAAGCTATCAATAGCTGATTTGATATCATCAAATAATGGCTTCTCTTCCTGAACAACATAAGATTGGGCTGTGTAGAGATAACCAACTAAGCGTTCAAACTTTTCAGCTTTTTCTTTTAATTTATCTACCAGGTCGCAGTAAGGATATGCTTTAAATGTTGCAGTTAATTCATCCTCTGTGAATTTAAACGCTTTCAGTTTGCCATAAGAATTGTAAGACTGAATGCTATCCAACATAGCGCCTAATGACTCCAATTCAGTTTTTATTTTTGCACTGTCCTCATCACTCAGCAAAGGAACATTTCTACATTTAAGGCCTTGGACAATAACGGCTTTCGTTCTTACAACTCTATCTGCATAATTTTTAGCCGATGTAATTATTTTACTGATTGTTTCGGGCTTTTCTAATTCTGAAGTGTAATCAGGCAATCCCAAAGAAGTAAACAAAGCCTTTAGGTGTTTAACAGGAATGCCTTGTGGCTGTTTTACGTGCTGGAAGGTAAAGAAGTCTTCTTCTGAAAGCGTTAATACAGATTCAATGTTTGTTGCTGAGAGATTCTTACTGCCCGACCAGTTGATTTCAATATCGCCTTTATATGACAGTGCAGCTAATACAATAAACTCTAATTGATAGTCTATATTAAAATCTACGGAGTACCACAGATTGGCAGGTGCATAATGTGCCCAAATAATATCTGACCTGTTTAGTACGGCTCCAGTACCAGCTTCTTTCAACTTCTTTTTAATACTGTCAGCATACTTACTATTATCACTTACAATCGTCTGTCCACTCCATAAACCCAAGCCACTTAAAATGGCTTCGCCATCACGATTGGGTTGTGAAGTAGCTGTAATCTTTTTCAAGGCTGCTTTTATACGGCCATCAAAATTTTCTTTGCTTAATGGCTGTAATAAATCAGTAAATGCGGGATAGTGTGGGTACTTATCGTTGAAGGTTTTATTCAACACTTTGGCCGCCACACTGCGGAAAATCATTTCCTTCGTAGAACCTTCCCCTGGTAGTGGATAGGATTTAAGGGATTTGCTATCGCCTTTGTAGATTACTTTTGTTTTGTCGGCATACTCTTTATCAAACATGCCAATCGCTTTGCGTTGGTATTCTTCTATCTGATTACTAAATAATTGCTTTTGATTGGTAGGTGCAGAAGCATGTTTAGCTTTGGCTGCGCCGTAAAGGCAAATAGTATCTTTAAATTCATCAGATAAGCCAGCTACATCAAAATATACTTCATCAGCCTCATCATTTCTGTTGATGGAATTAAACAAAGGGCAGAAGAAAATATAATATTGCTGTATTGGCTCAGTAGTACTTCTCCCATTTGGATTGCCGAAAAAGATATAACCCAAACGGAAACTTTTTTTGTCAAGCCATTCTAAGTTCGAATGCTGCCAAATTTTAAAGCCGGAACGGTATGAGTCCTGTTGAATTTCCAATACATATTGCAGGAAGTCAAAATAGTATTGGTCTGCCTGATCGGTATCTTTCTTAATCACTTCATCTGCATAATCTCTTATCAATTGAGGAATGTTAATACCGCCCTCTGTTCTTATGTAAAAATCTGCACTTATGGTATCCTGATCAACATATTGACCTGCTGTTGCTGTTACCAATTGCTTGGCTGTACTGTCAATTGCAGCTAATAACAATTCAGGTTCATCAACACCTGAAATAGTAACACACAAATCTTCTTTTAAACTATGGGTACTTGCACCGTTTCGTTTGTCCAGGTCATCACATAAAATGCGAATAGCTAATGCCTGTGCAATACTTTGTGCTATTTCCTTACGATTAGATCTTGCTCCAGTAAAATGATTAGTAATTCTACCGGAAATAATATCTACTTTATCTCTAACCATTCTAATATCAGGAATAGCAAGCATTGCAGGATTACTTGCAAGGTCTGGCCAGTAGGTATCATAAGTTACAAGGCCGGGATTATTTAAAGGCACTTCTTTTTCTAAAATATCACCAAACTTTACTGAAAGAACTTTCAAAATTTCCCGTTGGCTTTTGCCATGCTTAATCTTTTCAAAGTAGCTTACATAGTTGGGATGTACCGGAAACAAATCAATGAACTCATTCAGATTTGTATTGATGCCTTCAAAGAGATGAGCAAACTTTAAAAGGTGTTCTCTGATTTTTGCTTTTTGATGAATATCTTTTTTAAGCAACCTTTCTTTAACAACATAGGAAACATCCTCTTTTGTTATTATCAAATCAGCATAGCGATCTTCAATTTTATTAAGCATATCAGCCTGAAATTGAAACTCAGGCGAACGATATAATAATTCCTGAACACCAAACATCAATTTGAATCTTGAATTGTCGCAAGCTTCCCCTAACTGCCGCAGTAACATTAAGTCATTGTGCAGTTCATTAGGCTTTCTTCCTTTTAAGTATTCCAGTAACTCATCAATGACAATAAGAAAATGTTGCTTTGGGAATTTTGCCTCAAACTCAGCCATCATCTTTTGAATAAGTTCTTTCCAACTGAAATGGGAATCATCATCAAATTTAAAATCAACACCTTCCTTATTTAAGAAACGTTCGATTTGAGCAAATACAATATCCTTTAGTGGCTTATCAGTACCAATTTCAAAACGCAACACTTTATATTTACCTGCTATTGCTTTAAAGACTTTCTTTAAATCTTCATTTTGAATATGCTTTACTAAATCTGCATTTTCAGCAATTGCTGACACCAAAGACATTAAATGCGATTTACCTGTACCATAACTACCAACCACCTGAATACCCTTGGTTTCATAAGTTGGTTCGGTAACTAAGTTTTTAATTATTATTTCCTTTAAATCTTCCTGCATTTTTTTTGAAAACACAAAAGTTTTTACAAGATTCTCTGCTATTGATTGCTCACCGGCACTAACTAATTTTACGACAGTCGTAATTGGTTCAAATTGGATAAGCTCTTTATATTGCATATTGCAGTTTTTTTAATGTTATATCTGAAAAGTCGAAAAAGAAATTTTGTTTCTGTGTGGACCAGTTTAATCTATCAGGTAATTCTGATTGGTTTTCCCAAATAATAACTAAGGCAGCAGATTTGGAAAACTCTTTAAGCAATTGCAAAGCATTTATTTCAAGAGACGGCTCCAATAAAATACCCAAGTTGTAAACAGCTATAACATCGTTACCTGAACCATGTATTTTAGCTTTATTGTTTTCCAATAATTTTTTGGTGAAATCGTAGGCATCAATGTTTAAGTATTTATAATCTTCCAATGAATCAATGTAATTGGCTAAATCCTTGCCTATATTAATGACTTTAATATTGTGAGATATAATAAAAGCGATGCTGTCAGTCAATTCATCAGAATTGCACATCAAACTGTAAAGCTTATGGCGGTCAGCAGTCGTGGAAATATCATTTATTGGGTAGGTACTCATCTTTTTTATTTCTTCGTATTCTTCTTTGGTTTTGTTTTTATTTTTTTTACTTCATCTTCTGTGGCAGATAGGGCTTTCAAAGCCATATCTTCTCCTTTGATAACATCATATACTTTATCAGCTAACCACAACGAAAGCAAATCATCTTGCGGCACATTAAAGATTTTGCACATCGCAGTTACCTGTACTCTCTTTGCTGTACGTTCTCCCCTTTCAATTTTACTGAGTTGAGGAGTATCGATTTCTAAAAGCGGGGCAACTTGCCGTAATAATAAGTTTTGCTGTTCCCGGAGTTGCCTTATCCGGTCACCAAATTGGTTTGCCACTTCTTGCCTTTTTTTAAAAGTGAATAGCCTACTTGCCGAAGCAAAGAGGCTGTTTCAATATTTTTTACTGACTTGTCAACTATTGACAAATATAAGAATAGAAAAGGAAAATAGAATACCCCAAAGTGGTATTAGCTGATATTAAGGAAATTGAGGAAACTAAGGATACTTATTCCTTAATTTCCTTAGAATCCTGACTTTCCCCGGCTTGCGGAGTGGCAGGCTTTGTATTGAGATTAAGATAATGGTCCTGCCTTTCCCGATGAATCAACCCTTTTTTGGAGAACATGGTAATGTACCCTTCGGCTGTTTTATCCGGGATGGACATGGCGGCGGCAATTTTAAGGTAATCCTGCCGGTTGAAGCTGGCCGGTAAAGCATCCAAAAACTTTTCCTTTTGGTTCTTACGCTTTGGCAATGGTGCATCTTCAGGAAGTTCTGAAAATACCTTGCTGGCATGTTTCACCAGTACCCTGATGATTTCAAGCGTAGATTGAAAATCTCTTTCTTCGCAAATAATGCGTTCCGGCAAATCTCCATGCTCCATAATCCGCAAAGCAGAAAGGATCATTGCAAAGCGGAAAGCTATAATACCTAAACGCCTTATGGTGGCCATATAATCGAGCCCCTGCAAGCTGAGGTATGTTGCTTGTATTTGTACAAAGAAGGCATTGAATTGCACCTGCTGCTCTGCCGTAAAGCAAAATTGTATTTCAGGATTGCTTGCCAGTGTTTGGTACAATCTAAAGAAATCATTTCCTAACTGGTCAAAATAATCATCCAGCCCATTATCGGAAGTAATGGCAAACACATTCTTCCATACCGGCTGAATGTTCATGAAGTAAAAAATGAAACGGCTGAATAAGCCGTTTTCAGCATTTGGGATAAGACTTGAAACCTGCTTTGGTGTTCCGGTGAACATGCCGGAAAGGCAGGGGCTTTCAATATCTACATATTCCCTATCGGTTCTGCGATAATAAGAAATGGTTTCGTGATGAAATGCTTTGCGGAACCCATCACTATAATTTCCGTAATCGGTTTTAAATGCCTGTGCCAGGGTATCGCCTTCGGTTTCAAACATTAGTCCTCTGCCTTCATTGTCGAACAGCAATTGGAAAACCCCGGTGGTGCTATTATTGGCAGGGATGAACAACATTTTTTCCGGTGGCTTGCCGGGTTTTTCTGCATTGGGGTCTTTCCCTTTCTTTTCGTTGTAGTCCATCATTTCCAATTCAAACTGTTGCTTTAGCAACTTGGCCTGTTCTCTCATATACTTGTGTATAGGTTTTACCAACTGCTTGCAATGAACCAACCTGCCCTTGCCTGCTGATGCCTGGGCAGTGATGAATATGTACATATTGGAGTAAATTTTTTTGCCATCATAAATGCCAAAGAGTTTATGAAAACAGGCACTGAGTGTAACGATAGTACCCAGCAATAAAATATCCCGTTCTTCATTAAAGGATGCAATCTTTACCACCTTTTGCAGAAACTCCGGAAGCTGCGGAAATATAGTATCAGGCAAAGTTGGCAATTGAACTCTATCCTGTTCTTTGTATTCCTGGGAAACTGTAATGTTAATACCGGCTTGCTTTGCATGAAAGAAAAATGTTTTCAGGGTAATGCCCTGTCCGTTTGCCTTCAGGCAATTGTTATATTGTGTTTCACATTCGTTTGAAGTATATGCCGGATAAAATTTACTGATGCGGTGAAAATAATCTCTGCCAGTTTCCCCAAAGCCATCTGCTAAAGCAAAGCCAATATCCCGCCAATCGCTATAAGCGGTTGCAATGTCTATTTGCTTTGTTTCAATTTGCTGGATGATACTTTCCATTTCTTCTGCATCCGCATTTGCTTTCACATCTGTATTGGCTTTTATTTCTGGTGGATCTGTATTTATTTTTTGCTGGTCCGGTTGTTCTAACCATTCCAGCGGATTGAATATCTTTTTGTCCATTGTTATAAATATTTAGGATTAATAAATGGCGCTGCATCCTCTGGTAAGAAACAGGCTCTTGAAACATCTTTGCCAGACTGGTCAACTTCTAACTGGTAAGTATGCCTGATGTAATTGGCAACAGCTTTGAAAAAATCCTGTTGCTTTGCTTTAGTCAAGTCAATAGGAATTACCCATTTTAAGCCATCGCCGGAAGGAGAAACAAACAGTAATTCTGTTTCAAAATATTCATCCACTAAAAGCCTGGCTTTTAATTCAGGAACATTATCAATGTGATCAAAGTCAACTGTTATTAATCCTGAATGCCTGAGCAATGATTTGTCATTGCGTTTTGAGAATGTACCTGAAAAGGTTACATAATCAAATACAGATGCTTTGTATTTTCTTGCTTCCTGTTTGTCGGCAATGCTGCGGAGGGTATTTGTACACTCCCCAAAAGCGTTGCCTTGCAACAATTGATATACCTGCAACAAATTGATTTCCCTGTGAGGGACCGTGTTTGTAACCGGTGCTTTGAAGTAGCTGAAAACAGGAATGGGAATTTTTATTGGCTGCGGTTGCGAAGTAACTATTGGTACAACTGCATTGTTGTAAAAGGCTGATTGTTTTCCGATACGCAGGTTGAGTTCATCATTCAGCTTTTCGTTCAATTCTTCACCCTGCAAATTATAATGTAATGCAGCAAAGTCAAAGGCATCGCCTTTGCTGATGCTGTTCTCCAAATCATAATGCTCTGCACAATTATTTACTATCTGAATTTTCAATGTTGGTTTGTTGTCATTGAATGGATTCTTAGTGGGTTGGCAGTCCCTTCCCGAAAGGGAAAGGACTGTATCACCCGCATAGTATTGACCCAACACTTGGGAATAAATATTCAGCCCATAGTGTGTTTTATTCAAGATGGCTTCTTTACTTATTTCCATTGTCTCTTGGTTTTGATTGTGAGTAATTGGATTCCAACAGGTTTTCTATATCAGCAACTTTATAATAAAACTTGCCATTGATACGGCTGTAAGGAAGTGTACCATTATCACGGAGGGTTTGCAGTGTCCGCTTACTGATGTGCATGGTGTGCATTACATCCTGGCCATCAATCCATGTTTCTTTGAAGTTGTCCAACTTCGATTTTTTCAAGGCAAATACATAAGCCCTGACTACTTCAAAATCACGGGTTAGCTGCATGAGCAGATTTAAAACTTCAGTCATAGCTTTACCCTCCCTTTTTTGATTAGGAAATCAGTTGCCATCGTTTCTATTTCATCCTGAGAGGTGGTGCGGTTGCGGAGCAACCAGGCTTCCAACTCTATCCTTTTGAAATAGACTTTTTTGCCGTTAGGCTTGTAGTGCGGAATGGCCGCAGTACTTGTCAACTTGTACAAATGCGACTGCGATAATTCTAAATATTCACAGGCTTCATTGAAGTTCAATACTTCTTTGTGTACTAATTTCTGGCTCTCCAGGAGCAGTTCGATGCGTTCAAGACGCTGTAATAACTCATCCATCTTTAAACTATTTAAAGTGTTTTAAAATGGACTACTGGCCAATAGTCAACCTCCGTTTTGAAGGCTGATGTAAAATTGTAAAGAAGGGAGTGGTAGGAAGGTTTTGGTATTTTGAAAAAGCTGCAAATGCAGCAGCAATAAGGGCTTTATAAAATACTTGGTATTTTGAATTGGTATAAACTGGTGAAAATACCAGCAAATCAGGAGGGAAGAATCAGGGTAAGCCAAAGCTTAGTGGTAACATATTCTTCTAAAAGATTATGGTCTTTGAAATTTCTAAACTCCCTGTCAATATTTGCAATGTAGCGATGGTTTAAAAACTTCCGAATATGCAGGTCGGTAACTTCTTTCTTACCGGGGAAGTAATATTTTTTGAAGTAGTTCTTTTTTTGCAGCACCTTGTATGCTGCTGCAAACTCTTTAATCTGGTTGTGCTCTTCTTTAAACTTATATTGATCGTTGATCAAGCCTTGTTCAAAAAATTCTATTTCTGCTCTTGCAAACTTATCGGGGTTGGCTATCATTTGTTCATAAGTGAGAATACCTTTAGCTGGTTCCCGAATGTCTTTCTTCTGAACAACAAATGGTTTTGAATTTTCTTTTATAACAATTGATTGAACCGGCTTTGGAAGATTTAATGCAGGAGCATCAGCAAAAAAAGATTTAGCTGACGCAGAATCTGAAAAAAACATATCGTGAATATCGCTTTCTTCTAACGCATCCTGTGAAAGATAAGGCAGGTAGTTATTTTGAATTTCTAAATAAAGCCATATCAGCTGATACTTTAAAAATTGAATGATGTAAATATCTTCTTTCAATTTTGAATCAACCTGTGTCTTCTTTTGAGACGGTTCAATGTTCTCAAAATAAAAACCTCTGCTTTCAATAATGCCTTCCGTCTCTTTAAACTTTTTACGAAGCTGCTTTATTAAAGACTTATGAACCTGGTATTTCTTTTCGTCTCCTGTTGCATCTGCTTTCATGATTTTATGAAATGCATTCAGGTAACTGATAGCTTCGTTCTTTATAATAGCACTATAATATTTTCTTCTTTCGGATAAGGGTTTCAAAAATTTCAGTTCTAATAGCGGTTGATTTTCTACTGATAATTTGGGCAGCCTATGAAGCTGCTGCTGAAATTTACTTTCAGATGGATTTTTATCATGCCAGGGGCAATCAATGAATAATAATTTGCTGAATACTTCTAAGTTCTTACTCATAAATCCAATTTGATACGATTAGCTGCTTCCTGCTTTTTCTTATCCATCACTTTTGCATATACCTCCGTTGTTTTTAAATGCCGGTGACCCAATAATTTTGATACAGTATAAATATCAGTACCTAAATTTAATTGAAGTGTAGCATATGTGTGCCTGGCACAGTGAAAAGTAATGTGTTTGGTGATACCTGCTTTCATTACCCACTCTCTCAATTTGAGGTTATTCCAGGCACTGTATTTTAAACTACTAAATACTTTCTCTTCCGGCTTTCCTCTTTGGCCTAATAAAGTATATGCCTGTTCTGATATGGGTAATGTTTCGGCTCCTTTGGTTTTCTTCTGCCGAAACCGGATGTAAAAATTATCACCGGAAGACTGCACTTCTGACCAAAGCAATTTTTCTATATCTGACCAGCGTAAGCCGGTAAGTGCTGAAAAGATAAAAGCATTTTTTAAAATCGGCATTTCACATACGGCATTAACTGCAGCCTGTAATTCTTCAATAGTAAGGAACTCCCGGCTGGCATCATCTGGTTTTATTCCATCCACCTGTATTGCTGGATTGATTTGAATAATGCCATCCTTTATAGCTTCTTTTAAAGCTGCCGATACTTTGCCGTAATAGGAAGATTGCGAATTGATTGAAAGGGCTTTGCCATTTGATAACTTTGCTTTGTGCTTCAGGTATGTTTTGAAATCTTCCAACCACTTTTTATCAATGTCAGAAAACCTTACATCAAATGTTGCGAATTTTTGCAGGTGCTTTAATACGCTATCCCAATTGCCATAATTGCCCTGGCTACTTCTCCGCTGTTCTGTTAAGTTCTCAAAGTATTTAAGAAAACTTCCTTTTCCCTTTTCTGTATCCTTAAATCCAAACTCTCCGTTTTTTATTTCCAATAACTTCTTGGCCCGGATGGCTTCCGCTAAGTTTAGCATTTTTTCATTGTGCTTATTCTGCTCCGGCGTTAGTCTTCCCTTTTCCGGCTTGGGATGCAGGTACATTTCTAAGTATTGGTATTTGCGTTTGCCCTGATCATAGTAATCAAGGTACAGGCTTATCATTCCTGCTTTCTGCCTTTGGCGAAGTGTTACATTCATGATGCATCAGTATTGAAGAGGTGATTAATAGCGGTTCTGGCAATACGGGTATTGCGGCCAATTTTGGCGGCCTTTAATTGGCCGTTGTCTATCAGGCGGTAAATGGTCCAGCGACTTGCATTGATTAACTGGCAGGCTTCTGCTACAGTGAGAAATTCCTTTTGTGTAACAATAGAATTGAAGGGTTTTATTGCAGCCTCCTTTTGAATGACTGCTTCTATTTTTTCATTGCGTTTGGTACGCTTGTATAGCAACCTGGCACAGTTCAGGGAACATGAACGTGTGACGGTTCTTTTTGCGATGTACTTGTTACCGCAAACTTCACATGTCTTTTCTATGCGAATGTTACTACTCATTGTTGTTGCCTGTTGTTGCTGATTGTAGCCTGTTGTAGCAGAATGTAGCTGTATGTAGCATCATTTCGCTTTAGTGTTGCCCGGGGCAACGGGCAACAGGATTGGGCAACAATCAGGCAACAAAGTTACCATAAAAAAGGCAATTGGGCAACAAATAAAGGAAGAAAGATTTTTATTAAATACAGCATTGACAATCGTTACAGAAGAAAATGAAAGTTAGACTATTTTCCAATACAAAACTTACTAAAAATATAATCCAAACGATCCTCATTAGTAATCTCACCAGTGATCTCACCAAGGTAGTGCAGACAGCGACGGATATCAGGAGCCAGCAGGTCACCGGAAATATGATTGTCCAATCCCTGCTTTATTTCCTTCAGGCTTTGAGAAACTTCTGCCAGGGCGGCGTAATGGCGGGCATTGGTGACCACCACATTTTCGGTATGAATTCCCGTGCCTGCGGCCATTTCAAAAAGTGATTTTTTCAGCTCTTCGATTCCTATGTCTTCTTTGGCAGAGATGGTAATGCAGTTAGCGAAGCGGACGCCTGTGAAAGTGTCTGACTTGTTGGCAACCACAATCACATTCGGATTTTGTTCTTTAATACCGCCGATGGTTTCCGTGAGTTCTGCAACATCCATCTGGTTAACATCAAAAAGATACAATACAATATCCGCCTGCTTTATTTTTTCCTTGCTTTTTACCACACCCATATTTTCAATAATATCCTGCGAATGTTCGCGAATGCCGGCGGTATCAATAAGCCGGAAAAGTATTCCCTCTATGTTGATGACTTCTTCAATGGTATCACGGGTTGTGCCTGCAATTTCACTAACTATGGCGCGGTTTTCATTCAGCAAAGTGTTGAGCAGGGTGGATTTACCCGCGTTCGGTTTTCCAACAATCGCTACGCTTACACCATTTTTTATAACATTACCCAGCTTGAAGGATTCGAGTAAACCGTTGACCGTTACGCTGATATTTTGAATAAGCGCTGAAAATTTTTGCCGGTCGGCAAATTCAACATCCTCCTCGCTAAAATCCAATTCCAGCTCTATCAGCGAAGAGAATTTTATAAGTTCCTCCCGCAATTCAAGAAGAATTTGAGAGAAACCCCCTCTCATATTATTCAAGGCTGCGTTTTGCGAAGCTTTTGTATTGCTGGCAATCAGGTCTCCTACAGCTTCCGCCTGGGCCAAATCAAGCTTTTTATTTAGAAAAGCTCTTTGGGTAAACTCACCGGCTTTAGCCAGCCTCGCACCGTTTCTTATTAAAGCGTCTAGCACCTGCTGCTGCACATAAGGAGAACCATGGCAGCTAATTTCAATGACATCTTCTCCCGTATAGGAAGCAGGTTTTCTAAATAGGGAAACAACCACTTCATCCAAAACAGTATTTCCTTCTTTCAAATAGCCAACATGAAGCGTATTGGCGGGTTGTTGATTCAGGTTCTTTGATGGAAAAAGCTTTTGAATTATGCTATATGACTTATCACCGCTTAGCCGTAAAACTCCTATCGCCCCTATTCCCGGCGGTGTGGCGATCGCGGCTATCGTATCGTCCCAACCTGATAATTTATTCTGCATGCTGTAAAGATAATGTCATTGATGGATTCCAAATGTTTGATCGTAAAGATGAAGGATGCGGGAGGCGCTAATTACCGCTAATGCGCTCTATTTGTTTCGAATAACATCCCTTTCACAAAAAAAGAGACACATTGCTGTATCTCTTTTTATATTTTATTGGTAATTGATTCTACTAATCGGGGGGAGTTAAAGTAACCGGTTGCAAGCGATAAGCATTTACATACCTTCCGTTTTGCTGAGCCGGGGTCCATTTTGGTCCCTTCCTGATAGCGTTTACCGCTACTTCAGCCAGTTTGGTGCCTTTCATGGTTGTTGCCTGAACGTCGCTCACAGCGCCGCTCTTGTCAACAATGAATTTAACTATGCAGGTTCCATAATCAGATTCTGAAAATTCATCCTGTTCTGCCTGGATAGCCCTGGTAACATATTTTGTCCATGCACCTAACCCACCTGGGAATGAAGCTTCAATTTCAACCTTTGTGAAGATTTTGTCCGGATCTTCCTTTTTTTCAACAGGAGCAGCGATAACCTGCGTACCCTTATCTTCGGAAGGAGGAGCAACAATACCAATATCTTTGGTTCCTTCAACGGTTTTTACGTCAACCTTTGCTTCTTCAATTTGTTTAACTTCTGGTGGTGGCTTGATAACCTCTTCATCTTTTACCACTTTTGGAGGTGTAAACGCAATTGTAGCCACGGGTGGTGGTGGCGGCAATTTTGGTGGTGGTGGGGGTGGCGGTGGTGGCGGTTCATCCGGTTGGATTTGTTGCAGCACCGATTCATTTACTACCATCTCCTTTGCGTTTTCTTTTGGTTGTAGTTTATTGGCAATTGCTGAGCCAATCAATAAAACCAAAATCAATGCTACGGTAAATATCAGAGCGGTAGTGATCCTCTTGTTATATGTTTTCCGTAAATCATAAGCGCCATAGGCCTTATTCTTTCCTTCAAAGATAATATCAAGAATATCCGATTTTAATATTTGTTTAGCTTCCATGATTTAACTTTTAAATTAGATTCCTGATTTTGAAATTTCCATAAAAAATTATTGTACTCCACCAGCTTTTTCCGTTTGCTGGATTTTAGCGTACTCGTCCGGTGTCGGATCTACCATCGCATACCTGCTGACATCGTTAATATTCATTTCATCCAGGATGTCAACAGCGTTTTTGTAGGTGGCGTCTTTATCAGGTTTAATAATCACGAAAAAATCTTCAGAAGGTGTGCTTTTCTTTTTATCAAGAATAATGTTTCGCACATCCTTGTAGCCGGTTGTTTGCATTGTTGCCGGATCAGCCCCGTAATAATAATAAATCACATTTCCCTTGCCAAGCATCAGCGTTAAAGAACCGGATTCTTTTACTTTTGTATTTTCATCCGGCTTATCGGTGTCTTTTGGCATGGACAGATTCATTGAAGTGGGCTGGGACATCGTTGTGGTAAAGATGAAGAAAGTGATCAGCAAAAATCCCAGATCCACCATCGGGGTAAGATCCACGCGGGTAGATTGCTTTTTACTTTTCTTTACACCAGGTCCTTTTTTATGGCCACCGGATTTGACCTCCATTTCTGCCATGATAATATGTTTTTAATTTTTAAATAATTGTTCTTCTTCCTTACGGCGCTTATTTTTTCCCTTCCATTTGTTCCTGCATGTTCTTTTTATACAATTCAGTTCCCTTTGGAATGTCTTCTGCGTTGGTGATCAAATTGTATTTATACTCATCGTTTTTCTTGAAAGCATCAATAACCGATTTGAAGGCAGTGTATTTTGATGCATCATCGCCCTTAATCAGGAAGTTGAGTTTTTTACCAAGGCTCGCAGTTTTTGCAGCGGTAATCCATGCCTGCAGCTCATTATTAGTGCTGTCGGCGGGAACTCCCGGAAATTTCATCTTCCCGATTTGCTCTGGAGTCAACCGGGTGAATTGATTTAACTGGCTGATAGGAACACCGATGAAAGTAGCCTGTTGGAAGGCTTTCACGTCAGCAGGAGAAAAACTTATGTTTCTTTCTTTTCCCAATTCTTCAAGAACATCAGCTTTAAGCGCATCATCCATGTCTATATAAATCTTATTTTCCTTATCGATCGTAACATTAAAGAAGTCCTTTTGAGGAGCATGCTTGTTAGATACCGAGTTCGGAGGTGTAACTTCTATAGCTTCAGATGGTTTAAACTGTGCTGCGAGAATAAAGAAGGTTAATAAAAGGAAGGCAACGTCACACATGGCCGTCATGTCAACATTGGTACTTCCCCTTTTTATCTTGGCTCTGGCCATTGCTTAATTTTTTTTATAGTAATTAGATTCAAGATTCAAAAAATTCCATAAAGCTTACTTGTATAAAGAAGCAAAACTTTGTGTTAATGTAAATCCTGATTCATCAATACCGTAGGTAATACCATCAATCTTTGTTGTGAAGATGTTATAGGTAATAATCGCGAAAGCTGAAGTACCGATACCAAGAGCTGTATTATACAAAGCTTCAGCGATACCTTTTGACAATTCCCTTGCAGCTTCACCACCGCCTGATTCACCGAGGTTACTAAAAGCGCGGATCATACCCACTACTGTTCCTAACAATCCGATCAAAGTTGAAACAGAAGCAAGTGTTGAAAGGAACACAAGATTTTTTTCGAGCATTGGCAATTCAAGCGAAGTAGCTTCTTCCACTTCTTTCTGAATAGCAAGCACTTTTTGTTCTGTAGTCAGTTCGTTGTCAGTAATCATCGCTTTGTATTTGCGAAGACCCGCTTTCATTACGTTACCTACTGAACCTTTTTGCCTGTCGCATTCTGCAATCGCAGCGTCAACTTTTTTATCAGCAAGATAGAACTGAACTTTTCTGATGAATTCAGCATTAGAGCCTTTTCCAGTTGCTTTAGTTACAGTTAACCACCTTTCAATTACAAAAGTGAATACAATTAAAAAACAGCCAATCAGGATTGGCACAATGATACCACCTTCATACATCCTCGCGAAGTCGCCTTTTGGACCGTTATGTTTGGGCCAAAAACCTCCTTTTGGATCAGGTGCTGTAAAATTGTCGGCAGCTCCAATAACAAAACGCCAGATTACATAACCGGCAATAATACAAATAATGGGTGCAAGCAAAGAGATAATGTTGCTTGATTTTTTAGCCTGAACTGAAGTGGTGGCTTTCACTGTAGAGTTTGCAGTTGAATTTAAATCTGCCATGTTGTTGGTTTTTTAATGTTTAAGTTTTAAGAAATAGTTTAGTTTTTTTTGGTGTTGCAATTCTAACGAAAAAAAAAATTAAAAACAGGATTCCGTTAAAAATTATTTTAAACAGAGCGCACAAGTTAGTAAAATATTTGAATGTTGATTGGAGCTGTTCTGAAATAATTGTGTAAGGTAATGTTAAGCATGGTTTTAAAAAAAATAATTTTTAAAGAAACGAGTAATAAAGCCTCCTTTTAATCAACATTTTGAGCTGGGAAGTTAACAACAACTAAGGAAGAATCGTTTATGTTAGATGAGATAATAATAAAGCAAATGTGAATTGGAATTTCAAGATTTCACAGCCGATAATTGATGGAGACTCAATAAACTAGCGGGTTCACGCGATTCATAACCGTTTTTCTTTCATAAATAAAACGATTGCTTTTTGTTATCCATCATCGGTATTTTGAGCAAATTTTTAGAACAAAAATGAAGCTTCTGCTTTCAGATCTTTAGTTAAAATTCAAACACGGGAAATAAAAAGAATTTGCTGCTGTAATTTTTTAACCGCTTCTACTATTTTTCCCACAGCAAACCAAAATTTTTTTAAGATTTTTTACTTTTTATTAGAGATGATGGGAAGGCTTCTATTGAAGAGTTACAAGCGATTCTGTTAGCTTTAGTTTTATTGCTGGTTATAAAATAATTCCTTACAAATCATTCTTTTCATTCTTTAGGTGTGTTTAATTTTTCCTGAAGTTCTTGCCAGTTTATTTTCGTAACCGGTTAACAAAAATTAATTGTCCTTAATTACTTAAGGAAAAACCTGGTCGTATTTTCTGAAAAAATGGGTTTGCTGACAAGAATGATTCAACAAAATATAACTCATTTCACAACGACAAACCAAACAAAAATAATTCCCGGAAAAAAGTACGTTTGCAGTAAGGAATGATTCTTATTCTTACAAGTACTTATAGAGCAAAAAAAGTGCGTCTGCTGGCTGCAATAATTCAATAAATATCAGATCTTATTCATACCTCAAAGCAACGATCGGATCGAGGCTCGCCGCTTTTACTGCTGGATACAAACCGGCGAAAAGGCCTACAGCAGAGCAGACCACAATGCCGATAATTACCCAAAGCCAGGGAACAACAAAGCCGGTGTGGAGAAACAATCCGACGACGTTGCCGATGATTACGCCAAGGATAATTCCGAAGATGGCGCCAATCAGGCTTATAAAAATGGATTCGAAAAGAAATTGCGCACGAATACTCTTGCTCTTGCCACCAATAGCTTTTATCAATCCAATTTCACGCGTCCTTTCATTCACTGCGACGAGCATAATATTCATTAAACCGATTGCTGCGCCAAACAGGGTAATCAGCCCAATAAATGCTGCTGCAGTGGTTATAGCACCCAGGCTGCTTTTAAAAATTTCGGCGATGCTGTCGCTCTTGTCAATATAGAAATTATTCTCTTCGTCTATTGCCAGGTTGCGAATCGGTCGAAACGTTCCTTTTGCTTCGGAAATTGCAGGTTCCAGATCGCTGATGTTGTTTACCATCACGCCGATATTATAAGGGGTACCATCGGTTGGAAACAAGCGCCTGATGTTGTTATAGGTTGTCAAAACGATATTATCAGCATTCAGAAACGCGCTTGACCCTTTGTCCTTCAGCACCCCGATTACAAAGTACTTTATTCCCGCTACTTTTATTACTTTGTCAATGGCCCTGGTAGTATTTTCACCATACAATTTTTGGGCGACACTGTTTCCCAGGATGCAAATGCTTCTTCCGCTCTGAACATCGAGCGCGTTGAAATTTCTTCCGGCCGATAAGGTATATCCACTCTGCATCAGATAATTTTCATCCCCCCCAAGCATTGAAATATTGGGATTAGTTTTCACCTTATCATCGTTAACCACAATGCTTCTGGGGCCGGATAAAGAAATTGCGACTCTGGCAGGATAAGAATATCTTTCCTTGAAAAGCTTCGCCTGCTGAAAGGTGATGATCTTTTTTGAATTCGATTTTTTTTCCTTTAGCTGCGTATTGCTTGTTTTCTTCACATCGTTGCGTCCTCCAAACCTGATGGAACGATCATTGTAGCGAATGCTGAAAGAATTCGCTCCCATTGTTGAAAAACTTTCTTCAAGGCTTTGATTCATTGAGGCGATGGCCGTAATGATTCCTATAAGAGCCATGATGCCAAAAGCAATAATTGCGACAGTGATTCCCGTGCGAAGCTTATTGCTCCTTACGGTGCGGAAAGCCAGGGAAAGTGAATCTTTTAATTGCATGCAGGTAATAAAACTTGTTCACGAAAATTTTAGTGATGGTGAAGTTACTGTTTCCCATGAATTTGTTTTTACCACCGGTATAAAAACCTTCGCGTTCAAACCGAATATCAATAGTATATCCAATCGATCAGCAAACCCGGTACAGTGCCCAAAAGAATAATCAACACAGTGATAATGATGAGCATCCATTTAAACCCTGGGGTAACATCCAGGTTCGTATTGGTTTCCGGAGAAGGATCTTTGAAATAAATTGCCTGGATCACCCTGAAATAATAAATAGCGCTGATAGCGGCGCAAATTACCGCGAAGATCACGAGCCAGAACTGGTGTCCGTCCCTAACGGCAGCCATCAGTACATAAAATTTTGCAGTAAATCCGGCGGTCAATGGAATGCCGGTCAATGATAAAAGAAAAATGGTAGCGGTTAAAGCAATTGTTGGCTGGTATTTTCCCAAACCATTAAAACCGGCAATGGAATAATCCGGCATTTTAGCAACAATTCCAAAAAGGCCTATGGAAGCGAGACTATAGGCCGCGGCATACAAAATCAATCCTTCGCGTGCAGTATCGTTCAGTGCAAAAAGGACGAACATGATAAAACCAGCTTGTGCGATGCTCGAGTAGGCCAGCATCCTTTTTACACTTTGCTGGAAAACCGCCGTTACATTACCGATCAGCAAAGTAGCCGCGATGATGATGACAATTAAGGTTTGCCATTGATGTTGCATGGTACCAAAGGAAGCCTGGAACAGCCTCATGAAGGCTACAAATCCCGCTATTTTTACAATAGTTGCCATGAAAGAAGTAATTACCGTTGGTGCGCCATCATACACGTCGGGCGCCCAGAAATGAAAGGGAGCGGCCGAAACTTTAAAAGAAAGTCCAACCATGAGCAATACCAGTCCCGCGGCAATCAATACCGGCATGTTCCCCGTTCCGAGATTTATCGCATCAATATAAAAAGATCCAAGACTATTACCTCCATAAATAAGGGCGATTCCCATAAGCATGATACCGGTTGAAAAAGCGCCCATCAATAAATATTTCAGCGAAGCTTCATTGCTTTTCAAATTGCGCTTATCAGCTCCGGTCAGGATATACAAGGGAATAGAAAGGATTTCAATTCCCAGGAACAGTAACAATAAAGTATTGAAAGAAGAAACGATGGAAACGCCGCATAATACAAAAAATATGAGGCAAAAATATTCCGACACGTGATTGCCAATCTTTTCAAAATCCCTGCCGCTCAGGAGGAAATAGATCAATGTGCAGGCGAAAGCCACTGTGTTAAAATGCAGGCTGTAGGAATCAAAACGCAGCATGCCTTTTGTGTCCACGTTGAAAAAAGGATGCCCGAAAAATTCAAGAAGGTTTGCAGCGAGAATCAGGATCATTCCTGCAACCGCCCAATATTTTGGCGTAGTGCTTTTTTTGAAAAACACTCCTCCAAACATCATTACAACACCCCAGATTGCAGTCAAAATAATTGCGTTCATAATGTATAACCCTGCCTCTTCAGAGGCTTTATTTAATTGTTATTTAAAAAATCGTCTTCAAAAACGATATATATAAAACACTATTTTTTCAATCTCCTACTTAGCCAACCTTCCCAATATATTCGTTACAGTTCCATCCGTGATCCTTAAAACCAATTCCGGATATATCCCCAATACCAAAATAAAAATCACGATTACAGATAATGCAAGCTTTTGCAAGCCAGTCATTGAAGCCGCATTTTCGGTGAGGGGATTTAATTTCCCGTAAAAAACGTTTTTCATCATGTTCAGCATATAAACCGCTGATAAAATAACGCCGGTGCAAGCCAGCGCCGCATACCATTTATTGAATTGAAACAAACCGGTTAGCATTAAAAATTCGCTCACGAATGAATTCGTCAATGGCAAGCCGATATTGGCCAGCAAGATCACCAGAAAGAAAATCGACAAAGCCGGAGATTTTTGAGCGAGGCCGCACAATTCGGAAATTTTTCTAACCCCGGTTGTTGTATTGATAATGTCCACAATAATCCAGAGCGCCAGGATATTTACTCCATGGTTCAACATCGCAAGCATGGTACCCTGCAGGCTTTCTGCATTGCCGGCAAAAATCGCGGCTCCCATTAAACCAAGATGCGCGATCGAAGCCCAGGCCACCAGTCTTTTCAGGTCATCCTGAACAATCGCGATGCAACTTGCATAAATAATTCCTATCACAGAAAGGATGATGGCAACAGAATCGAACTTTGCAACTGCTGCAGGAAAAACCGGCAGCAACCACCTGATCATTGCGAAAACCCCCATTTTAACCATAACCCCGCTCATGATCATAACAGTTGGGTAAGGAGCCTGCTCATATGAATTAGGCTGCCAGGTGTGAAAAGGCCAGATCGGCATTTTCACCGCGAACGCGAGAAAAAATAGCCAAAATAAACCCGTTTGCTGGCCGGGAGTGAGCGCGGCATTATAAAAAGCAACTAAAGAAAATGAATGGGCCGATTCTGCAGACATTGGCGTTGTTTGCCAATACAGGTAAATGATTCCGATCAGCATTAGCAGGGACGCTACAAAAGTGTAAACGAAAAATTTAAACGTAGCGGCGATGCGTTTCTCTCCGCCCCAAATGCTGCAAAGGAAATAAGCCGGAATAAGCGCAAGTTCCCAGAAGAAATAAAACAGCAAGCCATCCATGGCTATAAAAACACCCATCAGGCCTGCTTGAAACAAAAGCATCAAGGCATAAAAGCCATTTGCCTTCCTTTGCTCGCTTTTATAAGTAACGGCAAAAACAAGAGGAAATGAAAATGCGGTAAGGAAAGTAAGCACATAGCCCATCCCATCCAGTCCTACTGAGAAACTGGATCCTATGTAGGGCATCCAAACATAGCTTACGTTATTGTAATTAAAATATTCCTGGTGATGAGCCACGTCGGAAAAGCAAAGGCTGATTACGGAAACGACCAAAGTAGCCAGGGAAGAAAATAGCGCAAAAGCTTTGACTGTCTTTGCATTCTTAATAAAAATCGCAATAAGCCCTGTGACAAAAGGTATCCAAAGCAACAATTCCGGAAATGTAAAATATGTACCCAGCATTAATTTTATTTTGTAAACAATTGAATAATAAAGAATATCAACATGCCTATCACCATTAAAAGGATATAGGAGCCCACCTGGCCACTTTGCAAAAGCCTCATTTGGCGGCTGCCATAATTAATGCCGCGGCCAACGCCGTTCACAATGCCGTCAATTCCTTTTTTATCAATAACATTATTCAGCAGGCGTGAAAGAGAATTAAGCGGTCTTACGAATAATCGATATCATAAGCTTCATCCACATAGAATTTGTTTTGCACCCATTTTGCAAAACCGGTTTCAGCGGTAGAGGAAACGGAATATTTTTTATATTTTGTCCATGCCCAAATGGAAACAATGATGATTAAAATGCTTGAAACACTCAATAAAATCAGTTCGGTTTGATGTGCAACATGATGGGCTCCGAGAAGCTGGCTTGAATGGTTGAAAACCGGTGATAAAAAGTCTCTAAGCATATGGCCGTTCTTCACGAAAATCTCCGGAATGCCAACAAGCCCTCCAATCGCGGACAAGATAGCCAGTATAACCAAAGGAATTGTAATGGCCGTGCCGCTTTCATGAACATGATGGAATTGCTCCTCTGTTCCCCGGAATTTTCCGGCAAAAGTTAGCGCAAGCAACCTGAACATATAAAACGCGGTAAGCAACGCTCCTGCCAATCCCACGTAATATAATACCGGATTTGAAGCGAAAGCCGCATTCAAAATTTCATCTTTTGAAAAGAAACCTGAAAAAGGAGGTATTCCAGCGATAGCGAGGCAGGCAATAAAAAACGTGATATAGGTTATCCTCATTTTTTTACCCAGGCCGCCCATTTTCATGATATCCTGCTCACCGCTCATTGCATGAATCACAGAACCTGCGCCAAGGAACAAAAGCGCTTTAAAAAACGCATGAGTCATTACATGAAAAACTGCAGCAGAATAGGCGCCGACCCCAAGTCCCAGGAACATGTATCCCAATTGGCTAACCGTTGAATAGGCAAGCACTTTTTTAATATCGTTCTGTTTTAAAGCAATAATCGCTGTGAAAATTGCGGTTGCTAACCCAATAATTGCGATGATAGCCAAAGTAAAAGGTGCGAGGGAATATAAAATATTGCTTCTTGCTATCATATAAATTCCGGCAGTTACCATCGTTGCCGCATGGATCAGGGCGGAAACGGGTGTTGGACCTGCCATGGCGTCGGGAAGCCAGGTGTATAAGGGAATCTGCGCGCTTTTCCCTGTTGCTCCAATGAATAACAATAAAGTAATTCCAATAATGGCGGGAGAATTCATATCGCTCAATCCGGTAATAATTCCATTGCTGTCATTGAAAAGTTCATGATAAGAAAGGGTTCCAAAGGAAGATATGAGCCAGAACATTCCCAACAGGAAGCCTACATCGCCAATGCGGTTCATCACAAATGCTTTTTTAGCCGCGTTATTATTCTCGTGATCCTTAAACCAGAAACCAATCAGCAAGTAGGAGCAAAGCCCTACTCCTTCCCAGCCCATGAACATTATGAGATAATTTCCGCCAAGAACGAGCAGCAACATGGAAAACACAAATAAATTCAGATAAGAAAAATACCTTCCAAACCCAGATTGGGTTTCTTCTTTCATGTAGGAAGTTGAATAAACGTGGATTAAAAATCCAACGCCTGTAATGATTAACAGGAAAAGCGAGGTCAGTTGATCCACCTGGAATTCAAAAGGAATATGCAGTTTTCCAGTGTTGATAAAATCAAAATAATGGATGGTTTGGGTGGCAAAGCCAGCTTTTGAAGCACTGAGAAATATTAGCACGCTAATGCAAAAAGAAATCAGGATAACGCCGCTTCCTATTATTCCTATCAGCGTTTTTGAAAGGGTATTTCTTCCCAGCCCGTTGATCAGAAAACCAATCAGGGGAAGAAGGGGAACCAGGTAAATAAGTCGAATTGCATCCATAAAGCAAACTTCAGCAGTGTTTTAAAATTTTTTAAATAATTGTCCCCGGCCATTCCAGGGAAAGGTTTTAGTTCTTCAACCGGTTTAAGAAATTAATGTCTATGGAATGGGTATTCCGGTACATCATCACGATGATAGCAAGTCCCACGCTTACTTCCGCGGCAGCGACAATCATGATGAAAAAAACAAAAATCTGCGCGCTTGTCGCCATTGAAGCGTTGAAAGCGTTTACACCTGCCAGATGCATTTTCGAAAATGCTATCAACAGCAAGTTCACAGAATTGAGCATTAATTCAATGCACATGAAAACGATGATCGAATTACGCCGTGTCAACGCTCCAATAATACCAATGCAAAAAAGAGCCAAAGACAAAAACAGGTACCACTTAATTTCCATAATTACAACTTTACATATAAACCAATTCCTGCCGTATTTGAAGCAGGAGCTATTGAAAAAATATCTTTAATTTTCTTTGCCGCGATCCCGTTGAAAATATCAACAGCCTGGTAAGACGCTCCTTTTGTCAGGAATTTCACCGCCAAACCAGAGGCCACCGTGCCAATCCCCGAGTATAAAGCGGCATTATAATCATTGCTTTTTGCAGCTTTTCCAAGTTTTCTCGCCACACTATAGGCTGCAACTGCGCCTCCTGTATATGCTGCCACCTTATAAATAGTCCTTCCGGTTTTGAAGGTTTTAAAAAGCCTGTTTACCTCTTCGTTCTTTTTAAGACCCAAAATTTCAGCGACTTTAGAGATTTTATCTATGGGCGTTTTTCCAAGGCTAAATTTTGGGGCGAATCCCTTTTCAACATGCATCACTTTCCCAATAATATCCTGCAAATTAATATGGCTCAAATCTATTTGCGCGGAGGTTTTTTGTGCAAAAAACAATCCCGCCATCATAAACAGCAGTAAGGCCGCTTTTCTCATATCCTGCTTTTTTTAATCCTGTCTTTTTTACCTATAATTATTGCTCCAACCATGGCGCTTAAAAATAAAACACTTGCTATTTCGAACGGCACTACATATTGTGTGAATAACGCTTTGCCAAGGTTTTCTATCAACCCTACATTGGTTCCCGGCCTCATTACTGTGTTGTGGGTAGAGGAATTGGAAAGTGCGGCGATCAAAACGATCATGAGCGACAAACCGGAAATGACACCGGCCATTTTCATGTAAACATTTTTCACCGGTTCGGCTTCAGCGTTTAGGTTCATAAGCATAATCACGAAAAGGAAAAGTACCATGATGGCGCCTGCATAAACGATTATGTTGACAATGGCAAGAAATTGCGCATTCATCAAAACATAATGTCCGGAGATGGCGAAAAAAACTACGATCAGCCACAGGACGCTGAAAATTGGATTTTTGCTGGAAACAACGCCAATGGCTGCTATTAATGCCAGCGCGGATAAAAACCAGAATAGAATTTGCGTAATACCCATTTCTAAGTCGAAGCCCCCCGGGCTTTGTGATTTATTGGTTTATAAAATATTATTTATCATTTCTGCTTCCTCAGTCTCTCTCGAATCGCTCTTCTATTTTTCAAAAAATTCGCAAAATTTGTCCGTCTGCTGAATTCTTTTTCAAATTTTCTTGTGATCTTCTTGCTTCTCTTTCAAAAAAATGTCAAAAATTGTCTGTTTGCTGAACTTTTAAAATCCTCCCACTTTTCTTGTCTAAACTTGCAGAATTTTGTTCGTTTGCTGCTGTTTTCTGAAGCCACTTACTCGTCCATCCTTTCATAAAAAAACCTAAGAATTGTCCGTTTGCTGGACAGTCCACTATTAATGTTCATTGCCATGCCCCTGAGGATGTTTCGCCCTGTTGCCCCTCGCCTTAGCAAAACCTTCCGGATCTGTTTTCGGATCAGGAATTAGCAAATCTTCTTTTCCATAAATAAACCCTTTGCGCTGGTAGTTGGCCGGAGCAAAAGTTTCAGTCAGATAAACCGCATCTTTAGGACAAGCTTCTTCACACAAGCCGCAAAAGATGCAGCGGAGCATGTTGATCTCATATTTAGCAGCATATTTTTCTTCCCTGTATAAATGTTCTTCTCCTGGTTTTCTTTCTGCAGCTTCCATAGTGATCGCTTCAGCAGGACAGGCTACGGCGCATAAACCACAAGCGGTGCAGTTTTCCCTTCCTTCCTCGTCACGGTTCAAAATCTGCAATCCCCGGAATACCGGGCTGAAGGGCCTGGTTTTTTCAGGATAATTAATGGTGGGTGCTTTTTTGAACATATGGCCAAATGTTATGGCCATTCCTTTGAAAATCGCCGGCAAATACATCCGCTCCCATATTGACATCGGCTTTCTTGAAACCGGCCTCACTCTATTTGTTAATGCTTGCATTGTGAAATTTCTTTTTTAACATGTTCAATTTTATCTTTTCCTCTTCTCCTCTGGCTCTCCTCTTTTCTTGTACAAATCTATTATCCGCAAAAGTATCGCTATGTTTTAGAAATGCCAGTTATTTTGTTGCAATAATATTACAGCGCCGGTAACCAGCATGTTCAAAAGCGCTAAAGGAAGCAGGACTTTCCAGCCCAGGTTCATCAACTGATCGTACCTGAAGCGGGGAACTGTCCATCTTACCCACATGAATAAAAATATAAAACAGCAGATTTTCGCGAAAAACACTGCTCCCTGAATGAGTGCCGTCCAGTTCATTCCTAATTTGTCCAGAAGAGCCGCGTCATTTACAAAGGGAATATCGTAGCCGCCAAAAAACAAGGTGACCATAACGGCGCTGCTGAGGAACATATTTACATATTCCGCGAATAAATAAAAACCGAGTTTCATTGAAGAATACTCCGCATGATATCCTCCGATCAATTCATTTTCCGCCTCAGGTAAATCAAATGGAGTGCGGTTTGTTTCCGCGAAGGCGCAAATAAGAAAAATCAAAAACCCCAGCGGTTGCCTGAAAATATTCCATAACTGGTCTTTTTGCTGGTCAACCATATGGTTGAGGCTAAGCGTACCTGTTATCATTAATAAAGCGATAAGCGAAATGCCAAGCGCGAGTTCATAGCTGATAATCTGGGAAGCCGCACGCATGGCGCCGAGTAAAGAAAACTTATTGTTGCTCGCCCATCCACCAATCATGATTCCATAAACACCTAAACTTACGACGCCAAAAACATATAAAATACCGATATTAACATCCGCTATCTGAAGAGTAACTACCCTTCCAAAAACTTCAATTTTATTTCCCCATGGAATAACCGCGCCTATCATCATGGCCGTAAGCATCGCCAGCACGGGTCCAAGAATAAACAAAAACTTAGAAGAGAAATTAGGAACAATTTCTTCCTTAAAAAATAATTTCAGCCCATCGGCCAGCGGCTGCAAAATTCCGAAAGGCCCGGCTCTGTTGGGACCACGCCTGTCCTGCATAAAAGCGGCTACTTTCCGCTCTGCATAAGTGGAATACATGGCAACAAGCAGCGAACCCATTACCACCGCGACGATTAAAATCAGCTTTTCGGTAAAGAGAGCCCAGTCAAGAATGAGGTATATTTGATTAAGGTGCATCGTGGGGAATATAATTTATTGCGGTAATTCTTTATGATCGTTTATTAATATTCTTTCAACATCAGCTTGCTCAATGTCTTTTGTTTCATCGCCTTCGATGAAGGTAGTTGAAGTTGCCGGGCCAGGAATTTTACTCAAATCAATTTCGGGAATGTTCACCTGGCTCACTTCATTGATATCCATGAGCAACAAGGGTTCGCGGCCATTCAGCACTTTGTCCAGAGGATCTGGGGGAACAACTTTTTCTACATAGTGATTTGCTGAAATTACTGAGTGGCGGTCAATTTTTGTCGGTCCTTCTATCGTCCAGTCCGAAGTTTTTTTCTTTTCAAAGCGGCATGTATTGCAGATCCATGCGGCTTTTCCATCAATATCCTGCACCTCACCCCATGGATCTTTCCTGGAAGTAACCCTGAAAACTTCATCACCCCGATTCCATAAGGTCACCTTTCCGCAACACTTATCGCAATCGCGATGAGCGTCCACGGGTTTCAGGAACCAAACGCGGTTTTTGAAACGGTAGGTGCGATCTGTCAATGCGCCCACAGGACAAACATCGATCATGTTTCCACTGAAATCATTTTCAATGGCTTTTGAAATATATGTTGAGATCTCTGAAGCGTCTCCTCTTAACAAAATTCCCTGGCTGCGGGTATTGGTTAGCTGATCGGCTACCATGAGGCAGCGATAACACAAGATGCAGCGGGTCATGTGCAATTGTATGTAAGGACCGATATCCTCTCTTACAAAAGTTCTTCTTTTAAATTCATACCGCGTGTTCACCACTCCATGATCATAGCTAAGATCCTGCAGGTAGCATTCTCCTGCCTGGTCGCAAATGGGGCAATCCAGCGGATGATTGATCAGCAGATATTCCACGATTCCATGGCGGGCATCTATGGCTTTTTCACTTGTAACATTTTTTACGATCATTCCGTCCATCACTTCCGTTCTGCAGGAAGCAACCAATTTAGGCATTGGCCGTGGATCTTTCGTTGAACCGGCGGCTACTTCTACCAGGCAGGTGCGGCATTTTCCGCCGCTTCCTTCGAGTTTGCTGTAATAGCACATCGCGGGTGGAGCTACTTCTTTTCCGATTTGACGGGCCGCGTTTAATACGGTAGTTCCTGGCGGTACTTCTATGGTAATACCATCTATAGTTACTTTGTATAATTGTTGTTGTTGTTCAGGCATTTTATAACAAATCTAAGTTTGAATTGTATTTAATTTTCACGTTTACTGCCGCCAATTTTTCCGTCTCGGACGGATTTAGATTTTTTAATTTCCAGGTCTCCGGTCTTTTGCATTAATTTTTATGCTGGCACAGCCACATCCAAAGGATCCGCATAATGCGCTAATCCATAATTTCTTACCAAACATTCTTCAGGATTCAAAACATGCCATTCAAATTCATCTCTGAAATGCCGTATTGCAGCAGCAACGGGCCATGCAGCCGCGTCGCCCAACGGGCAAATGGTATTTCCTTCAATTCTTCTTTGAACGTCCCACAAAAGGTCAATATCCTTCATCTCTCCTTTTCCATTTTCAATTTTCCAGAAAATCTTTTCCATCCATCCGGTTCCTTCTCTGCACGGAGAGCATTGGCCGCAGCTTTCATGATGATAAAACCTCGCGAGAGACAAGGTATGGCGCACAACGCACTGATCCTCGTCCAACACGATGAACCCGCCCGATCCCATCATGCTTCCTGAAACAAATCCACCATCGGAAAGGCTTTCGTAATTCATATACCTTGTTTCACCTTTTGCTGTTTTAAGTAAAAGATTGGCGGGCAAAATCGGAACGGATGAACCGCCGGGAATGCACGCTTTCAATTTTTTACCGTTGGGGATTCCTCCGCAATATTCATCACTGTAAATAAATTCTTCAACAGAAATCGTCATATCAATTTCATAAACTCCAGGCTTATTAATATTACCGCAGGCAGAAATTAATTTCGTTCCTGTTGATCTTCCCACACCGATTTTCGCATACTCCTCTCCGCCCATATTCATGATTGGAACAACGGCTGCAATGGTTTCCACATTATTAACTACAGTTGGGCATCCCCATGCGCCTTTCACAGCGGGGAAGGGCGGTTTTATTCTTGGCAAACCTCTTTTTCCTTCTAAACTTTCTAATAATGCTGTTTCTTCTCCACATATATAAGCTCCCGCACCCCGGTGCATATAAATCTCACAATCGAATCCACTTCCGAGAATATTTTTGCCGAGAAAGCCACTTTGTTTGGCTTCCGCAATTGCCGCTTCAAGTATATCGGTAACCCAGTCATACTCGCCGCGTATATATATGTAGGAGACATTACTGCCTAAAGCGAATGAAGAAACGATCATTCCTTCGATGAGTAAATGTGGAATAAACTCCATCAGGTAACGGTCTTTGAAAGTTCCCGGTTCGCTTTCATCGGCGTTGCAGACAAGATACCGTGCTACCCCTTCAGGCTTTGCGAGGAAACTCCATTTCATTCCTGTAGGAAATCCAGCGCCACCACGGCCTCTTAAACCACTTTTCTTTACTTCTTCCACAATATCTGAAGGCTGCATTTTCAGGGCTTTTTCCACACTTTGGTAACCACCTTCACGACGATAAACTTCAAAGGTTTTTATGCCCGGAACATTTATTTTATCTAATAATAGTTTCTTTGCCATAATCTGTTCTATCTAAAGTAATAACACGAATTTTTTTCACTAATTACACGAATTAGAATTGCAAATTTTATTCATTCGTGTAATTCATTTCAAATTTATTCCTCATCTTATTTTTCCCTGATACAATTCATAAATCGGAAAAACCATATCCCAATCTTTGCCCCAAACTACATTTCCATTTTCAATTTTAAATCTTTTAAAATATTCCGGTTGTTTGTATTTATTAAACTGTGGATGACTGTGTGAATTCAAGAAAGTACCAAAATCAACTATCCTTCTTTTATTATCATTGAAAAGAATTTCAATTTTAAAATCATTCAAATATTTAGCCTCTTTAATTGAAATTGTGTCCATCTCATTTAATTTTTTCATTAATTACCTCACAACTAACTTTCTTATTTTGAATAAAAAACTTCGTCCATTTATCAACAATACCTTCATGATATTTTTTTATAAATTTTATTGCCTCTTCTGTTTCTTTCTTTTTTAAAGAATCTCTTCCTTTTACGTTTTTTATAATTATGTCTTTTAATAAACCGTTTTCATACTCTAATTCAAATTTACTTTCAAATTCTGCAAAGGAAACATGCACATGTATTGGTAAATGTTCGTTTGCATAAAAGAAAAAAATCAAACCTAAATATTCATAAATTTTCGGCATCCCCTATTTCTTATAATCATGATTGAACATCCAGTTAAAGCCATATTTATCGGTCAACATTCCAAACTTGGCACCCCAGAAAGTATCCTGCAAATCCATAGTGACTTTTCCTCCTTCTGATAAGGCGGCAAATGTTTTATCAATGGTTTCCACATCCGTAAAATTTAACGAAAGCGACAAATTAGACCCTCCTGATACAGGCTGTCCAGGCATGCCATCAGAAACTAAAAAATTTAAATCGCCTGCTTTAAAACTGGCATGCATTACCTTATCTTTTTGATCTTCCGGCGATTCCATTGGAGATTCACCAAAAGTCTGCTTAAAAACAACTTCGCCATTTAAAGCCTTGCTATAAAAATCAAGCGCTTCTGCAGCGTCGCCATTAAAGGTTAAATAAGGAATGATCGCTTCCATAGTAAACTGATTTAATTTTTATTATTAATTGTTTCTTGCACTATTATTTCTGCATTCCTCAATAATCTGATCCACTTTTTCGGTTGTCAGATGCTCTTTATAAATTTTCCCCAACTGCATCATCGGCGCATAACCACACGCGCCAAGGCATTCCACGGTTTTTAAAGTGAACATGCCGTCTGAAGTCGTTTCGCCAATGCCAATGTTTAATTTGTTCTTGATATAAGCAATGATTTGGTCACTTCCATTTAACATGCAAGGGCCGGTTTGGCAAACTTCAAAAACATACTTACCTACAGGCTTTAAGTTATACATTGAATAAAAACTGGCCACTTCATAAACTTCAATCGGCTTCAGTTGAAGCAGAGAAGCAACATAATCCATGGTTGGAACATCAAGCCATCCGCCAAACTCCTGCTGGGCAAGATGAAGTATCGGCAGCAAGGCGCTTTTGCTTTTGCCTTGCGGATAACGGCTTATTAATTCGTTAACCTTATCTAATTTTTCCTTTGAAAAAGTCATTTGTTTTTATTTCTAAATTTTAATTTTTTAACATCCGCAATATCCTGTGGCCTGCCAGCTTTCTCTTTTACTTTTAACAAATCATGATAACCAATGAAATTAATTAGTTTGCCTTCGTAATTAATAATTTTTTTATTCTCCCATGCTTGTTCAAAAGGCACTCCATCAATTTCATTGAGTATATCTATCCGAACAGGTTCATGTCCTAATTGTGTAATAAAATCTCTTTTTAGAAAATCTTCTTTTCCAAGTTTTAAGGAACCGAATCCGAAATGTTGAATAACCTGTACCATTTTCTTAGCATTCCAATAATTAAATATTCAACACCATATTTATTACACAATTCAACAAAATCAATAAAATCGTTTTCAAGTTTAAACCTCTTCATTACGGTTTCTTTTATTCACAACTTTTTTAATTTTTGAATCCTCAAAATTTCCGTACGTGATTTCCCTTAAATCCATTAATGTTTCCAAACGATATTCGGGCGATTTTTCGGACCAATATACATCATCAGCCTCTTCGGCTTCTTTGAAGCTCAGCTTTTTTACAACCGCTACCATTTTTCTCTTCTTCTCCATAATTAAAAATTCAAAATTTATCCGTTTGCCTATTCTTAATTCTTAATTCTCAATTTCCCTACGCATCCAATTCTCCTGCAATCAAGTTCAAACTACTCATGGTTATAATCGCATCGCTCAATAAACCTCCTTTGGTCAATTCTGAATAGGCCTGGTAATAAATAAAACATGGTCTTCTGAAATGAAGCCGGTATGGTGAACGACCACCATCACTAATCAGGTAAAATCCAAGTTCCCCATTGGCGCCTTCTACCGCTGAATAAATTTCTCCTTTCGGCATTTTGGTTTCACCCATAATGATCTTAAAATGATAGATAAGCGCTTCCATTTTGGTATAAACATCTTTCTTATCAGGAAGATAATAATCCGGCACATCTGCGTGATATACTTCCGCTTCCACCCCTTTAAATTCCTGAACTTTTTGGTATGCCTGCTTAATCAATTCAAGGCTTTGCCACATTTCATCATCACGAACCAAAAAGCGGTCGTAGCAATCGCCAGTGGATCCTACAGGAACAGTAAATTGAAAATCTTCGTAACTGCTGTAAGGAGAATGGATTCGTACGTCATAATCAACTCCTGCGGCTCTAAGGTTAGGGCCGGTAAATCCATAATTGAGCGCACGTTCAGCGGAGATTGGCCCTACGCCAATTGTGCGATCCATGAAAATCCTGTTGCGAAGGAAAAGGTCATCAAATTCTTTTAAAACGACCGGCCATTCCTTTATGAACTTCTCAAGTTTTTCAAATGCGGTGTTGGTGAAATTTCTTTCAAAACCACCGATGCGGCCGATATTAGTTGTTAACCTGGAACCGCAAATCTCTTCATAAATTTCATAGATCAATTCCCGGTATTGCATTACATATAAAAAGCCGGAAAATGCGCCGGAATCCACGCCTACAATCGAATTGCAAATAAGGTGATCTGAAATGCGCGCAAGCTCCATAATGATTATGCGGAGATAATCCACACTTTTTGGAGTCTTTACTCCCAATAATCTTTCGCAGGTGATATGCCAGCCCATATTATTTATTGGGGACGAGCAATAATTCAGCCTGTCGGTGAGCGTTGTAATCTGGTAAAGTGGCCTATGTTCTGCAATTTTTTCAAAAGCGCGGTGAATATATCCGACAGTTTGCTCTGCGCTCACAATCCGTTTCGCCGTCCAGCTCAACAATATTTTGAAATACGCCATGAGTAGCGGGATGCGTTGGCCCTAGGTTTAAGTGTCGTTGTTTGTTTTTCAACTTCCCTTCTGGTAAATTTACATGTTCACTCATTTGTATTTGCTCTTTATTTTCATTCTTCCTAACGGAAGATTTATTGAATATTTTCAACTCCTCAACCTCCATCTTTAACTCCTCATCCCTAACTTCTCAACTCACCTTCCAAACATCTCATCATCTTTATCGATCCTTTTCTGATCTTCAAGCGGAAATTCCTTCCTCATAGGGAAATATTCCATATCATCCACATTCAAAATCCGTTTTAAATTCGGATGGCCAATAAAATTAACTCCATAAAAATCATAGGTTTCCCTTTCCATCCAGTTGGCAGCATCATATAAGGCTGAAGCGCTGAAGACATCAGGCTTGCTTTACATCAGTAAATACTTTGTAGCGGATTCGTATATTTTCAACCAGGTTATGCAAGTGATAAACAACGGCGATTTCATGACCGTGGTTTTCAGGATAATGAACAGCCGTTAAATCGGTCATAAATCTGAATTGAAGTCGAAGGATCGTCATAAAGAAACTGCAGCACTTTCAGATTCAGGTTCTTTTCGAGAAGTAAAAGTAAGCATTCCATAAGGCTCATCCCAGTCTGTAATTGCATCACCAAATTTCTCAATTAGTTTTTGCCTGATTATTTCGTTGTTTAACGCCATATGTAAACCACGCGGGTTTTTATTGAATTGTAAAATAATGATCTTTGATATCCATTACTGAATACCATAACTCTGCATCAATTCCTTATACCTATCGGAATTTCTCCTTCTCAGGCTCTCGCTTCCAACCAGATCCTGAACCTTCATGAATCCATCCAACACTGCTTCAGGACGCGGAGGACATCCCGGCACATACACATCCACCGGAATAATCTGATCTATGCCCTGCAAAACGGAATAAGAATCAAAGATACCGCCGCTGCTCGCGCACGCTCCCATCGCCAAAACCCAGCGTGGCTCTGCCATTTGCAGGTAAACCTGTTTCACAACCGGCGCCATTTTTTTTAGCAATAGTTCCCATAACCATCAGGAGATCACATTGGCGGGGAGAAAAACTAACTCTTTCCGATCCAAACCTTGCAAGGTCATAGTGAGAAGCCATCAGTGCCATGAATTCGATTCCGCAACAACTGGTTGCAAAGGGTAAAGGCCATATTGAGTTTTTACGCGCAAGGCCTACAACGTCGCTTAATTTTGAAGCGAAAAATCCTTCACCAGCAAAACCATCCGGAGCCGGCACAATGCCTATCGGCGTTTCCATTGGTTTTTCATTGATATTATATTGAACAGGACGAGCCATTTTATAAATTTAAATTATCAAAATTTTTGTTTCATAGGTTAAGGCTTTCCACAAGTTAACCAAGCTTTCAAGTTAGCCATTCATGTCCCCATTTCTTCATCTGCCCCCGACTAATCATCCCAATCCAAACCGCCTTTTTTTATAATATATACAAACCCGGTCAGAAAAAACCCTACAAACATAAGTATCGCCAGAAACCCGTTCCAGCCCAGGCTTTTAAAATTAACTGCGTAAGGATAAAAAAAGATGACCTCAACGTCGAACAACACGAATAAAATAGCCACCAAAAAATATTTCACCGCAATCGGCTTTCTGGCATTGCCCTGAGATTCGATCCCGCTTTCAAAATTCACCAGTTTGTCTGCCGTTTTCCTTTTTGGGCCTAAAACGCTCGTGGCGAAAATAATAATGGCAAGGACGATAATGGCGAATATCAGCTGAATGCCAATTGGAAGATAATTAGCAGTGCTGTTTACGTTGTGGACTTGTAAAAATGTTTGTATCAAAGTCGAAAATTATATTTGCAAAAATAAGGTGAAATGTTGAAATGTTAATCGGTGAATGTTGAATGGTTGAGTTGAATGCGGAATCTCGGCCTTATATATTTGATGTTAAATGTTTCTGATTGAATATTCAATTTTTTACACTTTTCATTAGAGCAGCAAACGAACTTTTTTTGATCTTTTTTAAAAAATGTTTGCATGGTAGGTTCCTGTTGAACATTGACTATTAAGAATTGAGACTATTGAATATTGATAGTTGAATATTGAATATCTATTCTCTTTGATCCAGCAAACGCACTTTTTTTTTAATATTTTTTTGTTGCATCAACAGAGGCACAAAAAAACTCCCGCGAGCGGGAGTCTTTTCAATCTAATAAATCTTTATTTATTTCTTTTTCGCTGGTGGTGCCGAAGCTGCCGGTGCTGCCGGTTTTTTTGGTTCCAGCGCATCTTTTGTCTTTAATGCAGTTGCATCATTTGGATCCACTTCAAGGATCTTGTTATTATTCAAGACAGCATTTTCCCTATCTTTTTTGATGTTGTAATAATAGGCCACCAAATACCTGTAAGCAGGAATGAGCTTGTCTTTTATCGATGATTTATCCTGCATTGTATCAGCGATAGCGATAATTTTTTCATAATCCGGCTTTGCCAATCCCAATTCACTCGTAGAATCGATTCCTTCTTTAGCGCGGGCGCCCATATACCATCCAAAAACATCGTCAGGGAATTTTTGCTGATACAAAGTGAAAACGGAATCTGCGGTTTTATAGTTTCCACCGCGGTAATCGTTATACCCCGCGTAATAAAGATCTACCTTACCATAATCGGGTTTCAGGTTCAAAACCTTGCCATACCATTTTCCGGCTTCGGCAAATTTCTGATCTGCAACCAGGCTGGCGGCGGTGTTTTTCACATAATCCAATTTATTGGCAGGAACCGTATCCAGTTCAATCGCTTTATCAACATAAGAAGCTGCCAAAGAATCATTACCCGGGAATTTCAACAACACTTTTCCATAAGTCGCGTAATCGTTCGGGCCTATTTTTTCAGGGTTCACTTTTGTAAAAAATTCTTCAAATGATTTTTTTGCCATGAGTGAATCGCCTTTTTTGTCGTAAGCATAGGCTTTCAAACCATATAAGTTAGGAAAAGGCTTTTCACCGGCTGAAGTGATGCACGCGTCAGCTTTTGAAATGGCTTCGTCATATAATTTTGAAACGTAAAGAAGCGAAGCTTCTGCGTAGCAGTTTTTAGAATCCTGATCTGCAACGGCAACATATTTATTGAGATATTCCCTTGCTTTGTTCACGTCGCGCTGATAATAGTAACCATACAACCAGTAATAAACAGGAGCGAAATTAGGATCTTCCGCGATCGCTTCGTTATAGTATTTCATATAAATAGGTTCCTGTCCAAAACCCTGTGTTTCATAAATTCTGCCAATCATAAAGCTGGCCCTTGCATTTTTAGGATCAAGATCCAAAGCTCTTTGGTAAGAAATGGTAGCGTTCGCGCCGTCAATCATTTTACGGTAGGCATCTCCCAGCAAGATCTGTATTTCAGGATTTTTCTTATCCCTTGCGGCGGCTTTGTTCAGCACATCAATTGCATAGACGGGATCACCGGCTTTTTCATCCACATTGGCGCGGCCTACAGCAGCAAGCACGTCGGCGTCTTTCCCTTTTGTTAAACTAATCGCTGTTTCAAAACGATTGCGTGCGTCATTGGTTTTGCCTTCACGCAATTCCAATTCGCCGATGCCAACCATCATCAAAGGCGCATTTGGATTGGCCTGAATTGTTTTTTGATACAGGTTCTTTGCAGCAACGGTATCCGGATTATCGGAATTCTGCAAATAGGTTTGACCCAGCCAGTAGGCTGCTTCAATATTATTTGGATTGGCGGCAAGCAATTTACTAAAAACTCCTTCAGCGCTTTCAAACCTTTCATAATTAAGAAATTTTTTCCCCTCAGAAATACTTTGAGCAAAAAGCATGGTGCCCATTAAAATAAATGAAGCTAAAAGACCGATTTTTTTCATTTTTTCCATTTTTACTTTTTAATAAATAACTCGTTTTTGATTTTATTTTGAATTTAATGTTGCTGAACGAATAGTGAAATTTATTTTCGCCGGACCTAGGTAGGCGCGCCTGAAAATCAATTGCCCTTTTTCATAGGTCATAAAGTTGGCGAAACCGCTGCCAAGGCCGTTATAATTTTCCTTGAGGATATAATATAAACCACGCACCATTGGATAACGCTTTGTCATGATGTTGGCCTGGTAGGGCTTTACGAAAGTTCTTTCCTCGCATTTCATGCATTCTATGGACGCGATCCTCACATTATTTAAGAAACTTAATTGCGTCGTGTCTTCCGGATTTCCGATCCAGCTTACGCCGACAAAACCCAGAACATTTTTATTTTTCGCCACGTAATTAATCACGTCATCACTGCTTTTTTCTGCAAAAACTTTTTTAGGATCCAATGGCTTTCCTTTCAGAATGGAATCCACTGCATATCGCGCAATGCTCGTTCCGCTTAGTCCGTCAAAAACCGCCAGTTGCTTATTTCCTGAAGTTCCGTCCAAAATGCCCCGGATATCGCCCATCATAAATATTGAATCCGGCGCTTCCTTATTTACAATAACGGCAACCGCATCATTCGCCACTTTTGACCATGAGGGCAGGAACGAAAACTTATCTTTATAGAACTTTTCTTCATCGGGAGTAAGTCCGCGGGTAACGATGATCATGCGCGTACTGTCTTTCAGCAAATCTTTGAAACATTCCGCTTCCGGCTTGTATTCAGCTATGATTTTCGCCTCAGGATATAACGCTTCAAAAACTTTGATCTCTGAATCAATCACCGGTTCAAAAGATTCATCCACGCTGATGTGGATCGTTCCCTTCGTTGGATTGTCCAGGTCAGTTCTCTGCTCCTCATGGCAACCTGCAAAAAGAACAGACAGCGCCATCATCAGCAAAGCGGCAAGTGAGCCATATTTAAAATCACTTTTCATGGTTGCTTAAAATAATTTTTTCTAAATCCCCTGTAAACCCTCCAGGAACCGTAAACAATAGCCAGAACCGCAAAAATTTTCGCCGGAACACTCATGGTAAAATCAGAATAAAAATGAAGCTGCTTCGCGAATAAAATGATCACCCCTACAGCCAGGTAAATAAAGCCCATTCCGAAGTCGGTAATGCTCCTCATTAAAATGTAGCGCCTGGTTTTTTGATCCGGTGTATTTTCAAATTCTTCGAGACTCATTGCTTTTTTATTTTTGACGAGTGGCAAGATAAAATAAAATAGATAAAATGCCATGCCTCCCACACTTCTATTCTAAAAACACTTTGAAAAAATTTGAAGAAACGGGTTTCAAAAATCGCTTCTAAACCTCACTGGCACTGTATAATATACAGAAACCTTTTCTCCGGCATTCCTGCCGGGAATCCACCTCGGCATTTTTTTCAAAACCCGTATAACTTCATTATCAAAAACTTCGCCACCAGACTCCATCACTTTAAAGCTCTCCAGTTGTCCATTTATATTCACAACAAACCTGATGATTACGGAAATTTCGTTTCCTTCAGTAACCTCTTCGGGCGAATGAATATTGCTTTTCAAAAACGCCAGCAAAGCTTTCAATCCACAAGGATATTGAGGCATGGCAGCAGACGAATAAATTTCCGGTTTTTCTTCTTTTTTAATAACCACCGGTGCCGGCTCCTCCGTCAACATCATTTTTAAATCATTTCCATCTCTTCCTGAACCAATTGAACCGTTGCCTTCAACCGTAAATTCAGATGCGATTTGAGGCTCGATCGATGCAGATGATTTGTTAATGTTTTCATCCTTTTCAATTTGCGGCGTTGTTTCATGATCATTTCCTTTAATCTTTTCGCCTTGTTTAGGAGGAAACAGTACTGCCTTTGATTTGTTTTCAAATTTCACAAGGTCATGATCAGGAACTTTAAAGATGAGCGGCGGTTCTATTGCCTGGTTTTTATTCATAAAGAATTGAACCAGGGAAAAAAGAACAACCAAAAAAAACATGATCATAAGCGCCGCTCCCAGCCGGTTGTTATAATATTTCCTTAAGGAATAGGCGCCATAATCCTTGTTCCGGTTTTCAAAGATGATATCCAAAACATCGCTTTGTAAAATTGCAGTTGGGTTCATAAAAAACGGTTTTGCGGAATTTCTTCCCGTTAAAAAATATTTTCAAAACCGGCGCCGTTGATGGGTAAGATGCAGAAGTGATTTATTTTCCATATTTGATCAAAAGAGACACGTTAATCCCGAAGACCCGGGCTGGCGAAAAAAGCAGCAAACGGACCTTTTTGGAAGATTTGTTTTCCTATGAATCATGTTTTGGGCGCTTAGTTCAATATTAGCCACCCAATCTTTAAAAACTTGGAGTATGCAGGAAAATAGTAACACCGCAAAACTGCTATAAATAACCGTTCCACTGCTACACGGCAACTTTATTTTTCAAAATAAAATCATGAGGAAATGATTCAAATAATCTCTAGTTTTAGGAAAGCTTTTAACAATACTGAAAGTATACAACTTATTAAGGCAACCTTTTTTAAGATAATTGCGATTAAGAACTATAAAATAATGGATTTGTTATCTGCCAATGAATTAAACCATCTCATCAGGGGCTGCACCTTGAATCAAAGGGAGAGTCAAAAAAAAATCTATAACTCTTTCTATAGTTATGGAATGGCCATATGCGACCGGTATGCAAAACGAAGAGATGATGCTATTGAAATTTTTAATGATAGCTTTCTCAAAATTTTTAAAGAAATTCATCGTTACAAACCATCTTATGCTGATGAGGTAAACTCCTTTAAAGGATGGATAAGAAAGATATTGGTTTATACAGCTATAGATCATTGCAGAAAATACAACAAGCATTATTTTACGGCAGAAATGGAAACATCACTTCTATATCTACCGGAAAAAGAGGAGAATGCTTTGGACAGGATCTCTTATGATGAGATTATACGTGCTATTCAAAATCTTTCACCCGCATACAGGACAGTTTTAAATTTATTTATTATTGATGGGTTTAGCCATGAGGAGATAGCGGAAAAACTGGAAATCTCAATAGGTACCTCCAAATCTAACCTTTCAAAGGCGAGGCAACAATTACAAAAAATATTAAAAAACGATAACAAAATACAAATAGCGATAAATGTTGAATGAAGAAAACGATATTAGGATAAGAGAGGCTGCAAATCAATACCATCCTGCTTATGATGACATTGCCTGGGTGAAGATGGAGCAGATGCTTGATGAACATCTTCCGCAAAAGAAAACGGGAAGAAGAAAAATATTTCTTCTTCCACTTATGCTTTTACTCGGAGGGTTGATACTTTTTATTATTTCAGATAATGAGAAAAAACCGGTTTCGCAGTCTGCGACAAAACAGAATACAGAAGTATTTATTTCACCAAAACCTTCATCTGCAAATTCTTCTGAACTCAGCGTCAAAACTCTACCCGATAACAAACCCGGTTATAATAAAGCGATACCAGAAAAACTGAAAACTGATTTACAATTACAACCCCTAACCCTAAGTCCACGAACCCAAATCAAAAAAAGTACAATCCCTGTTTCTGTTTCAATAATTGAAAATTCTAGGCCTAATTATAAGAAGAATTTGCAAGGTACACCCGTGATCGTATTGAAGCAACAATCAACAGCAGAAATGAACAAGGGTAATGCCATAAATAAGATTGATACAACAACCAATTCGATTAACAATGAATCTCAAAAGGAAAATACTATTATCGCTGACAAAAATGAAAGTACTACTGTAACCCCTAAAGCAAACACTCAAACAACAGCAGGTGCTAAAACAGAAATTAAAGAAGAAAAACCTTCCATGTCGAAAATAGAAAACGGGCAATCCGAAACTAGTAAGAAAAAGATAAAAAGTAGAAATGGCTTTCAAAACAATTTTGCTATCACGCTCTCCGCAGGCCCTGATGCCAGTGGAGTCAGGGTAAATAATGTAGGGAAATTAACGATGAAATATGGTGCAGGATTAAGTTATTCAATTTTAAATCAACTTGCCATCCGATCAGGATTTTACGTATCAAAAAAGATTTATTCCGCAGGCCCGAATGATTACCATGAAGCTGGCGGAAGCGGTTATGATTACCTTAAAAACGTAGATGCAAACTGCACGGTTTATGAAATCCCTATCAATTTTGATTACAGTTTTGGGGCCGTAAAAAATCACAACTGGTTTGTTTCCACAGGGCTTTCTTCCTACCTTATGAAAAAGGAAACTTATGACTATTATTACAAAACACCGGCAGGCGATTCATACAATAAAAATTCGACTATAAGCAACAAGAACCAACACTTTTTTTCTGTCCTGAACCTGTCAGGTGGTTATCAATATTCCTTTAATAAACAATTTTCTATAATGGCCGAACCCTATGTAAACCTCCCTTTAAGTGGCATCGGCGCTGGCAAAGTAAAACTCAATAGTGGTGGCATCCTGTTCACTCTTAAGACAAAGCCATTTTCAAAAAAGTGGTAATTTTTTTTATGCATTAAGATAGACCTAAAGCCATTTTTTTCTAATAATAAAATATCATTTTTTCCAGAACCCGGAATTTCATTTGATTAACGCCAGATTGCAGCTATCCAGATTCAATAGCCATTGTTGTTGGTTTTCATTTTTTTTGAGTTCCGGTTTGTGTACTACAGATTTTCGTTTTGTGAATGGCTTGTGCTTTGATTTTAAGATGTCGTAGATAACCGATAGATTTCGAAGGTGTTTTGGCGAGAATTGGAACAAGCCAGCTAAGAATTCCTGCGATAAAAATGATTGAAAAAAAAATATCAACACATCTTTTAACTGCACGATTAATTTTAAAATCAAGTGGATCGCTGCCCGATGGCATAAGTAAAATTGCTTTTGATTTTATTAATACCTTTTTTTTATCTTTTCATTTAAAATCTTTACGCTAAAAAAAGTTTCAGTAGGTTTTTATCATTCAAATCAGAAATTTATTTTTTTTTCTTTAATTGAAAAACCCTGGAAATATTAAAGCCAAACCTTACACCGCCATTATCCCACCCTCCGGTATTTTCGGCAATGAAAGATTTTTCTGTTAAGCCAATTGAATTGGTGAAATGCAATTGAAAAACGTGCCCACCCGTACCAAGATCAATTCCAATTGAAAAAACATTATGCGCATCTGCTGTTTCTTTTGTGCCGGGCAGTTGATAGTAATATTCTGCATTCACACTCATTCTCTTAGAGATTTTCAATCGCCCGCCAATGCCTGCAGCGAGAATGTCGCGCTGCACATGATTGTCAAAAGAAATATTATCTGCATGGATAAATGTTGGCATAACCTGCAATGAAAATAGTTCGGAAAATTTTCTTGCTATAAGTAACTGAAGCACATAAGATGTCCGGCCTATTGCTACTCCTGAATCAAGCTTTACAGGCAAATCCGAGGGTCTAAGTGAGTTTATAGCAACTGTTGGCACAAACGATAACGAAACAGGCATTTCAACCGCACCGGTTGACTGGCTCAATATTTTTACTTTAAAGAAAGCATCATACGTTTTTTGATAAGCGCTATGGCCAATGCCTACCATAAAATTATCGGTAATGCCATAATCGAAACCTATACGCACATTAAAGGGAGAATAATCCAAGCCAAAGAAATTGTATATGCCACTATTTATTGGCCCAAAACGATGAGATATCCTTACATCCAAAACATGCGCTGGCAGGTTCTCTACAGAATGACCATTGACAATGCGGGTGTATTTAAATATACCTTTAGCATGTACAGTTCTATCTGCCGACTCTTTTTCCAACTGGTTCATGAGATTGGTAGTGTCTTGGGCAAAAATTTTTCCGGAAAAATTGGCCAACAAAACAGGCAGTAACAACATTTTTATTATGCACATAAAATCGAATTATAAAATGAGTTATTTTTTTTCGTAGTTGCAGCTAATATTAATTTCAATATCCTCCGCAATTTTATTAGTAACAATTGAGGGGATAGTTATTTTATAATCTTTAATCAAAACATGAAATTTTGAAGTGGCAGAAATTTTACCGCCTGCAACAGTTATCGTTCCGGGCTCGGTAATATTTTTTGTAACACCGTGAATCATTAAATCCCCCTTTACATGTACTGGATAGGCGCCATCTTTAGTAAAATTCACGCTGCTGATGTCACTAATCATCCCCGTAAAAGTTGATTTAGGGTATTTTTCACTTTCTATATAATTGTCATTGAAATCTTCTTCCATTTTTGCTTTTTCAAAATGAAAGGCATTATTGAGCAATGAAAATTGAATTACACCCGTTTGAACATTTAAGATACTTATCACCTGGTTATTATCCGCCTCGATATTTTGAAGTGCGGTTTTTGAAAAAAAGGATATTCTTCCATTTTTTGTAAAATATACCTGGCCATTAACGTAAAAAATGGTAGTAAAAAACATTACCAGTAGTAGGATAGCTTTCCTCATAATGTTATTATTTTTTAAGTTGCCCTGTAACACCTTATTAAAAAAACATCTCCCGGCAAGTCCATATCCACATCACCAGCTATATAACCGCTACAGATGCCCTTTAATGCAATCATTTCACCGGCTATAATATTCTCAGCATTTTCTTCCATGGTACAATTAACAGAGCCGCCCGGCACGTTTGTTTTTAAAAGTATCACCTGTTGATTTTGTTGATTTTTTATAACTTCTTTCACTACTCCGGAAACAGAAATCACCTTATTATAAAAGGCCGGTTTCATTCTGGCACTATCCGTCGTAAGATTGCTGTAAAGCGCAGTAGCAGAGATTTTGACAGAAGCAGCTTTTTTTATATCCAGGTGGGGCTTATTCCATATTTTGTATCCTACTATTGCGGAAATCCCAATAATTACAATTAAGAGTAAGAGAATATATTTTTTAATTTTCTTTCTCATTATAAAAGTTTGCTTCCTAATGTTAATCGCTTCTTTTAAGTAAAAGGTTGCCCTTTATTTCAAGGAGAATAATTTTATTTTAAAAAAAAATATTTAGCCAGTTGCAAAAAATAAAATAAGCCAGGATCTTTAGGGAACCCGGCTTAATCACAAACCAAATCAGCAGGCAAAAAAACATGTAACCATACCTGTGGTTTTTAAAGGATAATTTTTTTGTAGCAAATACATTTTCTAACTACGGTGTTACTATCAAAGTGCCGTGCATATTTGAATGAATATTACAGTGATATGGGAAAGAGCCAGCAGTATTGGCCTGGAAAGAAAAAGTACCGCCGCCAGGTAAATTTCCGCTGTTAAAACTTGCGCCATCATCGGAAGTAACAGTATGGGCAAAACCATCTTTGTTCTCCCAGGTAACGGTTGTTCCCTTTGCTACTGTAGTACTCGCCGGAAATGCCATTCCCGAAATATTTATGGTGGTGCCACCCGCTACACCGCCTGTCATCGGATTGGTACTGGATTTAGAGCAGGAATGAATGGATAATAAAATCACGCTGACAATAATTACCAAGACAAAATATTTGGTTTTCATAAAAATAATTTTAAGGTTTTTAAAGAAAAATATTTTAATTAGAATCTTACAAAGAATTTTATCTGATCAACTGTTATTTAATCGGCTTCTGCTAGGAATTGGTTGCCTGCATGCATGTAAACTTTAGAGAAAAATCAACCATTAAAATGGCGAATTGTTTTTATTAGAGGAGTATAGGATAAGGTAACTTCCTTATTAAGCTACCGGGAAAAACAGGCTGCCGAAAATGCAATCTTCGTAAAGAAATTTTTTATAAAAAAAACTTGTCAATCTTTAATAAACCCAACGTTTTTCAGATGGATTCTATTTTAAAGTATTTTTATTTTTTTAAAAATGAAATAAGCGGTTTTATAAACTGGTCGAAAGCTTCTATATGGGGCAAGTGTCCAACGTTTGCAATTTCTACCAGGGTAGAATTGGGAATTTTATCTCTTGTTTTTTTTCCTAACAATGCATAATTCCCCATTGTCTTTCCCACTTCTTCAGAAACCAAAGGTTTGCCAATTGCGGTTTTATCCCGAGTTCCAATTATCAAAAGAGTAGGGGCTTTTATATTTTGAAACTCATAACAAACTGGTTGGGTAAAAATCATATCATAAGTAAGCGCTGCATTCCACGCGATAATTTTATAATCTTTATTAAGCGTCCAACCTGCTAAAAGTTTTGCCCATCTGTCAAAATCTGCGTTCCATTTTCCGGCATAATAACTTTCCATCTGGTATTTTTTGATGCTCTGATAATTGCTTTTCAACTCATTCTCATACCACCACGTTACCGGTTTGTAAGGAACTTTAAGCTTCCAATCTTCAAGGCCTATCGGATTTTCCAGGATAAATTTTTCAACCATCCCCGGATACATCAATACAAACCTTGTCGCCAGCATTCCTCCCATGGAATGGCCTAAAACTGAAATTTTCTGAATGCCTAAACTATCTAATAAAGTTTTGGTATTTAAAGCCAGCTGTTGAAAAGTATATTGAAAAGTAACCGGTTTGGTGGATTTCCCAAAGCCCACCTGGTCGGGAACAATTACCCTAAAACCTTCTTTGATCAATGCGGCAATCGTACTTCCCCAATAAGCGCCGTTGAAGTTTTTTCCGTGCATCAGCATTACATTTTTTCCATTGTAATTTTCAGGTTTCACATCCATATAGGCCATTTGTAACTGCTGAAGCTGATCATTGACTGTAATAAATTTAACCGGATAAGGATATTCATAATTCTCTAAATTAATATCCAGGGTTTTTAAAGAAGTGTCCTGTGAATGAACACTAAAAAAGCTTAAGAAAGCAATAATGCTAAACAAAATATTTTTCATATTAAATGTTTTCTAGGGTTTACGTGACAATTTTGTCATGTTAAAAACCAGCAAACGAACTTATTTGGAAGATTTCTTTTCCTATAAATTCATCAGGCCCGGCTTCATTTGCGTGGCCCTTTGTTCCGTCGTGTTAGTGGCAAAATTGTTTTTCTGCCTCGTTATTATCAACGAAAAAATGCGGGGTTGTTAAAAGGCTTTTGCCGCCTTTTCAACAACAAACTGTCAAAGGAATATTTTCCGCTACCTAAAATAAACAGAACAACATACACAAATAAAAAATGAAGCGACATTTCCTGTTTGGAAAAAGCATCGGATGCATGAACATGAAAAGCGGCAACAAGCATGGTAATGATTAATGGAATAACCGCAAGTCTTGTAGCTAACCCGAGCAACACAAGTACTGAACAAAAAACTTCTGCAAAGACGGTCAGGGCAAGGCTCATGGCAGGTCCCATTCCCATTACATTCATAAATTGAACAGGGTCCTTTGAAAAATTAGCGATTTTTGGGATTCCATGGGTAAACATCAATAAGGCAATAACAATTCGTACAAATAAAAGAGCGAGATCTACATTTCTGGATTTATGATCTACAGCGATCAGATTTTTCATAGGATTAGCTTGATTTTTAAAAAACTGAAAATTAGAAACTTTTACGGAATCGAAAATTGAAAGTTTAGTTAATTGATAGCTGGAAGATAATTATAAGGACAATGTCCTTCCCAAAGGCGGCTATCTTCCCTCTTTAGCAGACAGACTTTTATTGATCTTTTTCCATCAATAACGATCTACAAAATTTTAAAATAAATCAGTTCTGCCAGCAGAATTGCCCAACCTTACAGTAATTTTTTCGACCTGTGTTACGTCATAATAACTTGTAGTTGTTACAATCTCAGATTGAGTACTATACCAATAGGGAATCCCTGTGATAGAATTCATATAAGCGACACCTTTTTGATTGCCCTTGATATAAGGATCATCGCCGGGGGAAGGGCGGGCAAAAACATTCGACTGAATTTCGACTACTGCTGTATCTCCCTTAAAATTTTTAAGCACATTATAGTTACTAATATTAACCGGATGATTTGTTATCAGCGTTATATCGCTTACCCATGTTTTGTTCGCCTTTACGTCCCTTTCCGGTATTGCAGAAAAAATCCGATTAAGCATATCGGTTGTAGCATCGTTACCTATTTGATCCTGGATTAGAGCCCCAGGATTTTTTGGAGTGTTGCTATCCATTTTTATGTCCGATACTACTTCAGCCATTTCCTGTATATATTTTACTTTGCCGCGATCACTCATTATTACATTTGTTGACAAGGCATGTAGAGAATCTCTTATGTAATTCACTTTAAATTTTCCTTTACAGACAAATCGATTCCATACCAATTTACAGGTAACAGAAGAATCGGAACTATATACGTTCTGCAATGAGAAATTAAGATAAACCGTATCATAAATTTTCACAGGTATGGATTGATAAGTCCAGCTTTTTACAGAAATTTTTTCAAGTGAAAAATGGTACACTTTATTTGCAACCGGATTGAATTTTAAGTTCTTATTAATAGTACCTTCTGCCAAACGGCATGATGATAAAATCAGAACAAACGGCAACAAGAGGTATAAAATTTTCATGAAGCCTTTACACCTTTTATTCAATGTATCATTTGGCATGACTCGTTCAATTAGAATTATCAATCAAATTCTAATTTACTTTATTTACATACAAAAAAGTGATTTATCAGGATTTTATTTTTAAGGCAATCTCCTTCCTCACAACCGGCGCTACTTTATCGCCAAACAATTCGATTGATTTCATGGTCATTTTATGCGGTACATTGCCCACGCTCGCTTGCGCGAGAAAGCGCGTATTTCCAAACAATTCATGTTCGTAGAGAATCTTATCAATTACTTGTTGAACGCTTCCTACCATTAAGGCGCCTTTCGGCGATCGCGAATGATCAAATTGCTGGCGCGAAAGTGGCGGCCATCCCCTGTCGCGCCCAACACGATTCATCATGGTTGCATAATAAGGATAAAAATCATCACCAGCTTTTTGCGAGTCCTCACCGACATACACATGATTGTTGATGCCGAATTGCAATTCAGATGTATTTTTTCCGTGCTTTTTAGCGGTTTCCTTGTAGAGATTAATGAAAGTAACAAAGTGTTCCGGCATTCCGCCAATAATGGCGAGCATCAGCGGCAAACCAAGAGTCGCGGCTCTGACGGCGGAAGAGGGAGTTCCACCTGCTGCCAGCCAAACAGGAATTGAGCCATGATAAGGCCGCGGATAAATGCCAAGATTATTGAATGAAGGCCGGTGCTTCCCATTCCAGGAAACCACTTCACCTTCATTTAATTTCAGAAGCAGCTCCAGTTTTTCTGTGAACAATTCATTATAATCCTGAAGGTCGTAACCAAATAAGGGAAAGGATTCGATGAAGGAACCTCGGCCGGCAAAAATTTCAGCGCGGCCGCCAGACAAAAGATCCACTTCAGCAAAATCCTGAAACACGCGGACAGGATCATCTGAACTAAGAACTGTTACTGCACTCGCCAGCCTGATTTTTTTGGTAACCATTGCCGCAGCTCCCAAAATAACCGCCGGTGATGAAACGGCATAATCCGGCCGGTGATGTTCCCCAACACCAAAAACATCAAGTCCAAGCTGATCGGCCAATTGAATTTCTTCCATAAGATCTTTGATACGCTGATGCGCATTGATCGCTCTTCCCGGAAGGGTTTCCGGATGCATATCTGCAAATGTTATTAGTCCTAATTCCATAATTATTGATTGGATTATTGAAAATTGATTATTGAAAATTGATTATTAAAAATTGATTATTAAAAATTGAATTTTGATTTCCGATTTCCCTCATTTCATTTTATTCGTTCTGTAATTTTGCAACTAACTTATTCAAGGTCAGTCCCTGCACTATAATAGAAAAGATGACAATAAAATAACAACTTGAAAGAATAATTTCCCTGTAGGGAGACTCAGGAAGTGATAATGCCATCGCTACAGAAATACCACCACGCAAGCCAGCCCACGTTAGAATGGAAAGATTGCTGAAGCTAATCTTTCGCAACAGAAATACCGCCGGTAAAGAAACGCTTATCAGCCTTGCAATTAATATGACAATGATGGAAATAAAACCAATGAGCCAATAGTTATTAACGAAAGGCATCACCACCAGTTGAAGGCCAATCATTACAAAAAGAATTGTGTTGAGTACGTCATCCAATAGTTGCCATATCCTGCTGAGAAACTTATCGGCAATATGTCTTTTATCCAGGCTTTCATTTCCTATTATCAATCCGGCGGTAACCGAGGACAATGGAATAGATGCATGTAATTGATGAGCGATTACAGAAATGGCCATTATTAATGCAACCGAAATCAGTAGAATAGTCTGAAAACTTTTGATAGACTTTATCATCCTGTAACCTAAATAACCGGCTATAAGCCCAATGGCAATTCCACCCAGTACTTCCTCTGCGAATAAGGTTGTAATGCCTCCAATCGTAATAGTTGGGCCGGATTGATCTGCGATAGTCAACAGCGTAATAAAAAGAATTAGACCTATGGCGTCATTGAACATTGATTCGCCGGAGATAATCGTGTTGATCTTGGGTGAAATTTTTGAATCTTTCAAAATTGCACCCACTGCAATGGGGTCGGTGGGTGAAATAAGGGCGCCGAAGATTAAACAGTAGATGAAAGGGATTTTAATATGAAGAAGCTGTATTATGAAATAAAACAATCCACCAAAAGCAATCGTGGAAATAATCACGCCGAGGGTGCTTAACAATACAACCGGCCAACGTTGTTCTTTAAGCTTATGATAATCGAAATGAAGCGAACTTGCAAAAAGCAGCAATCCTAACATTACATCCAGAAGCACCCTGGAAAAATTGATACTGCCTGCGAACCTGATAATAGTTTTAGCAAGTACATTTTCTGTTTTTCCCGCTATTAAAATCAGTACTGAAACGACTACCGAAATGGTTACTACGCCTATTGTGCCAGGCAGCTTTATAAAGCGTTCATTTAAATAAGAAAATATCGCGCTGATGCAAAGAAGTATGGTGATGATGGTTAAAAGATCCATATCTGATTCTTTTTTTGAGACGCTGAAAACTACACTTAGGCTGATTGCCAAACAGATTTTAACTATCAATAAATATTCCTTCTATTGAATGGTTTGTAAGCCATAGTACCGCAAACTTTCATTTGGCTCTGTCCTGTTAATTTTTTTATTCACTTATTTTTATTCCTGAAAACGGGAAGTTCCCAATGATAGCGAAGCGCCAGAATTCGCAAGGTAAAACAAAGTAAAAATCCGGCAGGGAAGACCAGGTCATTGTGCCATCCGAAATAATTTCCCATAACCACTACCCCAGCACCTGCAAGTGCAGCCGAGGCATAAATTTCTTTTTGAAAAACCACAGGCACCCGGGTAAGCAAAACATCACGAATCACCCCGCCACCAATTGCCGTAATCATTCCAAGCAGAATGGCCGCTTCAGGATTGTGACCAAAGGCCAGCGCCTTACGTGCGCCTGAAACAGCAAAGAGAGACAAGCCTAAAGCATCGAACAGCAATACGGGCCGGTTCAACCATTTCGACAAGGAATCCAGGCTCATTATAATTATCGCCGCCATCATTGCCACTGCAAGGTAACGCCAGTCAGATAATCCGGCGGGAGGAATTGATCCGATACATACATCCCGCATGATGCCTCCACCGCAGGCAACGGTAAAGGCAACTATTAAAATGCCAAACACATCAAGCCCCTTATCCCGTGCAGCAACAGCCCCACTTATGGCAAAAGCGAAAGTTCCGGACAGATCAATAAAGGTATATAGGGAATGAAGGTTAATCATTTTGCCGTTATTTTCCATTGAGCCATGCAACAGCGGCTGTCATCATGGCTTGCAAACCGGTTTTTAATGTTGGGTTTATTACAGGAGCAAACTTAGGTGAATGATTACTTGGAATAGAATTTATTTTATTATTTTTTTTGGCATCCAGGTACGTTTTAGGATCCGTGCCGCCGACAAACCAAAAAACATAAGGCACTTTCCAGTTTCTTCCAAAAATGCTGAAATCTTCACTTGCAGAAGCTGGCCCGGTTTCGTGCGACTTATCGCCAAACTCTGCTTTAAAGGCTGCTGCCACTTTTGCGGTAGCCTGGGGATCATTTTCTGTGAGCGGATAAGAATCCAGGTCTGTATATTTCGGTTCCTTCGGAGCGTTGGAAGCCGCAGATTCTGCATTGCAGATCCGTTTCACAGCCGAAAGAATGTGATCCTTTACCCCATCATTAAAAGTGCGGATGTTTAATTTTAATGTTGCATCCTCCGGAATAATATTCTCCTTGGTGCCTGCCTGCAGGGCGCCAATAGTCAACACCGCAGTCTCCGTAGGCGCTATCTCTCTGGAAACAATGGTTTGCAGCCGCATGGCGGTAGCAGCCGCCATAATTACCGGATCTATGGATGTTTGCGGATAGGAGCCATGCGCGCCCTTTCCAAAAAGCTGCACCTCGATGCTGTTGCCAGCAGAAAGAATGGCGCCGCTGCGATACCCTACCGTACCAGCCTCGCCTACCATGACGTGCTGGCCAAGAATAATATCCGGCTTGGGAAAACGGGTCATCATACCGGCATCAATCATGCTTTGGGCGCCACGGCCTACCTCTTCCCCGGGTTGAAAAACAGCCATTAAAGTTCCCTTCCATTGGTCTTTATGTTCTGAAAACAATCTTGCCGTGCCCATCAACCAGGTTACATGTATATCATGCCCGCACACATGAGACACGCCTACTTCCCTGCCTTCATCATCTTTCGCTTTTAGCGTGCTGGCATAAGGCAGCCCGGTAGCCTCCGTTACTGGTAGCGCATCCATATCAGCACGAAGCATTACCACAGGGCCTTCACCATTTTTCATCAGGCCGACGACCCCTGTGGGGCCGACTTTCGTGGTAACCTCATATTGGTATTTGGTTAAATAATCTGCTGCAATTTTGGAAGTGCGCTCTTCATGCATCGACAATTCCGGGTTGCGGTGAATGTCTTTATAGATTTCTTCCAATTCGGGTAGCAGCTTATCAATGAAGCCGTCCATATTCTTCATGAATGATTTGATTTTAGTGGTATCCATGGTCTTTGTATTAATTTAAATGAAGATTATTATTTCGAATTATTTATTGTCGGTTTAGGAGGTGTTTTGGGAACAGTTATCAATATGGCAATGATGGCTACAACAACCATAAAAACATTAAAAAGTAATGCTAAGCCTGCTGCGTATCTAACCTCTGCATTATCGGTTCTTCCCATGAAAATATCCGCCATCGGTGGGTTTCCTTTCATTTTACCCAACCCGTAATAGATAGCTGCAGAAATGGCAACGCCCAGGGCAGCACCAAGGGATGATGCCATCTTATAGATTCCCGATGCCGACCCGGCTTTATCTCCGGGAACATTACTAACAGCAGCATCGGTAGAGGGTGTTGCGTAAAAGCCAAGTCCTATGCCATACAATGTGAAGGCTACAAAAGCAATAATAAGATACTCTTTAGCTAAAAGAAATGTAAAGCTGGTGAGAAGAATACCCACGCCCGTTATAAGACAACCCATTACCATCGGTTTTCTTGGCCCCATTTTTTGAAGTAATTTTTCTCCTACACGAATGGTACTGAGTATAGCCACTAAATAACCAACTGTAATTAACCCCGACTGCAGAGAAGATAGTCCTGCCTCAGATTGCACAAGTGCCAGTGCAACAAGCAACGTGCCGGCAGCGCCATTGAGCAAAAAGTTGGATAAAGTGGCTCCTGAAAAAGTTTTATTTTTAAAAAGTGATAAATCAACAAAGCTGTTTTTGCGCTTATTTTCTATCCGGAAGAAAATAATAGTGGCTACAATAAAAATGGCCCAACCAATCAATATCGCAGGGCTTAACCAACCGAGTGCCGAACCCTGACCGATTACAATGTTTAATGACAATAAGGCGATAATAAAAGAGGCAAGCCCACCCCAATCGAAGGATTTTTCAGCGGTAGCAGTGGATTTACTTTCCGGTGTTCCCCGGATTAATAAATAACTTACAATTGAGACGAGAATGCAGATAATAAAAATCCAGCGCCAACCAATTGACGAGGCAATTAATCCACCAAATAGTGCGCTGAAACCGGAACCACCCCATGAGCCAATAGACCAAAAACTAATAGCTCTCTGACGTGCTTTACCCTCATAATAAGCTTGCACCAAAGCCAAAGTAGCGGGCATAATACAGGCCGCTGAAAGTCCCTGCAAAATTCGACCAGCCATTAGAAACACAGCAGTACCGGATGGAGATATAGCAATGAGCAATGAACCAATGACACTGAACAGCAAACCAATGTAGGTAATTTTCACCCTGCCCACCCGATCAGCCAATCCTCCTGCCACTACGATAAAAAGACCCGAAAATAGAGCAGTAATAGTAACCGCTATATTGTTCAGGCCATGGCTGATTTTTAAATCTGCACCCATTACAGGCGCGATATTTAATGTTGTTTGCGCAAAAAGCCAGAAGGTGATGACGGCCAAAACAATCCCAATAATAAGTTTATTGGTTCCCTGATACTTTGAAGTGACGGTATTTGTTTGATTAGAGGAAATCATGCTTATTATTTTTATGATTGACTTTCCGTTGAGTTTTTTTAAAGAACCCAATTTTTTTTAAAAAACTCCTAAATACGTATTTACACCAATCCCAAGCCAAGGTTTATTTTGATAGCCCCAATCTTTGGCATCGGTTCCAAAGTTGTGGTCAATTCCCAACGACAGGACGATACCCAAATTGTTTCTTGTTAGTGCCACATTCAGCCCGTAGGTAAACGCTGAATTGGTTCTGTCCGCAACCCAATTGTCCGGATTTACCACCGTACTTTTCTCTAACCTCACTTCTGTTATCCCGGCAAACGGCCCGATTATCAATCCGTAATTTATGATTGTTCCCATGTTTACCTTCGAGTAACCAACGTATTTGCCGTAAGTAACGTTAATGCCTATTTGAGAAGAAACGGCGGAAGGAAAACTCTCTGTTTTTGGTCTGAAATGGAATGGCGTTGTTCCGAAACCGAATATCCAACCGCTGAAAGGCACTTTTATATACCTTACCGGATTACCAACTTTCTTTCGTGATAAATCAATTTCAAACCGGCCCAGTTCCGTATTTTTTGAAATGCAATGAGGATTGTCGGCATAATCATCGTCGGTTATTGGCCAAAAATCAACAACGGGTACGCCCTGGTTAATCCGAACAATACCGTAAAGTTTGTCAGAACAGATGGAAACCGGTTGCACATTATTCTCCTTGTCTTTGTAGATTAAAGGCAAATAACCGCTTTCGATAGCTGATTTTTTGATGATATGGTGAATTTTAAATCGCCCCTGACCAAATGCAACGGCAGAAGCACCTAACGCTAATATCATTATAATAGCTTTTATCATTTACATCTACTCTTTTTTGTATAAAACGCCATCAAGCCATTTTTACGCCTTCTATTTTTTTCCCTGCCAATTTTCAATCTTATAATTGATAGCAAACGAACAATTAAAGCCAATTTTTAATCTTTTATATCCGGTTCTGTTCAGCATTACTAAACCAATGTAGTTTCCACAGTAATAGCATGTGTCAATATTTTATGAACTGGACATGCATTGGCTACATTCAAAAGCGTGTGACGCTGAGCTTCATCCAGGTTGCCTTCCAATTGTAGTTTCCTGTTAAAAATAGTTTCACCTTCCTCTTCCACCAGTTCAACTTCAACATGCACATTTTTTGCATCCCATTTTTTACGATTACAAAAAATCCGCACTGTGGCGCTGGTGCATGCAGCCAAAGCAGACGCCAGCAATTCTTTTGGCGAGAAGCCTTTATCCTCGCCGCCTTTTTCTTTGGGTTCATCTGCAATTAGCATATTACCCGTAGGCGAATGTATTTCCACCATATAATTTTCTTTGCCGTTATTGGCGGTAACTTTTGCCATAATTATTATTTGATTGTTGATCGTTGCAAATTCTATTTGTTATGGAATAATTGATGGTTTATTTACTCAAAATCTATTGCGCTAAATATCCGCCATCCACATTATAATAAGCGCCTGTAACAAAAGAGGCTTTGTCTGAATTCAACCACAAAGCCAGTTCGGCTACTTCGTTTGAATCGCCTAATCTTCCCATTGGATGCAGGCCTACCAATGCTTTCATGGCAGCATCATCCAAACTATTGGTAAGCAGCGGTGTTAAAATATAACCCGGCCCTATGGAATTAATGCGAATTTTCTGATCGGCATATTCGAGTGCTGCCGCTTCTGTAAGGCCAATTACGCCGTGCTTGGCGGCAACGTAAGCAGGTGAACCTTTTGCGCCCACTTTTCCCAGGATGGAAGCTACGTTTACAATGCTGCCGCCGCCCGATTGCAGCATGGCGGGAATCTGATAACGCATTCCATAGAACACGCCTGATAAATTGATAGCAATCACTTTGTCCCAGCCATCGATTGGGTATTCGCCGGTGGCTGCCAACGGGCCGCCAATCCCCGCATTATTTACCGCAATATGCAATCCGCCAAATTGCTTAACAGCCTGTTCTACCAAACTTTTATTGTCATCAGCTTTTGAACTATCCGCTTTCACAAAGATGGCTTCGCCCGAACTTGATTTTATTTCCGAAACCGTTTCATTGCCACCCTTTTCACTGATATCCGATACCACCACTTTTGCCCCTTCCTTTGCGTAAAGCAATGAGATGGCTTTGCCGATACCAGAGCCTGCCCCGGTAATGATGGCTACTTTGTTTTCTAACGATTTCATAATTCGTTTTTTTAATTATTAATTAATACATTTTTATTTATTGAGACGGTGCGTTCCGGACTAATTGTTTGTTGTGCGATAGCCGGTATAATAAGAATACGCTTGCGATTTTATTTCATCATGGAAATCTATTTTGACTGTTGTAAATTGTTCTTACCTGGATTAAACAGTCTTGTTATTAATTTTAATTTTCTACATTTTCGCTTTTCTAAACCCGTTTCAGAATCGTATATATCTTATATCATTTCCTGAAAATACCTTTTATAAACACTGGATGTATAGCGGCACACTTCATCATTAAGCTTTGGATTGTGGGTCAAGAACGATTTTTATGTAGCCGTCTTTTCGTTCATCAAATTTGCGAAAGGCGGCTGGCGCAGCATCAAATCCGATGCGGTGGGAAACAATAATACCAGGCTTAGCTTGTCCTGCAATGATCAGATCACGCAGATGGCGGTTGTATCGCAAATCATGATCACGCCCCATTTTGACGACAATATCTTTTTTGAACAAATCAGCCCATGGGACCACAATTTCACCCTTTCTTGCCAGTTCGTTTGCGGGTGTTGGATCATTGGCAACAAATACTCCAACGATTCCAAGGCGGCCTGTGGCATTGATAATCTTGCCAAGTGCACCGATGACAATGTTCGGGTTTTCAATGATATTTTTCTTTGTCCAATCGTGTGCCTGAAAACCAATCGCATCAATACCGCAGTCCACTCCGTTCATTGCTTCTTCACCACGGTAAGTTGATTGGGCGCCTTTGCGCCTTTTGGATTGTTCCGCTTTGATTTGTTCAACCGGATCTCCCTTAGTGAAATCAATTGGAACGGCTCCGATTTCACCAGCTTTCTGAAGCCGCTCAGGAACATAATCAACTACATACACAACGCTTGCACCCCGAAACCGTAATGCAGAATAGGCCGCGAGAAGCCCAATTGCTCCTGCGCCAAAAATCGCCACTGAATTTCCTGCCGACACTTCCGCCAGCTCGGTGGCATGCCACCCCGTTGGAAAAGCGTCGGCGAGCAATACAAAATCGTTTTCCCAATCATCACCTGCTTCGCCAGGAAGTTTCAAACAATTCGCATCGGCGAAAGGTATGCGGGCATATTCCGCCTGCGTTCCCATGTAACCTCCCATTCCGGGGTAACCATAAGCGCCGCCGGTGGTGCCGGGGTTGACTGTTAAACAAGCGTCGGTAAAGCCACGGACGCAGT